>JAPLIB010000095.1 GCA_026389335.1 Cyanobacteriota bacterium | reverse complement strand
GGTTTGGTGGTTGTGCTCCGAACAGGGTCACAGACCGGCCCACCCATTGCCACAACAGAGAACTGAGGGAGGCGAGCCGTCAGCCCCGGCTACGCCGGGGCTGCTCCTCCTGAGTTACACCACTCCACGGGACGCTGCTGGGGTCCTTTGTTCTAGCCAGTGCGGCGCTCCGATGGGGAGTGGTCCGATGGAGAGTCGTCCGCTGGCAACCCCAGGGGAGGGGGGGAGCAGGCATGATCAAACTCGCTATCGGCCGGGACCAGCACCTCCGGCAGGATGGAGTGGATCAGCGCTCCTTCCCCTTCCAGTCGCCCTTTCTCTGTTTGCGTGTGGTCCGCCCCACTGGCTGCCTTGGGCCCCTGGTGGGTCTGTTGATCGGTGGACCCCTGATTCTCAGCGTTTCCGCTGGCCATGCCTACGTGGCCCTGATGGCCGGCCAAAGCGCCCGCCCCTTGAACGGCCAGTTCAACACTGTGCCCGTGCTGCACTCCAACCAACCGGAAGAGGTGGAAGGCCCTGGCATCTTGATCAATACCGCGCCTGGCGTGGCCTACACGGCCGAAACCGGTGCGCCCCTGCGCAATGCCGTTTACACCTTCAATGGTGAATTTGGAATGCACTTGCACCACAAGTTCTTTCCACCGGCCCGTGGTTCGATCTCGGCCTCGCAGCGCCGCGCTGAGCTCACTCTGGCGGCCATTCTGATCAATCCAGGTACGGTCCCCGTGCACATCCGCTTCAGTAGCGGCGCTGTGCGCAACAGTTTTGAAGCCCCCTATCTGGCCAACAACCTGATGGGCGTCAAACCACTCGGTCCGAGGCCCTGGAATACGGGACCCGGTGATGCCACCGCCGTTCAGATGTTGCGTGGCAAGCTCGATTCACGCCTCAGTGATGAGATCACCATTCCAGCCCGATCGCGGCTTGTGCTCTTCCAGACCCAACTGCCTGCCCTTGGCATCGCCAATGCCCTGCTCAAGGGCAGGAGCGATGGTCCTTTCCAGATCGCGGTCGTAGCCGCCGCAAACAATCCGGGAAATGATTACCAGATTCTTTCCGTGCTGGACCAGGGTCGATTGGCACCGGGGCGGGTGTATCTCGATCGCATCAATGAAATCAATCGTCGAGCTGTTTTTTCTCGCGTCGGTGGCGTCGCCATCGGCGATTCCTATCAGGCCAGTATCAGCCATGATCTCAGCAATCAGGGCCCGCTGCACGTTCCCTTCACCAGTACCGACCGCCACAACTTCGGCACCAGAGACATTCAGGTCAACCCCCTGTCCAGTCGCATGCTGGATTCATCCCTCGATAACATCGGCACCTATGGAGTGCGTTTTGACGTTGATTTCAACCTGCGCGGCAATGGACCCTATGACCTGGTGATGAGCCATCCCTCACCGCTGGGGGGAAGAAACTTCACCGCTTTCCGGGGCTCGATCCAGATCCGTTCCGAGGAGGGCCTGCGGGAGGTGCATGTTGGGCTGCGATCCGGTGAAAGCCTCTCGCTCGGACAGATCAATCTGCGGCCTGGGGTTGCCTATCCCCTGCGGGTGAGCATGGTGTATCCGGCTGATGCCACACCGGGCCATCTGCTCAGCATCGTGCCCGCCAGCCAGCTTGCCCAGGTGCAGGAGCAACAGCGGCAGCAGGAGCTGGCCCGGCTCAATGCCAGCCGGGCCGTCAAACCCAGCGGCCCCCCGCCGGTGCCGGGCGCCCCAGCTGGGGCGGAGCCTGACCCGGCTGGGGCGCCGGCGGCGCGGCCAGCGATCAATGCCACGGCCCCCAGACGCTTCCGACCGCCGGCGCTGCCCCTGGTACCGCCACCTGAGATCCTGCGTCCCGCCGCGATTCCCACCTGGGTGCAACCGCCGCCCGCCCTTCCCTCCTCCCAGGGCAGGGGGCGGATCACGCCCGCAGTCCAGCTGATCACGCCCAGTGGCCTGGGCGGCTCCAGGGGAGCTGACGAATCCCTTGTCGATCGTTACCGTCGGGCTGTGGAAGCCCAGCAACGGGTGATGCAGGGGTGGCAGCAGCCATGAGCCAGGCCTGAGCGAGGAACAGCGTGGTGGTGGGTGAAGCCCCCGAAATATGGCAACGCACCAGCGTCTCGCTGCCGAGGCAGACGGTGGTGCAGCTCGAGCGATTGCGCCGCGAGTGGGGCCTGAAGCACCGGGGTGCCGTGCTCGAACGCCTGCTGCAACAGGTCTTCGGCGATGGCGAGGCGGATGACGATGAGCTGCCGGACGACCTGGCGGCCGTGGCCGAGCGCCGTGATGCCGATGGCGAGCTGGATGACCAGGTGGCTCTGGTGTTGGTCGATCGGAGCGCGCTCGAGCCGCTGGCGCCCGAGCAGAGCAGCCGGGAGTCCGGGGCGGATCGCAGCCGCAGCCCTGGGGGAAGCGGCGCTGGTGTTGGCGGGATTGACCTCCCTGGATTTGTACAGAACCGCACCAGCAAACTCAAGCGCGATCTGGATGCCAGCCGGCGTCCGGGCCCAGGACTGGGCGTAGCGCCCCTGCAGGTGGCGCCTGAGTTGATCCAGCAGGCCCTGCAGGAGGCCCGGGATCACTGGATCACCGTGTATGGCCAACCCCCCAATGCCACGGTGCTGGAGAACGCCATGATCTGGCTCGCCCATGACATCTGGCCCCAGTCGGATCAGAGCGAGGGGCGCCTGTTCACCTGGACGACCGCCTGCGAAGTGATGCGGGAATGCGTGCCGGAATGGAGCGAGGAAGCTCCCAGTTTTGAGCGGGTGCTGGTCATCGCCGGCGTACTGGAAGATCCGTTCAGCCCTGCCACCTTGACGCTGCGGCTGCCCACCTTGATTCGCCGTTTCGTGCATCGCTTCCGGCGACGCGGCCGGGGCCGCTCCTTCCAGACCCTGGAGCACACGATGACGATCCAGGGTGCGCTCAAGTTGCTGAAGCTGCCCACGGATCCAGGCAAGCACCTGTCGCTGCCCCAGATTCGTGAGTCTTACCGTGAGCTGGCCCTGAGCCATCATCCGGATGCCGGTGGCTCGGTGGAGGCCATGCGCCGGATCAACGAGGCCTATCAGCTGCTCAAGGAGCTGTATCGCCATCGCCCCGCACCAGACTGAAGTCGCCAGCCGTCTTAGGCGAGACTCGTCCCTGGTCTCCCAAAGCGTCGCATATTAGACAACTGAGACTATTATGGGGCTTCAGGTCTTCTGCGTCCCGGCGTTGCCGGCGGCGCCGATGGCGCCGGATTTTTGATGTCGCTGGCCCTGGCCCTCGCCTCAACCGTGGCCCTGAGACGAACAAGGCCACATGGGGCCCAAGGCGAGCTGGCCCCCACAACTAGACCCCGTCGCCAGCGCCAGCATCGGATTCAGTCATCTCAATCAAGTCTTACAGTAAGTCTAGAGATGATTCTAATACAAGACTAGTAATACGACTTGATGGGCCCTTGGTCGGGCGACGGCTGAAAAGCCCTCAGAGGAGCTGATCGCGCTCTCCGGCCGTGCAACAGCCCATGAATGCTGGGGTGCCGAGTGGCAAAGACACGGCGGAACCCTGCCGCGACAGGTTTTCAGGCCAATGCCTAGGCAAGAAGCTCCGCCGCTGATCTCGGCCAACTCCAAAGTCAAGACTGGGCCAGACTTTTGCGCTTGCGGCTCTGGGCAACCCGGGAAAGGCGGCGTTTGTGCCTTCATCGGGAATGGACTGGTCCACGGCTCTGGCGCCAACCGGTGAGCACCGGGCCGCCTTGTCTTGCTACAACCTGGCGACAGCGCTCCGCTGGGCCGCCAGCAGCGACTCTTCCAGCTTTGCCCCCAGGCTCCAACCTGAGTCTCAATACGCAAATCCGAGTCTCTTGGCTGGTCCCAAACTAGGTCTCGTGAGAGAATTGTGATACTGAATATTCCTTCCCCCTGGTCATCTGTCAGCGCTCACCCTGGACCACCCTCCAACCGCCCAGCTTGACCAGCGGTGATCCAGCCGGGCGCCACCGGCGTCGCCAGCCGGGCTCCGGGCCCCACTTCGCTAATCCCATCTGTGTCCTAAATCAAGACCATAAGAGAGTCGCAACTGCGACTAAGTAGCCGCAAGTTCGTCTTTTTGGTCTCATTCAAGCCTCGCACCTAGACCAGGTGTCTGCCTCAACTGAGACAAAGGAGACCTTGAAAAATCGATGATTTGGCGTGCAACGCACCGAGTGCCGCTTGCCGCCCACCACCCAGCTGCCGACGATCAGCGCTCCTGTTGTTGCTGCCTCAACCCCAGGGCTGGCCTTGTCCACGGCTGCCAATCCTGTCCAGAAGCCTGGAAACTGGCATGGACACGATTCCAGAAGTACTGCAGCAGCTAGGTTTGTAAATCTTGCGTATCTGCTTAAGCGACAGATACGCAAAAACTGTGGGCTGCAATTGCTCTGGTCAGCAACCCGGGAATTCGCCGGCCGCGGACCAGATCGACGATCGCTGCCGCCGTCCTGCTCGCCCAACCGCAAGTTATCGCTGTCTTGAACTAATCCCATTATCAGCCTTAACAGCTGTCTCGAATTAGACCTATTACTGGTCTTAGCAACAGTCTTTTCTGGGACTATCGCGACACATGGATCGATGGCGGGATCGCCTGGTACAGCCCCAAGCTTGCTTTGTTATCTCAGGTAGGTCTGACAATAAGTCTCATTTTGCGTCTTATTTAGTATTTCTGAAACTCGCTGAAAGCCCGCTGCCGTCACGGCAAGCCTGATTCATTTCGCGCTCTTGCTGGTCCAGGCCGCTCAGGGCTCTGGCTTCATCGGACATCCAGATGGCGACGCCTGAGACAGCGCCAGAAAAATCCTGGTCTCAGGATTCCCAACCAAGACGCCATGCAGGTCTTATCACAGGTCCAATCCGAGACCCTTGCTAGGAGCCTGTCCTGTCTGCAGCGCTCTGGGCCAGGGGTTCCGGGCTTGGCGTCACCAGGAGCCTGTTGGCCAGTGATCGCCCAACAACATCGGGGCCCGGGTGCCGGCGCGGCGATGCCATCCGGAATCCGGCTGCTACAGCCGTGCAGGCATCGCGGCTGCCTGGCTCGATCAAATCCGTGAACAAAGCAAGCGATCTTGCACGCGAGACAGGCCCGAGCTGCGCACCAAGCGAGCGAGGGGCCATGCGCTACTGCTGCAGCAAAAAGGGCGACCTGAAGCCGCCCTGCAATCAGATTGGCTGGTGCAGCTTGGGACTCACCCGTCCATGCCCGGTTTCAGGTGGTGGTCTGCATCCCCTGAATCAGGAAGTCGAAATAGGGGCCCGCCAGCGCGGCATCGTCGGTACTGAGCAACACCAGGGCCGCCTCCTTGAGGGTGCGCATGGCTTCCACCATGCCCGGCAAGGGAACGCCGAGGCTGTTGTACATCTCCCGGGCACCCACCAGGCCAATCTGCTGGATCATCTCGGTGCTGCCGGCCAGCACCCCATAGGTGACCAGGCGCAGATACCAGCTGTAGTCCCGCAGGCACTGGGCCCGTTGCTTCTGGCCAAAGGCATTGCCACCGGGAGCCACGTAGTCGGGCTGGCGGATGAACAGCTGCCGGGCGGCCTCGTCAACAATTTTTTTCTCGTTTTCAGTGAGAACCCGGACCACCCCAAGGCGCCTGGCTCCTCCCGAAAGAAAATCCACCATCGAGCGCAACTCGCCGCCGGTGGGATACCGCAGCTGATCATCGGCCTGGAGGATCAGATCGCGAACGACGCTCATTGCAGCGACCACAGACCCAGCGATCTTATCGAGTGGTGTCGGCGGAACGGGCTTTGGCGTGCAAGGTGTAACGCCCCTTTGCACGGCTGCCGATAGGGTCAAGCCCGGTGGACGATGACATGACTCAGCAGAACGCTTCAGCGACCGACGTCGAACTGGAGATCCAGGACCTCTCCCATGACGGCCGTGGCATCGGCAGGCTCGATGGCCGGGTCGTATTCGTGGACGGGGCCTTGCCTGGTGATCGTGTCGCTGTCAGGCTTCTGCCCGAGCGTCGCCGCCAGCTGCACGCTGATCTGCGCCGCATCCTGCAGCCCTCACCCCAGCGCCGCCGCCCGCCCTGCATCCTGGCCGACCATTGCGGCGGCTGCAGCCTGCAGCCACTCAGCGATGAAGGGCAGCAGCAATGGAAGCAGCGATCGCTGGAACAGGCGCTGCAGCGAATCGCCGGCCTCAGTCCCGAGGTGCTGCCCTTGCTGGAGTCGGATCGGCCCCTGGGCTATCGCAATCGGGCCGTGATCCCGCTGGAGCGCAGCGAAGACGGCCATCTCAAGGCCGGCTATTACCGCCGCGGCAGCCACCGGATCGTCAACATGAACCGCTGCCCGGTGCTCGACCCGCGGATCGACGCCTTGATCGCGCCGCTCAAGCGGGATCTGGAAACCAGCGACTGGCCGGTCGATCGCCATGGCCTCAGCGAAGGTGGTCTCAAGCATCTGGCCCTGCGGGTGGGTCATCACAGCGGCGAGGTGCTGATCACCCTGATCGCCAGCCATCAGGACTTCGATGGCCTCGAGGTGCTGGCCCAATCCTGGATGGAGCGCTGGCCCGAGGTGGTCGGCGTCAGTCTCAACCTCCAGCCCCGTCCCACCAATCAGCTGTTCGGGCCCAACACCTATACGGTGGCGGGCCGCGGCTGGCTGTCAGAGTCCTTCGCCGGACTGAACTACCACATCGCGGCCGACACCTTTTTCCAGGTCCACACCACCCAGGCGGAGCGGCTGGTGCCCCTGCTACTGCAAGGGCTGGGTGGCAGCCAGGACCCAGCAACCAACACGGATTCCCTGCTGCTCGATGCCTTCTGCGGCATCGGCACCTTCTCCCTGCCCCTGGCGGCCGCCGGCTGGCGGGTGCATGGCATCGAGCAGCATCCGCCCGCCGTGGCGTTGGCCCAGCTCAATGCGGCTGGCAACAACCTCAGCGATCGGGCCACGTTTGAAATCGCCGCCGTCGCTGCAGCCCTGCCGGCCCTGCTGGATTCGGCGGAGGCCCTGCTGCTCGATCCACCACGCAAGGGGCTGGAAACGCACGTGATGGCGGCGATTCTGGCCACGCCGCCACGGCGGCTGCTGTACCTGAGCTGTGATCCGGCCACCCTCAGCCGTGATCTCGGCCTGCTCTGCGCCGAGGTGTACACGGCGCGCTCGGTGCAGCCGATCGACTTCTTCCCCAACACCAGCCACATCGAGGCCCTGGCGGTGCTGGAGCGCAGGACCTAACTGCGCAGTCGCGCGGCGAACTGACGTTCCACCGCGATTCGCACCTTCTGGTGGGCCCGTTCCACCTCTTCGTCCGTGAGGGTGCGGGCGCTGTCGCGGTAGCGCAACCGGAAGGCCTGGCTGCAGCAGCCGAGCTCCACCTGGCTGCCCTCATAGCGATCGACCAGCACCACCTGCTCCAGCAGTGGTTTGCCGGCTTTGCGGATGGCGCCCAGCAGGGCACTGGTGGCCACATCCCGTGGCACCACCAAGGCCAGGTCCCGTTCGGACGCCGGCACGGTGGCAAATGGGCTGTAGGCCGGCTGCCAGCGCTGGCGACGGGTAGCCGCCGCCAGCAGCGGCTCCAGCTGCAACTGGAACACATAGGTGGCTTCGGGCAGGTCGAGGGCTTCGGCCTGGGCTGGATGGAGCTGGCCGAACCAACCACCGCTGCGGCCTTCGATCAGCAAGGCGCTGGAGCGCCCCGGATGCAGCCATTCGCCGGCCGGAGCGCTCTGCAGGGGGCGATCCTCCACCGGTATGCCCAGGGCGTCCAGAGGGCCCTGCAGCACGCCTCGGGCCTCGTAGTAATCCAGCGGTTGGGGCTTGCCGCTACTGCTCCACAGCTCGGAGCGCCGCCCACCGCTGATCACCCCCACCAGCAGGGTCGTTTGCTCGGCTTCGCCCGGGCCGGGGTGGAACACCTGGCCGATCTCAAAGGCCCAGAAGCCGGGCTGGGACGCCTGCAGATTGCGCCGCGCCGCCTGCAGCAGTTCGCCATGCAGGTTGTCGCGCAGATGGCCGTAGTCCGCCAGCAGCGGATTGGCCAGGGGCACCCGCCCCGGCGCCGCCGCCACCAGGCTGAGGGCACAGCTTTCCTGCAGCCCTGCGGCGCACAGGGCCCGCCGCAGGCGGCGCTCCACCTGCTGCTCCGGACTGAGGCCACCCGATTCGAGCGGATCGGGCAGGTGGGCCGCGAACTGGTCGTAGCCCACCAGGCGAGCCACCTCCTCAATCAGATCCACCTCTCGCCGCAGATCCATGGCCCGCTCCGGCGGCACCTGGACGCGCCAGCCGGCCTCGATCGCCTCCAACTGGCAACCCAGGGCCTCGAGGGTGCGTTCAATCCGCAGATCCGCCAGGTCCACTTCCTCGCCGTCGTCGATCACCGGTCCCAGCAAATTGTGGAGGGCATCGCGCTCGAGGATCAGGGCTGGCGGCGGCGCCTCGGCCCGGCGGTGCAGCCAGCGCCCTTCCACCCGGGCCCCGGCCAGTTCAACCAGGAGCTGCACGGCCCGATCAGCCGCTGTGAGGGTGACCTCGCTGGGCAGACCTTTTTCAAAGCGGCTGCTGGCTTCCGTGCGCAGGCCGACGCTGCGGGCGGAACGCCGCACGGCCTGGGCGGCAAAGACGGCGGCTTCCAGCCAGATGCTGCTGGTGCCGGCGCTCACCGATTCTCCCTGGCCGCCCATGACGCCGGCCAGGGCAATCGGCTGATCGGCGCAGGTGACCACCAGGGCCTCGCCGTCGAGATCACGCTGTTCGCCGTCGAGGGTGATGAGGCTGTCGCCCGGACGCGCCTGACGCAGGCCGATCAGAGCCGGATCAGCCACGCCGCTGCCCAGGTGCGCCAGGGCGTCGCGATCAAAGGCATGCAGGGGTTGGCCTGTTTCCAGCATCACCAGATTGGTGATGTCCACCACGTTGTTGATCGGCCGCAGACCGGACCGCTCCAGCCGTTGCCGCAGCCACAGGGGGGAAGGGCCCACCTGGACGCCCGTCAGGGCCGTGACACTGAACAGACCGCCGGCCTCCATCGCCGCCAGCGCCTCGGCACTGGCGGGCAGCGGCTGGGCTGCGACCACAGCAGCAGCCGGCGGAAAGCAGGTGCTGCCGCCACAGATGGCTGCCACCTCCCGGGCGATGCCCCGCATCGAGAGACCGTCCGGGCGGTTGGCGGTGATCGCCAGCTCCAGCACCTGATCATCGAGACCCAGGGCCGGGCCCACCGGTGTGCCCAGGGGTGGCACCGCGTCCAGCCGTTCATCGAGGATGAGGATGCCCTCGGAGCTTTCGGCCAGCCCCAGCTCCTGGAGCGAGCAGATCATGCCGCTGCTGGCCACGCCGCGCAGTTCGGCCGGCTTGATCGTCAGCCCCACGGCGGGCAGGGTGCTGCCCACCAGGGCCACCGGCACGTGAATGCCGGCCCGCACGTTGTTGGCACCACAGACGATCTGCAGCCGTTCAGCGCCGCCGACCTCCACCTGGCAGACACTGAGTTTGTCGGCATCGGGATGGGGTTCGCGGGTGGCGACGAAGCCCACCACCACCCCCTGGGCCCGGGCGGCGAGATCCTCAATCGCCTCCACCTCGAAGCCGGCGATCGAGAGCCGTTCAGCCAGCTGTAGGGGCTCCAGCTGCTGGGACTCCACCTGCACCAGCTCCCTGAGCCACTGGAGCGAGACCCTCATCCGAACCCAAAACACTGAGCTTTGATCCTAGGGAGCCGTTCAGCAACTCCTAGGGAGCCCGGTTAAGGAGTCCGGCGGCTGTTGGCGCCCCAGGGTTCAGCGCTCGAGAGAGATTGGAGAAGGTAACGGTCAGGAGGTAAGGTGCAAGATCAACCTCGTTTCGCGCACGCGGCGCAACGTCCTTCCCATGGCCAAAAACAAGGGCGTCCGGCTCGTTGTCACTCTTGAGTGCACCCAATGCCGGTCCAACCCCGCCAAGCGTTCTCCTGGTGTGTCTCGTTACACCACCCAGAAGAATCGCCGCAACACCACCGAACGGCTGGAACTGAAGAAGTTCTGCCCCCATTGCAACAGCGCCACTGTTCATAAGGAGATCAAGTGATCCCCTGGGCCCCAGGCCCAGGCCACGCCCCGTCTCCTGCCTGAACCCTCTCTGCAATCGGTGCAGCGTCCAGGTCCATGCGAGCACTGCCCTGCAGGCCGCCAGTTCAGTCCACCGCTGCAAGTCAGCTCTGGGCATGGTGGCCTTGCCGCTCCTGCCCCTGGTTCCTGGCTGAACTCTTCTTCCTTCCAGCGTTCCCCCTTCCCAGCATGTCCAGTTCCTTCTTCAAGAAGCGCCTCTCGCCGATCAAGCCCGGCGATCCGATCGACTACAAGGATGTCGATCTGCTCAAGAAATTCATCACCGAGCGCGGCAAGATCCTGCCCCGTCGTCTCACCGGCCTCACCGCCAGACAGCAACGGGATCTCACCAATGCCGTCAAGCGGGCGCGGATCGTGGCGCTGCTGCCCTTCGTGAACCCCGAAGGCTGAGTTGCCCCAGCCTGGTCAGCAACTTCCGATGCGCACAGCCCCCCAGCCCGGCGATCTGGTGGGCTTGGTGGACGATCGTGGTCCCCAGCTGGCCATTGTTCAAGAGATCCGCGGCACCAGGGCCACTCTGCGGGTGGGGGCCACGGCTCGCCCCCTGGCCCTGCCGCTGAGGCAGCTCGATCTTATTGCCGCCGGCGATCGCTTCGCCCCACCCGCCGCTGGACCGGTCCAGCCCCCCTGGGGCCTGCAGGCCTCGGTGCTGGAGGCAGCCTTACCGGCAGCGAGGGAACTGGCAGCTGCCTGGCTGTTGTTGGGCAGCGACCCAGCGGCTCCTGGTGATACTGCCGCTGGCAGCCCAGAACCCAGCAACCTGGATGATTTCGCCGACCTGCTTGGTTCGGCCAAGGAACCAGCCCTCCGGGCTGCCCTCTGGCTCTGGTTGCACGGCGGGCAGACCTTTTTCCGTTGGCGCCTCGGCCAGATCCAACCCCGCAGCCTCGACGAGATCCGCCGGCTGCGCCAGCAGCAGCGCCGCGAGCATCTCGTACTGGCACGGCGCCAAGCCTGGCATCAACGGCTGCGGCTGCGGCAGCCGCTTGAGGCCCATGCCCTGGCGGCAACGGAGGCCGAGGAGCTGGCGCTGCTGCGTTGCTGGGCCCGCGGTGAAACCGACACGCCCCTGCCGGCGCCGTTGCGCCAGGCGCTGCAGCAGGCCCATTGCTCCGCCGAGGCGGGCCCGATTCGGCATCTGCTGGCTGACCTGGGGCAATGGCCTCGCCACCACCTGCCCTCACTCGAAGCCACCACCTGGGAGCAGGGCTTCAGCGCTGACCTTGAAGCCGAGGCCCAGCATCTGCTCCTGCAGGCCGACAGCCCCCAGGCCGGTGATCAACACAGGCGCGACCTGACCCACCTGCACCTGTTCACGATCGACGACGACGACACCATCGATATTGACGATGGCCTCGGCCTGGAAGCAGCCCCGGCTGGAGGGCGTCCCCGGCTGTGGATTCACATTGCCGATCCCGGGCGGCTGATCGCCGCGGACAGCCCCCTGGATCTCGAAGCCAGGCGCCGTGGCAGCAGTCTTTATCTGGCCCGGGGCACCTTGCCGATGGTCCCCCTGGCGCTGGTGACGGGTGCCTTCAGCCTGCGCCAGGGCCAGCGCTGCCCCGCCTGGAGCCTGGCGGTGGAGCTGGATGACTCGGGGGCTGTGCAGTCCTATGAGCTGGTGCGCAGTTGGGTGAAGCCCGCCTACCGGCTCTCCTATGGCGATGCCGATGAGCTGATTGAGCTGGCGCCACCGGAGGAGCCTGCTCCGGCCTTGATTCATGCCCTGATGCAGCAGCGGCGGGCCTGGCGCCGCCAGCAGGGCGCCCTGGAGATGGAGCAGGCCGAAGGCCGGATCCATGCCCAGCAGGAGCTGGCGCAGCTGGAGGTGGTCGAACCGTCAGCCTCCCGCAGCATGGTGGCGGAGGCGATGATCCTGGCCGGGGCGGTGATCGCAGCCCATGGCCTCGCCACGTCCCTCGCCCTGCCGTATCGCAGTCAACAGAGCGCCAACCTGCCCTCTGAGCAGGAGCTGGCCGAACTGCCCCCCGGCCCGGTGCGGCATGCGGCACTCAAGCGTTGCCTGGGGCGCGGCCATGTCGGTGTCCAGCCCGCCCCCCACTTCAGCCTCGGCCTACCGGCCTATGTGCAGGCCACGTCGCCAATCCGGCGCTATGGCGACCTGCTGACCCAGCGGCAGCTGGCCCTGCAACTGGAAGGCCAGCCGCTGCTGGATGAAGCCCAGATGGCGGGGCTGCTGAGCAGCCTGGAGGGGGCGGTGCGCGAAGGCATCACCATCAGCCGCGAAGATCAGCGCCATTGGCAGCAGGTGTGGTTCGAACAGAATCCACGCCCCAACTGGCGCGGCCTGATGCTGCGCTGGCTGCGGCCCCAGGACAATCTCGCCCTGGTGCAACTGGAGGAGCTCTGCCTCGACTTCCCCTGCCTCTGCCCCAGCGCCAGCCAACCGGGTGACAAGGTGCTGGTGCAGGTGGAGCTGGTGGACTCCCTGCGAGACCAGCTGCGCCTGCGGGCCAGCGGCTGAACAGCCAGTGGCTGAACAGCCAACAGCTGAACAACCAGCGCGCCCCAGCCCGTGGCTGATTCCTCAGCCGCTACATCGCGGGCTCAACTAGTCGCGAGAGCCGCAGCCAGGGGCCCCAGGGATTGGCGCAGCCCAGCATGACGACGTTGCGCGGTCGCTCCTGGGCCAGCAACCAGAGATGCAGGGCCGGCTCCAGGGTGATCACCGGCCACAGCCGGCCCGCCACCAGCAGCCCGTAGCCGCCGCTGCCGTCCGGCTGCAGCTCGCCCTGCCAGAGCCGTTCCCCTCGCTGTGGTGCTGCCTGCCAGGGTGCCGGTTCCGCTTCGCCTGACAGCAGGCCGTGGCCAGCAAGGCAACTGGGATCGGCAAGCGCCCGCAACTGCCGCTGCCGCCACTGCGGATGGTGCCAGGGGGTGTCCCACAGCGGCAATGGTGCCGCCGGAGCCTGAGGATCATGGATCAGGGCCTCCTGCAACTGCCGTGGCGCCAGGTCCGCCGGCAGCAGGTTGCCCTGGCAGCAGAGGGCAGCGGCCAGGCCAGCCGCCTGGCCGATGTTCAGCACCAGCGGTTGCAGCCGGGTGGCGCCATTGGCCATATGACTGACACTCAGACACTTATCAGCGGCCAGCAGGTTGGTGAGATCGCGGCTCACCAGGGCGCCATAGGGAATGGCGAAGGGGGTGCCGCTCCAGCGCCCGCCCCAACGGCAACTTTTCGGCGCCAGGGGCCAATCGGCGCCGGGATAGTGGTGATCATTGGCGTAGTTGCCCACGGCGATGGCCGTGCAGCGGCCGGCCGCATCGAAGGGCAAGGGGGCGATGCTGGCGCCCGGCCCCTGGGGCAACAGGTGCTGCTCCAGCACCAGGCTTTGGCCCTGTAGCCGCCTGCCCTCGCGCCAGTAGGGCATCAGCGCCAGCGCTTGCTTGCCATCCAGGGCGCCATGGCGCGCCTCGTTAGCGGTGGGGAAGACCCTGCCGGGCTGCAGCCAGCCCCCACTGAGGTTGCCCAGCATCGCGGCGAACTGGAGACTGTGCTCTTGCATCGCCTCCAGCAGCTCAGCTTCGGCCGATTGCTGCTGCGATCCGGTTGCCGGAACCGCAAAGGCACGTTCGAGACCGACATGCCAGTCGTTACCGTGCAGTGGCCAGTTCAGCATCACCAGACCGCCGGGCAGGCGGCCATAGGTGAGGGTCTTCTCCAGGCCGAAGGCCTCGGTGGCCCCTGCAAACGGCGCTGGCGGGGCAGGAGCCGTGGCCAGTTCGGGCGGGGCTTCAGGCGCCGCCAATTGGCCCAGCACCACCCAGGTGGGCGATTGCACCGGCTGCTGGTGGAAAAAAGGCTCCGTGTCGAGTCGCTGCTGGGAGGGTGCGCTGGGCTCTTGCCATTGCTCTTGGGATTCCCAGCCCAGGCGAAAGCCGGCGCCGCTGCAGCCGATCAGATCGCCGCGATCGCTGCCGTCGATCACGATCCGGGGCTGCACCAGGACATTGGTTGCACCAGCGTCCTGGTGCCGGCCAACCTGCAGAGCCGTGATGCGGCCCTGGCGGCTCACCACCTCCAGCAGGCTGCAGTTGGCCCACCAATGGATGGTCGGTTCGGCCGCCAGCCAGCGGCGCAGGATCCGCTCCGCCGTGGCCGGGCGGTAGCCGAAGCAGCTCACCCAGTTCTGATCCAGCCCCTCGGCCTCCTCCTGCTCAAGGGCGCGCAAAAGGGCACCCCAGAGGCCGGTCTGCCAGGGCGTCAGCTCATTGCCATCGGGAGCGCAGACCCCGGCGGCACTCACCATGCCGCCCAGCCAGGCGCCTGGTGTCAGCAGCAGGGTGCTGACACCGGCGCGGCCTGCCTGCAGGGCTGCCGCCACGCCGCCGCTGCCGCCACCCCACACCACCACGTCCACACTCAGCTCGCTGCGCTCGCCCATGGCCCCCTGCTCTTGCCCGAGCGAATCCTGCCTCAGGCAGGAGCCCTGGGTAGGATCCGCCCGACCGGGCAGGGCCGTAGCGGCGGTGCCGTGAGCCCCCGAACCCGCCGATGTCTTACACCCTCACCACGCCCCTCTATTACGTCAACGATCGGCCGCACCTGGGCAGCACCTACACGACCCTGGCCTGTGATGCGATCGCCCGGTTCCAGCGCCTGAACGGCCAGGCCGTGACCTTCATCACCGGCTGCGATGAGCATGGTCTGAAAATCATGCGCACAGCCGAGGCGGCGGGCCTCACACCCCAGGCCCATTGCGATGCCATCAGCGAGCGCTACCGCGATCTCTGGAATCGCTGGCAGATCAGCAACGATCGCTTTGTTCGCACCAGCGACCCACGCCATCACCAGGTGGTGGAGCAGTTCTTCGCCCGGGTGGAGGCCAGTGGCGATGTGATCGAAGGGCGCCAGCAGGGCTGGTATTGCGTGGCCTGTGAGGAGTTCAAGGACGATCCGCACGAGAGCGACGATCCGGAATGTGCGATTCATCGTCGACCGCTGGAATGGCGCGATGAGGTGAATCTGTTCTTCCGTCTCTCCCGCTATCAACAGCAGATCGAAGCGCTGGTGGCCCAGGAGGGCTTCATCGCACCAGCCTCACGCCGGCGCGAGGTGCAGAACTTCGTGGCCGGAGGATTGAAGGATTTTTCGATCTCACGGGTGGATCTGCCTTGGGGCATCCCGGTGCCCGGCCATCCCGGCCACACCTTTTATGTGTGGTTCGATGCGCTGCTGGGGTATCTCTCCGCCCTGCTCAAGCCAGGCCAACCGGTGGAGCTGGAGGCCTTGCTGCACCAGGGCTGGCCCGCCCAGCTGCATGTGATCGGCAAGGACATCCTGCGCTTCCATGCCGTTTTCTGGCCGGCAATGTTGCTTTCGGCAGGGCTGGAGTTACCGCGCACCGTGTTCGGCCACGGCTTCCTCACCCGCGAGGGTCAGAAGATGGGCAAGTCACTCGGCAACGTCCTCGATCCTGAGCTGTTACTGGACCGGTGCGGCCGCGATGCGGTGCGCTGGTATCTGTTGCGCGACATTCCCTTCGGCGATGATGGCGATTTCCAGCAGCAGCGCTTCAGCGATCTGGTCAACAACGATCTGGCCAACACCATCGGCAATCTGTTGAATCGCACCTCCTCCATGGCGCGCAAATGGTTCGAAGGCGCCGTGCCGCCCGCTGGTGCGGCGGCCCTGGCCGACCATCCCCTGGCCCTGGCGGCGCTGGCGGCAGCCGAGCGTTTTCAGCAGGCGATGGCCATCCTCGAATTCCGCACGGCCGCGGAAAGCGTGCTGCAACTGGCGATCGGCGCCAATGGGTTCCTCAACGACAACGCCCCCTGGAAACGGATGAAAACCACGGGCGAAGAGGGCAGAGTCGGCGAGGATCTTTATGCCGTGCTCGAAACCAGCCGCTGGGTGGGTCTGCTGCTGGCGCCGCTGCTGCCGGATCTGTCCTCGCGGCTGCTGGAGCAATTGGCCCAGGCCCCGATCGACAGCAGCAGCAATCCACTGGCTTCGCCCACCCCCTGGCAGCAGGCCCTGCGCTGGGGTGCCCTGAGCCCGGGCCTGACCCTGCCGGAACCGATGCCCGTGATGCAGCGCCTTGAGCTGGATGGTCCCCTGTGACTGGGTCGCTCCATGTGCGGCCGTTGCTGCGGGCTGGGCTGGGGCTGGCGCTGTTGACCCCCTTGCTGTTGACGTCCTGCTCCAGCGGCAAACCGATCGTCCAGGACGACAACGCACCACCGTTCGTGTTCCGTTCGCTCGATCTGCGCCAGCAGGATCAACGCGGTCGTCCCTCCTGGAGCCTCACCAGCCCTGAAGCGCGCTACGACCTGCGCCGCCAGGTGGCCCAGGCGGTGACTCCGAAGGGGCTGATCTATCGCGATGGCCTACCCGCCTACCGGCTGCAGGCCACCAGTGGCACCGTGATCAACGACGGCGACGTGGTGCTGCTCGAAGGCCAGATTCGCGTCGAACAGGTGGGCCGCCAGCCCGTCCTGATCCAAGCCTCCCGCGTGCGCTGGTTCCCCTCCCGCCAGCGCATGGAAATCGACCGCCATCCCCAGGCCAGCGATCCCCAGTACCGGCTGAGCTCGCAACACGCCACCTTTCTGTTCGATCAGAACCTGCTGAAGCTGCGGGGCAAGCCGCGGATGGAGCACTGGAGCGACCGCTTCAATCCGTTCAAGGATCCAACTCGCTCCGATCCGGACACGGTGGTGCACGTAAGCGAAGCGGACTGGAATCCCCGCACCGGCGCTCTCCAGGCGCGCGGGCCGGTGCTGGCCAACCGTCGGGTGCCGGGTCGCGCCCGTAACCAGCCGCTCCAGCGTCTCAGCGCCTCCGCCTTCGCCGGCAACACCCAGCAGCAGCAGTTGCAGCTGCTGGGCCCGGTGCTGTTCAGCGACAGTGTCGATCAGGCCCAACTGGAGGCCCGGGAGGTGCGGCTCGATCTGAAGGCCCATACGGCCAGCACCAGTGGCACCATCCAGTCCAACCCAGGGCTCCTGAATGCGTGGAGCCAGGGCTTCGATCGGTCTGGCCAGCCGCCGCGCGTCGCGATCCCTGCCGGGTGTGTGATCACCAAGGCCAAGGATGTGCTCACGGCGGGCCGTTGCCATTGGAACTGGCTCAGCCAGGAGGTGGAAGCCGATGGCGGCCTGGAGCTGCGGCGCCAGGACCATCAACAGATCACCCGCGGCCAGCAGCTGCGCGGCAAACTCGGCTCTGACGGCACATTGCTGGTGTTCACACCGGCGGGGCGCGTGTTCAGTCAGTTCCAGGTGCCGAATCGTCCGGGACCGCCGCGGCTGCAACGACCCCGTCCAGCACCGGAGCCCATTCGGCTGTAAGCCGCTGCGCCCAGCCCTCCAGCCAGGTGAGATCACTGCGACTGAAGCAGCGCACCGACCATCCCCCCACCAGCAACAGCCCTCGCGTGCCGATCGGCTGCACCACCACCGAGGGCAAGCCGGGCAACAGGCCATCAAATTCGGCGCGACCGGGATAGAGCGTGAGATCCACCAGGGAAATCGCCTTACCGCTTTGCAGGCAGCGCGCACCGATCGGCCCCGAGACAAAGCGGCTGTCGCTGAGCAGACCGCGCCGCAGCAGCACCTGCTGGTCCCACTGCAGCAGCAGGCAGGCCGCCGGGGTGGCGGTCAACAGCAGGGAACTGCCCCAGCCGAGTTCCCGCCGCAGGGGCTCGGGCAAGCCCTCAGCCAACACCAGCCCTTCGCGACCGGCCAGCTCGGCCCGCTCGGCCACCAGGGGGGTGATGCGGCTCCACAGCAACCCCACCAGCATCAACACCACCGAGAGGATGCTGGCCACCACCCCGGCCCGCTGCAGCGAAGGATCGACATGATCAGCGCTGAGCTGGTTGATCACCGTCAGCACCAGGCCCACAGCCCCTGCAGCCAGCGGAATGCGGGCTGTGGGGGGCATGTCCATGACCATGAATCAAAGACAGTCGTTGCGTTCAGGATGCCGGATGGACCGCGCCCTGCTGCAATGGGTGCAGCTTTTTCCGCCCCCATGACTCCCAGTGAGGCTTTCGCCGCCATTGCCCTTGCCGCCGTGGCCTGTGATGGCGCCCTCGATCGCGAAGAGGCCCATGCCTTGCGGCAGCAACTGGAAAAGCGCAGCCCCTACCGCGACCTGAGCGAGGTGACGATGGGGCAGATGTTCGATGGTCTGCTCACCACGCTGCGCCGCGACGGCTGGGAAGCCCTGATCAGCGAGGCGATTCCCCTGTTGACGCCCCCCCAGCAGGAAACGGCCCTGGCGATGGCCGCCCAACTTGTCCATGCCGACCGCGTCGTGACCGCCACCGAGCAGGACATGTTGGAGCGCATGGCTGGCGAGTTGCAGCTCCCTGCCGATCGCTCCCAGCAGATTCTGGATGTCATTGCCCTGTTGCACCGCGACAGCCTGGCCAGCTGAAGGCAGACTGAGGCCATCCGCACGCCCTCCCGTGGTCCCTGTCGTGCCCCAGATCCATTCTTCTGCCCGCGCCAGCCTGCGGCGCCTCCTGGCGAGCCTGGCCCTGGCCATGGGGCTGGTGATTGCACTCAGCCTCTCCGTTGCCCCGGCCCAGGCCCTGTCCGCCAACGACTTCCCCGCTACGCCGCCCAGCAGCCATCTGATCGATGCAGCGGATGTCTTCAGCCGCGCCAGCCGCGCCGAAGTGGAGAAACAACTGGAGGCGCTGGCCGCAGAACGGGTCGATGCGCGGCTGGTCACCCTCAATCGCCTGGATTACGGGCTCACCCTTGATCAGCTGGGCCAGCAACTGCTGGATCGCTGGGCTGCCAGCTCTGCCGACGGCGCCGACGCCAACCAGTTGCTGTTGCTGATCGACACCAAAACCAAGGCGGCTGCGGTGCTGGCTTCGCCCCAGCTGCAGCGCCAGTTGCCGCCGGATCTATTGCGCAGTACGGCGCGCAGCACCATGGCCCAGCCCCTGCGCGATGGCGATCGTTACCGCCAGGCGACGGTGGACGGTCTGGATCGCCTGGCGCTGGTGCTGCGCGGTGGCGACGATCCCGGTGAAGCCGTGAACGAGGAGGCCCCGGTGCTGGCCAGCAACATCCCAACCCATGAGGAAACGGAGAGCAGCAATGCCTTCACCTGGGTGGTGGTGCTGTTGGTGGTGGGTTCGGTGGTGCCGATGCTCACCTGGTGGGTTTTCTCACGCTGAATTGATCTGAAGGACACACTCCATGGGGCTCACCGATTGGCTGGGTACGTTCGGCAGGGCGCAATCGCTCGATCTGAGCAGCGACCTGGAGCGGGGTTATGAAGCTGGGCTGCTGATTCAGAGCATTGAACTGGAGCACTACAACGACCGGCCGGTACGGCCGGAGCTGGAGTTGCGATTGCCCAAGGGGATGCAGGCCCAGGTGCTGCGGCGTTTCCGGGCCGCACTCCAGGTCTGCCGCCAGTCGCTCGATCAACTCGAGCCCTATCGGCAGGAACTGTCGGGGCAGGAGTTGCGGCAGATCCAGCTGATCGAGTCGGTGGTGGCCCGCTACGACGAAAAACGCAAGGCCCTGCCCAGCCTCAGCCGTTCGCCCGAGATCCTGCCCCGCAGCCTGATCGGCGTGGTTGATCAGGTGAGGCGCCAATTGGATCCGGAGGCGGAAGCCACCGTGGTGGCCGGCTTTCGGCGCCGCCGGGATTCCACCTTGGTGTCGCTGCGGATCTTGCTGCTGCTGATCCTGGTACCGATCCTGATGCAACAGGTCAGCCGGGTGTATGTGGTGTCGCCGTTGGTCGATCGCTTTGCACCGGAGACGCCATTCCTCAACTATCCGAAGCCGAAGCTGGAGCAGTCGGCGCTGAAGAAACTGCGCGAATTTCAATCGGAGCTCGAGTTCAGCTCCCTGCTGGACGAGAAAGCCGCTCCCACAGCCGAGGAGATGCGTCTACAAATGGCCGAACGGGCGCGGGAGCTGAAGGAGGAAGCCGATCAGCAAAGCACCCATGCCGTCAAGAACGTCATCTCCGACCTGTTTGGCCTGGTTGGCTTCCTGCTGGTTTGCTTCTTTGGCCAACGGGATATTCAGGTGTTGCGGGGCTTCATCGATGAGATGATCTATGGCCTCAGCGATAGCGCCAAGGCATTCGCCATTATTCTTTTCACTGATATTTTTGTTGGCTTTCACAGCCCAGAGGGCTGGACGGTCCTACTCGATGGCATAGCCCATCACCTGGGACTGCCGCCACAGGAAAATTTCATCATGTTATTCATCGCCACATTCCCGGTGGTGCTGGCCACAATCTTCAAGTATTGGATCTTCCGATACCTCAACCGTGTTTCGCCATCGTCTGTCGCCACCCTGCGCAACATGAATGGTGGAGGTTGAGCCGAGTGCCGCGCAGCGTGCATCGGGCCTGGGTGCCGCCAACCTGCCGTGCCTGACCCTGATCAGTGGCCCCTCCGGCGGCGGCAAGAGCCGCTGGGCCGAGCATCTGGCTTGCACCAGCGGCCTGAAGGTGGTGTACCTGGCCACCGGCCCCCTGTTGCCGGACGATCTGGGCTGGCAGCAACGGTTGGAGCGCCATCGCCGCCGCCGGCCAGCCCAGTGGGATTGCCGCGAGGTGCAGGGCGAGCTGGTGCCGGAGCTGGCCCTGCTGCAGCCAGGCCAGATTGCCCTGGTGGATTCCCTCGGCACCTGGGTGGCCGCCTGGCTGGACGCCACCCCGGAAGCCTGGAGCCAGGCCAGCGGCGATTTGCTTGCGGCCCTGGCGGTCACGGCGGCGCCCCTGCTCCTGGTAAGCGAAGAGGTGAGTTGGGGCGTGGTGCCGGCCACGGCGGTGGCAGGGCGCTTCCGCGACCGCCTCACCAGCCTGCAACAGGCGATCAGCCGGCGCTGTGATCGCTCCTGGCTGGTGCTGCAGGGGCGGGCGCTTGATCTGCAGGCCCTCGGCATTCCGGTACCGGCGGAGTTCTGATGCCACGCATCGTCCTGTATCAGCCCCAGATCCCACCCAACACGGGCAACATCGCCCGCACCTGTGCCGCCACGACCAGCCCCCTGCACCTGATTGAGCCACTGGGGTTCGTGATCGACGATCGCCAGGTGCGTCGAGCCGGCCTCGACTACTGGCCCTGGGTCGATCTGCAGCGCCATCCGGATCTGGAGGCTTTTCAGCGCCACCGCATGGGCCAGGGCGGTCGGCTGGTGGCCATCAGCGCCCATGCCGAGCAGAGCTACAGCCACTTTGGCTTTGCGGCCACGGACTGGCTGCTGTTCGGTCGTGAGACCGAGGGCCTGCCGCCGGAGCTGGTCGCCGCCGCCGATGCCCGCCTGGCCATCCCGATGGCCGGTGGCCTCAGCCGCGGTGGTGGCGTGCGCAGCCTGAATCTGTCGGTCGCGGTGGGCGTGGTGCTTTTCGAGGCATTGCGTCAGCTGGAAGGCACTGCAGCGCCAAGCTTCTGAGCCATCTGTCCTGAGGGTGTCCACGGTGAATCCAGCCGCTGGCGCCGGCGGATGTTGCCGGCGTGACTTGATCGAATCGGCTCCACGGGTTACTGTCTGCGCGACCCGGAGATGTCGGCTTCTCTACCGGGTTTTGTCCGAATGGGTGAAAATTTGCATGAAGCCTTTAAGTTGGATCCTGCCTGTCGTCCTTGCTACCCCTGCGATTGTGCCGCTTGTCGCGGCCGTAGCTGATGATGCCCGCGGCTCAAACCCAACAGATCTTCTGATCGCCTCCCTGCCCGCCATCAAGCCCTCCACGGTCTGGGTGAAGGTCAAGCAGTCCACCACCATCGAGGAACTCTCTTCCCAGCTGCGGCTGGACGAAACCCAGCTGGCCAAGCTGAACCGGGTGGACGAAGATCACCGCTTCAACCCTGGCGAGCTGCTGGCCCTGCCATCAGCCCAGGCTAATCAGCTCGATCGCATCGCCTCGCTGGATCCCGCCGGTGCTCGCCAAGCCCATCCCTTGCCCTACGCACCGCCACCCTCGGTTGGGGCCGGGGTGGTGCGCTTTGGTGACACCTTGCTGCTGATCGCCCAGCGCTACGGCCTGACCCTGGCCGAGCTGCTGCGGCTCAATCCAGGACTGGAAACGGCCCGGCTTGTGGTCGGCAGCCAGGTGCACCTGGCCCAATCGGCCCCGAACATCCGCTCACGCATGCTGCTGGGGATGAACCCGGTGGGCAGTGGCGGTGTCAGCTGGCCCGAACTGCCCAACTTCGGCCCCCAGCAACGCCCGTTCCGCGGCATGGGCAACAGCGCCTCGCTGGTCTGGCCGACCAAAGGCACCTTCACTTCCGGCTACGGCTGGCGCTGGGGGCGGATGCACAAGGGCATCGATGTGGCAAATAATGTCGGCACTCCGATCGTCGCCGCCCTGGAGGGACAGGTGGCCTTCGCCGGCTGGGATGACGGTGGCTATGGCTACCTGGTCAAGATCCTGCATGCCGATGGCAGCGTCACCGTGTATGGCCACAACAGCAGAATCCTGGTGAGCCAAGGGCAATTCGTGCAGCAAGGCCAGCCGATCAGCCAGATGGGCAGCACAGGCCGCAGCACCGGTCCCCACCTCCACTTCGAGGTTCGCCCCGCCGGCCGGGGGGCGATCAACCCGCTCCACGTCCTGCCACCACGGGCCTGAACCCCATCCCGTCGCCCGTTGCTGACCCGGAGCCAGGACCGCCATCGCCTAAGCTGGTTCCTCCGGCTCGGTAGCTCAGCTGGTTAGAGCGTGGGATTCATAACCCCAAGGTCGGGAGTTCAAGTCTCCCCCGAGCCATGCCTTCAAAGCCCTGCTTCGGCGGGGCTTTTTTGCGGCGCTGCCAGCGATCTCAGCGGCATGGGGCGTCGTTCAGGTGGTTTGACTTGGGAGAGGTCGCCCGCACACCCGTTGAGCTGGGATTGCTGCCAGCCTTGACAGCGCCCAGGTGCGAAAGCATGGCAGCAGCAGAAGCAGCGAGCAGATGAAACGGTGGAACGAGGTGGTGATGCTGCTGCTGCTGGCCGTGTGCCAGCCGGCTGCAGCCAGCGAGGTGCTGCGGGTGGGTGTGCTGGACGGCTCTCCCCCCTGCTCCCTGCAGCAAAGCAACGGACAGTGGCAAGGGCGGGCGGTGGATCTGTGGGAGGTGATGGCCAACCGCGAACGGCTGCCCTACGTGCTGAGTGGCTATCCCACCCCCAGCAGCCTGCTGGAGGCCACCCAGACGAACCGGGTCGACATCGGTGTGGGCTGCCTCACCGTGGCCCCGGAGCGGGTGGGCCGCTACCGCTTCAGCCTGCCGTTCCAGGAGGAGGGGCTGGCCCTGCTGCTTCCCACCGATCGACTGGCCGGTGGCCGCCGGCTGCTGCAGGCCGTTCTCCATGCCCAGTTGCTGCGGGTGATGGCCGGCTACCTGCTGGTGATCGCCCTGATCAGCTGGCTGGTGTGGCGCGATGAGCACCGCGGCAAAGACGGCGAGAGCAAGCGGGAGCAGCTGCGGCGCTATGCCCTCGTGTTCCAGGTGCTGGCCTCTGGTCCTGGCACGAACGTGATTGTGACGCGCACCCGCGGCCACGCCCTGGTGCTGCTCAGCTGGCTGGTGCGGATCATCGGCGCCTCGCTGATCGTCAGCACGATCACGTTGGAGGTGCTGCGCCAGCCGCCGGCGGGGGGCTTCCAACCCCAGTCGCTGGCCGACCTGGCCGGGCACCGGATCGGCGTACGGCCCGGCAGCGTCAGTGCCCATCTGCTGGAGCAACCGCCGCTGCGCGGCCGGGTGCGTGTGGTGTCCCTGCCCAATCTGGGCGGTGCAGCGGAGCTGTTGCTGGAGGGGCGCGCCGATGCGGTGCTCGCCGATGAGCAGCAGCTCCGCTTTGTGCGCGATCAGGCGCCGGTGGCGCAGCGGGCCCGCCTGCGGCTGGCGCTGCCAGGCACGAACCGGGAATCGCAGGCCTTTGCGCTCTCCCCCCGCCTCGATCCCACACTGGAGCAACGGCTCAATCGCGCCATCAGCCAGGCCAAACGCGATGGCCTGGTGCCGTGAATGGCCTGGTGGCGTAAATGGACGGGTGGCGTGAACCGTGCTGCCGCACCGGCTCTCGCACGCGCATCACCGGGGGCATCCGATCGCAAGGCCAGCCCGCTGGCAGAAGCACACCCTGATTTTCTTGCTGGTCTCTGGTTGCGTCTGTCCTGCACCAAGGTGCTGAAGCCACTCAACGACTTGCTGGAGGGAGGGTTCGTCTCCATGTGTCAACCGACATCGAAAACTGCGCCACTTCCAGCGCCTGAAGGACCTCCCCCTGACCAGAAGGGCCTGGCGATGCCCTTGAACTGGCTGCCGGGGAACTCGTTCGAGCAGCAGCCGGTGAACAACCTGCGAGGCTGAAGGCCTCTGTGCCGAATGGCCATGGCTGCCCTGTTGATCCTGGTGGTGCTGCTGGCGGTGGCCTTCGGGCTCAATCCTTCTCGCGATGATTTCGCCTGGTTTCTGCGGTTGAGGCGACCAGCCTGGCTGGTGTTTGAACCGGCGATCCCGTTGATCTGGATCGCAATCTATGCCTGCTTCTATGGATCAGCCCTACTTGTCTGGCGAGCCAGTGGGAGCTGGACCCTGATGGGTGCCTACCTGCTGTTATTGATTCTGGTTCAGAGTTATACCCTGCTGATCTGCCGGAGTCGCTCGCTACGCCAGGGCACAGCGATCGGGTTTGCCGGGTGGGTCTGGGGATTGGCCCTGACCCTCGCCGTGGCCCCCTATGGCGCGATGATCTGGGTGTTGCTGCTGCCCTACCTGCTCTGGAGCCCGGTGGGCACATTTGTCACCTGGCAGATGCAACGGCTCAATCGTTGAGGTTCGATGGGTTGCTTGCAGCCGGTCAGCCATCCAGCTTGGGAACCAGCTCGCTGGAGATCCAGTCTGCTGAGGATC
Organism: Cyanobacteriota bacterium; assembly: GCA_026389335.1. GTDB lineage: Bacteria > Cyanobacteriota > Cyanobacteriia > PCC-6307 > Cyanobiaceae > Cyanobium. The sequence continues at coordinate 455 of JAPLIB010000095.1, read as the reverse complement.
CGTGCCGGCAGAAATTTTCGCTGGCGGGGCGATCGGCCAAGGTGGGAGCTGCTGTAACCCTGTGATGGCTGACGCGCCCTATCTCGTGGCCTTGGCACTGGTGGACAAAGGGGGCCTGCGGGCCCTGCCTCTGGCGGGCAAATCCCAGTCGGCTGCAGCCGCACAGGCCCAGGATCCCGGCGAGGATGGCCACACCCTGGCGCTGGAGTTGCTGCTGCGCCTCTGGCAGGGAAGCGATGAGCTCCCCTTGCGACGCGCAGCCGGCGAACCCAGCCTGTTGCTGGTAGAGCTGCCCTTGGAGCTGATGAGTGAGCACCCTGACTGCCCGACACATCTCAGCTGCGACAGTCATGGGACAGCCAGCCGTTGGTTCTGGCGTAGCCGTGGCGGCAAGTCAATCCGCGTGAACCATGGCTCTTTTTGCCGCCTCTGCACGCCGCGACTGGGGATGCAGG
>JAPLIB010000011.1 GCA_026389335.1 Cyanobacteriota bacterium | reverse complement strand
GTGATGTCCCGGCCGTGTTTGCGCTCGCGCTTGCTGGCCTGCAGCGGTGCCTTCCTGCCGTAGGTCAGGAGAGCCTTGATCACCTGAAAGCCCTTGTGGCAACTGTGTTTCACCGCGATCAAGAAGTCGGCGCCACGCTGCTCGAGGTAGAGGAAAAAGGGCGGTTGGCATGCAACGCGTCCGCCTGGACCAGCAGCCCCTCGAGCTCCACGCGATCCAGCAACAGGCGCAGCGCCGAGATCTCACCACCGGCGTCGGTGGCGTAGGTGCTCTGGGCGTAGCCGCCAGGCTTCTGCGAAGCAGTTGGCCACACCCAGGCTGTTGGAGTAGAGGCTCACCTGGGCGATAAAACGCGCTGCGCCGGAAGCGGTTTCATCGATCAAGCCCCGCAGGGTTTTGCCATCACAGACCAGGGTGTCGACGGTCTCTGTCACGCCGGGCTGGGCCGCCATCCACTACTGCAGCAGGCCCTCAAAGCCCTCCACATCCAGCTGGGCCAGCAGCAGCCGAAACGTGGAATCCGATGGCGGCTTGGCGACATGAGTGCCGAGCAGCTCATTGAGGGTCTTGCGGTGGCGTTTGGCAAAACGCTCCATGCCCATCAGTGAACCCTGGCCGCTCAGGATCGAAAGGATCGCCACCAGCAGCATCCACCACTGCGGAAAGCTGATCCCCCGGCGCATCCGGCAGTCCGGCAATGCCTTGAGGAAGCTGATCAGATCGCTTGCAGCAGCGGGTTGTGGAGCGGCGAGGCCAACGGACAGGAGCGAGTCCTGCACACCAAACCGGAGCTTGCGGCGCCGCGCCAGCGCTACCCGGACAGACTACTAATGGGCCCTGACCCACCAAGGGAATCCAGGGCACTTGAGCCGGAAAAGCCCCACGCGGCCTAGAGCGAGAAACCCATGAGAAAGCAGGCGTCGAGCGAGCCGGCCTGCCCCATCCAACGGCCGCAACCAGCCATGTAACGAAAAGCCACAAATGCACTTGACGCGCAAAACGCGCCCGCCCAAGCACTATAATTTCTAATTGCGAGTTTCAAAGTTCATGCCTGTCAAATTGACGCCCTCAAAGCCTAAATCGCAGACGGCAATTGACTTCCAAGAGAGTGATGCAGAATATTCTCCTAGAAATCCAGACTACAAACTCGGCTATAAACTTTACAACAAAATTGTAGGCAAGGGAGCCGCTCCTGGCTCCATTCCAAGCACTCCCTCTCAAGGTAGTCGGTCAATTGCTTGGGATCTTTGGACAGCCACTTGCGCAACCACCACAATCTACGCCCCTTTCACATCCAGTTATTTAAATTCATCAACTTCTTCCTGGGAGCTTTAAGGGATCAAGATCAATCCCTTTGCAAGTCGTGGCAAACAAGTTAGCTACATAATGGTAGGGACCACAGGCAGTGCCATCTCAGATGGTGGTGTTGGCGCAGTGTACGTGGGCCGCATTGACGGCAAAAGCACAAGCTCGGGTAGCGGCAGTGGTCAATGGATCAATTTCAATGTTCCCTTTGCCGATGCCACTGGTACATCTGCATACGGACCAGACATTCTCTCTCCAGGCAATGGTCCTGGAGGAATTGGGAAAGTAGCCTTGGTAGGCACCTGGACCAAAAGCGGTTCCAGTAATATTTTTGGTTTTTACTACAAAGGAAGCCTCGATCGCCTTAAAACTGCCCCCACTGACACGACAGGATTCAAAACGTTCCAAGCCACTACCACTGCCGGAAATAATGCACTTGCAAACTACACATATTTGCATAGCGTAGATGGGGGATATGCCGTAGGAAATTATTCAACAAAGGCTGGATTTATTAATTACGGCCTCAACTCGGGCCCGGACAGCGGATCTTATGTATACGATCCAAAGAGAAATACGCAAATCAACGCCGTCTACAAAGACGGATACAAATATCACTCACTCTTCGGAATCTGGCAAAACAACAACAAAACCTACACAGTTTCCGGTGGAGCCAGCGATGATACCCTTCTTGCGAAGTTCGCGAATTGCCCAAGTACTGGACAAGGGCAACGGTTTCCGCTAGATGCCGTCCTTGGAAAGGGAATGCTTGCCGACATCGATCCAGTGACAGGAAATGTCACAAACGAAAAAAATATACAACTTCCAGAACAATCCAAGCAGTGATGCACTCACCCATTTTCAAGGAATTTATTATGCCGGCGATGGAGTATACGAAGTCCCCTTTGACGCCATTACCTCGGCAGGCAAAATAGATATAGGCATAGCCTATATCAAGCATCAAAAGAATGGAAAGTTTTCAGACAATGCCCTTTGGCAGACTTTCGAATCGCCGAGTACTGGAGAGCTTTTAAGCAATGACTCCGTGGCAGGGGGTCAGGCTCCTTGGGAGCATTTTCGAATGGCTCTTTCACATCTTTTGCCTCGATCAGCGATACCAATTCCTACTTGGTTGCTGCTCAGTTTCTGAATTAGAGCAAGGACTATCTCAAGGCTGGACATACGTTTGTCCAGGGCTCCTGAGGGGTTGTTTGATTGGGATGGCTGAGGGGTGCAAACACCTCCGCCATCTCATTGCTGGACAAGCTCGCATAGAAGCGCCGTTGGCATTCTTGGTGGCCTGCAAACCTAATCAGCTCAGAACCCGGACAGAAAGGTAAGGGCAAGAGTCTTAGAGAAGCCCGCCTTGAACCCCTTTCACCATCCAGAGACCCGAGGAGGTTCAAACCCAATGCGCACCAAAGGAACGTGTTCACCTGGGGAAGGGGAGAGGATTGGGGAACGGACAATAGCAAACAAGTTCCTTGGAAAGCCTGGCGCGAAGCCTTGACGGAATACGCCAGCTGACATCAGCTATCTGACAGATCTGAAGTGATTGAATGAGGTGAGAGATGTGGCCTTAGGAATCATTTCACGAGATAATCCAATAAAAAAACCTCCCCAAAAGAGGAGGCTGTGGAAAGCGAAGCAGGAAAACTCAATCAGCGGCTTTTTTGATTCGAGCACGCAGGCGGCGGGAGAAACCGAAGGCCATGCCAACGCCGAAGATCGGCAGGGGGCCTGGTACGCTGGATGTAGCGCGAATCGTACCAACTGGCAGGGTAGAATCTGTCGGGTTTGCAAGCATATAACTGTTGCCGAGCTTATCTTGTAGCACTTGGGCGTCATTATTGGCGATGTTGTCAAATTCTTGGGACAGCTCCAATACTTGGTATGTCCAACCTGTTGGCAGTTCCAGCCTGGGGACCATATAATCTATGTCCTGGAGATCCGCATATGTGAGAGATGTATCTATAAACTGTGCATAAGATTGCATGACATAAACATTTGCATCTGGATCTATCAGTTGAAAGATCAGAGTGTTGGCATCATAAATCCAGGTCGTAGTCCTGCCTACTATCCCCGGACTATAAATGCCCTGACTTGGGGATGTATTGAATCCCCCGAAACCAGCCGTAACGCCACCTGAAATGAGATAAAGACTTGTATCAGGAGTAGACTGGATTGCATTATCATAAACCCAGGCGCGTGGGTAGTTTACTGTTACGCTAGTAGCTCCATTAGGCAATACAGTCGGATTTCCGGCTGGATATTGAGTATTATAGTCATTAACAATATTCGTGGGATTCAGGGTCTGCCCATTGCAAGGATTCCAGCCTGTCGTATTGAAAATCGGTCGATCAGTGGCGGACGGCTGGGTTGGGATATTTACAAGATACTCACAGTACTGATAATCACGAAATTCGGTAGGCAAGGAATAAGTGGGGGCGGCAATCGCAGAGGAAGCTGATAAAAGAGATGCTACAGACAACGTTATATATTTTGTCCGAAAAGCAAAATTAATCTTTTTCATTAAATTTTAACAATACGTTTCAAATTTAGCACCTACAAGAGCAGGGGCGCCTGATTTTAAGAAAAAATTCACAATTTCCGCTGACATCAACAGCCTCTTCTCATTGGTCACTTAGGAGTTCGCTGAAAAACCCAGTCACCTCTGCCAGAATTGGGCAGCGGCCCATTCGTTGCTGCGAGGCCAACAGGGGCGCAGCAGCTCCTTGTTCTTCTAGGTCTCGATCAAGGAGCGGATCCCGACCAGCCATCCGCTCCGGCGGATTCGCAAGTTGGCGGATCAGGCTCTGGGAGGAAGCGATCCAGGTTTCTGGCTCCTTTGATCTGGCCAAACACCGGCACGACAATCGTCTTGCATAGGGAGTAGATCGCTGGCCCGCCTTGGATCGGATCTTGCGATCCATCCGGCCTCGTGCATCCAGATCCCGTGGCGGTGGCCCCCTTGAGGGACGGGGCCGTTTACCATGTTGTTGCCGGCTGGTGGAGACGTAGTCATCCAACTTGCGCTGTTCGCAGATCTCGATGTTGCCGGTGCTGCAGTAGCCCTGGATCTAGCCATCCCCGTCCTTGAAGATGTGGCTGTCCGGGTCGGTGTAGGCGCAGCCTTCCACGCAGCGGTGATTGCACTGGGCCGTACCTTTTGGATTTCCGGTCGCATCGGAAGGGGGGTCATCCCGGCAGGCCTACTCAATCTTGCCGGACGAGGGCAACCAGACGCAATAGGCGTAGAGCAGTAGTACCACTATCATCCGCGGCTCGGAGGCCTTGACCCCAAGCGGATCCCTCCGCTCGTAGACCGCATAGATGACACACAGTTCCAGTCGGCCGCGAGATCCAGCAGGTACAACACCCGATGATGCTCCGGCAGCCAGTCCACCGGTGAGGGCGGCAGTAGCAGGGGCTGCTCAGGGTTCCAGGGGTGGAATGTCTTGGGCTTGCTCATGGCCCATTTCTCGCTCAGAGCTCTTGCCGTCAGTGAGATCTGGGCAGATTTCAGGGCCTTTGTGGAGATGCGGGAAGGTGGGCTATGCGCGAGACACTCCTAGGGCTGTGACTTTTTGAACCGCAGCAGGCAAGAACGTGTTGGAAGATTTATAGCTCATACCCCCAAGAACCCTGCTAGGAATTAATTTCTACACATTGAACAGGAACTCCATCACATCGCCTTCGGCCACCACGTAGTCCTTGCCTTCACTGCGCAACCAGCCCCGGGTGCGAGCGACGGCCAAGGAGCCGGCCTCCAGCAGCTGCTCATAGCTCACGGTCTGGGCGCGAATGAACCCCCGTTCGAAATCGGTGTGGATCACGCCGGCGGCCTGGGGGGCGGTCATGCCGGCCTCAATCGTCCAGGCGCGGGTTTCCTTCTCGCCGGTGGTGAAGTAGGTGCGCAGGCCCAGCAGGGAATAGGTGGCGCGAATCAGGCTCTGCAAGCCGCCCTCGCTCACCCCCAGGCCCGCCAGAAACTCGGCGCGCTCCGCCTCCGGCAGCTCGATCAGTTCGGCCTCCACCTGGGCCGAGATCGGCACGGTTTCAGCCCCCTCCTGGGCCGCCAGCAGTCGCACGGCCTCCACATGGGCATTGCCGCTGGCCAGATCGTCTTCGCTGACATTGGTGGCGTAGATGATCGGTTTGGCGGTGAGCAGCCACAAGAGACGCACCATGGCGGCCTCCTCGGGCCCCAGCTCCACGTTGCGGGCGGCGCCCCCCTGCTCCAGTTCGGCCTGGATGCGTGCCAGGGCGGCATCCTCCAGCTGGGCCTCCTTGCTGGTGCGCGCCTGCTTCTTGAGCCGCTCGCGCCGCTTCTCCACCTGGGCGAGGTCGGAGAGCCCCAGTTCCAGATTGATGATCTCGGCATCCCGGACCGGATCCACCGAGCCGGACACGTGAATCACATCGTCGTTCTCGAAGCAGCGCACCACATGGACGATGGCGTCCACTTCGCGGATGTTGGCCAGGAACTTGTTGCCGAGCCCCTCCCCCTGGCTGGCCCCCTTGACCAGGCCGGCGATATCGACGAACTCCACCCGGGTGGGGATCAGCTCCTTGGAGTGGGAGATGGCGGAGAGCTGGGCCAGCCGCCCATCGGGCACGGACACAATGCCCGAGTTGGGCTCGATCGTGCAGAAGGGATAGTTGGCGGCTTCAGCCTGGGCATTGGCCACCAGGGCATTGAACAGGGTCGACTTACCGACGTTGGGCAGTCCGACGATTCCGGCTTTGAGCATCGGTGAAATCTACGGGGAACCGGCCCCCCAGCACCACGCTCGGGCGCGCCAGCGGCGAGACTTGCCGGCAGCGAGGTCAGGCCGATTTCCGCAACACTCCCCCCAGCCCCGCTTGCTGCCAAGCCCGCAGCGGCCCAGCCAGCCCCCACCCAGAGGCGAGGCAAGCGTCGCCTCTGGGTGGGTCTGGCCGTGGCCGCGGCCCTGATCGGTGGCCTGGGGCTCTGGCAGCAGCAGCGCACCAAAACAACGCGCAACGTGACTCCCTTCACCGTCGTAGCCCGCTCCGGGGTGTTGCCGGGGGTTGTGGCCGCCAGTGGCGAACTCGATGCCGTGGTGCGGGTGAATGTCAGTCCCAAGCGCCAGGGTGTGCTGGAAACCCTCGACGTTGACGAGGGCGATCGGGTGCAGGCGGGCCAGGCCCTGGGCCGCATGGACAGCGGCGACCTGCGCGACCGTCTGCAGGAACTCCAGGCCAACGCCCGCTCAGCCGCGGCCGAACTGGCTCGCAGCCAGAGCGAGCTGCAGCGCAATGAACCGCTGTTCAAGCAGGGAGCCATCAGCTTCAACGACCTGAACCGCTTCCGCGCCGACTACGAGATCAAGCGCATGCAGTATCGGGCCGCCCAGGAGCGGCTGTCCCAACGCCAGGTGGAGCGGGATGAACTGATCGTGCGAGCCCCCTTCGCCGGCGTCATCAGCCAGCGCTATGCCGATCCCGGCGCCTTTGTCACCCCCACCACCACCGCCTCCAGCACCCTGGGCGCCACCAGTTCCTCGATCGTGGAGGTGGCCAAGGGCCTGGAGGTGATCGCCAAGGTGCCGGAGAGCGATGTGGGCCGCCTGCAGCTGGGCATGCCAGCCAGCGTGCGGGTGGATGCCTTCCCAGACCGCCGCTTCGCCGCCGTGGTGCGCCAGATCGCACCGCGGGCGGTGAAGACCAACAACGTCACCTCCTTTGAGGTGAAGTTGAGCCTGCAGGATCCGGCCCCGGAACTGCGCATCGGCATGACCGCCGACATCGATTTCCAGACCGGTCAGCTGCAGGCGCGCACCCTGGTGCCCACCGTGGCGATCGTCACCGAAACGGGCCGGCCCGGGGTGTTGCGGGTCGGCAAGGAGCAGCAGCCCACCTTCCAACCGGTGGAACTGGGGGCCAGCAGCGGCAAGGACACCCAGATCCTCAGCGGCCTTGAGCCCAATACCCGCGTCTTCATCGACCTGCCTCCCTGGGCCAAGAAGCGCAAAGCGGACTGAACCTGTTGAAGCCGGCAGGATGAAGACGGCCCGCTGAAACCACCAACTTCAGCCGGCAGCCCCTGAACCAGGCCTGGATTTCAGCCGGCGGGGGCGGCGGAACGAGCCGCCAGGTAGCGGCGGGCGGCGACCACGATCCGGCCGCTGGCCTGGCCATCGCCAAACGGGTTGTGGGCCCGGGCCATCGCCCCATAGGCGTCCTCGTTCTCCAGCAGCAGGCTGGTTTCACTCAGAATCGCCTCGGCATCGGTGCCGATCAGCTTGGCGGTGCCGGCCTCCACCGCCTCCGGCCGTTCGGTGGTGCGCCGCAGCACCAGCACCGGCTTACCCAGGGCCGGGGCCTCCTCCTGCAGGCCGCCGGAATCGGTGAGCAGCAGGGTGCAGCCGCGCATCGCCGCCACCAGCCGGTCGTAATCGAGCGGCTCGGTGAGGAAGGCGCGGGAATGGCCGCCGAGTAGGGCCTGCAGCGGTTCACGCACGGTGGGATTGCGATGCAGGGGCAGCAGCAGAGCGGTGTCGGGGAAGCGATCCAGCACCGCCAGAAAACCCCGGCCGATCTCCTGCAGCCGCTCCCCCCAGTTCTCACGCCGGTGCACCGTGGCCAGCAGCACGCGGTGCTGGTTCCAGTCGAGGCCGGGGATATGGAGTTCCGGCGCCGACTCCGCCATCAGCAACAGGGCATCGATCACGGTGTTGCCGGTGACGATCGTCTCGCCCACCACACCGGAGGCCTGCAGGTTCGCGGCCGACTGAGCCGTGGGGGCGAAGTTCAGCTGGGCCAACTGGGAGATCAGGCGCCGATTCGCCTCCTCCGGAAAGGGATCAAACAGGTCGTCGGTGCGCAGGCCGGCCTCCACATGACCCACCGGAATCTGCTCATAGAAGGCAGCCAGAGCACTGGAAAAAGCCGTGGTGGTGTCGCCCTGCACCAGCACCAGATCGGGGCGCTGATTGGCGAATTCCTGCTTCAGTCCCTGCAGGGCCGCACAGGTCACGTGGGTGAGCGTCTGGTTGGGGGCCATCAGGGCCAGATCGTGATCGGCCTGCAGATCGAAGAGATCCATCACCTGGCTCACCATCTCGCGATGCTGACCGGTGAGCACCACCCGGGTGCGGAAATCCTCGGCCGCCAGAAACGCCAGGATCACCGGGGCCAGCTTGATCGCCTCCGGGCGGGTGCCCAGAACGATCGTGACCAGAGGGCGCGACGCCTTCGCCAGGGACGGGGACTCACCCTGGGAGGCAGCGCTGACGGCGCCGGTGGGAGCGTGCAAAGCCGAAAGGCGGATCCGCTGATCCTAGAAAGGTGGATTGCCTCCTTCCCAGCCGAGGCCAGCCAACAGGCTTCAAGGGTGCCAGCATGGCCTGGCTGGAATCGTTGTGGGCGCCATGGCCGAGTTACCGTTCGGGCTCTCCAGTGGCGCCACACTGCTGCCGACCGCGGTGGACGACGAGGCCGCCAGCGCAGCCGCCGTCCACCGCCAGGCCGCCGCTGAGCGGGATGGCTCGCAGACACTCGCATCGATCGTGCGGGTCGCCCACGAGCGGAACTACTCCGACGTGCATGTCGGTGTTGGTGAGGAGCCCCGCTTCCGTGATCGCGGCGACATGACCCGCACCGGCTGGCCCGTCACCGACAGCATCCGCTTCCGCGACTGGATGCGCGAGATGCTGACCCCCGCCGAAATCGACACGTTTCTGCGCGAGAAGGAATACGACGGTTCCTTTGATTTCGGTTATGTAAGAGTGCGAATCAATCTGCTGGATACCCTGCGCGGGCCGGCGATGGTGCTGCGGCTGATCCCCCAGAAGATCGCCACGCTTGAGGATCTGGCCTTACCGAAGGTGCTGGCCGAACTGGCCCAGCGCCCCAAGGGAATGCTGCTGGTCACAGGCCCCACCGGTTCGGGCAAAAGCACCACCCTGGCCGCCCTGATCGACTACATCAATCGCACGATGAAGCGTCACATCCTGACGATCGAGGACCCGATCGAATTTGTGCACCAGAGCCAGCAATCCCTGATCCGCCAGCGGGAGGTGAACCATCACACCAAACTCTTCGGCAATGCCCTGCGGGCGGCCCTGCGCGAAGACCCGGACGTGATCCTGATCGGTGAAATCCGCGACCAGGAAACGCTGACCACCGCGATTGAGGCCTCCCAGACCGGCCATCTGGTGTTCGGCACACTCCACACCAACTCCGCCGTGCGCACGGTGGAACGGGTGCTCGGCATGTATCGACCCGAAGAACAGGAACAGATCCGCCGGGCCGTTTCAGAGTCCCTGCTGGCGGTGGTCTCGCAGGGACTGATCCGAACCACGGATGGCAAACGCTGCGGCTATCACGATCTGTTCATCAACATCGACGCCTGTCGCGATTACATCCTGCAGGCCCAGCTTGACGAAATCGAACAGATCATGGAACGCAGCAGCTTTGATGGCATGCAGACCAGCAACAACGCCCTGGCCGAACTGGTGGAGGCAGGTCGCGTCAGCGTGGAAGACGCCATGGCCCAGAGCCTGAGGCCGTCGGAGCTGGCCCAGAGATTGCGGGGCCGCATCTGAGCGCGGGCCGCGCCGCTGATACCCATTCAGCCGTGGGAACTGGCCACGAAGCGGGCCAGCACGAGCACGCCGATCCCCACCGAGAGCCCCAGCATGGCCAGGCGGCCGTTCCAGATTTCGGCCTGGGGTGTGAAGCCACGGCGCCAGGAGTTGAGTTCTTCCTGGGAGACCGGTTCAGGGCTGTTCGCCGGGGCCATGGGGGGACGGGCGTGGGGTGGGCAGGCTGGGAAGGGCCGGGCCTAACGAAGTCAGGCTTTCAGGGCCTGGCGATGGCTGAACCTGGCTGGGGCTGGACCGTTCTGTTGGCGAGAACAACGGGTATTGAGCGATCCCTCTACGGAGCAATCCGTCAACGGGTCTGCAGGGTTGACGGGCAAACCCGCACCTTGACGACCTTGAAGATGCCTCCTCACCCTAACGGCTTTAAAAGCACGGCTGAGTTTCGTAAAGCCGATGCGCCTGCTCCAGCGGCAGCCTGGCCGCCACCCCCAGGGTCGTCGGGCTGACGGATCCGGCCTGCAGGCGCTGCTCAGCCGCCATGCCAATCATCGCGGCGTTATCGGTGCAGTAGGCCAGGGGCGCCACCCGGCAGACCAGTCCCTGGGAGCTGGCCTGGCGTTCCAACAGGTGGCGCAGCCGCTGGTTGGCGGCCACCCCACCCACGAGCACCAGGGTCTGGAGATCTTCATCGGCGGCGCAGCGGCAACTGCGTTCCACCAGCACCTGGGCCACCACCTGCTCGAAGCTGGCGGCCAGATCCGCCAGCGGCAGGGGTTCGCCGCTGGCCTGCAGCGCCTGCACCTGGCGCAGCATGGCGGTCTTGAGGCCGCTGAAGCTGAAGTCATAGGGATGGAAGCCGCCCTCGGGCAGGGACAGCCGCCCCTTGGGCAGCCGGAAGCGGGCCGGATCGCCACTCGCCGCCGCCACCTGAATTGCCGGGCCGCCGGGGTAGCCCAGGCCCAGCAGCCGGGCCACCTTGTCGAAGCATTCGCCGGCGGCATCGTCGCGGCTGCGGCCCAGGCGCCGATAACAGCCGGGTCCATCCACCCGCACCAGCTCGGTGTGACCGCCGCTGACCAGCATCACCAGATAGGGCCCTGGCGGCAGCGGCTCCTGGCCCAACTGGGCCGAGCAGAGATGGCCCTCGAGGTGATGCACGCCGAGGAAGGGCTTGGCATACAGCCGGGCCAGGGTGCGGCCGGTGAGCGAACCCACCAGCAGGGCTCCCACCAGGCCGGGCGCCACGGTGGCGGCCACCGCATCCACCGAGGCCAGGTCGAGACCGGTCTCGGCCAGCACCTGGGCAATGAGGGTCGGCAGGGCCTCGAGATGGCGACGGGAGGCGATCTCCGGCACCACCCCACCCCAGCGGGCGTGCTCCTCCACCTGGGAGGCGATGGCACTGGCCAGCACCCGCTGATCCCGCACGATCGCCGCCGCCGACTCGTCACAACTTGTTTCGAGCGCCAGAACGGTTGCCATAGCCCTGGATCGCCTCTCTTACTGTCCGCTGGTGACATCCTGCCCCCACGGCAGCCTCTAACCGGCTCCCTCTCCATGCGCCGTCTTTTCGCCGTTCTTCTTTCCGCCTTCCTGCTTCTCGGCTTCGCCCCCGTGGCCCATGCCGAGATCGGCGGCCTGACCCCGTGTGCCGAAAGCGCCCGCTTCCAGCAGCGCGCTGCCGGAGCCACCACGGCCCAGGCCAAGGCCCGCTTCTCCATGTACAGCCAGGCCCTGTGCGGCACCGATGGCTTGCCCCACCTGATCGTTGACGGTCGCTGGAACCACGCCGGTGACTTCATCATTCCGGGCATCGCCTTCCTCTACATCGCTGGCTGCATCGGCTGGGCCGGCCGGGGCTATCTCCAGGCCGTGGCCGGCCGCAAGGACGCCACCATGCACGAGATCCAGATCGATCTGCCTGTGGCCCTGAAGGCGACCCTGGCGTCCGCCACCTGGCCCCTGGCCGCCTTCAAGGAGTTCGGCACCGGCAAGCTCACCGAAGCCGACAGCAAGATCACCGTTTCGCCGCGCTGAAACGGCTTCTCCCAGCCACATCCGGCTTGGCCCAGATGAACCGTTTCAGAATCTTGAAGCCGTTCCTAGCTTTGCCCAGTCGCCAGCTTCAGAGAATCCGTCCAGCCTCGTCCTTACGACCCACCCCGTAGCCATGAAGAAGTTCCTCACCACCGCACCGGTCTTCGCCGCCATCTGGTTCACGATCACCGCCGGCATCATGATCGAGTTCAACCGTTTCTTCCCCGACCTGCTCTTCCACCCGCTCTAGAGCCAGATTGGTTCCCGCCAGCGGCCCTTCCAGGGGCCGCTTTTTTGATGGGCCGCGTGCCAAGGGAGCCGTGAGGCAGCCGTGAGGCAACCGCTTCGCCTCGCTGAATCGGCCCCAGCGACATACACGGCACAGGCGCCAACGCGGATCGCTCTGGCTGGGCTCTGGGTGTGCCCACTGGACGTGAAGTTCCCGGGAGATAGCGATGAGAAAGAGAATGAAAACTTGGAGGCCGGGGGGAGCAAAGAAGCGATGGAAGGTAGGCAAACAAGAGTGTTCAGCCGCCCCCTAGACAGTCAGCCCCATCAGCTGCTCGAGCTGGGCCAAAGCCTCCAGTAGATCACCGTTCACCAGGCGGGCATCAAATTCACTGGCCGCGGCCAGTTCGATCCGGGCCCGCGCCAGCCTGCGGGTAATCGCCTCTTCACTGTCGGTGCCGCGACCGCGGATGCGGCGCTCCAGCTCCTCAAAACTGGGGGGCTCCAGGAACACCTGGAACGCGGCCGGGAAGCTGCGCCGCACCTGGCGAGCCCCCTCCAGTTCAATCTCCAGCAGCACCGGCCGGCCGGCGGCCAGCTGGTGCTCCACCGCCTGGCGCGGCGTGCCATAGAGATTGCCGGCGAACTCGGCCCACTCCAGCAAGCCCCCCGCAGCCACCTGGCTCTCAAAACTGGGGCGATCGAGGAAAAAATAACTACGGCCTTCCAGTTCGCCACTTCTGGCGGCACGGGTGGTGGCCGACACCGACAACCAGATCAGCGGATGGCGCTGCAGCAGTTGGGCCACCAGCGTGCCCTTGCCCACGCCGCTGGGGCCGGTGATCACGGTGAGTCGACCGGCGCTGTCGGTCACGCTGCTCAGGGCGGTGGGGCTGGGCAGCAGAGTAAGGGCGGGCCGAGGCACAACGGTGATAGTTTCCCAGCCAGCCATCCAGGCGATGGATCTGACCACCCTGAAGGCGGTGGTGGCCGAGCTGCAGGCTGTACTGCTGCCCAGCCGCTTCGAGAAAGCCCAGCAGGGCGAGGCCCACGGCCTGCAGATCGCCCTGCGCAGCCTTGAGGGCAGCTTCTGGCTGGATCTGAGCTGGCTGGCGGAGGCCCCGCTACTACTGCTGATCCCGCCCCCGGCGCGCCAGGGGGAGGGCAGCACCCTGGCGCAGCAGCTCCAGCACGGACTGCGCGGTCTGGCCCTGGTGAGCCTGGAGCAACGGGGCTGGGACCGGGTGGTGGAGCTGGGCTTCGCCCCCAGGCCGGGCGAGGCCCTCCAGCGCAGCCTGGTGCTGGAACTGATGGGCCGCCACAGCAATCTGTTTCTGCTGGACGAGCAGCGGCGGGTGATCGCCCTGGGTCGCCAGGTGCGCGCCGATCAATCGCGGCGACGCCCGATCGGCACCGGCGACGCCTATGGCCCACCGCCCTCGATGGCCGGCGAGCCCCCCCGCCATCTGGAAAGCCAGGAGAGCTGGCGGCGACGGCTGACGCTCGTGCCCTTGACGCTGAAACGGGCCCTGCTCGATGCCTACCAGGGCACCAGCCCGGCCCTGATTCGCCAGTTGGTGCCCTGGGCCTGGGCCGACCAACCGGTGCTGGCGCTGGAGGAATCGCAATGGCAGGCCCTATGGGAACAGTGGCAGGCCTGGCTGCAGGCCCTCGACCAGGGCCGCTTTGCGCTGCAGCTCGGCAGCAACAACGACTACCGCTGCTGGAGCCCCGCTGAGGCCGGCGCCAACCCCGGCCAGGCCACCGCTCTGGCCATCAACAGCGGACTGGCCCGGTACTACGGCAGCCGGCTCAGCCAGCGCCAGGGCGACCAGCGCCGCGAAAGCCTGGCCCAGCGGCTGCGGCAGGCGATCGACCGCGAACGCCGGCAGGCCGAACAGCAGCAGGCGCTGGCCGATGCGGTGCCCACCAGCGCCGGGCTGCAACAGCGAGCCGATGGCCTGCTGTGCCTGCAGAATCCCGACCGAAACCAGATCGACGAGGCCCAGGCCCTCTATCGCAAAGCCCGCAAGTTGCGGCGCTCCCTGGCGGCAATCCTGCCGCGGCTGGAGCACCATCAGCAGCGGCTGCGGGGCCTGGAAACCAGCCTCACCTTCGTGGACCAATTGGAGGACGGGGCCCAGCTGGAAACCCTGGCCGAGGAGCTGGAGCAGCAGCTCGCCAGCCTGCGCCCTGGCCGGGGCCCAGCCCCCACCCGCAAGGGCGCCAACCGACGCGGCCGGTCGGCTCCGGCCCCAGCCCCCAGCCCCCTGGAGCTACGCAGCGCCAGCGGCCTGCGGCTGCAGGTGGGCCGCAACCATCGCCAGAACGAGTGGATCTCCCTGCGCCAGGCCCGCCGCGGCGACCTCTGGTTCCACGCCCAGGAACTGCCCGGAAGCCACGTGGTGCTCAAGGGATCGGAAGGGCCAGCAGGGGAGGCCGATCTGGCCGCTGCCGCCGACCTGGCGGCCCATTTCAGCCGCGGCCGCGGCAACGCTCGGGTGCCGGTGGTGATGGTGCCAGCCGAAACCCTGCAGCGCATTGCGGGGGCCGAACCAGGCACCGTGCGCCATCGCGGCGGCGCCATTCTCTGGGGCGAACCGGAGCGGGCCCAGGCCCTGCTGCGTCACCAGCCCGAGCGGCCGGAGCCCAAGGCCAGCCCTGACTCCAGGACAACGGCGGCAGAGGGCCCCTAACCTCAGGCGGACAGGGATGCCATGAGCGAACAGGACACCATCGCCAACCCCGCCAGCGAGCCGAGCTCGGCCGTGGCCCTCAGCGCCGCTGGCGCGTCCGGCAGCCTGGCAGCGTCGTTAGCCGATGCCGGGGCCGAAGGCGGCGCTGGCATCGGTCCCGCTGCGCCGCAGGAGGAGTTCCCCGGCGAAGTGGAGATGACCCTGGTGGATCACCTGGAGGAGCTGCGCCGCCGGGTGCTGCGCAGCCTGCTGGCGGTGGTGATCGCGGCGGCCGCCTGCCTGGCCTTCGTGAAGCCGCTGGTGAAGCTGCTGGAGCTGCCCGCCACCGGCGTGCGCTTTCTGCAGCTGGCCCCCGGCGAGTTTCTGTTCGTCTCGCTCAAAGTCGCTGGTTACGCCGGCCTCACCCTGGCTCTGCCCTGGGTGCTGTTCGAGGGCCTGGCCTTCGTGCTGCCCGGGCTCAGTCGCCGCGAGCGGCGCCTGGTGGCGCCGGCCGTGGCGGGATCCACCCTGCTGTTCGCCGCCGGTCTGGCCTTTGCCTGGTCGGCCCTGGTCCCGGCCGCTCTGCGCTTCCTGGTCAGCTATGGCGCCGATGTGGTCGAACCGATCTGGTCGATTGAGCGCTACCTCGACTTCGTGCTGCTGCTGATGGTGGCCACCGCCCTGGCCTTCCAGCTGCCGGTGCTGCAGCTGCTGCTGGGCGCCCTCGGCCTGGTCGACGCCCGCACCATGCTGGGGGCCTGGCGCTGGGTGATCCTGATCAGCGCCCTGGCCGGAGCGGTGCTCACCCCCTCCACCGACCCGGTGACGATGCTGCTGCTCGGCGGCGCAATCACGGCCCTCTATCTGATCGGCGTCGGACTGGTGGCCCTGAGCCAGGGCCTGCGGCCGGCGCCTGCGGCCAGCAGCTGAGGCACAGCCGAGGCCCGCCCAGCCACCAGATCAGCGAACCTGGAGGGGCTGCCCGAGCGCCATCGACCGGGGGCCACTAGAGCAGAAATTCGCTCGCCCGCCCCGGCGGCAGCTCCAGGGGAAGCGAGAGGGCCTTGCCGAGCCGGGGTTTGTCGCGGGTGGTTTCCAACCATTGGCGCACCTGGGCTGAAACCCCCAGGCCATTGAGGGTGCCCACCAGCTCCTCCAGCGCTTCGGCGTAGGCCTGGGCCGTGAGCGGAAACGACTGCTGCTCCAGATAGGCCCACATCACCTGCAGATACAGGCGACCACGACGCTGCACCAGCTGCAGGTCGTAGGAGGCCTGCCAGCGCCGGCGCAACAGGGCCAGCACCTCCTCAGCACAGAGAGGTTGATCGGCTCTGGAGGGTTCGCTGACGGACACGAAAGGCGGTGTGCTGCACAACAGCATGTTGCAGCCGGCCAGGGGCAAGCGCGGTAGCCACACGGGCCGGGAACCGCAAGGTTCATAATGATCGGCACGTTGGACCGGACTCCCGGAACGTTGCCCATGACCCAGATTCCTGCGGCCTCTTCGAGCGGTGACGTGCCCAGCATGGGTCGTCGGCAGTTCATGAATCTGCTCACCTTCGGCTCCGTCACCGGCGTGGCCCTCGGCGTGCTCTACCCGGTGGCCAACTACTTCATCCCGCCCAAGGCCGCCGGATCAGGTGGTGGCACCACCGCCAAGGATGAACTGGGCAACACCGTCACCGCCAGCGGCTGGCTTGCCAGCCACAAGGAGGGCGATCGCAGCCTGGTGCAAGGCCTCAAGGGCGATCCCACCTACCTGATCGTCGAGGGCCCTGAGGCCATCGGCAATTACGGCATCAACGCCATCTGCACCCACCTCGGCTGCGTGGTGCCCTGGAACAGTGGTGCCAACAAGTTCATGTGTCCCTGCCATGGCAGCCAGTACGACGCCACCGGCAAGGTGGTGCGCGGACCGGCACCCCTGCCCCTGGCCCTGGCCCACATCAGCGTCGAAAGCGACAACGTCTTCCTCAGCCAGTGGACCGAAACCGACTTCCGGACCGGCGAAAAGCCCTGGTGGGGCTGATCCCCGCGCCCTGAGCGCCAGCCGCCCCAGCCCCGTCGCCCCACCCCAGCTTCCGCCGCCCGCCCCTACCCATGCGTCGTTCCCTTTCTCTCCTGCTCGGCAGCCTGCTCGCCTTCACGGTGCTGCTGGGTGGTGCCAAGGCCAGCTGGGCCTATCCGTTCTATGCCCAGCAGAACTACGCCAGCCCCCGGGAAGCCACCGGCAAACTGGTCTGTGCCAACTGCCACCTGGCCAAGAAGATCACCCAGGCCGAAGTGCCCCAGGCGGTCTTCCCCGACACGGTGTTCAAGGCCGAGGTGGCAATCCCCTACGACACCTCGGTTCAACAGGTGGGTGGCGATGGCAACCGCACCGGCCTCAACGTGGGCGCCGTGGTGATGCTGCCCGAGGGCTTCAAGCTGGCGCCGCCCGAGCGACTTAGCGAGGAGCTGAAGGAGGAAACCGCCGGTATTTATTACACCCAGTACAGCGACGACCAGCCCAACATCATTCTGGTCGGTCCGCTCCCCGGAGATCAGCACCAGAAAATCGTCTTTCCCGTGCTGGCGCCTGATCCCGCCAGCGACAGCTCCATCCACTTCGGCAAATATCAGCTGCATGTGGGCGGCAACCGCGGCCGCGGCCAGGTGACCCCCACCGGCGAGAAGACCAACAACGCCATCTTCACCGCCCCCGCCAGCGGCACGGTGAGCGCCCTCACCCCCGGCGACAACGGCACCACCTTGGTGGAGATCACCACCGCCTCCGGCAGCGTCAGCGAAACCGTCCCCGCCGGCCCCACCCTGCAGGTGGCCGTGGGCGATCAGGTCGAGGCTGGCGCACCGCTCACCAATGATCCCAACGTCGGTGGTTTCGGCCAGCTGGATGTGGAAGTGGTGCTGCAGAACCCCGTGCGCATCTACGGCATGCTCGCCTTCTTCGCCGTCGTCGCCCTGGCCCAGATCATGCTGGTGCTCAAGAAGCGTCAGGTGGAGAAAGTGCAGGCGGCGGAGGGCTTCTGATCCACAGCGGTGTTGCCGAGCCCATGGCTCTTCTTTCCACCCTGAGCTCACCGGGGCCCCTGGTTTTCCAGCTGGGCCCCTTGAGTTTGCGCTGGTATGGCCTGTTGATCGCCACGGCGGTGCTTCTCGGCCTGCTGCTGGCCATGGCCCTGGGTCGGCGGCGGGGCATCGATCCGGCCCTGATCGCCGATCTGCTGCCCGTGCTGGTGCTCGGGGCTGTGATCGGTGCCCGCAGCTATTACGTGGCGCTGGAGTGGCGTCAGTACCAGGCCCATTGGCCCGATGTGTTCGCGATCTGGCACGGCGGCATTGCCATCCATGGCGCCCTGCTCGGCGGCATCCTGGTGACAATCCTGTTCTGCCGTTGGCGGCGCCAAGCCTTCTGGCCCCTGCTCGACGTGCTCGTGCCAGCCGTGGCCCTGGGCCAAGCAATCGGCCGCTGGGGAAACTTTTTCAACTCCGAAGCCTTCGGCCTGCCCACCTCCCTGCCCTGGGCCGTGATCATTCCGCCGTTCAACCGGCCGGCGCAGTTCCTGGCTCAGTCCAGCTTCCATCCCACCTTTCTCTACGAATCGCTCTGGAATCTGGCGGTCTGTGCCCTGCTGCTGGGCCTGTTCCGTCTGGCCAGCCGCGGCCGCATCGTCCTGCCGGCGGGGGCGATGAGCTGCATTTACCTGATGGCTTACAGCACGGGCCGGGTGTGGATCGAGGCCCTGCGGCTTGATCCCCTCTGCCTGTTCAGCGAACCGCCCTTCTGCCAGGGCGGCCTGCGCATGGCCCAGCTGATGAGCATGGTGCTGATCGCCGCCGGAGGCCTGGGCCTGTGGTGGTTGCTGGGCCGCCACCGGCCCCTGCCCGACCCCAGTGGAGTGACGCCTTGATGCCTTTCCAGTCCCCCGCCCCGTCTTCGTCCCCAGCGCCGATGCCTGCACCCGCCAAGCCCGAGGCCACGGAGCCCAGCTACAACGAGCAGAGCTGCCGCGTGATGATCGTCGGCGCCGGCCCTGGTGCCCCCGATCTGATGACGATTCGGGCCACCCGGGCAGTGGAACAGGCCGAGGTGCTCATCTGGACCGATTCCCTGGTGAGCCCTCAGATCGCCGCCCTGGCACCAGCGGGCTGTGAACGCATCCGCACCAGCAGCCTCACCCTCGAAGAAGTGATCGCCGTGGTGGTGGATCGGGCCCGGGCCGGCCTACGGGTGGTGCGCCTGCACGATGGCGATCCCTGTCTCTATGGAGCGATTCAGGAACAGATCTGCCGTCTGGCCGATGAAGGCATCGGTGTCGAGGTGGTGCCGGGCATCAGCGCCTACCAGGCCACCGCCGCGGCCCTGGGGCGGGAGCTGACGATCCCGGGCCTGGTGCAGACCATCGTGCTCAGCCGCACCGGCGGCCGCACCGGCGTCCCGGAGACCGAATCCCTGGCCCATCTGGCAGCCCTGCGGGCCTCCCTCTGCCTCTACCTGAGTGCGCGCCATGTGGAGGAGGTGCAGACCGAGCTGCTGCGGCACTATCCCGCCGACACCCCCGTGGCGATCGGCTACCGGGTGAGCTGGCCCGACCAATGGCTCACGGTGGTGCCGCTGCACGAGATGGCCGCCGCCAGCCGCCAACGGGAGTTGATTCGCACCACCCTCTACGTGATCAGCCCGGCCTTGGCCCCCCCCGAAGCGGCCCGCTCCAAGCTCTATTCGGCGAGCCACCAGCACCTGTTCCGTGGTGGTGCTCTCTGAAGCGGCTGGCCTTTCGGCGCCAACGCCAGCCCTAGCCGTCGAGCGGCCCTGCCGCTGCGGCTCCCGAGGCGATCACCGCATCAGAGGTGGGGCCAGGGGCAGCACTACCGCCTCAAACCAAGACATCCCCCCAAGACGAAAGCGGCGCCGCAAGAATGAACATCCACCCACCGCGACCGGTTCCGAGTCCCCCATGCGCCGACACCTCGGCCTGCTGATTCTGTTGCTGGCGGCCAGCCTGACGGCTTGCCAGGGCCCCAGGCCGGAGGGCAAGCCTGCCATTGCCCCACCAACGCTCCAGACCAGAGAGGCGTCACGGCAGCAGCAGGCACGGCTCTGCCGCCACACCAGCGCAATCGTCAGCGCCGACTTGGCCGCCCTGCGCCATGCGGAACGCCGCCTGAGCCGACTCAAGCAGCAAGGCCAGCCAGCGACCAGCCCTCCCCCGGTCTGGGATGCGGCCTGGGAGGAACGGTTCAGCGAGCAGGACCAGGAGCTCGATCGCCAGCGCTACGAGCGCGAGCTGGCCATCTGGCAGCAGCAGCAGCAAGCCCAGGGGCAGCAGGCCTGGGAGCGTCGCCACAGCCTGGAGCTGGCCGAAGCACAGAGCCAGCTCAATGCCCGGGCCCGCAGCCTGCGCCGCCGGCACCATGACCTGTTCACCGGAGCCACCAGCATCGAGGTGAACCCCGCCGTGCTGGCCCAGATCCAGCGCTGTCCCGCAGCGGGCTGATCGCCAAGGGCGATCACGGCAAGGAGGCCGCCAGCAGCCGCTCCAACCCGTCGGCGATCGCCCTGGCGATGGCAGGCTTGCCGCAATGGCGGCTTTCGCCGCTGGCGCTCACCAACCAGGCACTCTGCTGCTCGCCCCGCACCTCTTCGGCCCGGTTGGCCACCACCAGCTCAAAACGATCCAGCCGGGAGCGGGCCACGGCCAGCAACTCGGCCTCACTGACGCCTTCAAGCACCTTGAAGGTCACCATCGGCAGCCGTGGGGCGGCGGCGCGCACCTGGTCGATCACCTTTTCCGTGGGCTCCAGCGCCAGGGTGAGGGAGGCCAGACCACTGGCCAGCTTGCCTGGATGCACCTGCTGAGGCCGGTAGTCGGCCACCGCCGCCGAAAAAACACCGGCATCGAGGCCCCCCGCCACTGCCGCCAGTACCTGGGCCCGGTAGTCGTCAAAGCTGGGCACCATGCGATGGGGAATCCAGGCGGGAGGCGGCGTCGATCCCTGACCGAGCAGCAGCAAGGGATCGGCACCGCGCAGCAACAGCTCTTCGCTGATCGCCGCCGCCAGCCGGCCGCTGAAGCGATTCACGATGCAGCGCACGCCATCGATCGGAGCCGGGGTGGGGCCACCGGTCACCAGGATGCGCCGGCCCCGCAGGGGACTGGCGCTGATGGCTCGGCAGACAGCCGCCACCAGCACCTCCAGATCAGGCAGGTTGTGCTTGCCGTAGGCATCCCGAGGTGCCACAAAGGTCACCCCCAGCTCCGCCAGCAGCCGGGCCTGGCGCTCCAGGATCGAGGTGTGCAGGGAGCCGTGCATGGTCGGCGCCAACAGCAGCCGGGTGCGCCCCTGTTCCAGCCGTCCCAGGGCCGAAGCCAGTGCCGCCGTCACGGGGGTATCGGCGATGCCGCTGGCCACTTTGGCGATGGTGTTGGCCGTGGCCGGCGCCACCAGCCAGGCATCAAAGGGCTCGGCATCCGAGAGATGCTCGGCCCGCCAGCTCAGGCGGGTGACCAGGGGCCGGCAGGTGGCCCATTCCAGCGCCTGGCGCCCCACGTAGGGCATGGCCTCGGCACTGATGAGCGCCGTGACCTCGGCACCGCGGCGCCGCAGAGCCCGGGCCAGATCCGGCGTTCGCAGCGCGGCGATACCGCCGGTGACCACCAGGGCAATGCGACGCCCCTCGAGATGGCGGGACACCAGAGGCACGTCATGGTCGCCGATCGCAGCGGACTGGGGTGGGCGGAAATCCCAGTCTTGGAAGCCGGTGGTCACGGGAAGGGCCGGCATCGGCCTAGATGGCTCTCCATCCTGACCCTTAAGTGAGCCGCTCAAGCTGGGCCATGGTCTCCAGCTTGAAGCGCAGGCGGGTGCGGCGCTCACCGTCGATGGTGGCGGTATCGAGGGGCTGGCCGCCGATATGCCGGTAAACGGGCAGCAACCGGTCGGTGCAGGTGGCATCGGCGGTTTTCAGGCCCAGCGCCAGGGCCCGTTGGGCCGCCGTGCGCATGAAGTTGCGCAGGCCGGAAAGATCGGCATCGCGCCGCGAGAACAGAGCCAGGATTTCGCAATGGCCCGCCAGCGGCGCTGGCGGTGCAAAGCCGAGGATGGCGCTCTGATGTTCGGCGAGGCGGTAGTTCAAGGACACGGCGGTGTCCACCGCGCCGAGGCCCGCGCCAACGGCCGTTTTCGCGGTAGTGCCAACGGCATCAGCGCCGGCCGCCTCCACCGGATCGCGGAGCAGAAAAACCACCTGATCCGCGTAGGGAATGCGGGTGCGAATCCGGCCGGCACTGTCATCCCAGTGCCAGAGACGTCGCACCAGGGTGTTGGCCTTGGCGCGGGAAAAGGCGGTGTAAAAGGCCCGTTCGTAGCCGGCGAGAGCTTCGGGATCCGCGCAATCAAGCTGGTGCAGGTTCACGGTGACTGGCGAAGCGATGAGCTCACCCCATGATTCTCTCGTCCAGCACCTCCACGTCGATCACCTCGAGCCCCCCAATCCCCCCGTAGCGGCTGGTTGGGGCGGCGCCCCCCGGCCTTGGAGCCCGGCGCCCCAATTCCGTAGCGGCGAACGCGCCCAGACGACGGGTCAGCAGGTAGTCGATACCACCGCCGATCACACCGCCGAGCACGGGGATGGAACTCTCCAGGCGCAGCAGCCCCCGCTCGCCGAAGCGACTGACCAGCTGGAAACCAACGGCCCGATTGATCGCCAGCAGCGTGGCGGCCGGCAAGCGATGCAACTGGGCCTGGGCCAGGCGTTGTCCGGCCTTCACCCCCAGCTGCTTGAGCAGTTGCCCGGCCTCCTCCCCCAGCAGGGTGAGCAGAATCTGGGTGCGAACGGCCTGGTGCTCCAGGTCATAGCCGTGCAGATGGGCGATGGCGCCCACCATGCGGGTCTGAATCACCCAGGTGGCGGTGACGGCCGCCGGCAACTGCAGCGGCAGCAAGGCAAAGCCCCCCACCCCGCTGAGGAAACCGGTCCCGGCATTCCAACGGGCCTGATCCTCAATCAGCTCGCCGATCACCCCGCCCAGGCCGATGCGGCCCACCCGGGGCCGATAGTCCCCGGCCAGTTCGGCCGCCGAGCGGAAGTGGAAGGCGGGCTCACCGCTGAGCGGATTGGGGAGCGGTGCGCCATCAAGACCCCAGCGCACCATCGCCGTCACCAGGTGCAAAGCCCGCGCCTGGGGATCGCGCTCACGGGCCATGGCCGGGATCTCGGCAGAACCCGATCACGCTAGGCAGCGTCGCTCTGGCCCTCAAGCCGCTCCCCCACCCCAGACGAACGGATCGCCGTCGGTGGCACCCCGTGCAGCTCGCGAGCCAGGCGCTGGCGATCCAGCCGACAACCCAGCTGAGCCGCGATCACCTCCAGATCCCGTTCGGCATTGCCGAGGCAGCAGGTGCCGCCCGGGGAGGGGGTGACGTTGAAGATCAGCCTGGGGATCGCCGGTATGCTCACCTCCCCGAGCATCAGGCGGCGGTTGCGCTTGTCGATCAGCTGGGGCCGCACACCGCCATAGCCCTTGGCGAAGCGCAGATCCTCCAGCTTCATGCCGGGCACGATCTTGCGGGCATCGCTCAGAAACAGGCGGCGACCCAGCCAGGGCAGCTCGAACAGCAGGTTGCGCACGATGTAGCCGCGGATATCAGCCACGCGGAACAGCTGCCAGAACACGGCCAACACGGCCCAATCCAGCCGCAGCACCTGCAGGAACTGCCAGAACGACGCCGGGCGGTAGCGCTCCAACAACGGCAACAGCAGCGCCGTGGGGCCAAAGCGGGTCTTGCCGGGGGCCCGCACATCGGGATCGCCATGGATCGCGGCAAAAGGCAGCTTGTCGTTCTGCACGGTGTAGACCTTGCCGCGCAGCAGATCGGGCGTGAAGTAAAAACTGCCCGCCACCGGCAGGCAGGAGTACTCCAGACCGAAACCCAGCCGCTGGGCCAGCAACAGGCTGTGGGCGCCGGCGTTGACCACCACATGGCGGGCTCGCAACGTATAAGGCCCCTCGGGGCCCCGCAGCTCCACCCGGATGGCATCGGCCTCCGGCACGAGGCGCTCAGCCTCGGTACCCAGCTGCAGATCCAGCTGACGCTCGCTGCCGGCCAGCGCCAGGCGCGCCTGCTGCACGAACGACTCGGCCAGCGCCTCGTAATCCACCGCTGTGGGCGAGTTGCGGATGCCGATCGCCACGATCTCCTCCGGCCGCAGGACCCCATCCACCAGGGCCACGGCGGGCTCCCACTCGGCGATCTGGGCTTTCTCCAGCAGCTCCATCGCCGGGAAATGGGGCGAGAAGAGGGCAAAGCGCTGGCGCAGGAAGGCACATTCCCGCTCCCCCACCGCCAGCACCAGCTTCGGCGTACGGAACACACAGCGGCTGGCCTGCTCCGGCGCCAGCAGCTCGGCGTAGCGGCCGATCATCTCGGCGGTGCGCTTCACCGAGCGGGCCTTCTCGAGGCTGTAGTTGGTCTCGATGTCACCGCAGTGGATCGTCTGGCTGTTGTTGGTGGCGCGGGAGTTGACCTGGGCCAGCTGGTCGTAGCGCTCCACCAGGGTGAGGTGGCCGAGATCCGTGTAGCGGGCCAGTTCAAACAGCAGGGCGGTGCCACACACCCCGCCACCGATTATCAGCACATCGGTTTCAGCCGAAGTGGGGGCCGCGGCCGGGGTGGCAACGGATGGGATGGCGGCGGGTGGGATGGCGGCGGACTCGGACACCAGCAGCGGCAAGCGACCACCCATGCTGAACGATCAACGTCCCTGCGGGGGTGCGCAGGGGACGGGACAGGCCCCAGCCGTGATCTATGCTGACCAAAGAGCCGCAGGCCAGATCCTGGTGGTTCCACATGGGCGATTAGCACAGCGGTAGCGCACTTCCTTCACACGGAAGGGGTCACTGGTTCGAATCCAGTATCGCCCATCTAGATTTTTCGCGAATTCTCAGCGGTATTGCGGTTCCCTCTGTGATCGCAAACCGCGATGGCTTCTATCCGCCAGATCAAGGGGCGTTGGCAGGCTCAGATCCGGCGCGCCGGCCGCCGCCGCCGCACCTTCAGCAGTTGCGCTTTGCAGCCAGGGGCCAGCCGTCCTTGCCGAGGCCCGGACCACCTTCGGGGCGGTGCGGTGGTGCGCCGATACCAGGAGCAGGACCCCCCCCAAGCACCGTTCCGGTCCCGGTGCCGTGCGAGCAGCTCACCAGCGTCCACCTGGCGGCCTACCGCGACGAGCGGCTGGAACAGGTGAAGCCGGTGCAATTGGGAGAAGGCCTGATCTGATCAAATGTTGCGTCGCTACAAGGATGACGTCGTGGTTCACATTTGCCGGCACACAGATCCTTCGGTCCATCGCATATAGCCAAATTGGATCCGATAGTTCGATCCTGATAACCAGCCCAAAAGTGACTCAAGGTCTTGCGGGCTTAACGGGAAATGCGTCGAGGATCAGAAGTGCTCCCATGGGTATTTACGATTCCAAGTGATTGTTACTCTTGAAACGCATACCGCACCTGCCGCACCACCCGTAGCCGGTTGGCGTTGTAGCGGGCCAGGACCTGTGGATTGAGCCCGAAGGCCGGCTTGAACTCGGCGAGCTTGAGGGCCTTGGGCAGGCCGAGCACCTCCACCCCGTGGCGAATCAGATCCAGGGTGCCCACCTGATCAAGCTGCTGCCGCACCCGCTGCAACAGGGGCCCTCGGCTTTGGAGCCATGGTTATTCTGCAGCACCTCCCAGGCCTCGGGGTGGGCCTCTTGCACCCAGGCGATCAGATCCGGCGGGTAGAGAGCGAGCTCTCGGCTGTAAGAAGCGGCGCTGCCCTCCTCGTACAGCCATCCATGGGCGCCGAGGTGATCGCAGATCTCGCGCTCGAAGGCGATCTCGTGGTGGAGGCTCATCAGCTCAGCAGCTGCACGATGGCCACCTTTGAGGAGCAAGCTTAGGCCGGCAAGGCGTAGCCAACCCCACAGCCATGCAGAATCGGCATAAGAATATGTCGAGGGATCAACGATTCGTGAGGTAGGCCATCAGGCCCAGTTCTCCAGCAGCAGCCCCTCGACCCGCTCGAACTCGCGCAGGTTGTTGCTTACCAGGGTGAGGCCTTCGCTGCGGGCGTGGGCGGCGATCTGGAGATCGTTCACGCCGATCGGCGTTCCCCGGCGTTCCAGGGCAGCGCGGATCTGGCCGTAATGCAGAGATGCCTTGGGGCCATAGGGCAGCACATCAAGGCGGCTGCAGAAGTTCTCCACCGCGGCCAGATTCCGCTCAGGGGCTGCACTCTTCTCCACCCCATGCAACAGTTCGGAGAGGGTGATGGCCGAGATCGCCATGTGACCGGAGTGGCGATTGAAGCTCTCCAGCATCGAGGGAGGTCGCTCCTTGATCACATAGATGCAGATGTTGGTATCGAGCAGATAGCGGAGCATGGAGGGCTCAGAACGCTTCCCGTTCGGCCTGCTCCTGGGACGCGCGGTCAACCAGGAAGTCGTCGCTCACCGTGGGGCCATCCAGAAAAAAGCTGTCCCAGCTGCTGCCGAGGGGGGCGATGATCCGCTCCTGCCCGCAGGCGCGCACCTCCACGTCCTTGACGGAATCGGGCAGGCGCAGATCGGCGGGGATACGCACGGCCTGGCTGCGGTTGCTGAGGAAGAGCTTGGTGATGGCGACCATGATCAACCTGGGATATACGCGCAGTCTATCCAAGGTGCCCTGGCGAGGCCGCCATCGACCACCAGCATCAGCGCCCGGCGCAGGCCCCACCGCCTTAAGAGTTCGCTGAAAAACCCGGCCCCCTCTGCCAGAATTGGGCAGCTGCCCATTCGTTGATGCGAGGCCAACAGGAGCGCAGTAGCTCTTTGTTCTCCTACGTCTCGATCGAGGAGCGGATCCCGACCAGCCATCCGC
>JAPLIB010000088.1 GCA_026389335.1 Cyanobacteriota bacterium | reverse complement strand
CACGAGACAAATTCACGAAAAAGTGCCGAAATCGAGCCTTCTGCTGGGAGGTACAGCCAACGATCGACCGAAAACAGGAAGAAATCAGTTGTAGCTGTGGAAAACTGATGCTGCGAGATGGTTTTTCTGCAAACTCCTAAGGCACTGCGGCGGTAGAGGCTGCGGATGGAAGACCAGGCCCCTGGGAATTCGCTCTCCACCAGCTGCAGGCGCTCCTGCTTGCCCTGGGCTGTCTTTTTGCCGTGTTCCATCGGTCTGCCGCCGTTCCACTGCTGAAAAATCAGCTCGGGGTGAACCTCCTGGATCCTCTGGGCCAGGGCCTTATCGATCTGCAGCAGCTCGTCGATGCTGCGGATCTTGGCCAGGATGTTGAAGCTCTGACAGCTGATCCCCTTGCCCTGCAGCTGGCGCGAGATCCTGCAGGCCTCTTGGTGATCGCTGGCCGCCAGCACCGCCCGGATCGGCGCCGGAAAAACACTGCTGCGGCGAACCCCCAGCAGCCTGCGCGCCTCCTGATCACAAGCCCGGCTGCCCTGTTCGGGCAGGCCGATGGGGATGTCGATGGCCATCAGCTGCCAGCCCTTCGTGGCCACCAGGGCGGCGGCATCTTCATGCAGCTGCACGTTCACGTCTGACCCTTCGGCAGCCGCAGCGATCGCCAGCCAACCGGCCCTGCAGCCATCAACTCCCAGCAGCATGGAAATCAGCCGCGCTCGTCCCTGTCTCCGTTGGCGTCGTGACTGATCCGCACCAGGGAAGGGGCGAACAGGAACACCGTGTCTGCCAGCCGCTCCGACTGGCCGTCCATCGCATAGACCCCTCCGGAGACAAAATCGATGGTGCGCTGGGCCTCATCCGGTGCCATTCCGCCCAGATGCAGCACCACCGTCTTCAGTTGCTGGACTGCCTGTACGGCTGACATGGCATCTTCGAAACGGGCCGGAGTCATCACGGTCACCTCGGGGAGCCAGTTACCGAAGGGAGTTTCCATGGAGGCTCGCTGCACGGGCCAGATTGGCGCAAAGTTCCACGGATTGCCACTGTGGGAATAAGCAAGCGGTGGAATGGCTTCTGGTGTTGGAACCAACGCCTGCAGAAGGTCAGCGGGGACTGCACTGCCTGCACTGGCTGAACAGCCACGGCCCCTTCGTTCCGTCCTGTGCTTCGGTTCTGTCCTGTGCTTCCGTCCCAACACTGCCGCTGACATCCCATCGCTTGCGCCGATTCCCCTGAGGCGGAATGCGGATGGGCCGCTCACGACCTTGGGCCGCCAGCAGCGGCTCAAGGCATGGCTGGGTGTACGGGAGCTTCGATGGGTGGGCGAACTTGTTTCGCTGAGGGCCGCAAGGCGCGAGCTTCTGCACCCCAGCGATTCAAAGGCACCTCCAACAAACGCCGATTGCGCTCCCCCTTGGTCAAGGCAAGCCAGTTGCCGCCATGGAGCTCGGGTTAGGCGACGATTGAGATTCAGGATTTTTTTTTTCGCGGTGCCCTCAAGTGAGCACGGCAATCGCATCGATTTCCACCTTGGCCCCCTTGGGCAACGCCGCCACCTGCACGCAGGCCCTGGCGGGGGATACCCCTTCGCCGAAAACCTCGGCATAGATCGCATTCACCCGGGCGAAATCGGCCAGGTCGAGAAGAAACACCGTGGTGCGCACGACCCCTTTGGGACTGGTACCAGCCGCCTTCAGCACCGCCTGCAGGTTGCGCAGCACCTGGTGGGTTTCGGCTTCCACATCCCCAGCTCCCACCATGGCGCCGCTGGCTGGGTCCAGGGCGATCTGGCCGGAGCAATAAATCACGTTGCCGGCTCGCACCGCCTGGTTGTAGGGCCCCACCGGCGCCGGGGCGGCCTCGGTGTGGACGGCAGTCGGCTGGCTGCTCATGGCGCGAGAAGATGGCCACTTGAGCCTATGTCCGTTCCAGCCATCGCCCCTGTGCCTGTCAGACCCATCGCTGCCGCCGCCGGCTCAGCGGCCCTGGCCGAAGGCGACCCGGTGGTGCTGCGCGATCTCTGGCATCGCTACCCCAATGCCGCCGCCGGCGCCTGGACGCTACGCGGCCTGAATCTGAGCCTGGCGGCGGGGGAACTGGTGGGCCTGCTGGGGCCTTCGGGCTGCGGTAAAACCACCCTGCTGCGATTGATTGCCGGTTTCGAGCGACCGTCGCGGGGAACCGTGCAGATCCACGGCCGTGAGGTAGCCGGCGAGCAGCACTGGCTGGCTCCGGAGCGCCGTGGCGTCGGCATGGTGTTTCAGGACTACGCCCTGTTCCCCCATCTTGAGGCCTGGGGCAACGTCTGCTTTGGGCTCAGGCCCGGCGAAGACCGCAGCCGGGCGGCCTGGTTGCTGGAGTTGCTGGGGTTGGCGGGCCTCGAACGCCGCTATCCCCACGAGCTCTCCGGCGGACAGCGCCAACGGCTGGCCCTGGCCCGTGCCCTGGCTCCTGGCAATTCAGTGTTGCTGCTCGATGAGCCCTTCTCAAATCTCGATGTGGAAGTGCGCCTGCGTCTGCGTAGCGAACTGCCGGTGGTGCTGGCCGAATGCGGTGCCAGTGCCCTGCTGGTGACCCACGATCCGGAGGAGGCGATGGCGATCTGCCATCGGGTGGCGGTGCTCCGCGACGGCCATCTCGATCAGTGCTCCACCCCCCAGGAACTGGTGCTGCGGCCAGCCACGGCCTTCGTCGGTCGGTTCGTGCTGCAGGGCAATCTGCTGCCGGTCCAGCGCCAGGGCGATCAGCTGCGCACCGACCTGGGCGTGTTCGCCCTGGACTCGCCTCCGGCGCCCTCAAGCCCTCGGGAGAGCGACCGGCCCGATCCCCTGGACAGCGCTGATAAGAGCCGCTTCGACACCGATCTGCAGCTGCTGCTGAGCCCCGATGGCCTGGAGCTGCAGCCGCAAATCACAGGGCGCTGCCGGGTGCTGGGGCGGGAGTTCCTGGGCCATGGCTGGCTGTATCGCGTCGCCTGCGGCGCCATCACCGTGCGGCTGCGGCTACCGCTGGAGCAGGACCACCCCCCGGGCCTGGCCTGTGAGCTGCAGATCCGACCGGAGCAGCGGGCCCTGCTTTACCCGGGAGCCCACAGCGTGCGGCTACTGGCCAGACCTTGAAAGCCTGAACCGCCTTGGCAGCCTGCGGGGCTTCGCCACAAGGACCAGCCAGCCTGGGCTTGGAGCAGCCTGGGAGTGAATCTGGCTTGGCGTAAAAAAGCCTGGCGGCAGCCGTTCATCGGACGCCGTTCATCGCAAGCGGATGGCACCTGGATCGGAGGGCACCGGGATCGGAGCCCAGCCGGCCCCAGCCGTCGATCCCTGGCCTCGTCAGCCCCTGTAGCTGTTCTTGCTCTCCCGGAGCCGGGCCAGCTCGAAGCCGTCGGCGCTGCGCACAAACAGATTGGTCGCCCGTTCCAGGGCCACGGTGCTGGGGATCGTCGCCTCACCGCGGGCCCGCTGCTGACGCACCGCCGCCAGGCGCGCCGCAATCGCGGCGTCCTGCGGCGCCTCGCTGGCGGCCCAGCGCAGGTTGCTTTCGGTGTACTCGTGGGCGCACCAGACGCGGGTGGCTGGTGTGAAGACCGTCAGGCGTTGCAGGGATTGGTGCATCTGTGCGGCGGTGCCTTCGAACAACCGGCCGCAGCCGCCGGCGAACAGGGTGTCACCACAGAACAGCTCGGCGCCTTCGCCCAGGTCGGCTGGCAGGTGGAAAGCGATATGGCTGCTGGTGTGGCCCGGCACCTCCAGCACCTCCACCTGGCGACCCAGCAGGCTGAAACGATCCCCATCAGCGACGCCCTTGGTCTGAAAGGGGATCCGCTCCCGGTCGGCGCCGCTGGCCACCACCTCGGCGGCCGGCCAGCGGCGCAGCAAGGCCGGGGTACCGCCGATGTGATCGCTGTGGTGATGGGTCTGGAGCACGGCCACCAGGGTCAGCTTGCGTTGCTTCAGCCAAGCGATCACCGGCTCAGCCACCGCCGGATCGACGACAGCGGCCAGGCCGGCGCGCCGCAGCACCACCACATAATTGTCCTGCAACACCGGCAGCAGGGCGAGCTCCAGGGCGGCGGCGGTCTCGGGGTTCGGTTGCATCGTTAAAGTCCGGGTTGCGGCGCTGCCCCCATGATCACCGCTGCCTCCCAGCCCGCCATCACCGTGGCACTGGCCAAAGGGGCCCTGCTCAAGGATTCGGTGCGCCGGTTCGCTGAGGCCGGCCTGGATTTTTCGGCCCTGCTGGATCCCGACAACCGGCTGCTGATGGTGCCCAGTGCCTGCGGCAGCGCCCGGGCCTTGCTGGTGCGCAATGCCGATGTGCCGGTCTATGTGGCCTATGGCCAGGCCCAGCTCGGTGTGGTCGGCTACGACGTGTTGCGCGAGCACCGGCTGCCGGTGGCCCAGTTGCTGGACCTCGGCTTCGGAGGCTGCCGCATGGCCGTAGCTGTCCAGGCCAGCAGCGGTTACCGCCGCAGCCTCGATCTGCCGGCCCATTGCCGCGTCGCCAGCAAGTTCACCCGCTGCGCCCAGGACTATTTCGAGGCCTTGGATCTGCCGGTGGAACTGATCCACCTAACCGG
Organism: Cyanobacteriota bacterium; assembly: GCA_026389335.1. Taxonomy (GTDB): domain Bacteria; phylum Cyanobacteriota; class Cyanobacteriia; order PCC-6307; family Cyanobiaceae; genus Cyanobium. Next base: position 150,989 of record JAPLIB010000088.1, on the reverse strand, counting down.
CTCGGTGGAACTGGGCCCCCTCACGGGCATCTCCGAGGCGATCGTCGATCTGGTCGCCACCGGCCGCACCCTGCGCGACAACGGCCTGATCGCCATTGAAGATCTGTTCCACAGCACCGCCCGCCTGATCGGCCATCCCCTGGCCCTGCGCATCGACAGCGGCCGGCTGCAGGCGATCGTCGAACGCCTCGGCGCCGTGGGCGCCATCGCGGCCGCCCCCGTGGGACGGCCTTCCTGATGGCCTCCCTCGATCGCATCCGGCTGCGGCGTCTGCTGCCCTATCTGGGCCGCGATCGCCGTCGCCTGCTGCTCTCTCTGTTGCTGTTGGTGCCCCTGGCCTTTGCCGGGGCGATCCAGCCGGTGCTGGTGGGGCAGGCGATTTCGGTGCTGCGCCGCGAGCCTTCCGTATTGCCCTGGCTCCAGGGTGTGGCTCCGGCCGTGGCGCTCAAACTGCTGGTCGGTCTGCTGCTACTGGCGGTGCTGGTGCGCCTGGCCCTGCAGGGCACGCAGATCTACAACGTGCAGGTGGTGGGTCAACGGCTCACGGCCCGCATCCGCACCGATCTTTTCCGCCATGCGATGGAGCTGTCGCTGCGCTTCCACGACCGCACCCCTGTCGGCAAGCTACTGACCCGCCTGACCAGTGACGTGGAGGCCCTGGCCGAAGTGTTCGGCAGCGGCGCGGTGGGGGTGCTGGCCGATCTGGTGTCGCTGCTGGTGATCGCCATCACCATGATCAGCATCGAGTGGCGCCTGGGGTTGCTGTTGCTGCTCACCCAGGTGCCGGTCACCTGGGGCATCCTCTGGCTGCAGAAGCGCTACCGGGTGGCCAACTACCGGGTACGCGAAGAGCTGGGTCAGCTGAATGCGGATCTGCAGGAAAACCTCCAGGGTCTGGAGGTGGTGCAGATGTTCCGGCGGGAGGCCACCAACAGTGCCCGCTTTGCCCGCACCAACGATGCCTATCGCCAAGCGGTCACCGGCACGATCCTGTTCGACAGCGCCATCTCCGCCTTCATTGAGTGGGTGGCCCTCGGTGCAATCGCTGTGGTGCTGGCCCTGGGCGGCTGGATGGTGACCAGCGGCTTGATGGACCTGGGCACCCTCACCACCTTCATCCTGTTTTCGCAGCGCCTGTTCGACCCGCTGCGCCAGCTGGCCGAGCGCTTCACCCAGATTCAGGGCGGACTGACCGCGGTGGAGCGCATCGGCGAACTGCTGGAAGAGCCGATCGAGATCCAGGAGCTGCCGCGCCAGCAGCGTTCGCCGGCGGCCCTGCTGAGCGGCGACCAGCGCCGCAGCCCTGGTGCCGTCAGCTTCGAGAACGTCAGCTTTGCCTATCGCAGCGACGATCCGATCCTCGAAGACCTCTCCTTCGCCATCGCCCCGGGCGAGCACGTCGCTCTGGTCGGCCCCACCGGCTCCGGCAAGACCACGGTGATCCGGCTGCTGTGCCGCCTGTATGAACCGCAGCGGGGCCGGATCCTGCTCGATGGCATCGACATCCGCGAGCTGCCGATCGCCACCCTGCGGCAGCGGTTGGGCGTGGTGCTGCAGGACACCTTCCTGTTCAGCGGCAACGTGGCCGACAACCTGCGCCTAGACGCCGACATCAGCGATCCGGAGCTGGCCCAGCTCTGCCACGACCTCGGCCTCGATCCGCTGCTGCAACGCCTCGACGCCGGCCTCGACAGCCAGCTGCGGGAGCGCGGCGGCAATCTCTCCTCCGGTGAACGCCAGCTGCTGGCGGTGGCCCGGGTGGCGATCCGCGATCCCTCGGTGCTGGTGATGGACGAGGCCACCGCCTTTCTGGATCCCTCCACCGAGGCCACCCTGCAGCGCGATCTCGATCGCCTGCTACACCAGCGCACCGCCGTGGTGATCGCCCATCGTCTGGCCACCGTCGAGGCGGCCGATCGCATCCTGGTGCTGCGGCGCGGTCGGCTGATCGAACAGGGCACCCACAAACAATTGCGAGCAGCCGGTGGCCTCTATGCCGAGCTGGCGGACCTGCAGGAGAAGGGGCTGGCCACGCTCTGAGCCGCAGATCCCTGTCAACAGGAGCAGGGCTCCGTGGGGAGTTGGCCAGAGCCTCCTTGGGAACGATCTGTCCAACCCTCCTGGGCGCCTTGGCTGGCCAGGGATCTGGCGGTCGCCCAGCTCCAGGCTCGCCGTGCTCCCGAGCCGCCTCAACAGGGTGCTAACTGACCTACCGCTCCTCTAGGAACAGCCACTACGCAACGGAACAGCCACTACCAACAGCTCCGGCAGCAGCGGGATCAATCGGTGATCGCGGCCGGGAACGAGCCGCGGGTATGAACCTCCGCCTGCAGCCAGGTTTCGATCAGTCGGGCCAGATCGGTCGGGCACTGCTGCATCGGCAGATGGCCTGCCCCCTGCAGCGATTCCAACTGATGCAGCGGCGTGAAGCTGGCCAGATGGCGCACATAGCGGGGTTCCATCACCCGATCGCGGCTGCCGCTGATCCAGAGACTGGGCACGGTCAACTGGCTGGTCAGCAGCGGCAGCTGGCGCACCGCGCCCCGGTTGGTGCTGCAGGCCAGCAGCCCCTGGGCGGCGCGCGCTTCAGCCCGCAGCGGCGAGCGGATCGCCTCCGTACCCGGCAACTCCGCCAGCCAACCAGGACGCCATTGCACGAAGGTGGCGCCAGCACGCCGGAGCAGGGCGAACGGCCTGGGCTGAAAGATGCCGCCACCGGCAGCGATCTGCACCAGCCCCCGCAGCTGGCTGCCGAGGCACTCGGCGCTATGCAGGGCAATGCTGCCGCCGAGCGAATGGCTGATCAGCACCACCGGCCGGCCGGCGGCCTGCTGCTGCACCGCCGCCGCCAACCAGCGGCCATAACTGGCCAGGCTGCTCTGCAGTCCCCTGGGCCGCGGCCTCTGGCCGAAACCAGGCAGATCCGGGCACCAGAGTTGGCGCCGTGGGGCCAGTTCGGCCGCCAAAGGCGTCCAGAGCCGCCCGGACAGCAGCCAACCATGCACGCCGACCAGCAGCAGATCATCGTCCTGAGGGCAGAGGCTGGCCATGGGGCGGGAAAAACCCGCGGCTGGGGGGCGCGGCTGCAGGGGCTTGGAAAAAGGACTGGGCCAAAGGCCAGAGGTTACGTTGCCCCAGTTTTGACCCTTTAAGGCAGGATCGTCAGACTGCTTATTCGATCCCGTGTCCCCAGGGCCATTCCCCGTGACGCCGACCCCGGGCCTGCCCAACCCGGCGTTGCTGCAGCATCTTTATGGCGAGGCCCATCGGCTCTGCCCCACGCCCAAGGCCGAGCTCAATCTGGTGTTGAGCCTGGAGCGTGAGATCGACCTGATTGAACTCGAGGCGCTCTGTGATGCCGTCGGCTGGAGTCGCCGGCCGCTCAGGCGGGTGCGCAAGGCGCTGCAGCACAGCCTGCTGCAGGTGGGTCTCTGGCGCCACGACGAGCGCATCCCCCGGCTCGTCGGCTTCGCCCGCTGCACCGGCGACGGCGTGGTGGATGCCACGGTCTGGGACCTGGCGGTTCACCCCCTCTACCAGGGCGCCGGCCTGGGCAAACAGATGATGCACTACGTGCTCGAGCAGCTGCGGGCCATGGGGGTGGATCGGGTCAGCCTGTTTGCCGATCCCGACGTGGTGGGCTTCTACGAGGCCCAGGGCTGGCAACTGGAGCCCCGACAGCGTCGCTGTGCCTTCTGGTATGCCCCCTGAGGGCGTGCTGGTCAGGCGCCGTAGTAATCGGCCGCCAACAGCGCCGGATCCTCGCCCCGGCGCCAGCGGCGCCGCAACTGGGCATTGCGCCAGGTGGTGCGCCAGACGCCGAGGCGCCGCCAGCGCCGGTCATTGACGCTCAGGGCGCCGTCCAGCAGGCGGATCGCCCCGTGGCGCCGCAGCCGCAGCAGAAACTCCAGGTCCTCCATCAACGGCAGGGGGGCGATGGCGCCAGCGGCGGCGTAAAGGCCGCGGGCCAGCAGCAGCCCCTGATCGCCATAGGGCAGCTGGCGCCAGCGGCTGCGCCCATTCGCCGCCAGTTCCACCAACCGCAGCCGCGGATCACGGGCGGCGATGGCCAGCCGAAAGGCCCAGGCCGTGGTCGCTCCGGCGGCGATCGCGCCGGCTACAAGCTCGGGCCAATGGGGCGGCAGCCGCCCATCACCGTGGAGCAGCAGCAGCCAGGGTGCCTCCGTGGCAGCCACCCCCTGGGCCAGCTGCCGGCCCCGCCCCGCTGCAGCAGGCTGCAGCCTGGCCCCCGCCAGCCGCGCCAACCGCTGGCTGCCATCGACGCTGCCACCGTCGACTACCAACAGCTCGCGCACGAGGCCGGCGGGCGCTGTGGCCAGATCAGCCAGCAGCGGCGGCAGACCGCGGGCCTCATTGCGGACCGCAATCACCACCGCCAGCGGCGCCAGTGGCGCTCCTGCGGCGGCCCACGGGGCGGCCCACGGGGCGATCAGTGAGGTGACGGGCAGCACGGTCATCGCCAGCGCGCCAGATCGATCCCCCGGTCCAGATCGGCTCGCAATGCGAGCAGAACCGGCGGCAGATCCTCGGCTGCAGCGGCGGCCAGGGTGGCCGCCAGCACCTGATCGCCACCCCAGGGGATCGCCTGGCCGGCGCCGGCGAACAGGGCCGGCCAGTTGCCGTCCAGGCCGATCAGCCAGTAACCGCCATCGCGGGCCGGGCCTAGCACCAGCGGATCGTGCGCCAAACGCTGAAAGGCCTCGATCAGATCGTGGCTGCAGAGATCCGGCAGGTCACTGCCGATCAGCACCACCCGCCGGGAACCTTCGCGCCGGGCACGGATCAACTGGCGTTGCAACCGGGCCCCGAGGCGGCCCTGCCCCTGCAGGACGGTGCGCTGCGCCCCCAGCGCCTGCCCCCAGCGCCGGGCGGCCCGACGGCCCAGTCCGCTGACCGCCAGTACCAGCTCCTGGCCGTGGCTGGCGGCGGCGGCCTGGGCCTCCTGCAGCACATGGGCACTGAGCCGGGCCTGAATCGCCGCCGCCTGCCGCGCCCCGATGCTGACGGCGAGGCGGCGCTTGCAGCGCCCTGGTGCCGGCCAGCGGGCCATCACCACCAGTTGGTCAGCGCGGCGGCGTCGCTGGCGGCAGTGATCACCGGGGCCCGATCGCCGGGGCGGCCCTCCAGGGTCCATCACCTCTTCTGAGGCAGTTCCGCCGGACGCACGGTGAGGGTCTCCTGGCTGCCGTTGCGGCGCACGGTCAACTCCAACGGGCGGTTCACCTGGCCGCCATCCACATCAAGCTGCACCTCGGAGGGATTGCGAACCGTGTTGCCGGCCACCTTCTCAATCAGGTCACAGGCCTTGAGTCCGCCTTTCTCGGCCGGGCTGTTCGGCATCACATCCACCACCACGACGCCATTCACCTCGGGCAGACGGCAGGCGTTGGTGGTGGCATTGATCTCGCGGGCCAGCTGGGGCGTGAGGGCCTGCAGCCGCACACCGATGTACGGGTGGCTCGCGTAACCCCGCGCCAGGATCTGCTCGGCGATCTGACGGGCGGTGTTGATCGGGATCGCAAAGCTGAGGCCAGCACCTGGCGCCTGGCGGATGGCGGTGTTGATGCCGATCACCTGGCCGCGATCATTGATCAACGGTCCGCCGCTGTTGCCCGGATTGACGGCGGCATCGGTCTGCAGGTAGGGCACCCGCTGGCCCTCACCCACCGCATTGGTGCGCTGGATGGCGCTGATGATCCCGGCGGTGACCGTGTTGTCGAGGCCGAGGGGATTGCCGATGGCGATCGCCCATTCCCCCGGCCGCACCTTGGCCGAATCGCCCAGGGGCGCCACCGGCAGGTTGGAGCTCACCACCTTCACCACCGCCACATCGGTGAGCGGATCGGCTCCCAGCACCTTGCCGGTGAAGCTGCGCCCATCGGGCAGGGTGACGCTCACCTCGTTGGCCCCTTCGACCACATGGGCGTTGGTGAGCACCACGCCATCGGCCTCGATGATGAAGCCCGATCCCTGCCCCTGCTGCTGCTGGATCGCCGGGCCGCGACCGAACAGGCCACCCATCGGGTTGACCAGGCGCTTGACCGTGTCGATCCGCACCACGGCGGGGCCGGTCTTCTCGACCACCTTGACGATCACGTTGCCGCCGCTGGGCAGCAGGGGGCTCACCGGCGTTTCGCGCAGCCGGCTCGGCTGCGGGGACCGACCCAATCCGGGAACAGAGGGGATCAGGCTGCAACCCGACAGCAGGCTGCCGAGGGCCAGCCCCAGCCAGGCTCCCCGCCGGGCGCTGCGCAGGTGGGAAGAAACCGGACGGGAGAGGGCCATCGCAGGGCTGGGGGGACTGGAAAGGAGCATGCGCTTCATTAAAGACCTCGCGACGCTCGGAAGCTGCGTATATTCAGCCCCTGGCGCAAGGGACAGACGGTGCAGCAGGGGGACGAGCTCTGGCACCGGATCCAAGAGGCACTCCAGGCCAATCTCAGCAAGCCAACATTCGAGACCTGGATTCGGCCGGCCCGCTGCCAGAGCTACGAAAACGGCGTGTTGCGGGTGCTGGCCCCGAACAGTTTCGCCAGCGGCTGGCTGCGCAAGAACTACCTGGCCAAGATCGAAGCGGTGGCGGCGGAGCTGACCGGCCATGCCGTGCGGGTTCAGGTTGATGTCGCCGAGGACCAGTCGGCCGGCGGCGCTGGCAGCACGGGGCCACTGCCGCAGGGGGATCTGGCCGTCCCACCGGGACGCAGCCCGGCCGAAGCCGCTGACGCCACCGGATCACGCCGCCAGGAAAGCGGCAATGGCCGGGCGCCGCGGGTGGTGTTCAACCTCAACCCCCGCTACGTGTTCAACCGCTTCGTCGTCGGCGCCAACAGCCGCATGGCCCATGCGGCAGCCCTGGCGGTGGCCGAAGCCCCCGGTCGCGAGTTCAATCCGCTGTTCATCTGCGGTGGGGTCGGCCTCGGCAAGACCCACCTGATGCAGGCGATCGGCCATTACCGCCAGGAGATCGATCCCGGTGCCCGGGTGTTTTATGTGAGCACTGAAACGTTCACCAACGACCTGATCCAGGCGATCCGCAAGGACGCCATGCAGTCGTTCCGCGATCGCTACCGGGCCGCCGATCTGATCCTGGTGGACGACATCCAGTTCATCGAAGGCAAGGAATACACCCAGGAGGAGTTCTTTCACACCTTCAATGCCCTGCATGAGGCTGGGCGCCAGATTGTGATCGCTAGTGACCGCCCGCCGAGCCAGATCTCACGGCTGCAGGAACGGTTGATCTCCCGCTTCTCGATGGGACTGATCGCCGACATCCAGGCGCCCGATCTGGAAACGCGCATGGCCATCCTGCACAAGAAGGCGGAAACGGAGCAGATGTCCCTGCCGCGGGAGCTGATCCACTACATCGCCGGCCGCTTCACCTCCAACATCCGCGAACTGGAGGGGGCGCTCACCCGGGCTGTGGCCTTCGCTTCGATCACCGGCATGCCGATGACGGTGGAATCGGTGGCACCGATGCTCGACCCGGTTGGCAATGACGCTGAGGTGACACCGCAACAGGTGCTGGAGAAGGTGGCGGAGGTGTTCGGTGTGCGCATCGATGAGATGCTCTCGCCCAGCCGCAAGCGAGCCGTGAGTCAAGCACGCCAGGTGGGGATGTATCTGATGCGCCAGAACACCAAGCTGTCGCTGCCGCGCATCGGCGAAGCCTTCGGCGGCAAGGATCACTCCACCGTGATGTATGCCGTGGAGCAGGTGGAGAAGCGGCTGAGCAGCGATCCCGATCTTTCTCGTCAGGTGCAGAAGGTGCGGGATTTGCTGCAGATCGATTCGCGCAAACGCCGCTGAGTGCCCTGGCTCGTCACCAGAGGCAACCAGGGCGGCCGCCGCGGAAGCTCAGGTCGCGGTCAGGGGTGCACTGGGATCGCGCCCCTCCACTTCTCCCTGAAACACGCGACTGGCGGTGATGTCATCGACCTCAAGGGTCATCAGTTCCAGCCGGGACACGGTGCTGCCGCTGCGGTTGTAGAGGCGGTTTGCCTGGCGCATCCGGGCGCGGTCGATGGCATTGCGGATCGAGCGAGCGTTAGCGAAGAAGGGCAGCTGCATGCGGCGCTGAATGTAATCAGCAAACACCTGCTGACCTTCCTCGCTGAAGCGATAATTCTCGCCCGCCAGAATCAAGCGGGCGATTGCCAGCAGCTCAGAAGCCGAGTAATCGGGAAAATCGATGTGATTGGCCACGCGGGAGGAGAGGCCAGGGTTGGATTGGTAGAAAATATCCATGCGCTCCTTATAACCAGCAAAGATCACCACCAGATCATCGCGATTGCTCTCCATCACCTGCAGCAGAATCTCGATCGCTTCGGCGCCGTAATCGCGCTCGTTCTCCGGTTTGTAGAGGTAATAGGCCTCATCGATGAACAGCACCCCGCCCATCGCCTTCTTCAGCATCTCCCGTGTTTTCGGTGCGGTGTGGCCGATGTACTGCCCCACCAGGTCGTCGCGGGTGGCGGTCACCACATGGCCCTTGCGCACATAGCCGAGGCCGTGCAGGATCTTCGACATCCGCTCCGCCACGGTCGTCTTGCCGGTGCCGGGGCGGCCGGTGAACGACATGTGCAGGCTGGGCGGGGCGGTGTCCAGGCCCACCTGCTGACGGGCGCGGTTGACCACCAGCAAGGCGGCGATTTCGCGGATGCGGGCCTTCACCGGCCGTAGCCCGATCAGCTCGCGGTCCAACTGCTCCAGCACGGCTTCGATGCCAGCGGAGTTGATGGCGGAGTGCAGATCAATGCCGCACTCGTCCTGGTTCTCCACCGGGTTCGGCTGGTTCTCCGCCAGGCACTCCTGGGGCACTGGCTGCTGCTGAGCGGCGGCTGGCAGCTCAGAGGAGCCCATCAATGGCGGCGGCAAAGGTGGTGTCGACAGCTTCGATCGCGCCATCATCCTGCTCAGGCCGCAGGGTGAGGTTCACGTAGGTGCGTCCGAAACTGATGTCCGGAAAGCGAGCCTCCTGTTCCGAAAGCGCATTGAGGCGCTCCAGGAAGGTGCGGGTGGTTTCGTAGTCGGCGAATTCAATCCGGCGTTCCAGCCGGTCGGGCCGCGCCCGTTGCGTCCAAGGCTGATCCATGGGAGCGACCTTAGGACCTCACCCGCACCTCAGAAATTGGAAGGGTCAAGGCAATCGGTGCGCGAACCGCTCAGCCTGGCGGCCCAGCTGGCGGCATAGGCGCGGTTGGCGGCCTGGGCGGCTGGATCGGCGTGATCGAGGGGATGGGGGAAGGTGCCGGCGATGGCGGCATTGGTGACACAGAACATCGACTTCTGGAAACTGAGGCAGATCTTCACGCGCACATCGCCTTCACCGCGACTGGTCTGGCGATACCACTGATGCAGGCGCTGCGGCAAATGGCGGTACATGTCCTGCATCAGCAGGCTGGGGGGGATGCCTGAGCCCATGGTGGGCAGGGGGTCGGCAAATAGGGCGCCATAGGCAAAGGTGCTCTGATCCGGAGACACCTGCTGGGCCTGGGCGTTGAACGACACCGTGCCCAGGAAGGGCATACCCCGCAGGAACACCGCCTCCACGTAGGGCACCGCCACGTCCGCCAGGAAGGTGAGGCCGGCCTCCGGCGGCAAGACCCAGAAGCGTTCACCCGCCACCTCCACCGCGTAGGTGATCGGCTTGGCGGCGGCCGCCACCAGACCCTCCCGCATGAACGCCACCACAGCCGCCACCGTGCTGACGCGGCCGTCCTTTTCGGCCCGGGCCAGATCGAGAAACAAATCACTCATCACCCGCCAGAATTGTCCGAGGGCATGGGTGGTGGCGGCGGAGCGAATCAGCTCCAGCAGAAAATCGGGAAACAGGGGATGGAGCAGGGCCAGCAGCGGATCGCGGCCGGTCTTGCGACGGATGATGGCGCCACAGCTGGCGCCAAAGGCGTCGGAATCGAGATAGGCATCAAGGCCACCGGTGCCATGCCAGAACATCGACTTCTGGCAATACTCGGCGTATTCAAAGTTGAGGCGGTCATGGATCAGATGGCGCCAGATCTTGCCCGGGCTCAGGTCGCCGTCGAGATAGCGGAACGCAGGCACCGGATTGAGGAACTGCTGTTCGGCCTGATAGATCAAGTTGATGCTGTAGGCATCGAGCACCTCCCCATAACTCTCGAGCACATCCACCACCTGCATCAGATGGTTGGGTGTCTCGGCCAGCAGGGTCTGCCCCGCCAGCAATTTCGCTTCCAGTTCGGCTGCTGTGGGCCTGCCGCCAGCGTGGGTGAGATCGGCTGAAATGATCGGCATCAGCCCACCCCTCCGTTCTGAAGACTGGCCAGCAAAGCCGGCAGCCGAGCCATGGTGGTGCTGGCCGCCTCACTGATGCGGCCCAGCCAGGCGGGAATCAAACCGATCGCCACAACAGCGGTGGCCAGGGCCATCGCCGGAATCGTTTCACGCGGCGCCACCGCCGCCAGGCGGATGTCGAGCCGGGCGTCTGCCACCGGATCAGCGCTGGGGGGCGTGATCGCCATGCGACCAAAGAACGCCCGGTTCACCAGCAACAGGAAGTACACCGCCGTCAGGCCTGAGCCCACCATGCAGAGCAGCGTTGCCAGCGGGAAAGCTTCAAGGCTGCCGCGGAACACCAGGAACTCGGAGATGAAGCCGGCCATGCCCGGCAGGCCGGCGCTGGCCATCACCCCCAGGATCATCAACGTGCCGGTGAAGGGCAGACCCCGCTCCGGGTTGAGCAGACCCCGCAGCACCTCCAGATCTCTGGTGCCGGTCTTGCGGTAGACGATGCCCACCAGCAGGAACAACAGGGCTGAGATCAGGCCGTGGCTCACCATCTGGAACACAGCCCCCAGCAGGCTCACCGGTGTGGCCGCCGCCGCCGCCAACAGGATGTAGCCCATGTGGCCCACGGAGCTGTAGGCCACCATTCGTTTCATATCGCGCTGGGCAATCGCCGCCAGGGAGCCATAGAGCACGGAAACGGCAGCCCACCCCGCCAGCCAGGGAGCCAGCAGCGCCCAGGCCTCGGGGAACATGCCCAGACAGAAACGCAGCAGCCCATAGGTGCCCAGTTTCAGCAGCACGCCCGCCAGCAGCACCGACACCGGCGTGGAGGCCTGGGTGTGGGCATCGGGCAGCCAGGTGTGGAACGGCACCAGCGGAATCTTGATGCCGAAGCCGATCAACAGCGCCCCCAGCAGCAGCAGCTGACTGCCCATGGCCAGGCGTTCGCTCAGCACCGGCGTGAGGCTGAAGTCCACCGTGCCGGTGAACAGCGCCAAGCCCAGAAAGGCCCCGAGAATCAACACGCCGGAAACGGCGGTGAAGATCAGAAACTTGGTGGCGGCATAGGCCCGCTCAGTACCACCCCAGATCGAGATCAGCAGCCACAGGGGTACCAGCTCGAGTTCATAGAACAGGAAGAACAGCAGCAGGTTTTCAGCCAGGAAGGCCCCATTGACGGCCCCACTGATCAACAGCAACAGGGCAAAATAGATGCGTGGCCGCTGGCTGATGTCGCGGGTGCAGACGGCTGACACCAAGGTGAGGGCCGCATTGATCAGCACCAGGGGCAAGGACAGGCCATCGATACCAAGGCGATAGTCGAGGCCGATGCTGCTCACCCAGGCGAACGATTCCTGCAGCTGCATGCCGCCATCGCCCGGATCGAAGGCCAGCAGCACCCTCAGGCTCCAGGCCAGCTGCAGGCCCAACACCACAATCGTCACCACCCGCATCCGTCCGGGCACCGGTTGACCCGGCCAGAACAGCAGCGCGAAGGCGCCGATGAAGGGGATCAGCAGCAGGGTGCTCAACATGGGGGGTACCTCATCCGTGGAACCAGGAGAGACTGCCCAACAGCAGCACGATGGCCAGAATCACTGTGAGCACATAGGTCTGGAGCTGGCCGCTCACCCCCAGCTTGAGACCTTCAGCGCTGGCAAGGGAGGCACTACCGATGCGATTCACCAGACCATTGACCAACACCCGATCGACACTGTTGGTGAGCGAGGCGAGACCGGCGACGAAGGCAACGATCGTGGCCCGGTAGATCCGATCGGTGTAGAAGTCGTAGGCCAGCAGATCCTGCACGGTGCGCAGCGGCAGGATCACCGAGCGCGACCAGAACCGATCCAGCCGGATCAGACAGCCCGCCACCAGGCCGATTGAACCGCTGGCCACCACCAGCACGGTGGTGAGCGGCGAGAAGTCGGCGATGCCGTGCAGCGAATCGATGCGCTGAATCACCAGCGGAGTGAGCAGCACCAGCACCGACAGGGTCACCATCGGCAGGGCCATCAGCCAGTTCACCTCCGGAGCCCGGCGGGTCTTGGGATGGGCCACATCAAGAAACACCTGGCGGAACACCCGCACCAGATTTAGGGCCGTCAGGCCATTGGTGAGCAACACCAAGGCCGCCAACCAGGGAGCCTGGCGGATGAGGGTTTGCACCAGCAGGCCATAGCCCCAGAAACAACCCAGGGGCAGGATGCCGGTGAGCCCGGCGCCGGCCACCAGGAAGGCGCTGGTGGTGGCCGGCATGCGCCGACCCAGGCCCCCAAGTTCGGTCAAGTCCTGGCAGTTGGTGGTGGCGATCACACTGCCCACACTCATGAACAGCAGCGCCTTGGCCAGGCCGTGGGTGAACAGCAGCAACAGCGCCAGAAACGGCTGCTCAAAGGCGATGGCGATGAACACCAGGCCCAGATAGGAGGTGGTGGAGTAAGAGAAGGCCCGCTTGAGATCCACCTGGGCGATCGCCACCAAGGCACCGCCGAGGGCGCTGATCGTGCCCACCGCCAGCAGCACGGTCATGGCCAACGGTGACATCCGCAACAGCGGCATCAATTTCAGCAGCACCACCGCACCGCAGGTCACCACCACCGAGTTGCGAAGAATCGAGGCGGGGTTTGGACCCTCCATCGCCTCATCAAGCCAGAGATGCATCGGGAACTGGGCACACTTTCCCATCGGCCCGGCAATCAGTCCCAACCCCAGCAGGCTGGCGGCCAGAGGCGAGAGCGGCGTGCGAGCCGCCCACACGTAGAGGTCGTCGAATTCCATCGAACCGGCCCAGGCGGAGAGCGCCACCACGCCCATCAGCAGAAGCACATCGCCGACGCGTTTGGTGAGGAAGGCATCGCGGGCGGCTGTGACCACCAAGGGCTGGGCATACCAAAAACCCACCAGCAGATAGGTGGAGAGAGTGAGCATCTCCAACAGGAAATAGCTCATGAACAAATTGCTGCTCAGCACCACCCCGGCCATCGCCCCCTCGAAGAAGCCCACCAGCGCAAAGAAGCGGGCCAGGGACCATTCCTTGTCGAGGTAACCAAGGGCGAACATCTGGCCGATCAGGCTGGTGAACGTGACCAGCTCCAACGCCGCCAGGTTGGTGAGCGAGAGATCAAAACCGATGCGCAGATCCAGATCTGCAGCGTGGAACCAGGGGATATCGAGATGCTGGGGCCCCAGGCTCAACACCTCTCGGATCACCAGGCTGCCGTGCAGCACGGCCAACAGAGTCACCAGCAGGTTGAGATAGGCGGCAGGGCGGGGTCCGTTGCGCTTGATCCAACCGGTGGCCCAGGGCAGGGACAGCACCATGCCACTGAACCCGTAGAGGGGAATCAGCCAGGCCAGCTGAATCGGCAGTGGGAGGGCGTCTTGCAAGGGCATGGGATCGGCCCCAGGGGCCGGGAGAGGCAATCGCCTGGCGAGCGACTTTAATCAGTCATGGCCTGGCACGGCGCCCCGATGAACCCGAAGCGAGCGCGCCTGGTCCGCCTGCTGCGGCAGCGCTGAGACCGGTTAAACGATGGCCCGTTCAGCGCCACCTCTTTGCAAGCTCTGCAACCAGGTGGCGAGCGCCTGACCGTGGTGCTGCTCTTCCGTCCACAGGGCGAGGAAGAAATCAGCGCTTGCAGCGTCGCCGATCAGCAGAGCAAACCGCACGGCGTCGCCGTAGAGCTGAATCAGGTCGTGTTCCAGAACCGCATTGAGGCTCAGAAGGCCGACCAGATCAGCGGCATGCTGCACCGGCCGCAGCTGGGAGGCGGCCGGTGCCACCCCCAGAGCCAACATGCGTTGCACCAGGCGCTCCGCATGCTGCAGCTCAGCGACCGTTTCCTGGCGGAAACGGGTCGCCGCATCGCCATCGCCCCAGAGCTCCACCAAGGAAGCCTGGGTCATGTACTGCTGCACGGCGGTCAGTTCCAGGCTCAGGGCGCGGCCCAGGAAGCCCAGGATCCGCGGATGCACGGCAGCCGTGGCCATCAGAGACGACGGATCACACCGCTGGCGGCGATGGCGGGTTCAACTTCGCCGTGGGGGCGGGCAATGATGTGGGCAGCCACGAGGCCGTCGCCGACGCGTTCGCAGGCATCGGCGCCGGCGCGCACGGCGGCATTCACCGCACCGGTTTCACCACGCACCATCACGGTGACGTAGCCGCCGCCGACGAACTCGCGGGCCACCAGGGTGACTTCAGCCGCTTTGGTCATGGCGTCTGCCGCTTCGATCGCCGGCACCAGACCCCGGGTTTCGATCATGCCGAGGGCGATGCCCTGTACGGAAGGTGCCATGGAGGACGATTGGGGGGAAGGGGATGGGGGTGGGGTGGAAGCACCGGAGCCTCCGCTGCGACCGGTGGAAGCCGGTGCACGCCTGGCAGCCTGGCGAACAGCCGGCCGATTGGCTGGGGCCGCCCGCCGCCCGACCGGAGCCGAGCGGGAGGCTGGGGCCTGACGACTGGCCGCAACTGCCGGCAGAACCTTGGCCACCGCAGCCACGGGAGTGACTGGGCTGGTCGGGCTGGTTGTGGCCGGTGGGGCGCTGGCCGCTGGGGTCGGAACAGCAGCTGCGGCCACCACGGCTGCGATGGCAGGCGCTGCCACAGCGGCTGCGGTGGCAGCTACCGCTGGCGGCGAAGTAGCCGCCAGGGCGGGAGCACCGACCTCAGTGCCCTTGGTCGGAGCTGGGGCCGCTGCGGGTTGGGACACCGCGGCCCCAGGCACGGCCTTGCTGGCCGCGACCGCTTTGGCGTTGGATCCAGTTCGGGGGATGCGGCTGGCCATAGTGCTGAGGGAAGAAAGGAACAGGAGCGGCAGAAACGGGGCCTGATCGCCATGGGCGGTCACAGGCCCGGCAGTTCACCCGTCCGGTTCCCAGAAATCGATGATGCCGCCGATGGTCAGATCGGTCTGGATTTCGGGATTGCCGCAGGCAAAGCGAGCGGCCGAGCCGCTGGCCGTGAACACCCAATTGCCGGGGGAGGCACCCACCGGGTCAACGGCCACGCTGAGCTTGCCCTTGACGCTGCGCAGGATCCTCAGATTGGAATGACCCAAGCCTGGCACCCGCTGGGTGCAGACCAGCGATCCGGTGACCTGCATGATTTCCATCAGCCGCCTCCAGGAGCCGCCGACGCCTTGCCGGCATCGGGATCCCAGTGGTCAATGATGCCGACGATCGTTAGATCGCTGGGATAGGACTTGCTGCCGGCGGCCTCACGGGCAGCGGAACTGCCGACGCAGATCACCCAGTCACCGGGAGTGCAGCCCACCGCATCCACCGCCACCTTCTGGGTGCTGCCATCCAGCACCACCTGCAGATGCTTGTGCTCAAAATCAGGGATGCGGTTGGTCGACACCAGGGGTTTGACCACCTTGCAGATCAGCATGTCAATGTCCTCCTGCGGTAGCGAAGCTGATGGTGGAACCCACGGCTTCAGCCGGCACATGCCGGTCCT
This sequence comes from Cyanobacteriota bacterium, assembly GCA_026389335.1. GTDB lineage: Bacteria > Cyanobacteriota > Cyanobacteriia > PCC-6307 > Cyanobiaceae > Cyanobium. Next base: position 135,235 of record JAPLIB010000088.1, on the reverse strand, counting down.
GATCGCGGATCGTCAGCAGGGTGTGCAGCAGGCCCTGCTGCACCAGTTCGGGATAACGGCCTTGAATCGCCGCCTGTACCCGTTGAGCATGCTTCACCGCCCGCTCCCGGGCACCCGGAACCTGGCCGTGATAGTCAAAGCGGGCCACCACCGGCACCGGCAAACCGCGGGCCACATTCAAACCACTGAAGATCTTGATGCCGACATCGAGATCGGGGGCACCTTCTTCGACAGTGTCCATGTAGGCGAAGTAGGTGAGATTACGCAAGTGAATCTCCTTGAAGCCGATGCCCACGCCGATGAAGCGTTCGGCGTGACCGTCATCGCTGTAATGGCCATCATGGTAGGCCCGCACATAGTCGATCTGGGAGAGATTGTGCTCCAGCAGCCGAGCTATAAGGCGCACCATGCCGGGATCCGGTGTACTGGCGGCGGCCTGTTCCACCAGGCTGAGAATGCGGCGGCGGCCCTCGGCTTCTGGCAGCTGGGCGGTGGCGGCGTGTACATCCCTGGCATCGAGCCAGCGCTCCAGGTTGGTGCTGCCATCAAGGCCTGGCACATGCACCCGGATGGCATCGGTGTCGGTGTCGAGGCCCAGCAGCAGCAGATCCACGGAGGCACCACAACAGAAGCTGTTTTCCACCGCAGTCTGGAAATCGCGCAGGCGCGCCAGGCCGCAGGAGGCCGCCAAGGCATCATCACTGCCGTGGGCTGCACAGCCCTCATGGCTGGGATCCAGGGAGCTGAAGTGGTAAAGAACCACCTTCAGATAGCGGGTATCGGCCTGGGCCGGATTGGGCAAGCCTTCCCGATAGCGGCGATGTTCGGTCTTGACCCAGCGGTTCACCGTGTTTTCCACGTCGAACAGGCCACCGGCATGGGGACGGCGACGCACGGAACTGAAGGGCAAGCGCAGGGCATAGGCGATGGCGTGGGCCAGACGGCCATCGGCGCAGGGCGTGACATCCAGCAAATGGAAGCCGCACTCCAACAGGAAGGCGTCAAACGCTTCGGCCGCCGCACCGCCAGGCTTGCCACCGAGGGGATCGTCCTGGAAAAAACTGGCGCTGGTCTGCTCGTAGGTTTCAAACACGCACCAAGCGAACAAGGTGCGCATATCCAGCTGGCTCACCCAGGCCCGCTCCAGAATCGGCAAGGGCAGGGTGAAACCAAAACAGGCACTGGCCAGCTGCTGGGCGCGCTCAACAAAATCATCTTCGTGCTGCAGCGCCGAAAGCTGCTTCAACAGCGGCACGATGCGATCAAACGACTCCTTCACCTGCAGGTCGTAGGTGCGCAGGGCGGCATTGGTCCTGCGATCCGTGAGCGGATGGTCGGCACCGCTGCGGCCAGCTCGGGCTCGCCCGCCGATACCAAGGGCACCGCCGGCGCGCCTCAGCTGCCGCTGGTAACCACCGACCACGGCCACGCTGCTGTCAGGGCTGATCCCACCAGAACTGGACCGGACTGAGGTAGATCGGACAGAGCTGCTGGGTACTGGGCTGGTGGCAGCGGCGCTGGTACTGCTAACGGGAGTGCTGGCAGCACCACGCCGCCGCACACCCGTGGGCCTGGTCTGGGGCTGTTCGCTGAGCTTGAGGCTGCGATTGCGACGGGCTGCCGTACCCCTGGCGACGGGCGCCATGCTCTGCGGGCTGGGGCCGTTCGCGGCGGAGTCGGGCTCCAGCGCCGCGTTCGGCTGTCCCGGGCGACGGCGCTGGGCCGTGCCCGAGAGGGGGCGTTCGCGTTGATCCTGGCGTCGGGGCATCGCGGGGTCAGCCTCGGGCGCCGCCAGACACGGTGATCAGCGAACCGGTCTGGCTGTTGCCACTGCCTCCGGTAACGCGGCTCACCGGAGCGGGCACAGCTTCATTGCGCTTCAGATCGAGCCCGGGCATGGCCGCCAAGGCGCCTTGGCGGCTGGGATTACGTCGCCGAGCGGAGACCCCCTCGGTGCCGGTGACCCGCTCGCCCCGATCCCAGTCATCGCCAGTGATCTTGAGGCCAGCAGAAATACCTTCGCCGGTCACTCTGGACATGGGACGGGCGTCCTCATCGACGCTCACCGCTGCCACGGCGACGGGCTTGATCGGCCCCCGGCTGGGCTGACGCTTGCCGCGATCAAAGCGGAAGTGCTCGGTGCCGGTGATCTTGTCGTCGGCCATCGCAAACGGGCCCGTGACCCGGGTGCTCTGGTCGTAGTTGGCGCCGGTGCCGGTCACGCCGCTTTTGCGCTCACGGCTGCTGTGGGCCACCCCCGCTGGCGACTGGACGCTGAACTGCTCCCAGGGTTGGTCGCCGAGGGGGCGAGGAAAGTCGGCGTCGGTCGGCAGGGCGGCACCACAGGCCTCGGCCAGCTGGTCGGGGCCCACATAGGGGGTGCCGCTCACGTCCTCACAGGCACCGCGTTGGGCACCGGTCATCACACCGCCGATGCCGGGCTGGATGCCGCTCATCACAGTGCCCATGCGTCTTGGAGTGCGTTGAAGCACGGCCTTGGCCTGCTCAGGGCTGCACCAATTGCTGGCTTCCTCAAACCCCACATAAGGGGTACCAGTGACGATCTTGCAGGTGCCGGGTTCATCGCCGGTCACCTTCTCGGAACGGCCGGTGCGGGTGCCGCTCACCACCTGCTGGCGGTTGGTGACACTGAAGCCCACCTTCGCCGCTTCCGGTGCCGGACGGCCACCACAGAAGCGGTCGTACTGCTGGCTGCCGATGTACTCATCGCCAGTGATGATCTTGCAGGAGCCGGGTTCATCGCCGGTCACCTGGTCGCTGCGACCCACATGGGTGCCGGTGATGCCGGTGCCCCGCAGGGTCTGGAGGCTGGCCACCTTGGCGGGAGCCGGGCGAGCATCCAGGTTGGAGTTGTTGACGTACTGGTTGCCGGTGAGCTGGCGACCGGAGCCGGGTTCGTCGCCGGTGACCTTCTCAGAGCGACCGATCACCAGACCGGAAACAGTGTGACCCGCCTGGGTCTGGGTGTGGCCCACCTTGCGGGGGGAAGGGATGCTGCTGCTGCTGGCGGCGCCACCGCAAAAAATGTTGGACTGATTGGCAGAAACGTATTCGGTACCGGTGATGTTTTTGCAGGTGCCGGGTTCGTCACCGGTCACCTTCTCAGAGCGGCCCACTTCGTTACCGGTGACCCGGTTGCCATGGCTGGTGGCACTGACGCGCACCTTGTCCGGCTGCTGGCGGCTGCCACCCTGGCCCTGGCAGAAGGTCTGGAACACTTCAGCGCCCAGGTATTCGGTGCCGGTGATGGTGCGGCAGGTGGCCGCTTCGTTGCCGGTGGTCTTGGTGGAGCGGTTGGCCTGGGTGCCGGTCACGATCTGGCCGGAAAGGGTTTCACTGACGCCCACCTTGAGGCTGGCTTCAGCGACGGCGGTCTGCTTCGAACCGTGGCGATTGGGGCCACTGGGACGGGTGCCGCCGCTGCGGGAGCTGCCGGCGGAGCCCACCTTGCACTTGAGTTCGCGCACCTTCTGGGCCAGTTCCCGGCTGCTCATGTCGGGGTTGCCCTGGCGGGCCATGGTGGCGGCGGCACTGTTGGTGGAAGTGTTGGCCGACTTGCCGCGCTTCGAAAGGGCATCGCGGCGGGCGAGCACCAGGGCACGGCTGGGATTGTGCTGGGCGGTGCGCTTCGGGGTGGAGGAACGACCACCACTGCGATTCGCCAGGGAGGCGCTCAGATCAGGACCGCGCGACAGGCTGCTGAGCGTCATTGCCGGACTGGTCTCCTGGCACTTGCACTTGTGCTCCTTGGCGGGAGTGGCGGCGGCAGCCGCAGCAACAGACGTGGCCTTCTGCTGGTCGTTGCGGGTGCGATCGCGCGAGGTGTCGGCGCGCTTGCCGCGGCGTGAAAGGGCTTCGCGACGGGCCAGCACCAGCTCGCGGCTGGGGTTGGCAATCGGCCGCGCCGTGGAACGGCGAGCTTCGGAGCTGGGCGCCGCGCTCTGGCGTGAAGAGTCGAAGGACACCCCAGGCCTGGACGCTCTCCTGGGGCTGGGCGGGGCTGGCTCGCGGCTGACCGGCGGACTGCTGGCGGCCTCACTGGGCAGGGAGACGTTGGTGCGGGTGGGGCGCGCATCAGCAGCCCCACGCACCCGGTTGGGGCCGGAAGAATAGCGGCCAGCGGATTTCTTGCCGCCACTGGTGAGGGCCTTGCGGCGCTCTAGAGCTGCTTCACGACTCGAGGGGCTGGCCATATCCGTCCGATGAATGAAAGTGACGAATGCAGGGGTGAATGTGCTGAATCAGCTCCGGCTCTCAGGCCAGGTTGATCAACACAACCCTTGCGCCATGGCCGTGAACATAGAAGTCCACCGCCATGGGAAAGAAGGGGGTGGAAGAACCCGCGATCAAACGGATTCTTCCGATGGTTAGGTGGCTGAAATCAGCGACCTTCGAAAACGACGAAGCAGGAACCCTGGCTTTGGGTGTAGGCGTCGTAGCCCACCAGACGCACGTGATGGTCGGGGTAGGCACGGTGGCAAGCCTCGAGCTCGCTCACGATCACACCCAGGTCCTTCTCACCGAAGAACGGCAGCTTCCAATACGACCAATAGGTCGACATGGAGCGGCTGGGGTGAACGTGCTCGACCAAGGGACTCCAGCCCTGGGCAATGATGTAGGCGATTTGATCGTAAATCTCGTCCTGGGTGAACGGCGGCAGGAAGCCGAACGTCTCCAGGGTGGCGACTGTTTGATAGTCACCCACGGTGCTCTTGAAGGGCATGGGGATCCTTGTGGTGGAGGGGGTGGTGCTGGGTTGTCAAAGCCTGGGATCGGGGGAACGGAGCCTCGTCTTCTGAAGGAAGGAGCCGTTCCCAGCCGATCAGGAGCCGACGATCACTGGACGTCGAGTTTGTCGACGGTGTCGAACTCGAACTTGATTTCCTTCCAGGTTTCCAGAGCGATGGCCAGCTCGGGGCTGTGCTTCGCGGCTTCGAGGAGGATGTCGCGGCCTTCCTTCTCGATCTCGCGACCGGCATTGCGGGCCTTGACGCAAGCTTCGAGGGCGACGCGGTTGGCGGCAGCACCGGCTGCCGAACCCCAGGGGTGACCGTGGGTACCACCACCGAACTGGAGCACGGAGTCGTCGCCGAAAATGGCCACCAGGGCTGGCATGTGCCACACGTGGATACCGCCGGAGGCGACGGCGAACACGCCGGGCATCGAGCCCCAGTCCTGATCGAAGAAGTTGCCGCGGCTGCGATCTTCAGGAACGAAGGATTCGCGCAGTTGGTCGATGTAGCCCAGGGTGGTCTGACGATCACCTTCGAGCTTGCCGACCACGGTGCCGGTGTGCAGCTGGTCACCACCGGAGAGGCGCAGGCACTTGGCCAGCACGCGGAAGTGGATGCCGTGCTTGGGATGGCGGTCGATCACCGCGTGCATGGCACGGTGAATGTGGAGCAGCATGCCGTTCTTGCGGCACCACTTCGACAGACCGGTGTTGGCGGTGAAGCCACCGGTGATGTAGTCGTGCATGATGATCGGTTGCTTGAGTTCCTTGGCGAACTCAGCCCGCTCATACATCTCTTCAGGAGTGTTGGCGGTGCAGTTGAGGTAGTGACCCTTCTTCTCGCCGGTTTCTTCCTGGGCGAGTGCCACGGCTTCGGCAACGAACTCGAAACGGTTCTGCCAGCGCTGGAACGGCTGGGAGTTGATGTTCTCGTCGTCCTTGGTGAAGTCGAGACCACCGCGCAGGCACTCATAGACCACCCGGCCGTAGTTCTTGCCGCTCAGGCCGAGCTTCGGCTTGATGGTGCAACCCAGCAGGGGACGGCCGTACTTGTTCATCCGGTCGCGCTCGACGCAGATGCCGTTCGGCGGGCCTGGGCAGGTCTTGATGAAGGCCATCGGGAAGCGGATGTCTTCCAGGCGCAGATGGCGCAGGGCCTTGAAGCCGAACACGTTGCCAACCAGGGAGGTCAGCACGTTGGTGATCGAGCCTTCTTCGAACAGGTCAAGGGGGTAGGCGATGAAGGCATAGAAGGCCTCCTTATCACCAGGCACGTCCTCGATGCGGTAGCAACGGCCCTTGTAGAAGTCGAGGTCGGTGAGGAGCTCGGACCACACGGTGGACCAGGTGCCGGTTGAGGATTCAGCGGCCACGGCGGCGGCTACTTCTTCCTTGGGAACGCCTTCCTGGCCGGTGCACTTGAAGCACGCCAGCAGGTCGGTATCGAGGGGGACGTAATCAGGAGTCCAATAAGTGTCGCGGTACTCCTTGACCCCGGCGTCGTACTTCTTGCTCATGGGGAATCTGTGATTGGGTCGGTGGGGAAGTCAGAGGGTTGGGCGCTGCGGGCGCGAACCGCTCAGTCCTTCGACCCGAGGCCGAAGCTGCTGGTCAGAGCGGGCTCGACTTCGCGGTGAGGGCGGGCAATGATGTGAGCAGCGACAAGACCGTCACCAACACGCTCGCAAGCATCTGCACCAGCGCGGACGGCGGCGTTGACGGCACCGGTTTCGCCGCGGACGAGGACGGTCACGTAACCGCCACCGACGAACTCACGACCGATCAGGCGCACTTCAGCTGCCTTCGTCATGGCATCGGCGGCTTCGATCGCGGGGACGAGGCCGCGGGTCTCAATCATGCCGAGGGCGATGCCCATGGTTTCGTTTGCCATTACCTGCTCCTGGAGGAGGGGGGTGGAATGTTCGCTCGCAACCCTGATTGGCCGCCCGACCCCTCGTCAAGCCATTTCGACCGCAAGCGCCATCAAGGTTTTCAAGTTCATTGATAAGCCCGGCTGATCCATTGAAAACAAAACGTAAGAAATGCTTGGTCGGCGACTGCGCACATTGCAGCCACTGCAGCCATTTTGGGCTTATCGGCAGATTGCTGATGTTGGACGGAGTCCTGGGCCCGCTCAGAGGGGTTCGGCATCGGAGACGAAGCCCACGCCTCCGTACACGTCGAACAACGGTTTCAGGGCGGCCCGTACGGCCGGCACCAGGCTGGGTTCGCAGAACACGATCACATGGGCATTCGCCCCCAGACCGCTGAAGTCCATGGCCTCGGAAATCTCTCCCGCCAGCCCCATCCCGGTGACGTGGCGAATCACGGAGTAGCCCGGAACGCCGGCCTGGCTGATCGCCTTGCACACCTTGTTGACTTCTCGCTCGCTCAGGAACAGATCGATCCTTTTCATAGAGACAGGGACGGCAAGAATGGGGATGGACACAGGGGACCGAGGATGGGATCCGGACTGCGGAGTTCGTTGTCCGGATCAGCTGAGGGGGACAAAACGCTGGATCAGAGCCATGTACAGCGGGATGCCTACCACCACATTGAACGGGAACGTCACCCCGAGGGCTGAGGAGATGTAGAGGCTGGGGTTGGCCTGGGGCACGGTCATGCGCATGGCGGCGGGCACGGCGATGTAGGAGGCGCTGGCGCAGAGCACCATGAACAGCAGGCTGTCCCCCTGGTTGAGGCCCAGCAGCCGGGAAATCCCCAGGCCGATCGCGGCGTGCAGCAAGGGCGCCAGCACGGCAAAGCCGATCAGGAAGGGGCCAGCCCGGCGCAGATCCCGCAACCGCTGGGCCGCCACGATGCCCATGTCCAGCAGGAAGAAACAGAGAGCTCCGTAGAACAGTTTCTCGGTGAAGGGCTCCATCTTCTCCAGGCCCGCCGGTGAAAAGGTGGTGACCAGATAGCCGATCACCAGGCTGCCGATCAGCAGAAACACGGAGCCATTCAGAAAGGCTTCCTGCAGCACCTCGCGCCAGCGCAAGCCGCCGGCTTTGGCACCTTTGAGGGAATCGCCGCTCTGGGCACCGAGCTTGGCTAGTAGCACACCAACGACGATCGCCGGCGACTCCATCAAGGCCAGGGCCGCCACCATGAAGCCATTGAAATCCAGATGCAGCACGTTCAGAAAGCTCTGAGCCGTGATGAAGGTCACGGCACTGATCGAGCCGTAGGAGGCGGCGATGGCCGCTGCGTTGTAGGGATCCATGCGGGTCCGCAGGATCAGGAAGCTGCTGATCGGCACCAGCAGCGACATCAACACAGCGGCGCCGATCGTCAGCAGCACCTGGCTGCCCAGACCACTGTGGGCGAGTTCCAGACCGCCCTTAAAGCCGATCGCCAGCAGCAGGTAGAGCGAAAACAGCTTGGGCAGCGGCGAAGGGATCTCCAGATCCGAACCGACCAGCACGGCGAGAACGCCAAGAAAAAAGAACAGAACCGGGGCTGAAACAAGGTTCTGAAGGATCAGGCTCGACTGCATCCCATTCCGGGGCCAGGGTTGCAGCAACTTAAGGGCGACTGGACCCAGCCAGCGTCAGGGGCTGCTCAAACTTGATCGGCGCTGCGCTTCGGGCTCAGTAGATCTGCTTACCCTTGCCGCGAGGCAAGTTCCCTGGAGTCTTTCCGGGGGTGGAATGTTCAACCCATCCTGCCTCACTTCTTCAAAGTGAATTGCCGCTGGCGGCAGGAGCCTGCCGCAGGAATTGGATGCCCTTAGCACAGAAAACTGACCGGGCCACTTGATCCGTTGAGATTGCAGAAGGACCCATCTCGCCCATTGCTCGACTGCCCAAAATGCGCTGTTGCGTTCCTGAACGTCGCCGTTGGATGGGCTGGTCTCGGCCATAGCTTGACCTGGCGATCAACGCAGATTCGAACTAGCCGCAGGTTCGCCACCACGGCACGGCTGAAGTTCCAGGCCACTCGCCACAGGCAGGGCCGGATTGTCACCAGGCTTGCTCCACCCCAAGCGCCCGCACCGGCATCCAGAGCCAGAGGCGCCCGGCCCAACGCTGGCCCCAGCCCAGCCGATCGCCGCTCACCCCTGGCCACCACGCCGCTCTCCCCCTGCTCCGGGAGTGTGGCTTCGCAAAAGTGGCTCGGCGGCAACGCCTACGCTGCCCCGCCCCAGTTGCCACGCCCCAATTGCCACGGCTTCGTTGCCACGGCCATCACAAGGATCCGCTTGCGGTGCGACACAATGATTGAGGCAGGATCGACAGCTCGTCAGGCCTTCCGTCCCTGCCGTCTGTCCGCTGCGCTCCCGGCTCCGTGCCCAGCTCCTCCCTGCCCGTGCTCGTCATCGCCAGTGGCAACCCCCACAAGGTGGCTGAGATCGGCGCCATGTTGGCGACCGTCGACCTGGAGGTCCGCGCCCAGCCCCGCGGCCTCGAGATCGAGGAAACCGGCGACACCTATGCCGCCAATGCGCGCCTCAAGGCCGAAACCGTGGCCGCACTCACCGGGCACTGGGCCCTGGCCGACGACTCGGGCCTGGAGGTGGATGCCCTCGGCGGCAGGCCGGGTATTTTCTCGGCTCGCTATGGGCCCACCGACCACGAACGCATCCACCGCCTGCTGCATGAGCTGGGAGATTCGCTCTATCGCGGTGGCCAGTTCGTCAGTGCCATGGCCCTGGCCGATCCCAGCGGCACCACGGTGCTCGAAGCCCAGGGCCTCTGCCGCGGGCTGATCCTGCGCGAACCCCGGGGCCATGGCCCCGGCTACGACGCGATCTTTTACCTGAGGGAGGCTGGCGCCAGCTACGCCGAAATGGGGGACTATCAGCGCAGCCGTCTGGGCAGTCGCGGCAAGGCCGCCGCCGCGCTGGCCCCGGGATTGCGCCAGTTGCTCGGCCTGGGCTGAAGCGCTGGCAAATGGATTGGGAGTGCTCTGATCAGCCAGGCCAGGCAGCCAGGTGGGTTCAGCCGTTGATGTGGGCCACAGCCCGCATAGCCGCCGACGCGGCCTCCTCCACATCACCTTCCTTACCAGCCAGAGTGAGCCGGCCGAAGGCGCCCACGGCCTTCACGTCCACCACCGTGATGTTGGAAGCCTTCTCCGCCTCGTTGGCAGCCATCAGCACATAGCCGGCCGGCTCGGTTTCAAGGATGAACATGCTCATGCCGGCCTGGATCATCGAACCGCGGCGGTTGAGGCGGTTGATCAGCACGGCATGGTCAGGGGTGATGGCGCGGATTATCTCCGTCCAGGTCACCTCGCAGCGGCTGCGGCGATCGATGCTGCTGCCGATCGCCTCCAGCACCACTTCGCCGGAATGGAGCACGTTGCTCTGGTCGCGGTGATACATGGCGATCGAGCCGAAGGCCCGCTCCACCACCATCTGGCCGAGGCGCACGGTGCTGGCCTTGAGCGCAATGTCGGTGACCCGATGCACGGCCATGCCCGGTGACACCTCCAACCACAGGCAGGCATCGCCTGGAATCGGCAAGAAGCCCTGGGAGACGGTGCCCATGTAGGCCGCCAGCTGGGGTTGAAGGGAATCGAGGAACACATAGGTGCGCAGCTCGATCGACTGCACGTGGCTCGACTGACGGGCGATCCGCCGCCCTTCGCTGTCAGTGGTGATCACACAGCTGGCGCCATCGCGATCGCGATCGCCAATCCCGGCGCTGCCGGTGATCTCGGTGCCGCCGCCGCCCCGGGCGGAGCCACGGCGCCGGCTGATCGCACGGTCGTCGCTGGAGAGGGAGCGGGAAAATCTGGAGTCCATCACGGCGCCGTCGCGCCACCTCGCAGAGTGGGCACGACGCTTGAAGCCCTGACAGGGCAAGCAGCGCCATGAAGTTGGGGGGATCTTACCTGGGAGACGATCCCGAACCCCTGACAAGACCGCGGACTGGGCTGGCCCTGGCCCCAGTCCCGAGCGCATCCGACCACACCTGGCCGGTCGATTTGCTTGACATCTGGAACGTCGCACTGAGCCGCGTTCAAGGAGAACGAGCTGATGCCGCCGGACTCGCCGCGCACCAACCACAGCGCGGGCTTCACCACTCGCCAATCGCCAATCGCCACGATCCACGGCCACGGCCGCATAGCCGATCGGAGCTGGGCCGAACCCGATCTCCCCCAGCGCCGCCAGCCAGACAACCTTGCCAGCCACGTCGCTGACGCCCCCAGCCGGTAGCCCTCACAACCGATCCGGCTCCGGTGCCCCGCCAGGCCCCTTGCGGCGCCAGGCGCAGCCGGTACTGTCCGGCCAACTTGATCGCGTTCGCCCGCCATGGCCAGCCGACGTTCTGCTCCGGCTTCCCGATCGGCCAGCCCCTCTGGGGCCAGCCCAAACGGGGCTGGCCCCAGAGGGGCGACAGCCACCGAGGCCATCCCCGCCGCTGACCACCGGAGAGGGCTGCCTGAGTGGATGGCCCAGGCGGCGGAACAGGGGATCAAGCCGGAACAGGCCCTGGCGTTCATCGGTCTGGGGCTGATGCGCAAGCTGGCCACCGCCGGCCAGGAACAATCCTGGATCTGGAACGAGGCAGAAGACGGTGGTCAGGTCGATCTCGCCGCCCTGCGGCAGCGGCTCGAACTCACCCAGCTGGCCCTGCAGACCGGCGCGCCCCTGAGCACCGCCGAAGTGGCGCAGCTGCTGGGTGCCCGCCCCGATGCCGCCGTGATCGAAAGGGGCGGCCTGGTCGCTCGCCGCGTCAGCCGCAACGTCTGGAAGCTCAGCCGCGCTGCGGAACCCACAGAGCGCCCCGCCTCCGGCTTCAGCGAAGGCTTCCGCCGCCGTCTCTGAACCAGGCTCTGAGCCCGCCTTGCCGGATCCCGTCCTGGCGCTACCCGCCCGTGCCGAAATGGTGACAGCAGGTCCGCAATCCCCAACAGATGTAACGCAGTCCTTCAGCTCCTGCTCCAACCTCGCTAGTCCTTAGGCGATCTGTTCGGGAGTGCCCCTTCCATGGGCGTGTCCGTCGCTGATGCGGCTCCGAGTTCCCCTGAGCTGCTCAAGCAGAGTGGCCAGCGCGAAGTCTTTTGTGGACTCACTTCAATCGTCTGGCTGCATCGGCGCATGCCCGATGCTTTCTTCCTGGTGGTGGGGTCGCGCACCTGCGCCCACCTGGTGCAATCGGCTGCCGGGGTAATGATTTTCGCCGAGCCTCGCTTCGGCACAGCGATTCTGGGCGAACGGGATCTGGCCGGTCTGGCCGATGCCAACGAAGAGCTCGATCGCCTCGTGCGCGATCTGCTTGAACGGCGCCCCGAAATCCGCACCCTGTTTCTGGTGGGCTCCTGCCCCAGCGAGGTGATCAAGCTCGATCTCTCGCGGGCGGCCGAGCGGCTCACCAGCCAGTTCAACGGCCGCGTGCGGGTCTTGAACTACTCCGGCAGTGGTATCGAAACCACCTTCACCCAGGGAGAAGACAACGCCTTGCTGGCGTTGATGCCGTTGATGCCAAGCAGCAACGAGAGCCAGCTGCTGATCGTCGGCACCCTGGCCGATGCGGTGGAGGATCGATTCGTCTCCCTGTTCGCCAAAATGGGCATCGAGGCGGTGCGCAGCCTGCCGCCAAGGCGTTCCACCGAACTGCCGGCCGTGGGCAAGGGCACCAAGATTTTACTGGCCCAACCCTTTCTCAGTGGCACCTCGCGGGCGTTGGTCTCGCGCGGCGCCGAACTGATCAACGCGCCCTATCCCTTCGGGGTCGAGGGCAGCCGCGACTGGATGGCCGCAGCAGCGGCCGCCTTCGGAGTCGATCCGGCTCGGGTGGCCGAGGTGCTTGATCCACTGGTGGAGCGGGGCCGCCGGGCCCTGGCGCCCCATCGCCAGGTGCTGGAGGGCAAGCGGCTGTTCCTGATGCCCGATTCCCAGATGGAGATCCCGCTGGCCCGCTTTCTGTCGCGCGAGTGCGGCATGGAGCTGGTGGAAGTGGGCACCCCCTACCTGGATCGGCAGCTGATGGCCCAGGAGCTGGCCCTGCTGCCCAGCGGCACCCAGGTGAGCGAAGGCCAGGACGTCGAGCGCCAACTGGAGCGGGTGCGGGCGGCCCGACCCGACTTGGTGGTCTGCGGCCTGGGGCTGGCCAATCCGCTCGAGGCCGAAGGCATCGCCACCAAGTGGTCGATTGAGCTGGTGTTCAGCCCCATCCACGGCTGCGACCAGGCGGGGGATCTGGCCGAACTGTTCGCCCGTCCCCTGCGCCGCCGCCAACTGCTGACCTTCTCCTGACGCGGCCGGCTACCGCTCCGGGCCTTTGCCCCGGGGGGCCTCACCGCCCCCCAGTTCACGGCTTGACAGCCCATCTCCCGGCCATGGCTCCGCTCCGGCACCGAGCCTTTCCAGCTTTCCCCCTCTGCTGTTTCCACGCTCCACCCCATGGAACTCACCCTCTGGACCTACGAAGGCCCGCCCCACGTGGGTGCGATGCGCATCGCCGCCTCGATGGAGGGGGTGCACTATGTGCTCCATGCCCCCCAGGGCGACACCTACGCCGACCTGCTGTTCACGATGATCGAGCGGCGTGATCGCCGGCCCCCGGTCACCTACACCACCTTCCAGGCCCGCGATCTCGGTGGTGACACGGCCGAACTGGTCCAGCGCACGATCGCCGACGCCGTGCAGCGCTTCCAACCCGAGGCCCTGCTGGTGGGTGAGAGCTGCACCGCCGAACTGATCCAGGATCAACCGGGTGCCCTGGCCGCGGGCATGGACCTGGGCGGCATCCCGATGGTGAGCCTGGATCTGCCGGCCTACTCGAAAAAGGAGAACTGGGGGGCCGCCGAAACCTTCTACCAACTGGTGCGCACTCTGCTGAAGGCGCAGGTGCCGCCACCGGGTACACCGAAACCCTCCCCCCAGCGCTGTCAACAGGAAGGCCGGCGGCCAAGGGTGAATCTGCTTGGACCCACCTTGCTGGGGTTCCGCTGCCGCGACGATGTCAAAGAAATCACGGCCCTGCTGCAGGAGCACGGCATTGATGTGGCCGTGGTGGCGCCCCTGGGCGCCCGCCCCGCCGATCTGGTGCGGCTCCCCGAGGCCGATGCCAACGTCTGCCTTTATCCGGAGGTGGCCGATTCGGTCTGCTCCTGGTTGGAGCGCAGCTTCGGGCTGCCGGTGGTGCGCACCGTGCCGATCGGCATCAGCGCCACCGAGGCCTTCCTGAAGGAGATCACCACCCTGCTGGGGATCGCAGGTGCCGATGGCGCCATCAGCAACGGCGGGGCCGCTCCAGGCCTGCCGGCAACGGCCGCTTCAGCCTCGAGGCTTCCCTGGTATTCCCGCTCGGTCGACTCGACCTATCTCACCGGCAAGCGGGTGTTCATCTTCGGCGATGCCACCCATGCGGTGGCCGCCGCCCGCATCGCCAGCAAGGAGCTGGGCTTTGAGGTGGTGGGCCTAGGCAGCTACAGCCGCGAGCAGGCGCGGGAGGTGCGGGCTGCGGCCAAGGAGCTGGGGCTTGAGGCCCTGATCACCGACGACTACCTGGCGGTGGAGAAGGCGATGGCCGATGCGGCGCCGGAACTGGTACTGGGCACGCAGATGGAGCGCCACAGCGCCAAGCGCCTCGGCGTGCCCTGTGCCGTGATCAGTACGCCCCTGCATGTGCAGGATGTGCCGGCCCGCTATGCCCCCCAGATGGGCTGGGAAGGGGCGAACGTGATCTTCGACAGCTGGGTGCACCCGTTGATGATGGGTCTTGAGGAACATCTAATTGGTATGTTCCGCCATGACTTTGAGTTCGTGGATGGCCATCGCAGCCATCTCGGCGATGGCGCCCCGTCGATGACCCCGGCCGCCGACCCCGTGCATCAGGGCCATGGGGCCCTGCCTGGGCTCACGACTTCGGCCCCGGAGCCGGCACTGGCGACGGCTCCAGCCTCCGCAGGCGCCGCCACGGCGACGGCCACCCTGGAAGCACCCCCCAGCGACGCGCTCGAGCTCCGCTGGAGCCCGGACGGGGAGGCGGAGCTGCACAAGATCCCCTTCTTTGTGCGCAGCAAGGTGCGACGCAACACCGAAACCTTCGCCCGCGAACGGGGCATCGCCCTGATTGATGCCGAAACCCTCTACGACGCCAAGGCCCACCTCAGCCATTGATCCGCTCGCGGGGGGCCGATAAGGCGCTGACGAACAGCATGAGTAATTTTACCCAAAGTATTTTTACTCAGAGGCAACACTCGAGGCCTGTCCTGGAGAAATCGAGCGCTCCTGATGCTCTCCTGGGATGAGGTTTGCCTTGGTCAGTTCATCTGAATCAAGGCAAACCAATCGCTTGATCTGTTGGCTGCTGGCGAACAGCCCGTCGCCCGCTGTCGAGGCCAACGGGCCACCCCAACAACCCCCATATCAGACCCCAGATGGGTCTGGCTCCTTCACTCTCACCATGGCGATCCAGCGCCCTCCAACCCGCCTGAGTCTGGCCTCGGCCCAGTGCCTAGTCGTCGTTCAGCCGTGGGCTGGCCAGCTTGCAGAGCCCCTGGCTGGCCTTGCACCCCTTCCCAGCGAAGCGAGTCGCAGCAGCGACCCACCCGCTGGCCTTGCAGCCACCCGCAGCCGCAGCCCAACGGCAAAATGTGTCGGTTTGCATGCCCACCCGACACTCCTGAGCACGGCTGGTCAGGCTTGGCGCTGACGGCCGTTCGGCAGCTGTTGTGATGTCATCCCCATTACTTCTTTTTCCATGACCAGCACCCTCAATCCCCCGCTCGCCACTGGTAGCCGTGAGGACGGTGAAGGCAGCCTCCAGGTCCATCAGGACCCTTCCATGGCGATTGCGGAGGGCGCCTTGGTCATCGCCGTGTACGGCAAAGGCGGGATCGGCAAATCCACCACCTCCTCCAACCTCTCGGCCGCCTTCTCGAAATTGGGCAAGCGGGTGTTGCAGATCGGTTGCGATCCCAAGCACGACAGCACCTTCACGCTCACCAAGCGCATGGTGCCCACGGTCATCGATATCCTCGAAACCGTGGACTTCCACACCGAAGAGCTGAAGCCTGAAGACTTCGTGTTTGAAGGGTATAATGGTGTCATGTGCGTCGAATCCGGCGGCCCGCCGGCCGGCACCGGCTGTGGCGGCTATGTCACCGGCCAGACGGTGAAGTTGCTCAAAGAGCACCATCTGCTAGAAGACACCGATGTGGTGATCTTCGATGTCCTCGGGGACGTGGTGTGTGGTGGCTTTGCGGCACCACTGCAACACGCTGACTATTGCCTGATCGTGACGGCGAACGACTTCGATTCGATCTTCGCCATGAATCGCATCATGCAGGCCATCAATGCCAAGGCCAAGAATTACAAAGTGCGTCTCGGCGGCGTGATCGCCAATCGCTCCGAGGAAACCGACGAGATCGACAAGTTCAATGCCCGCACAGGCCTGCGCACCATGGCCCACTTCAAGACCGTGGACGCGATTCGGAAATCCCGTCTCAAGAAGTGCACCATCTTCGAGATGGAGAGCACACCAGAAGTGGAGGCCGTGCAGCAGGAATACCTGAATCTGGCGCGCCGGATGCTGGAAAACGTTGAGCCCCTGGAGGCTGTTTCCCTGAAGGATCGTGAGATCTTTGACCTGCTGGGCTTTGATTGATTGATGGTGCTGATGCGCACTCTGGCGGATCAAGCCCATCTGAGCGGATGGGCTTGATCGAGATCATGTTGTCAACATGTTGAATCGGTGCCGGGGAAGCAGCGTTCCACGCCAAGGGACAGGCGTCCTGGATCGAGCAGTAGTCTGCCCACAGACCTCGAAAAAGCAGTCAACTCAGACGCTCTTCATTGAGCGATTCCCAGCAAACAGACCTTGGCACCTCAGTTCTGAGAGCGCTACACCGCCAAGCAAAGCGATACGAGAAAGAAGTAGATTGACCTGCTTGCCTTCGTGGAATCGCTGGTACTGCAGCGATTTTCAGGCTGGGGAAAAACCCGCGTTCCGAATGGGATAACACTGACATTCAAGTCAAAGGATCGCAGTCCTGAAACCTGGGACCATCCTCCTTGGTGCCATAACTGTCAACTTATGGAACGGGGGCTTCCGCCATCTGCGCCGATTGCGCTGCTGCTGCTGCTCATTGGGTGAATGGTCGCCGCGGTCGATGCGCTGGGCGCTGGGCATCGAAAGCGCCCAGCGCATCAGCCAACCCCTGCAAGCTCAGCCCATCGGCTCGCTTGACCATGTAGGAATCCTTGTTCTACAAGGACAGAGGGTCGGTCCCTACAGGACTCCAGACCGGAATCGGAAGCCTGTTGTCGCCTCCTGCGACCCGCCTATGGCAGTGCACGCCCGCCTACCAAATCGTCGCCGAACCCTGCCGGCCGATCGCGTCGCACCTAGATCTCAGCGGCGGCCCGCTCCACTAATCGCCTCGCCACCGCCTGCACACCCGTGTGCTGGTAGGTGTCGGTGAAGGCATCCAGGAAAGTGGCCAACTGCTCGAATCCCCCTTGCCAGGGGCCCAGGGTGCTTTCCAGGGCTCGTACCGCCTTCTGGCCACTCAGCCCGGGGAGGCTGGCCACGAAGCCACTTGCTAGCAGCACCGACCGGAATCGGACCAGCACCGCGACGCGATGCGGTACTGAAGTCCGTGGTTGCCGCCAGCTCTCGGCCCTGAAGTCAGCCGAGGATCACCATGGGCCACAACCACACTCCAGGTCCCCAGCAGCGTCATCGAGACGAACCTGGCCTGAATCCAGCCTATGGCCCGGATCAGATCGGCTGACTTCCAGCGGTCGAGGCTCCAGCGGCGCAATCAAGCTGGACCTTCAGGGAATCAAGGAACCAAGGAGAGCTGAACCCTCAACCCCACCGCCATCAGCTCGCCTCAATGCCCACCAACTGGCTGCTGAGTTCCCATAGGCGGCGGGCAGTTTCCGGATTGCTGGCCTTATCGGAGAGCTCCTGGCTGAACTGCTTGCTGCCTTTGGTTTGCCGGTTGCCCCAGCTCCAGTGCACCCCGGAAACGGCAAAGGCCGGATCGGTGACCACATCAGCCACCCGTTCACCCGCCAGCGCCTGGCTGACATAGCCACCGGTGATGGTCTTCTGGAACCAGGGGAAGATCGTCTGGAACGCCCGCGGAGTGTGGCGGAATAACGGACTGTCGGCCACACAGCCCGGATAGAGAGAGGAGAACACGATGCCCGTGCTCGCGTGCAGGCGCCGATGCAGCTCCTGGGTGGTGATCATGTTGCAGAGCTTGCTGTCCTTGTAGGCCTTGCCGGGCTTGAAGGTCTTGCCATTGGCCATGGCGATCGGCGCCTTGAAGCCGGCGGCAAAGCCGGAGAGATCTCCCAGATCGGCGGGGGCCGGGATGGGAATCTTGCCGCCGAGTTCCTTGGAGTTGGCGGTCACGGTGCCCAGGATCACGACCCGACGGGACGGGTGCTGGGAGCGCCTGAGATCATCGAGCAGCCGATCGATCAACAGGAAATGGCCAAGATGGTTGGTGGCCATCGAAATTTCATAACCCTGGGGTGTCCGTTGCGGTTGCTTGAGCCGGGGCAGATACACCGCGGCATTGATCACCAGGGCGTCCAGGGGCCGACCGCTGGAATGGAAGCTGTCCACAAGCCGCTGCACACTCTCCAGATCGCCCAGGTCCACCTGCAGATGGGTCACCACCTGGTCAGGGATCGCCAGAGCGGCCTGGGCGCGGCGAGCCTTGTCTGTGTCACGACAGGCCATCACCACGTGCCAGCCCCGATCAGCCAGGGCCTTGGTCGTGAACAGACCAACACCGGAGGATGCACCGGTGATGAGCACCGTGCCCGGTGTGCCAGGCAACCCAGCTGCTGGACTGGCGTGATCGCGGGCGGCAGCACTGGAGGCAGAAACCATGACGTCCTGGATTGGGGGCAGATCGGTACCCCAACCTAGGGACGGGCCTGCGGCTTGCCTGGACGGGCGTTGGCGGTTTCAACCGTTGAATAGGCCTGGCCCGGCTGCCAGACCACGCGCAACCGATTGGGGGCGATCCATTGGCTCTGCTCGCGAATCAGCTGCTGTTCGCCAGACTCAGTGAATAGTTGATCAAAGCGCTCGCGCGACTTGATCAACTTGGCGGTTTCAAGCTCGAGAACAGCAGCAATTTCGCCCTGCCGGTCCATGCGCTGTTGGTACGCCGCCGAGAGACGGAACATGCTGACGGCCGCCACCGCCACCAGACCAAACTTCACCCCCAGACCGATGACGCTGCACAGCATCTCGCGGCGTTCATTGGAAAGGGTTAACTCACCTTCGGCACCAAACACAGCCAGGGAGGCGTTGCGCTGGATCAAGCGGCGGTTGTCCGAGGAACGGACCGCCGGTGCGGGCTCCTGGCGGGGCGCACTGGCCGCCGTTCCACGCGCTGTACCAGCCGTGGCTGGTTGACGATGACGGCCGGTGGAGCGGCGAGGCTGGCTGCTGGAGGAGGGCACCGCAGGGGAGGATCGGATCCACAGCTTCTAGCAGGCCAGCGCGACCTTGCCAAGGGAAAGCCGCAAAGGCTTCAAGCCTTGTACAGACTGAAGCACAGACGCACCGCCAGCACACCGGCGTGGGCGGCCACGATCAGAGCAATCAGCACTTCAACCTGGTTGATCATGGTCATCTGGAGGGAAAGCGATCGCCCCATTCTTCGGCTTCGGCGGGCTACGGTCCAGCCTGCGGCGCTGCCCTGTCACAGCTCTTGATGGCATCCCCTTCTCCCTTCACGCCTGGGCCGCTGCCCATCAGTGCCACGGCGATCCGCCAACTTGATCTCTCACCCCTGGCGAGCCTGGCCCATCTGCCCCTGGAAACGCTGCTGCAGCACAGCGACAGCCTGAGCCTGGCCCTCGAATGGCCGCGCCAACCGGACGATCCCCGCGAACTGTCGGAAGTTGCCGAAGTGCGGCTCTGGAGCCTCAGGGCTGACGCCCTCCAGCCTTGGTTGCCGCTGCTGCTGGAACGCAGCGGTGGCCAGCTCACCCGCCATGTGGCGATGCTGCTCCCCCATGGCTTTTCCCGCACGGAAGGCATTCGCTTTGCCGCCGAGAGCCTGGAGCTGTGGATCACCCACAGGCTGTTTCTGCTGGACCATCTCGCCCAGCTCCAGGGGCTCAGTTGTCGCGGCAGCCTCGGCCAGATGGCCGCCGTGCTCGGCTTCGAGCTCGATGCCGGGTTCTGGGAGGCCCTGCCGGCACCGTGAGCCCCCCTTCCGCGGCGGCAGCCCAGTCGGGGGATCCCGTTGGTCTGCGCCTGATCCCGACCCTGGAGCTGGAGGGCTGCCGCCAGATGGCGATAGATGCCTGGCTGCTAGAGCACTCCCTCGCGGTGGGAGCGCCTGCTGCCCCGGTGCTGCGCTTCTACCGCTGGTCCCGGCCCACCCTCTCCCTCGGTTACCACCAACACCAGATCGAGCCGCACTGGCAGCAGCTGGCGGCCCAGGGGCACCTGGAGCTGGTGCGGCGGCCCAGTGGCGGCCGGGCCGTGCTCCATGCCGGTGAGCTCACCTATGCCCTGATCTGGCCGGCAGCCCCAGGCCGGCGCCGCCAGGCCTACCTCCTGGCTTGCGAATGGTTGCGGCAGGGCTTTGCCGCCATCGGCATGCCCCTGGAATTCGGCAGCGAATCGGCCAAGCCGCAGGTGGCCGGTTGCTTCGAGCGCAGCACGGCCGCGGATCTGATCCATCCCTGTGGCGCCAAGCGGATCGGCAGTGCCCAGCTCTGGCGTCGCGGCCACTTGCTGCAGCACGGCAGCATCCTGATCGATCCCCCCGTTGAGCTCTGGAGACAGGTGTTTGGAGCAGCGCCTCCAGACCTGTCACCCCTGCCGCTCAGTGGCCAGGAGCTGGAGTCGGTGCTGCAGCGTTCGGCAACAGAGCACCTGCCCTTTGCCACCGCCCCCTGGCAGATCCGTCCGCTGCAGGCCCTTGAGTGGCAGGCGATCAACGAGCGGCTGCACAGCTATCGCCTGGCGCCGGCTGAACCTGGCTCCTGGCCTGGCGGCTGAGCGCCAGCGGCGCTGTTGCTGCCCACCTCACCGGTGCCAACCATCCCCTGGGCGATCTGACCCAGGGCCAGACCGAGGGGATAGCCGTTCTGTCGACGAGCCGTCGCCAGCAGAGGGGCAGGCAGGCGCAGGCCCAGCCGTCGCAGCACCGAATAGCCCAGCTCGGCTCGCTCAACCGTGCCGCATGGCAGGCCAGCAGGGCTCAGAACCAGGAGCCGCGGATTCTGCTCCAGCTGCAGAGCCGCCTGCCAGAGGGGGGCCGCTTCATGGATCGAAGCGAGGCTGGAGAGGGGCTGCAGATGGTCACCCACCTGTTCGCTGTCCCAACGTTGCACCGGCAGATCCCGCAAGGGGCCATCGTCGATCACCCCGCGCCAGCGGCCGCGATCACAGACCAGAATCCAGTCACTCAGCTGGCTACCGGCTGCGGGCAGGGCCCCATTGAGGGGGGACTTGGAACCGGCGACAGCTTGGCTTGGCTTCGAGCTGAGGGGCCCTTCACCGGTCGGCACGTCCGCGAGGGTCGGACCATCCTCAAGGCGCAGGAGGCTCAGCTGACGCAGTGTGGTGGAGGCCTCCACCACCCGGAATCGGCGCTGGGCCACATCCTTCACCTTGATCTCCTTGAGGGCCTGCTGCACCTTGAGCAGTTGATGTTGGTTGCGGGCTGCCCCCAGTCCAAACCAACCCAGCAGCAGCAGCCAGGCCCCGGCCAGGCCACTGCCT
The DNA here is from genome assembly GCA_026389335.1 of Cyanobacteriota bacterium. Classification (GTDB taxonomy): domain Bacteria; phylum Cyanobacteriota; class Cyanobacteriia; order PCC-6307; family Cyanobiaceae; genus Cyanobium. Next base: position 113,806 of record JAPLIB010000088.1, on the reverse strand, counting down.
CGCAGCAGCAACAGGCTGCCCATGAAAATGGCCCCGTAGGCGAGCAGCCGGCCGCAGGCATTAGCCACTTCCAAGCCGCGCCGTTGACTGCCGGTGAACTGCCACACCAACGCCTTGACGATCAGGCCACCATCGAGCGGCAGGCCTGGCAGCAGATTGAACAGGGCCAACACCAGGTTGAGGGCACCCAGCTGATTGACCATCTCGCCGAACACCGGCGAAAGGTGGGAGGCCTGATGGCCCAGGGAAAGCAGGCCGATCGCCAGCACAAAGCTGACCGCCGGCCCAGCCGCCGCCACCTGCAGCGCTCCCATGGCGGTGGAACATTCCCGTTCAACACTGGCGACGCCGCCAAGCAGGAACAGGGTGATGCTGCGCACCTGGACGCCCTGGGCAAGGGCCACCAGGGAGTGGCCGAGTTCATGCAGCAGCACCGAGACGAACAGCATCACAGCCGTGATCAGGGCCACAGCCCAGAGCAGGCCAGGTGAGGCCTGCCCCACCAAGGTGAGGCGGTAATGCTGCTCGAAGGCCACGGTGGCCACGAACAGGATCACAAACCAGGTGGGATGGATCCGCAGGGGGATCCCCCGGATCTTGAGGAGTTGCCAGCCTTCGCCCACGGCCACCTATGCGACGGGGCCCCAGGCGTTACCTGGAGCAGTTATGAAATGATCCTAGAAAGGCGCCCCCTACTCCGCTCGTTTGGCCCTGCCGGCGCTCAAGATCTGCGGCTTACGCCAGCCCGCCCAGGCCGCGGCGGTGGCAGCCCTCGGCGTTGAGGCCATCGGTGTGATCGGTGTTGCCAGCTCGCCTCGCTACCTGCCACCTGAGCAGCGGCAGGAGCTGTTCGCGGCCGTCACCGCCAGGGCTCCCGCCTGCCAGGGGGTGCTGGTCGTCGCTGATCCGAGCGATGCGGAGCTGGCCCAGCTCGTCGCTGGGCGGGGCCATCAGGTGCTGCAACTCCATGGCGAGGAGAGCCCCGACCGCTGCCGCGAGCTGCGCTCCCAGCTGGGGGTGGAGATCTGGAAAGCCCTGCGCATCCGCGCCCCCGAAGATCTGCAGCGCGCTCAGGCCTATGGCGAGGTCGTGGATGCGCTGCTGCTGGATGCCTGGGTGCCGGATCAGCTGGGTGGAACGGGCCACAGCCTGCCCCTGGACTGGCTTATCGATTTCCAGCCCCCCCTGCCCTGGTGGCTGGCGGGGGGAATCCGAGCCGAAACCGTGCCGGCGCTGCTGAGCCGCCTGCGGCCCGATGGCCTCGATGCCTCCAGTGGCGTGGAGAACAGCCCTGGGGAGAAGAATCTCGAGCGGATCGTGCAGCTGCTGGCGGCCATGGGCAGGCCCCCCGACCTCCACAAGCACAGAGGCCAGGACTGACGCGCAGGAGCACAACCGCTCTGGAGTCAGCCCGCGACCTGATCAAGACAAACGTTGAGCTTCGGCGCCAGGGGCGGCAGGATCACCGTTGAGTCCCCCGGGCGATCCGCCTTGTCATTTCTCTCAGCCAATGCTCGCCCCCTGTCCCCGGCCCGCAGGGCTTGCCAGGGCCTGCCCCCCTGGCTTTCCCTGGCCGCACTCCTCTCGCCCCTCTGGCTCTCGCCCCTGCTACCGCTACCAGGCGCCGGCCTGGCGCCACTGCGCGCTCAGGACCTGGTGGGCTGCCAGCTCATCGAAGGCACCTTGCAGTGCGTACCGGGCATCACCGCCGATCCGCAGCAGCAGATCCGCATTCTGGATGCAACAATTGCGGCGGATCAGAAACTGGAGGGGGCCGTTGAGCAGGGCATTGCCGGATTGCAGCGCCTGGAGTTGCAGGGTGAGGCCAGCGAAGGGAACCTTCTGCGCGCTGTGATCACCGCCGATGCGTTGGCCTCCCTCCCCCCCAGCGCCTTCCATTGGTATCGGCGTTCGCCCCAGGACAGCCGCTGGCTGTTGATCGTGGGAGCCTCAGGGAGCACCTATCGACTCCAGGCCGCCGATGCCAACGCCCGCGTGATGGTGGTGGTGGCTGTACCTGGAACGAGCGGGAGCCAGCGGGCCGCTTCCGCGGCAGTGGGACCGGTGCAGAAAAAATCGGCCAACTGAATCCAGGGCTGGGAAAGCGATCGGCAGTATGCCGAATCTCGGTTCCCCCCGGGACAGCGAAGGGGCAGGAATTGCTGCGTCAGGATCAACCCCGCAGCTGAATTGGCCCATCGTTTTGGGCACGGCCGCACGGCTCTGCCTGAGTCCTGACCACCAGCACGCTGACCACCTGCATCCTGCAGACGCTGGGATCTCAATCTCAGGTGGTCGGCCAGGGCTGCTTCCACCAGGCAGAGCTAGCAGAACAGTTCAATCCCAAAGGCCGTTCCCAGCGCCTAGCAGTCGTTTTGTAAGCCCCCACGCCGGTTCTTAACGCCAATAGATGCCAAGGCTCAACGCCAAGGGCAAGACCCACTGCGATCTTGCAGCGGGCCAGAGGCTGAAATTCAGACGAATCAGCGGATCAGCAGGGATTCCTGCTGCCTCACCAGTTCAAAGAATTCCTGTTTGAGGCTGGGATCATGGCGGAAATCCCCACGAACCACGGAGTTCACCATGCTGGTCTGGGGCTCTTTGACGCCCCGCCACTTCATGCAGTAATGCTGGGCCTTGACCAGGATGGCCAGACCCTGGGGGGCACAGAGGCGCTCGATCTCATCGGCCAGGATGATCACGGCTTCTTCCTGAATGTGGGGGCGAGAGAACACCCAATCGGCGACCCGGGAGAACTTCGACAGGCCGATCACCCGATCGCCAGGCTTGATGCCGATCCAGCAGGAGCCGAGAATCGGCACAAGGTGATGGGAGCAGGCGGAGCGGATGGAAATCGGACCAACGGTATAAATCTCATCGAGCTTCTTGACATTGGGGAAGCTGGCTATCTTGGGCTGGCTGTGGTAGCGGCCCTTGAAGACCTCATGCAAATACATGCGGGCCACCCGTTCAGCAGTTTCCTCGGTGTTGTGATCGTTATCAATATCGATCACCAGGCTGCGCAGTAGTTCCCTGATCTTGCCGGCTACCTCGATTTCCAGCTGATCAAGTTCACCTTCTCGCAGAACATGGGAGATGTTGTCGTTGGCAAGGAAAGGCGTACCACTGTCCTCAAGCCGCTGGCGCAGCCGAATGCTGACAGGCAGCTGCAACGACTCCGAATTGGTCTTACTGCTGTTGAGACTGGAAGGAAGAGTGGATGTCATGGGGTGTTCAGAAGGCGCCGACTGCCGGCATGAGGGTTAAATCTTCTACAACCTGGCTAGAGGGTTGTTGCGCCAGCGCCAACAAAGCTTCAGCCACTTGTTCGACAGGCAGCATGGCACGGCGGTCGAAGCTGCTGTGGACCATTTCGCTGTCCCAGAGGGGTGTATTGACCGAACCAAGGGTGAGGGTGCTGACGCGGATGCCGTGCTCCCGTTCTTCCGTCGCCAGGCAACGGCTGAGGGTTTGCAAGGCAGCCTTACTGGCGCTATACGCCCCCCAGTCGGGGAAGGCGTTGCGGGCGGCATGGCTGCTGACATTGATGATCAGACCGCCACCACTGAGCTGGCCGTTGCGTTCCTGGGCCCGCATCAGCGGCAGCACCGCCTGGCAGATCTGGAAGACGCTCGTGACATTCAACTGCAAGAGCCATTGCCAGCGATCCAGAGGCATGGCCGCCAGTGAGCCGGTCCAGGCGGCTCCGGCGTTGTTGATCAGAACCGAGGGCACGAGGCCCCGGCCGCAGAGTTCGGCGATGCCTGCGGCAATGGCGCTCGGTTCGCTCAGATCGATGCCGGCGGTTTCAATGCGGCTGGGGTGGGCGGAGCACAGCTCGGCAGCCAGAGCGTCGAGGGAACCGGTGCGGCGGGCCAGGAGCAGCAGGTCGAAACCTGCTGCAGCGAAACGACGAGCGGCGGCAGCACCGATCCCACTGGACGCGCCGGTAATCAGGGCAACTGGCAAGGAATCAGAACGTGGAAGAAAACCTTAAGCAATCCGGGCCGGCTCTGGCGTGCTCGCGTCGAGGTAGCGACCCATGCGGCGGAACTTGGCGTATCGCTGATCGAGCAGCTCCTCTTCGCTCAGAGCCTGCAGTTGCGACAAGTTCTCGAGCAGGGCGATACGTAGCGTAGCCGCGGCTTCCAGCGGTGCCCAGTGGTTGCCCCCGGTGGGTTCGCGCAGCACGGAGTCGATCACGCCGAGCTGCAGCAAATCCACCCCAGTGATCTTGAGAGCTTCGGCGGCGGTCGGTGCTTTGGCCGCATCGCGCCAGAGGATGGAGGCGCAGGCCTCCGGGCTGGCCACGGTATACACGCTGTGCTCGAACATCAGCAACCGATCGGCCACGCCGATACCCAGGGCGCCACCGGAGCCACCTTCCCCGATCACGGTGGCGATGATCGGCACCCGCAGCCGGAACATCTCGCGCAGGTTCACGGCGATCGCTTCCCCCTGGCCCTGCTCTTCGGCCAGGATGCCGGCATAGGCGCCGGGGGTGTCAATGAAGGTGATGATCGGCAGGCGGAAGCGATCGGCGTGCTCCATCAGCCGCATCGCCTTGCGATAGCCACCGGGGGAGGCCATGCCGAAATTGCGGGCCATGTTCTCCTTGGTATCACGGCCCTTCTGCTGGCCGAGCATCACAACAGCCTGGTCACCGATGCGACCGATGCCACCCACCATCGCCTTGTCATCGGAACCACGGCGATCGCCATGCAGCTCGATCCAGGAATCGCAGAGCAGCTGGATGTAATCGAGGGTGCTGGGTCGCTGCGGATGGCGAGCCACCTGAATCTTCTGGGCTGGTGTCAGGGCGCTGAAGATGTCTTCGCGGCGCCGGCTGGCCAGAGTTTCCAACTGCAGCAGCTGCTGGCTGACATCCACCTCGGAATCGCGGGCGAGCTGGCGGATCTGTTCGATCTGCTCCTCAAGTTCCACCAGAGGCTTTTCAAAATCCAGCAGGGCGCGGCGGGCCATGGGGTCAGGAGGGGGGTCAGGCGGTGGCGAGGCTTGGGGCCGGGGCGGAGCTGGCCTCCAGGCTGAGGGCCTGGAAACCGTGGCGCAGCGAAGCGGCGCCGATCAGCTCCATCTTCTCGAGCGTGATGTGGTTGCGCCCCCAGCTGAAGTTGGTGTGCAACTCTTCAAAGTCCAGCAGCATCGCCTCAGCGAAGCAGGCGAACATCTGGCGCTGGGGTCTGGCCATGTCAGCGGCCAGTGCCACCACCTGCCAATCAATGTCCTGGTGAAATTCAACGATGCCGCCCTTCAGCACATGAATGCCGGCGCCGCTGGCCTTGCTATCGAGATTTTTGGGATAACCGCCATCGATCATCAGGCAGGGATTGGGCAGGTTGGCGGGGTCGATGCTGAGGCTTTCAGGCAGGCTCGCCACCCACACCACCACATCCGCCTGCTGCAAGGCCTCCGCCAATGGCAGGATGCGACCACCACCCAATTCGCTCTGCAGATCCAGCAGGGGCTGCTCCTTGCGGGCCACCAGCAGCAGCTCGCCCACGCCGGTGCGCTGGCTGAGCCAGCGGCACACCGCACTGCCGATATCGCCGGTGGCGCCGATCACCGCCACCCTGGCCTTGGCCAGGTCGATGCCGATCCTGGGGGCGTTCACCTCAACCTGGCGGCAGATCACCCAGGCGGTGTGGGTGTTGCCGGTGGTGAACCGTTCCCATTCGAGGGTGGTGGCGCGCACCTGCTGCTCCTTGAGCAGATTCATATCCTCAAAAATGATTGAGGTGAAACCGCCCAGGGCACTGATGGCGATGCCGCGCTTCTGGGCCAGCTCCATGGCGTTGAGCACTTTGCGCTTTGCCGTTTTGAAGCGGCGCAACATCTCAGGCACAAATACCGAATCGATATAGGCGCCTTCAATGATCTTGCCGGTGGCGCTGGTGACCGAGAAATTCTCGACCAGCTGGGGTGGAGCGCTGCACCACATGTCGAGATCCCCCTGGGCGTACTCCGGATAGCCAAGCCGCTCGGCCAGTTCACAGGCGGCGGCAAGGCTGGTGGAGTGACCGATCAGGCCGAACATGCGGGCGGGGAGGGAAGGGGAGCAGGCGAACTGAAAGTGTCGCCGGCGTCACATCTTGCCATGGCCAGCCGGAGCTATTCGGGCAGCCTCAGCCGACCAGGGCAACCACCGCCATTCTGGCGATCTCGCGGGAGTTGAAGCCGATCTCAGTGAGAGCCTCCTGGTAGGCGATCATAAAATCTTCAATCAGAGCACTCTTTTCCATCTGCAGCACCGCCGCATCCGTGGCGACTCGCTCCAACATGCGACGCACATGGGGCAGGTTGTCGCGGTTGGCCTGCTCCAGCTCAGCATGGCTGGCCTCGAAATTGGCCTTCAGCCATTCCTGACCGTAGTTGAGATGGGTGTATTCGTCTTTGACGACGGCCTCGGTGATCCGACGCGCGAAAGGATCGGCAACCGGGATGTAGATATGGTAAGCGGCAATCGCAAACGCCTCAATCAGCAGGGACTGGATAAGCAGACAGGTAACCACCTTGCCGTCTTGCAGTCCGGCCTGGAAGTTGTCCCGCAGAGGCGTGAAGAATTCCTTGGCGAACGGCATGTCGGCCTCAACACCGAGATTGGCGGCGCAAGCGGTGAAGCCCTTCATGTGCTTCAGCTCCATGCGGGCAAGCCGCGCCAGCTCATCGGCCTGATCGGGAATCAAGGTGCCAAGAGAAATGTAGTTGTCGTGGGCTTCCTGTTCCCCTTCGATCACGATCGCATTGATGCGGCTGTAGGCATCTTTGTAGACAGGGCTGGTGAAGTCGGGCAGATCGTCGCTGCTCCGATCGAGGGTGGGCTGACCCATGGCGACATTCCGGCTGGTTTCGGCATCGCTGCTGATTCCAGCGGTGGTGATGGATTGGATGGTCGGCATGACAACCGCGATCAACGTCTGTTCGCGACTGTAGTCACCCTGCGCCAGAGATCGGTGGCCAGTCACTGCGCAGCAAGGCATCAAGGCGTTGCCGCCAGCCCTCTACCAACCGTTGAAACAGCCGTTCACCCAGGTCGGCGCTGGCGCCCTCCGCACTGCCGATCACGCCGCTGGCACTGAACTCACTGGTGATCCAACAGCACGGGGCCAGACCCTCGAGGCTCCAGCCCGGCGGCGGCAGGCCGGCGGCCCGTGCAACGGCGGAACCCATGGAGTCCGGCACGGCAGCCGCTGGATCGTCAGGGCCGAGCGGGGCGGAGGGTCCATCCGTGGGGCGCAGCGGACCGGTGAGCTCCGGCGCCAGATGCAGCATCAGGCTGGTTTCGGCCAGGCCGGCATGGAGCCCCTGGCTGCGTTCCGGCTCCGGAATCAGCTCGGCAATGCCCTCCGGGCCGCGCCAGAGGAAGCAAGGCAAAACCGCCAGGCGAGGGTGCTGGGCACGCAGGGTTCGGCCCGCCACCTCCAGCAAGCCGATCTGACCGCCGTGGCCATTGAGCAGGACCAGCCGCTGGAAGCCGGCCAGCTCCAGCTGGCGGCCAACGGTCACCACCAGGGAGATCAGCAACTCGGCGGGCAGGCTGAGGGTGCCGGCAAAGCCTTGGTGCTCCGGAGAAAAGCCCAGATGCTGCAGTGGCAAGCGCCAGATCGGCAGACTTGGATCCAGTTCGGCCAGCACCGCATCGGTGATCCGATCGGCGAACAGGGCATCGGTGCTCAGGGGCAGATGGGGGCCGTGCTGCTCAAAGGCCCCAAAAGGCCAGATCACCGTGCTGCCCGGTCTGGCGGCCTGGCGCTGCAGCTCCGGCCAGGTCATGGTCTCAAGACGGCGCTGGGACTGGGACATGGCGGCAGATCGGTGCTGGCGAGCGGTCGGACCGGCTCCGGTTCGTACAGTGTGGAGCCGCAGCACTTCAGAGGTCATGGCCGGATCCGGCAATCCCGCGTCGCGTCAGCCCCTGAATCCCGGCCAGCGTCCTGCCCCCCAGGCGCCCCGCAAGCCTCCCCAGGTGCTGATGATCAAGAGAGAGGACGTTGTGGCTGTCCGCTCGCCGACAGCCACTGCAGCTGCAGCAGCAGCCGCAGCCGCTGCGGTGGCAGCGCCCAAGCCCCTGGCCGCTCCGGTGCCCCCCGGCGGCGTCCCTGCCCCGGTTGCCGCCCAGGCAGCCGCTGGTGCCGCCCAGGCGCCCACCGCCCGCGTCGTCTCGGACGACGACCTCTTCGATATGGGCGCGATGGAGGGGATGACCATGGCGGACCTGCTCGGTCCGGTTGATCGCCGTGGCAAGGCTTCAGGATCGGCCAAACGCCAGGTTGGCTCAGCGGCTTCAGTAGCCCCCGAGCCGGCTTCCCAGGCCATCCCGGGCCGCACCGTTGACGATTTCGACTTCGATGAGGAGGCCTTCCTGGCTGCCCTCGATCAGAACGAACCGGTGGGCACCACCGGCGAGGTGGTGCGCGGCACCGTGATCGCCGTTGAAAGTGATGGCGTCTATGTCGATATCGGTGGCAAGGCGCCGGGCTTCATGCCCAAGAGCGAATGCGGCCTCGGCGTGATCACCAGCCTCAAGGAGCGCTTCCCACGCGGGCTGAACGTGGAGGTCCTGGTCACTCGCGAACAGAACGCAGATGGCATGGTCACCATCAGCGCCCGTGCCCTGGCCCTGCGCCAGAGCTGGGAGAAAGTGCGCCAGATGGAGAAGGATGGCAAGGTGGTCCAGGTCAAGGTCACCGGCTTCAACCGAGGTGGTGTCACCTGTGATCTCGAGGGCCTCAGGGGCTTCATTCCCCGCTCCCAGCTCAACGAAGGCGACAGCCATGAGGCCCTGGTGGGCAAGACCCTGGGGGTCGCCTTCCTGGAGGTGAATATCGAAACCCACAAGCTGGTGCTCTCCGAGAAACGTGCCGCCAGCGCCGCCCGGTTCACCGAGCTGGAAGTCGGCCAGTTGGTGGAAGGGCAGGTGGTGTCACTGAAGCCCTATGGCTTCTTCATCGACCTCGGTGGCGTCAGCGGTCTGCTGCACCACTCCTGCGTCACCGGCGTGGCGCTGCGCGATCTGCGGGAAGCATTCCAGCAGGGCGATCGGGTCAAGGCCCTGATCACCGATCTCGACCCTGCCCGCGGCCGCATCGCCCTCAACACGGCCCTGCTGGAAAACCAGCCCGGGGAATTGCTGATCGCCAAGGAGCAGGTGATGGCCGAAGCGGTCGAGCGGGCCAACCGGGCCCGCTCGGTGTTGCGGCAACAGGAGCAGGCGGCGGGATGAGTCGGCTTCGTGTGGATGGCCCCCCTGAGGTGGAGGGTTCACTCGGCCTGGAGCAGCCCCTGGCTGCCGGACCGGACTGGGAACTCGATTACTACTCGCGACCGATCCTGGAGGAGGACGGCAAAAAGCGCTGGGAGCTGTTGATCTGCGCCACCCCGGACCCGCTGGGGAAAAGCCAGGCCGAACCCTTCCGCTGGATGCGCGCCTGCCCTGCCGCCAGTGTCAATTCCATCTGGTTGAAGGAGGCGATCGAAGCGGCCCTGGCGGAGGCCCACTGCCAGGGTTACGGCAATCCACGGCGGATCCGCTGCTGGCGCGGATCGATGCGCACCATGGTGCAGCGAGCCGCCGAGGGCCTGGGCCTGGAGCTGGTGCCCAGTCGCCGCTGCTACAGCCTGGTGGAATGGCTCCAACTGCGGCAGCTTGAGGTCTATCCCCAGGACCCCGGCTATCTGGCCGGCCCCCTGGCGCCGCCGCCGCTGGCAATCCGGCCGGTGTCTGTGCTGTTACCGGAGGCGGTGCGGGGCGATCGCTGGAGCTGGGCCACCCTGCCCTTTGGCGCCCTGGCCGAGGCCCCCGACTGGGAAATCGGCTTCGCCGGCCTGGTGACCCTGCCACCAACCATCACTGCAGCCACGCCGATCCCGGGGATTCGCCTGTTCAGCCGCACCCGGGCTCTGGCTATTGCCGGTTGGCTGGCGGGTCTGGAGCCGGTTCGACTGGAAATCGATGGCGAGCAGTTGGTGCTCGAAGCCGGCCTCGAAGATCGTTGGCTGCTGGCGAGCCTGCCCGCCGCCGAAGCCGCCGCCGCCGCCACCGCCTTTGCTGCCGCCAGGGAGAACGCCGGTGGCCTGCAGTTCATTGCTGTTCAGAGCGAAGACGGGGCCGAACGGCTTGATGGTTTCTGGTTGTTGCGGGATCTGGCTGATGGCTGAAGCCCTCAAGGCTCCCTTCGATCGACCCGATGCCGGCTTCAATGATCTACCCGGCTGGACCTGGGTGGGGACCTACGGCGGCTCCTATCTCCAGGCCGATCAGCTGGCGGCGTTTGAGCATGGCTTTTTCAACCGCCAATGGCAGGGCCGCGGCCCGGGCGAACTGGCTGGCTACCTGAGTGCCGGTATCAGCGTGCACCGGCCCCAGCAGATCCACAGTGCCGTGGTGCTGGCCGCAGCCGAGGCCAGCTCCGAACCCTGGCCCGAGGCTGATGGGCTGGTCAGCGATGGCGGTGGCCAGAGTCTCTGGGTGTGCAGCGCCGACTGCGCCCCCGTGCTGATGGCCGATCCCCACAGCGGACGGGTTGCGGCCTGCCATGCCGGCTGGCGTGGTGTGGCGGGTCGCATCCTGCCCATAGCCATGGCTCGCCTGGTCGCCGCCGGATCCAATCCCGCCGAGCTACTGATCGCGATTGGCCCTTGTGTCAGTGGTGCCAACTACCAGGTGGAGCGGTCCGTGAGCCTGGAAGTGGCGGCATCCCTGCAAGCCCACGGCGGCCAGAACGAGGCGGCCCTGGAGGAGCTGATCGCCTGCGGTGCCCTGCTGGCCGATCCCGACCCCGATCACGATCGCCTTGATCTGCGCAGTGCCATCGTGAGGCAACTGGAAAACGCGGGCGTTCCGCGCGAGTCCATGGCTGTTTGCCCCCTGTGCACGGTGGCAGAGCCAGCCCTGTTCCATTCCTGGCGTCGGGATCAGGTGAAGGCGGTGCAGTGGAGTGGCATCGTTTCCCAGGGCTGAGCGTCCTGAAGCTTAGCATCTTCCAGAGCTGAGCCGAGCGCTGGCGATGGCCGATCGCTGGCGACTGCTGGGCACTGGACACGACGGGTGGTCGCCGAATCGCCATAGCCATGGCCAGACCAGATGGCGAGCCTGGACATGACTACCACTGGCGCACATGTCGGCAAGAGGCTCTGCTTCGACTTGCAAAAGGCGCCATGGGGTAAGATGATTCAGATGTTGCATAAATGAGCACATGCTTACAGGAATCGAGCTTCTCGCCAAAGTCAAAGAACTGGGAGATGTCAGCAAGTCAGACATCGTCAGGGCCTGCGGCTACGTCTCTGCTAAGCGGGATGGCACCGAACGGTTGAATTTCACCGCCTTCTATGAAGCGCTGCTAAACGCCAAGGGCGTCGACTTTGGAGCGGCTCCCAAGGCCGGGAAGGCAGGCCGCAAGCTCAGTTTCAACACCAAAGTTCAGTTCAACGGCAACCTGATGGTGGGCAAGGCCTACACGGCGATGCTCGACCTCAAGCCCGGCGACGAATTCGAGATCAAGCTGGGTCGCAAGCAGATTCGTCTCGTTCCCCTGGGAGCCGAGGACGAAGAAGGTTGATCGCAATCGCCTCGGCCAGGCGAATCCCATCGATTGCCGCCGAGAGAATTCCGCCGGCATAACCAGCACCTTCACCCCCTGGGTAGAGCCCGGGGGTGTTGGTGCTTTCGCGTGTTGTCGCGTCGCGGTTCAGCCGCAGCGGCGACGAGGTGCGCGTTTCAACACCCGTGATCAAAATACCGGGGCCGCTATAGCCGGGAATGCGCCGTTCAAAAGCGGGGAGTGCCTCCTTCAGGGCGGCGATCACGAAATCCGGTAGACACGAATCCAGGGCGCTCAAACGAATGCCTGGCTGATACGAGGCCTCTACGCCGCCCTTGTTGTTGTTGTTGTTGTCGCTGCTGCAGCCCGCCAGGAAGTCCGGCACCCACTGGGCCGGAGCACGATAATCGCCGCCGCCGGCCGCGAAAGCCTGTTGTTCCCAGTGCCGCTGGAAGGCAATGCCCGCCAGGGGATCACCGGGAAGCTGGCCCCAGGGCTCCAGATCCTCAAGAGTCACGTTCACCACCAACGCACTATTGGCGTTGCGCTCATTGCGGGAGTGCTGACTCATGCCGTTGGTGACGACGCAACCCCGCTCCGAGGTAGCCCCCACCACCAGCCCACCTGGGCACATGCAGAAGCTGTAGACATCACGGCCGCCGGCGATGTGGTGCACGAGCTTGTACTCGGCCGGACCCAGGCGCGGATGACCGGCCGCTGCGCCCCAGCGGGCCCGGTCGATCAGCTGCTGGGGATGTTCAATCCGCACCCCGATCGCAAATGGCTTGGGCTGCATGGCCACCCCCTGCCGATGCAGTGCCGCGAAGCTGTCACGGGCACTGTGACCTGGGGCGAAGGCGACGTGATCGGTGGCGATGATCTCGCCACTGGCCAACTTCACGCCGCGCACCTGCCGCGAAAGGCCGGGCTCCAGCACCAGCTCCTGCACCAGGCAGCCAAAGCGCACCTCCCCCCCCAGTGCTTCGATATGCGCCCGCAGGCCCCGCACCACCGTGGCCAGCTTGAAGGTACCGATGTGGGGCCGGTGCAGGGTGAGGATCTCGGCGTTGGCGCCTGCGGCCACCAACTCTGCGAGCACCTTGCGCACCAGGCGGGGATCCTCGCTGACCTGGCTGTAGAGCTTGCCATCGGAAAAGGTGCCAGCTCCGCCTTCACCGAACTGGGCATTGGATTCGGGGTCGAACGGCTGGCTGCCGCGCCAGAAGCCGAAGGTGTCGGCACTGCGTTGCTTCACCGGTTTGCCCCGTTCCAGCAGCAACGGACGCAGACCCATCTGGGCCAGCAGCAAGGCGGCGAAGTAGCCGCATGGGCCTGCACCCACCACCACCGGTCGCCGTTTGAGAGCCTCGGCCAGCTCCGCCGAACCATCCCCTGCTCTGGCGACGAATTGGTAGGCGGTATCCGGTGCCGGTCGCAGATGGGGATCGCCGGCGAAGCGCTTGAGCAAGCGCTGTTGCTCGGCACCGCTGAGGGCTAGGTCGAGGTCGAGGCTGTAGACGAGGGCGATCGCCCCATGGCGGCGCGCATCGACGCTGCATTTCACCAGCTGATGACCACGCAAGGCCTGCGGCGGCAGCTGCAGCCGGCGGCATACGGCGGCGCTCAGTTCGACATCCGTATGGTCCAGGGGTAATTTCAGCTCACTCAGGCGCAACAAGGGTTCACTCCGGCACGGGGCGCTCAGGACAGGCAACAAACACAATCAAGCAACGGGCCCGCCAGCTGGCAGCACCAGCACCAGCCAGGCCCAGGGGCACTCAGAACAAGGGGATTCAAAACAAGGACGCGTAGCACCACAATGCCTGGTCCACCAAGGGGTCGGCGCTGGGGCGAGGAGCCGGAACCAGGGGCCAGCCCATCGGTGTGGCAAATCCGCTGGAATAGCGCCCCCGTGGCGGCGGCCCCTGGCGGGAGGTGCCATGGTGGAAGCACCTTTACTGCGCCAAATCAACCGCGCGATTCCCATGGGCCTTGCCCACTGCCCCCTCTGCGTCGGTCTGGCGATTCTGTCGGTGGTGCGCTCCGGCGCCTGCGCCGTCATGCTCTGGCAGTGGATCATGCCCCAGATCCAGCGGCCCTTTGCCGTTGGCGGCGCTGCCAGCAGCCTGCGGCCGGCAATCTGAAGGCCTCCGCTGAGACACCACCCTTGAACAGCCAAGCTCTGGGACGCCTGAAAGCCCTGATCAGGACTTGAGCTGCTGTTCCAGTTCGGCCACCAGCAGGCGGGTGCGCACAATGGCGTCGGGGTTGAGGCTGATCGAATCAATGCCCTCCTCCACCAGAAAGCGCGCAAACTCGGGATAGTCGCTGGGGGCCTGGCCGCAGATGCCGATCTTGCGACCGCAGCGTCTGGCGCTCTGAATCGCCAACCGGATCATCGCTGTCACCGTGTCATGGCGCTCGTCGAACAGCTCAGCCACCAGGGCTGAATCGCGATCCAGACCCAGGGTCAGCTGGGTGAGGTCGTTGGAGCCGATCGAGAAGCCATCGAATCGCTCGGCGAAGGCCTCGGCGCCGATCACATTGCTGGGCAGCTCGCACATCACGTACACCTGGAGGCCGTTCTGGCCGCGTACCAGGCCGGCCTTCGCCATCTCCGCCAGCACCCGGTCCCCTTCTTCCGGGGTGCGACAGAAAGGCACCATCGCAATCGCATTGGTGAGCCCCATCGTCTCGCGCACCCGCTTCAGGGCCTGACATTCGAGGGCAAAGGCCTCGCGGAAACCCTCGGCGTAGTAGCGCGAGGCCCCACGCCAGCCGATCATCGGATTTTCTTCGCTGGGCTCAAAGGCAGCGCCACCGAGCAGGCGGGCATATTCATTGCTCTTGAAGTCGGAAAAGCGCAGGATCACAGGCTTCGGGAAGAACGCCGCCGCGATGCGCCCCATGCCCTGGCTGAGCAGATCGACGTAATAGTCGGCTGGATTGGCGTAGTGGCGAGTGAGCTCGGCAATGGCCGCTCGCTCCGCCACATCGACCACACGCTGGGGCTGGAGCAGGGCCATCGGATGGACACGGATGTGGTTGGCGATGATGAACTCCAGCCGGGCCAGGCCCACCCCATCGCAGGGGATCGCCGCCAGGTTGAAAGCCTCCTCCGGATTGCCCACATTCATCAGGATCTGGGTGCGGGTGACGGGCAGATTGTCGAGGCGCTGTTCGTCCACATGGAAAGGGAGGGCGCCGCGGTAGACGTGGCCCACATCGCCCTCACAGCAGCTGATCGTGATCGTGTCGCCGTCGTTGATGCGACGGCTGCCATCACCGGTGCCGACGATCGCCGTGATCCCCATCTCGCGGGCGATGATCGCCGCATGGCAGGTGCGGCCCCCCTGGTCGGTGACGACGCCACTGGCTTTTTTGAGAATCGGTTCCCAGTCCGGATCGGTACGCACCGTGACCAGCAGATCACCGGCCTCAAAGCGCTGGATCTCGGACGGATCATTGATCACCCGGGCCCGTCCCTGGCTGATCGAAGCGCCGATCGCCCGGCCGCTGGTGATCTGGCCCGCCTGGTGAGGTTCCAGATGCCAGCTGCGCAGCACCGCCCCGGATTGGCGGGACTGCACCGTTTCCGGCCGGGCCTGGAGGATGAACAGCTCACCGGTTTCGCCATCCTTGGCCCATTCGATATCCATCGGCGTCGGTGTACCGCGGCGCTCGCTGTAGTGGCGCTCAATCCGGCAGGCCCAGCGGGCCAGGGTGAGGGCTTCAGCGTCGCTGAGGGCAAAGCGTTGCCGCTCCGCTTCCGGCACCTCCAGGTTGCGAACGGGCCGGGGATCGTCCTGGCTCGGTTCGCCGTAAACCATGCGGATCGCCTTGCTGCCTAAACAGCGGCTGATGATCGGGCTGAATCCCTGCTCCAGGGTGGGCTTGAAGATCAACAGTTCATCGGGATTGACGGCCCCCTGCACCACGTTTTCGCCCAGGCCGTAGGCGGCGGTGAGCAGCACGGTGTCGCGGAAGCCAGTCTCGGTGTCAATGCTGAACATCACGCCGGCGCAGGACAGGTCGGAGCGCACCATGCGCTGCACGCCGATCGAGAGGGCCACCTCCAGATGGTCGAAACCATTGAGTTGGCGGTAGGAGATCGCCCGATCGGTGAACAGGGAGGCGTAGCAGCGCCGGCAGGCCTCCAGCAGGGCCTGCTCACCTTCGATGTGCAGGAACGTCTCCTGTTGGCCAGCGAAGCTGGCATCGGGCAGATCTTCAGCCGTGGCACTGGAGCGCACCGCCACCGCACCCGAGCCCAGCTGGTGGTAGGCCGCCAGGATCGCCGCCACCAACGCTTCAGGCAACGCCGCCTGCAACAGCTGGTCCCGGCAGGCCCGGCCGGCCTGTTGCAGCGCCGCCAGATCGCCCGCATCCACCCCCCCCAGCAGGGAGTCCAGGCTCGGGCCCAGAGCGTTGGCGGCAATGAACTGGCGGTAGGCGGAGGCGGTGGTGGCGAAGCCACCAGGCACCCGCACCCCCTCGGCCGCCAGCTCGCGGATCATCTCGCCGAGGGAGGCATTCTTGCCACCGACATCGGCGATCGCCTCGATACCGACGCGCTCAAAGGGCACCACCAGAATCTCGGGATTCAGCATGGTGGGGCCGCGATCACTGGCTGAACTCTGATCCCGCCGGCCGGCAGCGGTTCAGGCTTGTGACTCTCCGGCATGGATGGTGGCGCCAGTTCGCTCCGGGGCTGGGCAGCCGGCTCGGTCGCTTCGCGACGGAGCACCATCACCGCGATACCAGCGCCAATCGTCTCGGTGCCATCGCCCCCAGCCAAACAGCCAACCGCTGCCTGGGATGGCCGTTTCCTTTAGCAAGCCGCCGTAGTGAATACCCAAATGGGCCAAGGCCACCGATCAACACCGGGGCCTCAGCGGCCAGGGGGGCCCTCTTCCTCCGCCTCGGGCGGCTGCTCAGGCAACAGCTGGGCCAGCAGGCCGGCCCCCATCAGGATCGCGCCCAGGCTGATCGCCAGCCCCCGATTGCTGGCGGCGGGGCCATCGAGCCAGCTGCCAGCGGCCAGAAAAGCACCTCCCAGCAACAGAGTGGGCACCAGCACGATGCCCTTGGCGGTGCGATTGAGGCCCATCAGCTCGGCGCCAAGGCGCTGCAGGCTGGCAGGTTGCTGTCTGAATGGGCCAGACCGGCGGCGATCAGACCGCTGCCCATGTCCGCCTCCCCAGCCAGCCGGCTCACCTTGGCCAGCAGCAAGCCGTCATGCTCTCCCAACGGCCGCAGATTGACCCGGGTGCGGCGCGGCAGTTCCTGGCGCAGCCAGACCATGGCCGCGGCCTGATCAACCGGCTCGACGCCAATGCAGGCCAGCTCCACGGCGTAATTGCGATTGCGATCGCCGATCTGCAGCAGGGTGGCCGTGCGCACCTGCAGCACCTCAGCCGCCAAGGCCGCACCGGGCCAGGCCATGACCAGAACCAGCAGCAGGACCCATAAGGACGAGATTGGGGTGATCAGAGTTTTGAACCGCAACTGGGGCAATAGAGATGGGCACTGGCGGTGGTGGCACCGCAGGCCCCGCAATGGCGCACGGTGTCGATGGCCAGTTCCGGATGGCTGGGCAGGCCCACCATCTGGGCGTTGCTGGCACCGGGCGGCACCATCGGATAACAGTTTTCGTTGCGCCGCACCTTCACATCGATGAAGGCCGGGCCAGGGTGGAGCAGGGCTTCCGCCAGGCGGGGCAGGAGGTCGGAACGTTCCGTGATCCGGAAGCCACGCACGCCAAAGGATTCAGCAAGGGCCGGGAAGTTGGGCATGCCGCCCGTCATTTCGGAGTTGGAATAGCGCTCTTCATAGAAGCTCTCCTGCCACTGCCGCACCATGCCCTGCCAACCGTTGTTGATCACCACCACCTTCACCGGCAGCTGGTACTGGGCCAAGGTGCCCAGTTCCTGGATGTTCATCAGGATGCTGGCATCACCGGCCACGCAGATCACCTGCTCTTCGGGGAAGGCCATCTGCACGCCCATGGCGGCCGGCATGCCGAATCCCATGGTGCCGAGGCCGGCACTGCTGATCCAGCGGCGCGGGCCGGTGTTGAGGAACTGAGCCGCCCACATCTGGTGCTGACCCACATCGGTGGTGTAGAAGGCGCCAGGGGCGAGTTGGCGCAGGGCCACCACTACCTCCTGCGGTGCAATCTCCCCCTCCGGGGCTGGCACCACCAGCGGGTAGTGCTGTTTCCAGCCCTCAATCCGCTTCAGCCAGGACTCGGTGCGGCCGGCGGAATCGTTGCCGCTGGAGAGCCGCAACAGGGCTTCAAGGGCCGTGCGGACATCAGAAACCACCGGTACTTCCGGCAGTCGGTTCTTGCCCACCTCGGCGGCATCGATGTCGATGTGAATCACCCGGGCCCTGGGGGCAAAGCTGTCAAGACGCCCCGTGACCCGGTCGTCGAAGCGGGCTCCGGCGGCGATCAGCAGATCGCACTCGGTGACGGCGAAGTTGGCGTAGGCCGTGCCGTGCATGCCCAGCATCCCGAGGGCCAGGGGATGGCGCTCGTCAAAGGCTCCCTTGCCCATCAAGGTGGTGGTGACCGGAATCCGGAAACGCTCGGCCAGCACCTTGATGGCCTCATGGGCCCCAGAGCTGATGCTGCCGCCGCCCACATACAGCAGGGGCCGATGGGAGTGGTGGATCAGCTCCAGAGCCTTTTCGATCGCCTCGGGATGGGGCAGGGGCGAATGACCGAAGCCAGCGGGTACGGCCGTTCCTGGCTCCACCGGGATGTAATCGAACTCTTCAGTGCCCACATCCTTGGGCACATCGATCAGCACCGGCCCCGGCCGGCCGCTGGCGGCGATCAGAAAGGCCTCGGCCACGATGCGACCGATGTCGGCGGGGTTCCGCACGACCCAGGAGTGTTTCACGATCGGCAAGGTGATGCCGAAGATGTCGGTTTCCTGGAAGGCATCCGTGCCGATGGCCGCCCGCGGCACCTGGCCGGTGATCACCACCATGGGCACCGAATCCATCTGGGCCGTGGCAATGCCCGTTACCAGGTTGGTGGCACCGGGACCGGAGGTGCCGAAGCAGACGCCCACCTGGCCAGTGGCCCTGGCGTAGGCATCGGCGGCGTGGGTGCCGCCCTGCTCGTGGCGCACCAGAATGTGCTTCAGCCAACCCCGCTCTTCAGCTTTGTAGAGCTCGTCGTAGATCGGCAGAATCGCACCGCCCGGGTAGCCGAAGATGTGCTTCACCCCGTGACGGTGCAGGGCGTCCATCAGGGCATAGGCGCCATTGACCCGCTGCACACCACCCAGGCCCTGGGGACCAGCCAGGTGGGGAGAGCTTGAACCGTTGACCGCATGGAGGCGGTTGGCGGTCTGGGCAGGAGTGAGGGGCGTGAGCGTCACGGCTGCGGAGGGTGAGGGGGAAACCAACGGGCAAAAAGGAGCTGCAAGCCCCTTTCAGCGGAATGAACCAACCTTAGGGGGCCCAGCGCTGGCGAGGGGTTGACTGCGGCGGCTGTTGGCCATGGCCCGCAGAATCCGGGCCGGATCCAGCCACTGGCCGCGAAACCGCATCCCCCAATGCAGATGGGGACCGGTGGTGCTGCCCGTGAGCCCCACATGGGCGATCGACTGACCGCTGCGTACCGGCTGCCCCAGACCCAGGCGGATGGCGCCACTGCGGTAGGCGCCCTCCGCAACGGTGCCAGCCAGATGGCAATAGATATGTTCGTAATCGCCGGAGCGGATCACCAGGCCATTGCCGCAGCCGCCATCGCGGATCAGCTCACTCACCCGGCCAGACCACCAGCTGCGCACCACTGAGCCGAGGGGGGCCGCGATATCGACGCCGTAGTGAGGCCGGCGATCGCCGCCCAGGGGATGGCTGCGCATGCCGAAACCACTGGTGAAGCCGGCGAAGCTGACCACCGGGAAGGTGCCGCTCAACCAGGTGCTGGGGCTGAAGGCCTGGGCGGGCAGCGACGGCACGGCCAGCGACAGGCCTGCCGCCAGGGCCAGCAACCGGCAGGGCCAGGGGCCAGACCCGGGCTTGATGGCCTGATCCCGGGAGGCCCGGATGGCCAAGAAATCAGCTGGAGCAGCCGTGTCCGAGAGCGACTGGCTCAAGCCGAGTTCCTGGTCCGGCGGCTGCCAAGGCGGCCAGGCCGCCTCCCCTCGGTGCCGTTGGGGGCCAGGGGACTGCTCAGCACGCGGCGCCCCGGCCAACGGGAAAAATCCGAACAGGGCCAAATCAGAGAAGGCCCATGGCATGCAGGGGGCCACGACCGCTGAGCAACTCCAACAGGAAAGCGGAAAAACCGATCATGGCCAAGCGGCCGTTCCAGACCTCGGAACTGTTGCTCCAACCCCAGGCCCACTTGTCCTGGGGGTAAAGCTTCACCTTGGTGGGTAGCTCGGCCGCCTGGTCCAGATTCACCTCCGGGCCCGCCAGGGCCTGCTGCACCAGATCGGCCAGACCGGCGATGAAGGTGGGATCGATGTCGAGGGCTGGCACCCGCAGGAAATGGCGCACACCGGCCTCGGTGGCAATCTCCCGGTATTCGATGTCGATTTCCTCGAGCGTTTCGATGTGTTCGCTGACAAAACTGATCGGCACCACCACCAGATCGTTCACGCCAGCCGCACCCAACTCCTCAAGGGCGTCCTCGGTGTAAGGCCTGAGCCATTCCACCGGGCCGACCCGACTCTGGTAGGCGAGCGTGTGCGGGTTGGTGTGCCCCAGCCGCTGCTGCAGGCGCTGCATGATCAGCTCGCTGCAGATCTGGATCTGCTCTTGATAGGGATCGCCCGCCTCCTCCACATAGCTTTTGGGCACCCCATGGGCGCTGAAAAACACATGGGCCTGTTCCGGGAACTCGGCCGCTGCGATCTCCCGGGCAACCAGGCCCGCCATGGCATCGATGTAGCCGGGATGGTCGAACCAGCTGCGGATGCAGCGGATCGGCATGGCACTGAAGGCCGGATCGGCCTGGCGCAGCCGCTGCAGCTCGCGGAAACTGGAGCCACTGGTGCTGATCGAGAAGTGGGGGTAGAGGGGCAACACCACCACCTCCTCGATGCCATCGGCCTTGATGTCAGCGACCGCCGATTCGGTGAACGGATGCCAGTAGCGCATGGCCACGTAGCTGGTGGCCTCCACTCCCCGTTGCCGCAGGGTGCTCTGCAGTTCGCGCGCCTGCTGCTCGGTGATCCGCCGCAGAGGCGAGCCGCCACCGATCGAGCGGTAGGCCGCCTGAGATTTACCGCTGCGCAGGGTGCTGATCAACCAGGCCAGAGGTTTCTGTAGCGCCGGGATCGGCAGCCGGATGATCTCCGGATCGGCAAACAGGTTGTAGAGGAACGGCCCCACATCCTGAATTCGCTCCGGACCGCCGAGGTTCAGCAGCAGCACGCCGACCCTGGCCATGCTTGAGCGCCTTAAAACGCGAAGAGTAACGCCGCCTTCCACCTAGGTGTTGCCCCTGGCCGCCGCCGAGCGGAATCGATAGGGTCCGGCCGAGTGCCTGAAGCCCATCCTGAGCGCCGATTCCGCCCCGATTCCCTTCGCTTGCCGCAGCAGCACTTGGATTGGTGCTGAGGCAGGGGCTGGCCCGGTGGCCAGTGGCCAGGCTGACCCGAGTGAGCACAGCCACGGGGCGGGGAACAGGCCGGACGCACCCAACCAGAGCGCCAGCTGCCAGGAGCTCCCCACTCCGAACCCGGGCGATCGGAGTGGATCGAGCCAGGAGACGGCCAGGGCGGATGGCGCCGGGACCCCGATCGCGAGCGTCATGGGCGTCACCACCGTCAGCGCCAGCACCACGGCAAGGGGCGACCTTCCTGCCGGCACGGAACCGACGGCCCTGCAACCGACTGGTCTGCAACCCACGGGTCCGGAACCAACAGGCACGGCCCCATCTGGCACTCTTCAATGCGCAACTGTCCAGTCCAAAACTGCCCAGTCCAGGACTGAACCCTCGAGCCATGAAATGCCGGGAGCTGACCGGCTGGGCCTTGAACGATCAGCCGCTGATCCCCCTGGTGAGGACCGGTCTGGTCTTGAGCCGCTTGCCATCGATCTGCTTGCTGAGGAACCACTTGGCCTTGCCCCCTCTGGCGCCAATCTGTCCAGCGCCCCTCAGCGGGCTGACCCGGCACCATGGGACCCCGAGCTCAGGATCCAGCCGCCAGGACACGAACCGGAGCAGGGGGGAGATGGCGTTGGCGACGGCAACACCGCGCGCCAAGACAGCACCATCCATCACGACCTCGTTGCCGCTGACCTCGCTGTTGCTGGCAAGAAGGAGGCTGGCTTCGCTGAAGCGGGCCTTGATGAGACTGGTCTCACCGAAGCTGGCCTCGCTGAAACGGGCCTCGCTGAGGTTGAGCTTGTTGACAGCAGCAGCGGTGTCGCCGCCATCGACGCTTCGCTTCGCGCCCGCAACCTTGCCTTGAAAGCGGCAGGGCTGCGCCTGCGCCTGGAGCGGCGGGGACCCTGGCTGGGACTGCGGGGACCGCTCCCCTATCGCCGCGGCAGTGACAACAGCAGCGGCAGTGAGAGTGGGAGTGGCGGCGTCAAGGTCCAGCGGCTCAGTCTGGGGCTGCCGGCCAGTGCGGCCGGACTGCTCGAGGCGGAAGCGCGCCTGCACCTGCTGCTGCAGCAGCTCGCCGAGGGAAGCTTCGCCTGGCTCCAGGGGCCAGCGCCAGCAACGGCGGCCAGTGCGGCCGCGCCCTCGCCCGCAGTGCTGGCCCTAGCTGGGCGGCCTACGGCTGGGCAGCCAGGGCCAATCCCGGTGTCAGCCGGCCCAATCCAGGCTTCCGCCGCTGCCGCCCCACCAGCGCCCTCCCTGCTGGCGGCGCTTGAGGCGTTCGAGCTGGCCTTCTTCGCCGATCCCCGCCGCCGCCGCCAGCCGGCCGGCAGCCGTTCCACCTGGCGCGCGGCCTACCGGCCCTACCTGCGACGGCTGCTGCGCCTGGCACCGGAACGCGCTGAGCTCTGCCAGGACCTGCTGCTGCAGGTGCTCGAGAGCTATGAGCTGGCCAGTCGCAGCCGCCAGCAATGCGGCATCGCCCTGGCGGCCCTGGCCTCGCACCGGGCGATCCCCCTGCCTGGGGACTGGCGGGAGCGCAGCGGCGGCTACGGACTGCATGTGGCCCGCTTCCGCCAACTGCCCTTGGACAGCGCCATTCTCGCGCTGGCGGAGCGCATCCCCAATCCACGCTGGCGTCTGGCCTATGGCCTGATGGCCACCTACGGCCTGCGCAATCACGAGGTGTTTTTCTCGGATCTCTCCGCCCTGGCGCCAGGGGGCGACCGGGTGCTGAGGGTGTTGCCCACCAGCAAGACCGGTGAACATCAGGTCTGGCCCTTCCAACCGGAGTGGGTGGAGCGCTTCGAGCTGGAGCGGCTCGGCGGCGAAGTCCGGGCCCTGCCCGTCGTGGCCACCGACCTGCGGCGTACCACCCTGCAGCAGGTGGGGCGCCGGGTGGCCGAGCAGTTCCGCCGCTACGACCTGCCGATCACCCCCTACGACCTCCGCCATGCCTGGGCGGTACGCACAATCCACATCGGCCTGCCCGACACGGTGGCGGCGCGGATGATGGGCCACTCGGTGGCGATCCATACCCGCACCTATCACCACTGGATCACCCGCCGCGATCAGCAGCAGGCCGTCGATGCCGCCCTGGCTCGGATGCGGGGGGCTTGAACCGGCTGACCGGAGGCGGCTGACCTGATCGGTCTGCCCTGCGGCAAGGATTGGTCGCCAGAACCAGCACCCCAAGCGGCGCCGCGGCCGCCAGAGTGAGCGCTCCCAGCCCATCTTCCGTGACCCTGTCCCCACGCTCCGGCCCGCCACAGCAGCCGCTGGCCACGGAGACGCTGGCGACAACTGGTGAACAAGTGGTGGCGGCAGCCGGCACAGATCTTGACCAGGCCGCCCAGGAGCTCGGCATGGGTGGCGACCTGGCTCCCGAGGCCGATCAGCAGGGCTACCGCCGCCGGATGGAGCGTCGCCGCGAGGTGCAGCGCCAGCGAGTGGGGGAACGCACTCTTGAGAAGGGGCTGGTGCTGGTGTTCACCGGTGAGGGCAAGGGCAAAACCACAGCGGCCCTGGGCCTGGTGCTGCGCACCTTGGGCCACGGTGAGCAGGTGGCGGTGGTGCAGTTCATCAAGGGGGGCTGGCAACCGGGGGAGGCCCGGGCCCTGGAGCTGTTTGGCGAAGCCCTTCACTGGCATGCCCTGGGCGAGGGCTTCACCTGGGAAACCCAGGATCGCGATCGCGATCGGGAGCTGGTGCAGCGAGCCTGGCAGCAATCCCTCTCCTATCTGGCCGCTGCCGATCGCAAGCTGGTGGTGCTCGATGAGGTGAACGTGGCGCTCAAGCTCGGCTACCTCGATCCCGACCAGGTGCTGGCGGGCCTGGACCTCAGGCCGCCCCTCACCCATGTGGCACTCACGGGGCGCGGCGCCCCGGCGGCACTGCTGGAGCGGGCCGACCTGGTGACGGAGATGAAACTGGTGCGCCACCCCTTCCGCGAACAGGGGGTGAAAGCCCAAGCCGGAATCGAATACTGAGGGCCCGCCAGCCAGGGAGTCATGCCTCAGGAAGGCGGCCGCAATCACGACGGGCCGGGCGACCCTGGGGGGACATTGGGGAGGGGCTTGCTACTGTTCGCCCGATAGAAGGTGCTGATGGCCTACAAACGCGTCCTGCTCAAGCTCAGTGGAGAGGCGCTGATGGGAGAACAGGGTTACGGAATCGATCCCGCCATTGTTCAGTCCATCGCCACCGATGTGGCGGAGGTGGTGGCCACCGGCACCCAACTGGCCATCGTTGTTGGTGGCGGCAACATCTTTCGCGGCCTCAAAGGATCAGCTGCCGGCATGGATCGGGCCACCGCTGATTATGTCGGCATGCTTGCCACCGTGATGAATGCCATCACCCTGCAGGACGGACTGGAGCGGACCGGCATCCCCACCCGCGTGCAGAGCGCGATTTCAATGCAAGAGGTGGCGGAGCCTTACATCCGTCGCAAGGCCATCCGCCATCTGGAGAAGGGCCGGGTGGTGATCTTCGGTGCCGGTTGCGGCAACCCCTTCTTCACCACCGACACCACGGCTGCCCTGCGAGCCGCGGAAATCGGTGCCGATGTGGTGCTCAAGGCCACCAAGGTGGATGGGGTTTACGACAAGGATCCGGCCAAACATGCCGATGCCGTTCGCTACCAGAGCCTCACCTTCCTGGATGTGCTCAGCGGCGAACTGGAGGTGATGGACTCCACAGCCATCGCCCTCTGCAAAGACAACGCCATTCCGATTGTGGTATTCAACCTCTTCGGCAAGGGCAACATCGGCCGTGCCGTTTCCGGCGAGCCGATCGGCACCAGCATCGTGCCGGCCCGCTGAACCGCATCCCTTCCTTTCCTTTTTTCTGCTTCTTCCCGCCATGGACATCGAAGCCAGCATGCGCAAGTCGGTGGAATCCACCCAGCGCACCTTCAATACAATTCGCACCGGCCGCGCCAATCCATCCCTGCTGGACAAGATCAACGTCGAGTACTACGGCGCCGAAACCCAGCTCAAGTCCCTGGCCACCATCTCCACACCCGATGCCCAGACGATCCAGATCCAGCCGTTTGATGGCAAATCGATCGGTCTGATTGAGAAAGCGATCGCCTTGAGCGATCTCGGGCTCACCCCCAACAACGACGGCAGGGTGATTCGGATCAACATTCCGCCGCTCACCGAGGAGCGGCGCAAGGATTTTTGCAAGCTGGCGGCCAAGTACGCCGAAGAAGGCAAGGTGGCGCTACGCAACATCCGCCGTGACGGCATTGATCGCATCAAGAAGCTGGAAAAAGACGGCGAACTCTCCGAGGATCAAAGCCGCGACGAGCAGGAGAAGATCCAGAAATTCACGGACCGCTTCATCACCGAGCTGGAGAAGCACCTCGCCGAGAAGGAAGTTGACATTCTCAAGGTCTGAGACGTCGTGAGAGCGCAAACCAATGGCTGACAGCGACGTCATTGTGGTTGGCGCGGGGGCGTCGGGTGCTGCCGCCGCCTTCCACCTGGCCCAGCGGGGCCGGCGGGTGCTGCTACTGGAGCGCCAGGGGCCAGGCCGGGCGAAACCGTGCGGTGGCGGCATGGCGGCCTCGGTGCAGCGCTGGTTCCCCTTTGATCTGACACCCGCCATCGACCAGGTGATCAGGCGGGTGTGCTTCACCTGGTGCCTGGAGGATCCTGTCGTGGCCGAGCTTCCCGGCGATGCCCCCTTCTGGATCGTGCGCCGGGCGGTGCTGGATCAGTTCCTGGCAGAGCGGGCGGTCGAGGCGGGTGCCGAATGGCGCCATGGGGCCGATGTCGTCGCCCTGGAACGGCGAGAGGGGCTCTGGCGGGTGGGCCTCGGAGATGGCCAGGAACTCAGCGCCAGCGGGGTGGTGATCGCCGATGGCTCGGGCTCAACCCTGGCCCGGCCCCATGGACTCGGGTCGCCCCGTCCCCGCTATGCCGCCACGGTGTCGGTGGAGGTGGAGGCAAACCTTGAGCAGCAGCCGGACACGGCCCGCTTTGAGTTCGGCCTGGTGCACCATGGCTTCTGTTGGGCCTTCCCGCGGCTGGGCGGCTGGAGCATCGGTGTGGGCACGTTCATCGGTCAGCAGGAGGCGGATTCCGAGGCGGTGCTGGCGGCCCTGTTGCCCAGTCTCGGCCTGCCTGCTGACGCCGGCCGGCGCCAGCACGGTCGCCTGCGCATCTGGGATGGCCACCATCCCCTGCATGGCCGCGGACCAAGCGCCACCGGCCTGCTGGTGGCCGGTGATGCCGCCTCCCTCTGTGATCCCTTCCTGGCGGAGGGCCTGCGGCCGGCGCTGATGAGCGGCTGTCGGGCAGCCGAGGCCCTTGACAGCTGGTTGGACGGCGACCAGGACTCCCTGGCGCTCTACAGCCGCCGCCTGCGCGAAGACTGGGGCGAATCGATGGCCTGGGGCAAGCGCATTGCCCAGGTGTTCTATCGCTTGCCCAAGGTGGGCTATCAACTGGGCATCAAGCGCCCCACCGCCCCCCAGCGGATTGCCCAGATTCTCTCGGGAGAGATGGGCTACGGCGACATTGCCCAGCGGGTGATTCGCCGACTGATGTTCCAGCGGAGCTGAGTCACCGCAGCCCCGCTGGAACATCAGTCGGGGGCGGTGAGAACTGACGCGAGTCCGAACTCAATCAGTTGCGGATGCAGTCCTTGAGATCGCGCAGGCGTTCATCAATCGAACCCAGCAGTTCAATTGCAAACATCGGCGATTCCTGTACAGCGAACAGGAACTTTTCGCGATTCATCACCAGCACCCGGCAGTCGGTGAGGGCCCGAGCATTGCCATAACGGCGATGGTCATGGGTGACCAAAGCGCCGGCACCGAAGACATCGCCCGCCTCGATGATTTCGTGGGCGGCATCGTCATTCCAGCTGAGCTCGACCGTGCCCTCCAACACGCCGAACATGCAGTCACCCGGTTCGCCGGAGCGAAAAATGATGGTGCCCGCAGTGATCGACTGGACTTCGCCTTTGCTGGCGAGGGCACGCATGGTGTCGAGGGCATTCACGGCGGATCACGCGCGGGTCGGGTATCCAGTGTGGCCGATCAGGGCCGCTCTGGGGTGATCGGCGGGATAAGGGATTCAGCGGCTGATCGCCACGGCGGCCCCAAGACCACCACGCACATCTTCCGGCGCCAGGCGGCCGTCCTGGTCGGTGTCGAGCGCATCGAAGACGGCATCGCTGCCCAACCACTCTTCGCGGGTGATGCAACCGTCGCCATCGAGGTCGTTGAGTAGGAAGATTTCATGCACCGCATGGCCGAAGGCGGCGCCCCCCTCGAGCTCGGCCAGCCGGTGGGCCAGCTGGGCCTCCAGGGTTTCGATGGCTTTGCAGAAACCGCGGATGCCCTCGTCGAGTTTCTCGCTTGCCATGACATCGTCCAGCATCAGAGCCCGGAATTTCTCCTGGTTGAGATGAATTTGGTCCTGGGTGGCGCCGGGGTCAAAGGCATTGAGCTTGCGGTCCAGTTCGCCGTCGCTGGAACGCAGCTGGTCCATCAGCCCAGGGGAGATGGTGAGCAGATCACAGCCGGCCAGCTCAATGATCTCTTCGATATTGCGGAAGCTGGCCCCCATCACCTCAGTCTTGTAGTCGTAGGTTTTGAAATAGTTGAAGATCTGGGTGACGGAGATCACGCCGGGATCTTCCGGCCCTGAATAGCTGTCACGCCCGGTGGATTTCTTGTACCAATCAAGGATGCGCCCCACAAACGGGGAGATCAGGGTGACGCCGGCTTCGGCACAGGCCACGGCCTGGGAAAAGCCGAACAGGAGGGTGAGATTGCAGTGGATCCCTTCCTTCTCCAGGAGCTCGGCGGCCTTGATCCCCTCCCAGGTGGAGGCGATCTTGATCAAGACCCGCTCATTGCCGATACCAGCAGCGTTGTAGAGGCCGATCAATTTGCGGGCCTTAGCGATCATCGCCTCGGTGTCATAGCTGAGGCGTGCATCCACCTCCGTGGAAACCCGTCCGGGGACGATCTTGAGAATCTCCTTGCCAAAGGTGACGCTGATTTCATCGAGGGCTTCACTGACCACCGCATCAGCCCCGGCAGCGTCGCCGATCAGCTGGCGCGATTCCCGCAGGGAGCGATCAATCAGGTCCTGATAGGTAGGGATCTGGGCCGCGGCCAGGATCAGCGACGGGTTGGTGGTGGCATCGCGGGGGGTGAACTGCCGGATGGCGTCGATGTCGCCGGTGTCGGCGACCACCACGGTCATGGCGGCGAGTTGATCGAGCAGATTGGCCATCAGACAGAAACTCGCTTCAGAGCGGTCATTCTGCAGACGCTAGCCAGCTCTGGAGCCGCCGCCGGGCCCTGAGCCGTGGCGCTTGTGGGAATACGCACAGCGCTTCAGCGGTGGGCTTTGGCCACCTTGGTGGCCAGCGGCAGGCTGGGGGGGATTTTCTCGATCACGAGCAGCGCTTCGACGATCTGCTTGGCCACCGGTATCGCCACGGTGGACCCGTACGCATTGCCGCCCTGGGGCTCGTCCACCACCACCAGCACCACATAGCGGGGATCCTCGATCGGCAACACCGCCACGAAGCTGCAGATCCTGGCTCCAGGAATATAAACGCCGTTAAGGGCCTTCTGGGCGGTGCCGGTCTTGCCGCCGATGCGATACCCGGGAATCTGCAGCCCCTTGCCGCTGCCCTTCTGCACCACGGTTTCCATCCAGTTGATCACGATGCGGGTGATCTTGGGATCGAGCAGCTGGACACCGCGGACATCCCCATGGCTGGCCAAGGCATCACCGGAGCGCAGGCCGCTGGTGATATGGGGACTGACCAACTTGCCGCCATTGGCCAACATGGCGTGGAGTTGCAACAGCTTAAGCGGTGTGAGCGAAAAGCCCTGCCCAAAGGCTGCGGTGGCGGGCTCAATCGGACTGCCAACGAACTCCGCCTTGCTCTTGAGCTGACCGGCCACCGCGCCGGGTAAATCGGTGTCCGGCACGTCATCGATGCCGATCGTGTGCAGCCATTTCCAGAAATGATCGTGCTTGACCCGGCTCATCGCCTGCACCATGCCGACGTTGCTGGACACCTGCAGCACCGTCGGGAAATCGATGACGCCGTGGGCGCTGTGATCATTGTTGAAAATCGGCCAGCCGCCGATGCTGAGCTGGCCGACGTCATTGACCGTGCCGTTGGGCTCAATGGCCTTCTCCTGCAGGGCCATGGCCAGGTTGATCGGCTTGAAGGTGGACCCCGGTTCGTAGAGATCCTGCACCGACCACTCACGGAACAGGCCGGGGTTGTAACTCCAGAAGCGGTTGGGGTCGTAACTGGGGGTGGAGGCCAGGGCGAGCATCTCACCGGTGCGGGCATCCATCACCAAAGCGGCGCCGCGCTTGGCGTTCCATTGCTTCACCTGCCGAACCAACGCCTGCTGGGCCACCTGCTGCAGGCGAGCGTCGAGGGTGAGCTGCAGGCGCAGATCATCGCCGTAGAGGGAGCCGGCCTGGATGCCATCAGGCAGGGGAGTGCCATCGGCGCCCCGGCGCATCGTGAACGTGGTTTCCTGGCGCAGCAGATCGCGATTGCGGCTCTGTTCCAGGCCCGCCTGGGCGACCCGTTCAAGGTTGAGGAAGCCCACCACATTGGCGAACAGCTGGCCCTGGGGATAAATGCGCTGGGGATAGCCCTCCAGATCCAGGCCGCTGATGCCCAGTTCTCGCACCCGCTGCGCTGTATCCGGGTCGAGCCCGGTGGCGAGCTTGACGCCAGTCTTGCGGGTACCGATCGCCTTCAGCAGCTCCTGCCGGGGGCGGGCCAGAACCACCGCCAGGCGCGCAACCACATCCTCGGGCCGGCGCACTGCCTGGGGATCATCTCCAGGCAGATTGAAGTAGCGAGGATGGGCCCAGAGGGTGAACCGCTCTTCGTCCAGCGCCACCAGTTGGCCCATGCGGTCGACGATCGTGCGTCGCAGGCCCAAAGGGGAGACCGCATGGGTCTGGATGGCCCGGGCCCGCGCCTGCAGACGCTGGCCATCGATCACCTGCAGCCAGGCCAGCCGCATCGCCAGCCCGCCAAGCGCGGCGGCCAATACCAGATACACCGCCAGCATGCGCCGGCTGGAAAGGGGCTTGATTTCGATCAGCTGATGCCGCCGACCAGCGGCCGTACGGCCCCCAGCCGATGGGCTGCTTCCCTTGCGGGGGCCACTCGGCGGATGCCGTCGCGTCGACGCGCGGGACATTCAGTACCCCGCTGGGATCTGCTGCAACTGGGTGGCGACAAGTGCTGGCAAGGGCGTTGTGGAGACCAGGGCCTGAGGTGAGGGCAAGTGGATCAGCTTGGTGCTGCTGGTGGGGACGAGCTGCCCCGGCTTGCGTACCACCCCGAGATGGTGCTGCTCCAGCAGGGCCGACGACTCCTGCAGGCGATGCTCAAGCGATTTGGCCGCTTCCAGTTCGGAGTAGCTGTGCGCCCACTCGTTCTGCCAGTGAAGCGTGAGGGCGCTGAGGGCGATCACCGACAGCCCGAGACCAGCCAGAGCGCCGCTGCTGAGCCGATGCAGACCGGCCAGCCACGGTGACTGGCGCTCAATCCGGCTGGCCGAGAGCGAGCCCTCGATCAACCGCAGAGAACGGGATTCCTGCCGGCGCTGCTGGGCCTGGCGGGAAGGACTGGCAACGGAGGCGACCAAAGCGGCCTGGGCAACACTGCGCAAGTGAACCACCCCTCCCTACCCCCCGCAACCACTTGTCTGGGTTCAGGCGGCCAACACGATCAGATTCAGAAAGGTGAGACTGTTCCAAAGGGCATGCATCAACACCGAAGACCCCAGTCGTCCACTGCGCCAACGCAGCCAACCCAGCCCCAAACCCAGCACAAACAGGGGCACCAACTCGCTCAGGCTCAGATGAGCAAGTGCAAACACAGCCGCGCTGATCAACACCGCCGCGCCCCCACCCCAGCGGCTGCCAACGACAGGCAACAGCACACCACGAAACAGGGCTTCTTCAAACAAAGGCGCCAGCACGATCGCGGTGAAGGCGAAGCAGGCCAGAGCGCGCGGATCAGGGCTGCGGAGCACCAGATCCAGCAGCGGATTGCTGCCGCCCGGATCCGACCAGAAGTGATCAATAAGCCAGCCACACAGGGAGACGGCCGGCAGCACCATCAACACCAGGACGGCCGCCGGTGCGGCTGAGGCGCGCCAGGGCCGCCATCGCCATTGCAACCAGCCCTGGCTGGGTCGCTCGCCGCGGCCCCGCAGCATCAACAGCAGGATCAGCAGCGGCGCCGCCATCAGCGCCAGGTAAAGCAGCAGCACCTGCACCCCCTGGCTGAGGCTCTCCTCGACGGGCAACAGGGCCACGATCGCCGTCAGCGGTGCCTGCAGCAGCTGGGGCACGATCACCTCCCCCAGCAACACGAAGCCACCGGCCACGAGCAGCGTCACATCAACCAGGCTCAGCGGTGGACCAAGCAGCGGTGGCGCTGCCGGCAGCCGCTGGCGCCAGGCCAGCCAGGCCAGGCGCAGCAACAGGCCGCTGCCGAGCAGCAGCAGCAGCAACGGCAGCAGACTGACCCCCAGCAGTTGCAGCACCAGGCGCCGGCTGGAGCGGGCCGCCGGGCAGGAGTTTGTCGGAACCCCGAGTTGCTCGCAGCTGAGCTGGGCCACCAGGGTCGACGCCCGCCAGGGCTCCAGCCAGTCCTGCAGCTCGGCCAGGTCTGCCCGCCTGCCCTCTCGCAGGGCTGCCAGCAGCGGCCGGCGAGGGGCTTCCACCATCGCCGTGAGGTCGCGCAGCTGGCTGGCCACCGCCACCGGCTCGCTGCCACGCTCCAACAGGGCCAGCTCCAGGCGTTGAACCACCGGAGCCGGCAATGGCGAGGCGGCGATCTGCCGCTTCAACTCCCTGGCCAGTTCCGCCCGCGGATCCCGGCCGACCAGCGGCTCTCGCAGCACCGGGGGCAGCAGCTCACCGGCGAGGGCCGTCAGTTCCAGTTGATGCAGGTTGAGCGCATCGCCCACGGAGGGTCGCGCCAGGCTGTCCACCAGTCCATTGAGCCAGAGCAACAGGCTGAGGCCGAGGCTGATCAGCGCCAGCAGCACCTTCCAGCCGGGTTCTGCAGCGCTGGCTGGGATCGGGGGGGGACTACCACGCAAGCGGGGGCCTCGTTGGAATGGAATCGCCCCGATTCTCCCTGGCGATCCCGCAGGGCGTCGCCGGGTCCAGCAACCCGGCCCGGTGCGCTCCCATACGATGGCTTTGCCTGCGGCGCAAGGCCTGTGCCCCTTCGTATCGTGCTGGTCCGCCACGGGCTGAGCAGCTTCAACCTCGAACAGCGGTTCCAGGGCCGGGATGATCTGTCTTCGCTGCTGGAGGAAGGAGCGCGACAGGCTCGCGCGGCCGGCAAGGCCCTGGCCGATCTGCCCCTGACCGCCGTCTACAGCTCACCGCTGAGCCGGGCCAGGGACACCACGCACCTGTTGCTGGAAGCCCACGGCCAGCCGTTGGCCCCCACCTTCGACGACGACCTGCTGGAGATTGATCTGGCCCCCTGGAGTGGGCTGCAGCGCAGCGAGGTGCGGCAACGCCATCCGCAGCAGGAACGGATCTGGCGGCAGACGCCCGAAGCCCTGGAACTCCAGCGCCAGGACGGCACGCCCTATCGGCCCCTGCCGGAGCTGATGGAGCAGGCCCAGCGCTTCCTGGCTCAACTGCTGCAGCACCAAGGCGCCGCCCTGGATGGGCCCGGCAGCGCCACCGTGCTGGTAGTTGCCCACAACGCCATTCTGCGCTGTCTGCTGTTGCAGGCCCTGGGGTTACCAGCCAGCCATTTCCGCCGACTGCGGCTGGATAACGCCTCAATTTCAGTGCTCAACCTGGAGCGGGATCACCACGGCCGCTGCCAGGTTCAGATCGAGTCGCTGAATGGCTCGAGCCATCTCGGCGAGGCGCTGCCGCCCGCAGGCAGCGGGCCGCGGCTGCTGCTGGTGCGCCATGGCGAGACCGACTGGAATCGCGAAGGGCGCTTTCAGGGGCAGATCGACATCCCCCTCAATGCCAACGGCCTGACCCAGGCGGAGGCGGCCCGACGCTTTCTCGCCAGTGTGCCGATCCAGCGGGCCTACACCAGCTCCATGGCCCGGCCGCGTCAGACGGCCGAACGGATCCTGTTGGACCATCCCGGCGTTCCCCTCACCAGCACCACCGGACTAATGGAGATTGGCCACGGCCTGTGGGAAGGTCAACTGGAGCAGGAGATCGCCGCAACCTGGCCCGAGCTGCTCGGTGACTGGAAGCGCCAGCCCCACACCGTGCAGATGCCCGAAGGGGAGACCCTGCAGGAGGTCTGGGATCGCTCCCTGACCACCTGGGCCAGGATCGCCCGCAGCCTCGATCCGTCGGAAACGGCCCTGGTGGTGGCCCATGACGCCGTCAACAAAACAATCCTCTGCGGCCTGCTGGGGCTGGGTCCGGAAGCGATCTGGGCGATCAAGCAGGGCAATGGGGCGGTCACGGTAGTCGATTACCCCCAAGGCGCCGACGGCGCCCCGGTGCTCACCGCCATGAACCTGACAGCCCATCTCGGTGGGGTGCTCGATCGCACGGCCGCCGGAGCGCTGTGACCCCGGCTTCTACCTCGCCCCCTGACCGCTTGCCACCCGACCCAGCCCAGCCCCCTGACGCCACGGAGCCGCGCATGATCCTGCTGCGGGGGGTGAATCTGCTGGAGGCCGCTGGCCAGCCGCCGCGGCGGGCCGATGTGCTGATCCAGGAGGGCGTTCTGGCGTGGATCTCACCGCGCTCTACGGACTTGCAGTCCGGGCTGTTCAATGCAGCCGAGTCGACCGAGCTCGCCGCTTCCGCCCCACGTGCTGAAACCTCAGGGGCAGCGGAGGCGCTAGCCGACGCACTCGAAACGGCCGAATGGGTCGATGGAGCCGATCTCTGGCTGGGCCCCCCGCTGGTGGATCCCCACAGCAGCCTGGAAGACCCCCTGCTGGGTCGAGCGGAAACCCTGGAAAGCCTGGCGGCTGCCGCGGCAGCGGGTGGTTACGGCACCGTGGCCCTGCTGCCCTGGGGCCCCGACTGGCGTGATCGGCCCGAACGCCTGGCCCTGGGCTGGCCTGAGCCCCTGGAGCTGCTGCTCTGGGGCAGTTTCAGCCAGGGTGGAGACGATCTGGAGCTCGCCCGCCATGGCGATCAGATCGCCGCCGGCGCCGTCGGGTTGGCCTGCGGCGACCAGCTGCCGCCCGTGGCCCTGCTGGAGCGGGGCCTGCGGCTGGCGGAGATGGAATCCCACCCGGTGCTGCTGCCGCCCCGGGATGGCTCGCTCGGTCAGCAGGGCTTCGTGCGTGAACGGGTGGAAGCGCTGCAGGCCGGCTGGCCCGTTGATCCGGCCGCCAGTGAGATTCTGCCGCTGGAGTTGATCCTGGGGCTCAGCGAGCTGCTGCCGGCGGCGCCCCTGCGGCTGATGAACATCTCCACCCAGGAGGCGCTGCAGCGGCTGGCTCGCCAGTCGACGCCACCGCCGGCCAGTGTCCACTGGTGGCACCTGGTGGCCGACAGCAGCAGACTCGATCCGGCCGATAGGGGTTGGCGCACCGTGCCCTCCCTCGGCGGGCCCCAGGACCGGCAGGCGCTGATCACGGCCCTGGCCGATGGGCTGATTCAGGCGGTGGCCGTTCATCACCAGGCCCTCGACGCCGAGGAGCAGCTGCTGCCCCTCGATCAGCGCCGGCCAGGCTTGGCCGGCCATGGCCGGGTGTTGCCGTTGCTCTGGCAGGCCCTGGTGGTGGAGGCCGGCTGGCGGGTCGAGCAGCTCTGGCAAACCCTCTGCTGGGGCCCGGCCGCCTTTCTGGGCCTGGATCCACCCACCTTGCAGCCGCTCAGTCGCCGCTGGATCCTGTTCGATCCCGAAGCCCCAACTCCGACTGGCGCCGGCCGTGGCGTTTCCCTGGCGGCGAACCTTCCAGCCGAGATCGGCAGCTGCCGGGGGGGCCTGGTGGGCTCCGGCCTCAGGGGGCCGGCGGGCTGGTGGGCCCCAGGCTTCCCCAGGCCTGGAACGGATAGAACCGCCAGAAGGCCCGGCCGATGATTTCACGCTGGGGCAGGAAATGGCCGCCGGGCCAGAAGCGCCCATCCCAGCTGTTGCCGCGGTTATCGCCGAGCACCAGCACATGCCCGGAGGGCACCACCGCGTCCAGGGTGCGGCAGGGGCCCATGCCACGGCTGTCCACCGGGCAGTACTTCTTGACGTAGGGCTCGTTCAGGGCGCGGCCATCGATTTTCACCCGGCCCAGCGGATCGACCACGACGTGATCGCCTGGCAGCCCGATCACCCGCTTGATGAAGGCGTCGCAGGCCGGTCGCTGCACATCAGGCAAGGCACCGATCAGGGGCAGATTGACCAGCAGGCACTGGAGGGGGCCGCCGCCACCGGTCTGGCTGACCAGCACCGGGTCGAAGTGGTGCGGAGCGTGAAACACCACGATCTCGCCGCGACGCGGTGCCCGGCCGCGGTAGGAGAGCTTTTCAACCAGCAACCGATCCTGGATCTGTAGCCCGGGCAGCATCGAGCCGGAGGGGATGTAGCGGGCTTCCAACAGGAATTGACGAATGCCCAGGGCCACCGCCAGGGTGATCACCACACTGCGCCAGAACACCCAGGGGCTCTCCTCGCTCGGGTTGCGACTGGGTTTGATCGGCCTCGCGGTGTCGTCGTGGCGCTGGGGTTCCGTGGGACTCAAGGCACTCGTGCGGCAGGGACCGTGATCGGCAGGCAGATTAGGCACGCATCCGCCGGTCGCGTTCCCGATGGCACGCCCTCGCTGGCATCAGGTCCTGCCCAGGCCCGGAAACCGCCTGGGGCGGAACTGGGACCGGTTCGTGGCCATCTGGGCCACCCTCAATCTGGTGTGGGTGGGCTTCGATCTCACCTATGTGCCGCTGCGCACCTTCTGGTTGCAGCGCAATCTCTATCCGATCCCGTCGGTGCCGCTGGTGCTGCCCCTGCACGCCATCCCCAACATCACCCCCTGGGTGGATCCGATCAAGGGCATCGAGCCCCATCGCGAGACGGAGGCCTACCGCCGGGCCTTTGACCAGCTGGATACCGCCCTGCTGCTCCAGCCTGCCGGGGTGCCCCTCACCCCGGCCCTGGTGCTCTTGCTGCAGCGCCAGGTGCAGCTCAGCGGCCAACTGATCGACAGCAATCCCTTTGAGGCCACCGGCGCCTCAGGCACCCTCGAGAAGATCAAGAATCGCCTGCGGCAGCGAGCCAACCGGGATTCAGCCCGCCAGGCCGCCGCCGAACTGCTCGATCCCCAGCACCTGGCCCGTGTGCCCTGGGCTGTGGAGCGGCGGTTCTGGCTTGACCAGGTGTTGCCGCTGGTGGCCACCAACTACTGGCGCTCGATCGATGACAACGGCCGGCCCACGGATCATTTCTGGCGCTACGACCTGCTGCTGTTCCAGAGCGTCTTCGCCCTCGACATCCTGCTACGACTGATCCGGCTGCGCCGCCTCCTGCCCGGGCTGGGCTGGGGTCAGGCCCTGCTGCGTCGTTGGATCGACCTGCCCCTGCTGCTGCCCTTCTGGCGCTGGTTGCGGCTGGCACCGGTGGTGCAGCGGCTGCAGTCCAGCGGCCTGATCAATCTGGAGCCCCTGCGGGCTGTGATCAGCCGCGCGGTGGTGGCCCTGCTGGCGGTGGAGCTCTTTGAGGTGATGGCTCTGCAGCTGATCGATGGCATTCAGGGGCTGATCCGCTCAGGCCGCTGGCCGAGTCGGATCCGGGCCCTGCGCAGCCATCAGACGGTCGTCCACCATGACGAGCGCGAACTGGTGGAGCTGGTGCGCATCTGGGCGCCGCTGCTGCTGGTGCAGGTGGCACCGCGCCTGGCCCCGGAGCTGCAGGGGGTGCTGGGCCATGCCCTGCAACAGAGCCTGCAGAACACGATGGTGCCCCCGCCGCTGCGCCAGCTGCAGCCGCTGCTGCAGGTGGAGAAGGGATTCAGCCGCCAGCTGGCCGCTGGCGTGGTCGACAGCCTGATCGATCTCACCCGCACCACGGGCGAGCGATTGGGGCGCCGAGACGACCAGCAGCTGGAGTTGCTGCAGCGGTTCATTGATCGCTTCTGGGAGGAGCTGGCCGCGGCCCTAGAGAGTGGCCCCGCCCTGGAGCGCTCCCAGCAGCTCCTGTGTGCCTTCCTCGAAGACTTCAAAGGCACATATGTGAGCCAGATCAACCGCTCCGGCATCGAGACCCTGATTGCCGAACTCGATCAGTTGATGGTGAAGGTGCCTAGCCCAGAAGGGTCGCCCAATCCTGCGGATTGAAGCCGGTGCTGATGCGGCCAGCGGCATTGACCAGGAACGGCCGCTTGATCAGCTTGCCGTCAGCAGCGAGAGCCTGCAGCGCTTCGGCATCACTGAGGGCCTTGACCACGGCGGCCCCCAAAGCGCGGTAGCTCTGGCCGCTGGTGTTGAACAACCGGGACCGGCCCAGCTGCTGCAAAGCCGCTTCCAGCTCCTGAAGGCTGGGCGGTTGGGCGGTGATGTCGAGTACATCCGCCTCTAGGCCCTGCTGGTTCAACCAGGCCAGGGCTTTGCGGCAGGTGCTGCAGGCCGAATAGCTGTAGAGGCGAGGCTTGCCCTGGGGTTGGGTCACACGGACGGGGGAGACAAGGAGCGGGTGGGGCCGGGGCCAGCAACCTGGCAGCCCCGGTCCCCCTTGGGCTTGGGCCTACTTCTTGCCGATCAGAGCCTTGAGGGCGCCCACCAGGCTGTTGGATCCCTTGCCCACGGCATTGCTGGGGCGGGTGCGCACGGTCACGTCGCCGTTGACCGTGGTGCGGCAGCTGAGGCGATAGCTGGCGGGGCGGTCAGCCAGGTACACCTCTTCGACATCGCTGCGGGGCGAAAGATTGCGGCCGCCTTCGAGGACTTCCACCACGCAGGTGCCGCACTGGCCGATACCACCGCAGTTGTTGATGTTGTTGAGGCCGGCGTAAGGGTTGATCCCGGCGTCCAGGGCAGCCTTGCGCAGGTTTGCGCCCTCAATGCATCCGACCTGCTGGCCTTCACGTTCGAAGCGAATGGTGGGCACGGTCGATCCGGGGGAGAGAGGGCGCCGCCCAACTTACGCCACCTGGGGCCCCCTGCCCTGACGGCCTCGCTCGGACGCAACGCTGCTTAGGCCAACCGCCTGGCCATGGGACGGATGCAGCGGCTGAAATGCGTAGAATCGCTACAGCGTGGCGCCAGCCTTGAACCACTCCAGCTACGACCTCGTTATTCAGCAATTGATTCCCGGCTACGCCAGCTTGGCGAGGCTGGCTGTGGCCCTGCTGGCGGCATCGCCCCTGGCCTCAGCCACCGGTTCGGCGGTGCTGGTGGCCGGCTGCGGCACCGGGGCTGAACTGCTGGAGGCCCGCTCCCAACGGCCCGACTGGCAGCTCACAGCCATCGATCCTGCCGCCGAGATGCTGACCGTGGCGCGCCAGCGCCTGGCGCAGTCTGAACTTGATGGCTCCCCCGCCGCTGCTGAGGCGATCCACATCCACTGGCAGCCGTCAACCGTCGAGGAGCTTGACGCCCAGGCCGTCTTTGATGGCGCCCTTTCGGTGCTGGTGCTGCAATCCCTCGCCGATGACGGCGCCAAGCTCGCCTTCCTCAGCGCCCTGGCGCGCAGCCTGCGGCCCGGCGGTCAGCTGGTGCTCGTCGATCTGATGCGCTCGGAACGCTCGCCCCTGCAAGCCCAGGTGGAACAGGCCTGGCTCGGTTTCCAGCGGGCCAGCGGACTCACAGCCGCCACCGAAGACCTTGATGCCCTCAGCCAGGGCCTGCATCCGATCGGCCTGGCCAGACTCACCGCCCTGGTCAATGCCGCCGGGTTCTGTGACCCG
This sequence comes from Cyanobacteriota bacterium, assembly GCA_026389335.1. Classification (GTDB taxonomy): domain Bacteria; phylum Cyanobacteriota; class Cyanobacteriia; order PCC-6307; family Cyanobiaceae; genus Cyanobium. The sequence continues at coordinate 74,793 of JAPLIB010000088.1, read as the reverse complement.
GCGCTCGTCTTCAAAGCCCTGGATGTGGAAGGGTTCCTGTTGCAGCGGCGGGCCTAGTACCACCCCCTGGAGCGCCGCCACCACAAGCTGGCGGCTGAGACCGCTGGGGCTCAGACCTTCTGCTGATGAACCGCGGTCTGCACCGCTGCACGCCCGCCCGGTATGGCTGTGATGGGCCGCCTCAGCGGTGGCGGCCGCTGCTGGCAGCAGGTTCAGCGCTCAAGCCGCTGCCAGCGGGCCGATCGGAGATCACGCTCAGCAGAGGCACCAGTAAGGTCAGCATGCCAATGGTGACCCCGGCCAGCAGGCCCAGGCCCTCGACCAGCGGGTCGCCGCCAGTGATCGACGGGCCTTGGACGATCGCCTGCCGCGGTGCTGTCCGGCGCTGCGGATCGCGGCTGGGGGTTTCGTGCTGAAGCGGATCAGCCTCGCGGCTCAAAGCGGCGGCTGAGCCACCGGCGGATCCAGGTGTGGCGTTGAGACTGAACTCAGCACGCCCGGCATCGTCATGGCCGGCAGGCGTGTGACGGGAAGAAGTGCGCCCAGCAGCCGTGGGGACGGGGCCGATGGGAGCGCCAACAGCACTGGCAGCCCCAGGGGGAACCAGAGAAGGGGGAACGGCAACCTGGGCTGAGACTTGATTGATAACGCCTGGGCTGGTTGCACCTTGGCGCTCTGCACCTTCGTGTGCTGCCGCTTGGTGTGCGGCGAAGGGATTCCCTGTCAACGGAATCGCTTCACTACCGGGGATCTCCAGGGGCTGCAGCGAGGTTCGAATCGCCGCGAAGCCCGGATTGGGGCGCGAGGAACGGGTTAAGGCTTGCTCCATGCAGTGGTGAAACCGCCAGTGGGTTCCACCTCGTAAATAAGACAAGGATGAAAGCCATCGTGGCATCGATTGCCTCGGCTGACCAGCCAGGAGTGGCCGGTTTTCCGAGTATGCGGATGCTCAGGCGGCCGGCCGGGCCTGGTTGTGCTGCTGGCGATGCGCGTGGATATTGGTGGGAGCAGCCTCCATGCCATCGAGCCGCTGGCGAATCGCCTGCAGTTCCGCGAGGATCGAACTCAGCAGTTCCTGGGTGGCCGTGGAGGGGGAGTTGAGAACCTCGACAGTCACCTCCTTGATGCGCAACACGTCGCGGGCGAAGCGGGCCACCTCGTTGGGGTGGAACAGCAGGGGCTCCTTCTGATCGCTGCGGAACTCGGGATTGAGCTTGCGGGGGCTGAAGGGGGGATTGAGATTGCGGGGATCGGTGTTCGTGTAGCGATAAACCGAGGCCCTGGAGCGGTTCAGGGACTTCTGCACGTCGTCGATGCCGATCAGCGGATCACCGCTCTCAGCGCTTCCACCGGAGAGCAGCCCCGCCAGGAGCTCGGCAGGGCCGGTGTTGTCCCTGGGTTCCATCTGGCCGACCGGTGTGGGGAGCGTCGGAGCAGCAGAAGGAAGCATGAGACAGGGATTGGACAGGTTGGATCAGGCCGGGACGCTAGCAGAAGTCTCCGGGCCCGGATGTTTGCCCAGGACACCTGTCAGGCCTGCTCCAGGAGCCGGTGATAGCGTCCGCCCCTGTGTTTGCCGGTGCCTCCATGCGCGTCTCCCGCCTGATGCTGGTGACGCTTCGCGATGACCCCGCGGAGGCTGAGATCCCCTCCCACAAGCTGCTGCTGCGGGCCGGCTTCATGCGACGCCTCTCCTCGGGCATCTACGCCTATCTGCCGCTGCTCTGGCGCGTGCTGCAAAAGATTTCAACCATCGTGCGCCAGGAGATGGATACCACCGGCGCCCTGGAGACCCTGCTCCCCCAACTCCAGCCCGCCGACCTGTGGGAACGCAGCGGCCGCTGGGCCGGCTATACGGCGGGGGAGGGGATCATGTTTCACCTCACCGACCGCCAGGGCAGGGAGCTCGGCCTCGGACCCACCCATGAGGAGGTGATCACCACCCTGGCCGCCGACCTGCTGCGCTCCTACCGCCAGCTGCCGGTGAATCTCTATCAGATCCAGACCAAATTCCGCGATGAGATCCGACCGCGCTTCGGCCTGATGCGTGGTCGGGAATTCATCATGAAGGATGCCTATTCCTTCCATGGGGATGAGGACTCACTCAAGCAGACCTACGCGGCGATGGATCTGGCCTACCGGCGCATCTTCCAACGTTGCGGCCTGCGGACCGTGGCAGTGGAGGCCGACAGCGGCGCCATCGGCGGTTCCGCCAGCCAGGAGTTCATGGTCACCGCCGAAGCCGGCGAAGACCTGATCCTCGCCAGCGCCGACGGCCGCTATGCCGCCAACCAGGAGCGGGCGGTGTCCCTGCCGCCCGAAGCCCTGCCCCTGCCGTCAGGTCTTGGGGCCGGCGGTGCCGGTGCTCCGCTCAGCACCCCCGGCCAGACCACGATCGAGCAGCTGTGCGGCGCCCATGGCTTCGAGGCCAGCCAGCTGGTCAAGGTGCTGCTGCTGCTGGCCCGTTTCGCCGATGGCCAGGTCCAGCCCCTGTTGATCAGCCTGCGCGGGGATCAACAGCTCAATGCCGTGAAGCTGGCCAATGCGGTGACGGCCCGGCTGGCACCGGCCCATGGCGCCCTGCTGGCGATCGATCCACTCACGGCCGAACTGGTGCGCAGCGAAAAGCTGGCCCTCGATCTCAGCGAGATCCCCTTCGGCTACCTCGGCCCGGATCTGGACGATGCCGTTCTGGCCAAGACCCCGGAGGTGATGGGGCTCGATTTGAGCGCCAGGCCGGGTGAAGCCCCTGGGGGTGGGGCCGCGACCCATCCTCCCAGCGTCCGGCTGGCCCGATCCTTCCTGCGGCTGGCCGATACCACCGCCGCCGACCTGGCCGCCTTTGTCTGCGGTGCCAATGCCGTGGACGGCCATCGCGTCGGGGCCAGTTGGCCAGGCCTGGGCCTGCAGCCCGAAGCGCTGGATCTGCGGGCCGCCCAGAGCGGCGATCGCTGCCTCCACGATCCCGACCAGTGCCTGCAGGCGGCCCGGGGTATCGAAGTGGGTCATATCTTCCAGCTCGGCCGCAAGTATTCCGAAGCCCTGGAGGCGCGCTTCACCAATGAGAGCGGCGTCGAAGAGGCCTTCTGGATGGGCTGTTACGGCATCGGCGTCTCGCGGCTGGCCCAGGCCGCCGTGGAGCAGCACCACGACCGCGATGGCATCTGCTGGCCCGTGGCGATCGCCCCCTTCGAGGTGATCGTGGTGATCGCCAACACCCAGGAAGCCGCCCAGGTGGAGCTGGCAGAGGGCCTTTACAACGAGCTGTCCGCCGCCGGCATCGAGGTGCTGCTTGATGACCGCTCCGAGCGGGCCGGGGTGAAGTTCAAGGATGCCGATCTGATCGGCATCCCCTGGCGCGTCGTCGTGGGCCGCGGCGCCGCCAGCGGTCAGGTGGAGTTGGTGCGGCGCGCCGGCAGTGAGAAGCTCGAGCTGCCGGCCAGCGCCGTGTGCGCCAGGCTGGAAATCGAAATCAGCCGCGGCCGCGCCGGTGTGCCGGCCGCTGGCTGAAGCCAGCGGGCTTGCCGGCACCAGCTGGGGGGCCTGGCCGATGCGGCCCGAGGGGCCCCCTAGGATCCAGGCCTCTCCCTTCGATCCGCCATGGTCGCTTTCCTGCACCGGAGCCTTGTCCGTCCCCTGCTCTCGGTTTGCCTGGCTCTGGTCCTCAGCTTCAGCCTCACGGCCTGCAGCAGTGCCAGCAACCTGAGTGGCAATTATGTCGACGACACCGTGAGCGTGGCCACCAGCCTGCTCAGCACCATCACCATTGCCCAGGATGATCCCGGCCGGCAGGAGGCCGAGGGCCAGGCCAGCATCCTGATCAAGGACTACGTCGCCCGCTACCGGCCGCGGCGCGATGTCCATGGCCTCGGCTCGTTCACGACCATGCAGACGGCGCTCAACTCCCTGGCGGCCTACTACAGCGCCTATGCCAACCGTCCCCTGCCCGATGCCCTGCGGGCCCGGCTGGAGAAAGAACTGAAAATGGCCGAGAGCGGCGCGATGCGGGGAGCCTGATCCCTGGATCCGGCCCAATGTTTTGACGAAACGGCCCTCGATCTGAGAAGCTCCCACGTTGTGCTCTGAAGCGGCTACGGGCCGCTGTGTCCTTGGCCAACGTCGTCGTCATCGGTGCGCAATGGGGTGACGAGGGGAAAGGCAAGATCACTGATCTGCTAAGCCGTTCCGCTGACGTCGTCGTCCGCTATCAGGGGGGAGTGAATGCCGGGCACACGATCGTCGTTGACGATCGTGTGCTGAAGCTGCATCTGATTCCCTCCGGCATCCTCTATGCCGACACCACCTGCCTGATCGGCTCCGGCACCGTGGTGGATCCCAAGGTGATGCTCGGGGAGCTGGACATGCTTCTCGGCTACGGCATCGACGTGGCGGGCCTGAAGCTGGCCTCCACGGCCCACGTGACCATGCCCTACCACCGCCTGCTCGATCTGGCGATGGAGCAGCGCCGCGGCGATCGCCGCATCGGCACCACCGGCCGCGGCATCGGGCCCACCTATGCGGACAAATCGGAACGCAATGGCATCCGGGTGCTGGATCTGCTCGATGCCTCGCGGCTGCGCGATCGCCTCAGTGGCCCCCTGGCCGAGAAGAACGAGCTGCTGCAGAAGGTCTATGGGATCGAGCCCCTTGATGCCGATGCGGTGATCGAGGAGTACGCCGGCTACGGCCAGCGTCTGGCGCCCCATGTGGTGGATTGCACCCGCACGATTCACGAGGCGGCCCGAGCCCGCAAGAACATCCTGTTCGAGGGGGCCCAGGGCACGCTCCTTGACCTCGACCACGGCACCTACCCCTTCGTCACCTCCTCCAATCCGGTCTCCGGCGGGGCCTGCATCGGCGCCGGTGTTGGCCCCACCCTGATCGACCGGGTGATCGGCGTCGCCAAGGCTTACACCACCCGGGTCGGCGAGGGCCCGTTCCCCACCGAACTGGGGGGCAGCCTCAACGATCACCTCTGCGACCGGGGCGGAGAATTCGGCACCACCACAGGCCGCCGTCGCCGCTGCGGCTGGTTCGACGGCGTGATCGGCCGCTATGCAGTGCAGGTCAACGGACTGGACTGCCTGGCGATCACCAAACTGGATGTGCTCGACGAGCTCGATCAGATCCAGGTGTGTGTGGCCTACGACCTCGACGGCGAGCGCATCGATTATTTCCCCAGCAGCTCCGAGGATTTCGCGCGCTGCCGGCCCATCTTCGTCACCCTGCCTGGCTGGCAGTGCTCCACCGCCGATTGCCGCAAGCTCGATGATCTGCCAGCCACGGCCCGCTCTTACCTGCGCTTCCTGGCGGAATTGATGGAGGTGCCGATCGCGATCGTCTCCCTCGGCGCCCAGCGAGATCAGACCATCGTGGTGGAAGATCCCATCCACGGTCCGAAACGCGCCCTGCTGAGCGCCTAAGCCGCTCTGGCCCCCTGGGCGATCGCACCACGCTGTCCTGTGCCAATGCGGTGGCCCGCGACCTGCCTGAGGGCTCCCAACGGCAGCCTGGTCGCGCTCGTCCCTGCTCCCAACGGCTGCTGATCGCCGGCTTCGACAGCCCCTCTGCTTCTCCACCTTGATCGCCCCTGTCTCGATGACCAGCTCCGAGTTCGCGCCCAAAAGCCTCGATGTCGTCGGCATCGGCAACGCCATCGTTGATGTGCTGGTGCAGGCCGATGAGGCCTTCCTTGAAGCCCATGGCCTCACTAAGGGCACCATGACCCTGGTGGATGAGCAGCAGGCCGATCGCCTGTACGCAAGCGTCGGTCCCGGCCTGGAAACCTCCGGTGGCTCGGCGGCCAACACCCTCGCCGGCATTGCCCAGCTGGGGGGCCGGGCCGGCTTCATCGGCCGGGTGAGGGATGACCAGCTGGGGGCGATCTTCAGCCACGACATCCGCTCGGTGGGGGCCCGCTTCGAGACCCCCCCAGCCACCAGCGGTGCCTCCACAGCCCGCTGCCTGATCCTGGTGACCGACGATGCCCAGCGCACCATGTGCACCTATCTCGGGGCCTCGGTAGGCCTGGATCCGGCCGATCTCGATCTGGAGCTGGTCCGCCAGGCCCAGGTGGTCTACCTCGAGGGTTATCTCTGGGACAGTGATGAAGCCAAGCGGGCCTTCATCGCCGCCGCTGAAGCAGCCCGCTCCAGTGGCGGCCAGGTGGCCCTTTCGCTTTCCGATGCCTTTTGTGTCGATCGCCATCGCCAGAGCTTTCAGGAGCTGGTCGATGGCCACGTCGATGTGCTGTTCGCCAACGAAATGGAGATCACCTCGCTGTACGAGGCCGCCAGTTTTGCGGAAGCCGCTGACCAGGTCCGTGGTCGCTGCAAGGTGGCGGCCCTGACCCGCAGCGAGCAGGGTTCGCTGCTGCTCAGTGGTGAGCGCACCATTGAGGTGGCGCCCGTGCACCTGGGCAAACTGGTGGACACCACCGGAGCCGGCGATCTGTATGCCGCCGGGTTCCTGTTCGGCTACACCAGAGGCGAGAGCCTGGAGCGCTGCGGCCAGCTGGCCTCCCTCTGCGCCGGCCAGGTGGTCACCCAGCTGGGCCCCCGGCCCCAGGCTTCCCTGCCAGACCTGGTGGCGCGCCATCTGGGCTGAGCCGGTCGTTAGCTCGTATCGCCACCCAGCTTCTCGACCGGCATTGTCCACCTCCCACTGAAGCCATGGCGCCATGGCCAGGCTCAGAAGGTCCGCCCAAGCGGCCCGCAGAGCCCAGCCATCGCTGCGCGCTGGTCTGGCAGCTCAGCCTCCGACAGCGTTCCCGTCGATCCCGTGCCCAGCCGGGTCGAGCGACTCTGCTGCCACGCCCACCCGCTCCAGCAGACGCTCCAGGGGCAGGCTGAGCAGCGCCTCGGGCTCCCGCGGCCGCTCCAGCAACAGCAGCCGCAACCCCAGATCGCCGCAGATGGCGCGCCACTGGACCTCGCCAGGCCCAGCGGAGCGGCGACAGACCACCGTTTCGATGCCCCAGTGCCGGCAGAGGGCGCGTTCCACCTCCGCCCGCTGCTCGCCAGCGGGGAGAGGCTGCAGACAGGCCACCCGTTCAGCCGGCAGGCCCGCCGCCATCGCCTGTTGCAGCGCCAGGGGCCGGGGCAGGATCCGGGCGTGGTGCAGGGCGCCCGGCGTGTGACCGAGGGCCTCCGCCAGGCGCCGGACCCCGATCGCCAGCAGCCAGCGCTCACCTGGGTGCGCCAGGCCGCGCAACTCGGCCAGCTCTCCCAGAATCGAGACGCCGTCGCCGTTGAGCGCCAGGCGCTGCAGCCGCAGCAGCGGCACCCGGGCCTCAGTGCAGCCCTGAACCAGGGCCGCGGTGATCTGGCTGGCGAAGGGATGGCTGGCATCGATCACCCAGCGGTAGGGCTGCTTGATCTCCCTGGCCCCTGCGAGCTCCTGCCTGACACCGGCCAGGGGTGTGGCCGCGGGACTGCACGCACCGATGGCTCCCACCAGCAGCTGCAGGCCGGTATGGGGCGCATATGCCCTGGCGGCCGACCGGCTCACCACACTCACGCGCACCTGCCAGCCCGCCTGCAACAGGGCTGCCGCCAGCCGGGGGCCCTCGCCGGTGCCGGCGATCAGCCACAGCCGCGGTGCCTGTGCTCGGGCCGGGCCTGCGCTCTGGTGAAACGAGGGCGCGTGCATCAGGATGGATGGTGCTGTCGGCTGGGTGGGGCTTGAATCACTGTCTGCTTGAAGTCGAGGTGCTGGAGGCGCCTCAGGTTCGCTACACCCAGGACAATCAGACCCCGGTGGCGGAGATGACCGTGAGCCTGGAGGGCTTGCGGCCCGATGATCCTGCAGGGCAGCTGAAAGTGGTGGGCTGGGGCAATCTGGCCCAGGACCTGCAGAACCGGGTGCAGGTCGGCCAGCGCCTGGTGCTGGAGGGACGGATGCGCATGAACACCATCACCCGCCAGGACGGGGTGAAGGAAAAGCGGGCGGAACTGACCCTCTCTCGCCTCCATCCCCTTTCACCCTCCCAGTCCCCCGGATCAGCCTCTGGAGCGTTCGCCGGCGCCTCTTCAGCAGCGGACAGGCCCCCTCTGGACTCAGCGCCAAGGGATGCTGCGCCCCCGTATCCCGCCGGCAGGCCAGCGGCCCCGAGCCCCCTGCGGCGCCAGGCCCCTGGTCCCACCAGCCCTGGTCCCAGCAGCCCTGGAGCCGGCACTCCCGCCGGGCCACCGGCACCGGCGCCCGCCGTCTGGAACAGCGGCCCCTTGGTGCCCCCCGAGGAGTTCGCCGACGACGACGACATTCCGTTCTGATGGGCTGGCGCTTGGCTCAGCGGCCGAGCAGCCTCTCACTGGCCTGCTCCAACAGCTGGCCCAGTTCCCGCTCCAGCGCCGCCAGATCAAGACGCCATTCGCCCCACTGACCACTGTCGATCTGGCGGAGGAGCCAGAGCCTGTCCTGACGCAGCTGGTCGATCAACGTGGCAAGGTCCGGTTCCACCGAGGCAGCCGGGGAATCAGCCGCGACGCTCGGCTCGGCCGGATCGCGTCGATCCGTTGCAGCGGAGAATGGTTGGGAGGGCTCGGAACGCATCGTTTGGGGCCGTAACGGCGCAGGGGATGGGAGGGAAGATTGAGAGGTCGTCGCTGAGCCCTGGGCCCGTGACTGGTTGAGCGGCCCGCTCGGGGAACGCCTGCCTGGGGGGCCGAGCAGGGCAGCCCACACCTGGGGGTTCGACCCAGTCTGGCCGCTGACGTGCCCTCCCAGCCAGGCTGTGATTGAGAACGCACCTTTGCGGCGAGTAGCCCACCACGCCTATCCGGATCGCTGGCGGCAGCGGTGGAATTGGCCCCGCGGCTCCCATCTCGGCCCCTGTTGCTGGAAGATGGTCAGATGCAAGCCCTGACTTCCCCCGGCAGTCTCGTCACGGTGGCCGGAGCCGTGCTCACGGTGATCGGTTCGATCGCCTACCTCGGCGACAACGCCAATCTCAGCCTGCCCACGATCTTCTACGGGATTCCGATCCTGCTGGGTGGCCTGGCGCTCAAATCCTCCGAGCTGCCGCCGGCGGCCCGGATCAGCCGCCCCCAGACCTTCAGAAGCCTGCGCGACCTGCCGGAGAGTGAGCCGCTGCGCAAGCTGCTGGCCGATGTGACGCGCTGGCGCTACGGCCAGAAGGCGCACCTGGAGTCGTCACTCGAAGCCCTCAAGCTCTGGGACGAGGATGAACCTCCCCAGTTGGAGTCGGTGGAAGAACGCGACTGCGATGGCGCCTACGGCCTGCGACTTGTTTTTAGTTGTCAGGGGGTGCCTTTTGCCCGTTGGCAAGAGCGCCAGGATCGCCTTGGGCGCTTCTTCGGTCCCAACCTGAGGGCCGAACTGATTCAGCTCTCCGCCGGCCAGTTCAGGCTCGACCTGTTCCCTGCTCCCCTGCCCTCTGACGCCTGACACCCTTGAGCTCCGATCTAACCGTCAGCCCTGAGGACAGCCTGCGGGTTTCCGTTCTCAGCGAGGCCCTGCCCTACATCCAGCGCTTCACCGGCCGCACGATCGTCGTCAAGTACGGCGGTGCCGCCATGGTGCGCGCAGACCTGCGCGATGCCGTCTTCCGCGATCTGGCCCTGCTGGCCTGCGTCGGCGTGCAGACGGTGGTGGTCCATGGCGGTGGCCCCGAGATCAATCACTGGCTTTCCCGAGTTGGCATTGAGGCCCGCTTCCGCGATGGCCTGCGCATCACCGATGAAGCCACGATGGAAGTGGTTGAAATGGTGCTGGTCGGCAAAGTCAACAAGCAGATCGTCAATGGCCTCAATCAGGTCGGCGGTCGGGCCGTTGGCCTCTGTGGCAGTGACGGCAACCTGTTGCAGGCCCGCACCCATGGCGACGGCAGCCTGGGGCTGGTGGGGGATGTGGCGACGGTCAATCCCTCAGTGATCACGCCCCTGCTGGCAGCCGGCTACATCCCGGTGATTTCCAGCGTGGCGCCGGACCTCCATGGCCGGGCCCACAACATCAATGCCGACACCGTGGCCGGGGAACTGGCGGCGGCCCTCGGCGCCGAGAAGCTGATCCTGCTCACCGACACCTGCGGCATCCTGCGGGATCGCGAGGATCCCGCGTCCCTGGTGCAGCAGCTCACCCTGGCCCAGGCGCGGGAACTGATCCACACCGGTGTCGTCAACGGCGGCATGATCCCCAAGACCGAATGCTGCATCCGGGCCCTGGCCCAAGGTGTTGCCGCGGCCCACATCGTTGATGGCCGTGTTCCCCATGCCCTGCTGCTGGAGGTGTTCACCAAGGCCGGCATCGGCACGATGGTGGTGGGCAACAAAGGCCAACTCGATTCCTGATGGCCCCACGGTGCTGTCATGGCTGATCGCGCCCTCGATCCAGCGATCAGCCTCGCGCTGCAGGCGGCACGCCAGGCGATCGATCGTGGCGAGTACGGCCATTGCCTACGGCTGCTGGAGCCCCTGGCCGCAGCCCATGGCCCGGAGTCGGCGATTGGAGCCGGCGTGCGCCTGCTGATGGCAACAGCGCTGATGGGCCAGGGCCAGAACGAACAGGCCGCCGATTGTTGCCGCAGTCTCAAGGCCTGTGTCGACATCACCCTGCGCGCCCAGGCCAAGGATCTGCTCACGGTGTTGGAGGCCCCGGCCCTGCAGCGTCCGCGCCATTGGTCCCTGACCCTGCCCGATCTGGGCCAGCAGGGAGCACTGCTGGAGGGCAGCGGCGGCGGCGGCGGCCTCGCTGGCCGCCACCGCCAGCGGCGGCCGCCGGAGCCGCCGCCACCGGTGGGTCCGACTCCAGCGCCGGTCGGCTTTGCCGCCATCGTGGCCGTGCTGCTGGCGGCGCTGTTGCTGCTGCCCCTGCTGGGCGGCTGCATGGAGGTGCGCACGGAGCTGCGCTTCGAAGGCCCAGGCCGGCTGCAGCTGAGCCATCGCCTGCGCAGCGACTCGGGCCAACTGACCCCCTGGCAGCGGCGGTTCGCCGAGGCACTCCACGCCGGCCCGGCGTCCTTCCGCAGCCAGCAGCAGGGGGAAATACAGCTGCTTTCCACGGCCGTTCTGCCCGCTGATCAGGCGCTCGCGGCTCTGCAACGCAGCCTCAACACCGCCGCCGAACTGGCGGGAGTGTCCTTGCCGGCGGCGGTTCTGCAGCTGCAGGAACGCAACTGGTTGGTGGGCGTGCGCCAGCGGCTCTCGCTGATGGTGGACCTCACACCGCTGCCGCCCTTGCCTGGCGTTGAGCTCAGCCTGCGGCTGCTGCCGGTCTCGGCGGCGGCGGTGATTGCGGCCTCTCCCCAAGCGGTGATCTCCTTACCCCGCCAAGCCGGGGGGGAAGCCCAGCTGCTCTGGTCGCTGCAGAGCGGGCAACGCAACGTGCTCGAGTTGCATTGCTGGCGCTGGAGTCGCCTCGGGCTGGGCGGGCTTGTCATCGCTGGGGCCCTGGTGCTGGTGTCGCTGTTGCAGCGAATCCGGCTGCGCCTCGGCTTCGGCCTGCCGGAACTGCCCGCTTGAGGGCCGCCGGCTTCAGAGCTGCAGCGGATCCGGATCAATCGCCAGGCTCACATTCGGGGGCAGCATCCGCCTCAGCTCCGCCTCCGGCGGCAGCGGTAGCGCCGTCGCCGCCGGTCCGTGCAGCAACACCTGCCAGCGACTACGCCCCGCCACCTTGGCCACCGGTGCCGGTGCCGGGCCGATCACCAGCCAGCCCTGGCGCTCCACCTCGGCGCGCACCCATTCCACCAGCGTGGTGGCCGCCGTGGCGGTGGCACTGGCGGAGGGCCCGGCCAGCCGCAGCAGGCAGGCGCGGCTGAAGGGCACCAGGCCACCCTGGCGACGCAGCTGCAGCTCCTCCTCCAGGAAACGTTCGTAGCGCCCATCAACCAGATGGCGGATCACCGGATGCTCGGGGCTGTAGGTCTGCACCAGCACCTCCCCCGGCAATTCGCCCCTGCCGGCCCGGCCAGCCAGCTGCAGCAACAACTGCAGGCAGTGCTCCGAGGAGCGTAGATCCGGGCGGTGCAGCAAGCCGTCGGCCGCCAGCACGGCGGCCAGGGTCACCCGTGGCAGATCCATCCCCTTGGCCAGCATTTGGGTGCCCACCAGCACATCGGCCTCGCCGGCGGCGAAGCGCTCCAGCAGGCGCCTATGGCCATCGCGGCCGCGGGTGGTGTCCTGGTCAAAGCGCAGCAGCCTCAGACCCTCCAGTTCCGCAGCCAGTTGCTCCATCACCCGCTGGGTGCCGGCACCGAAAGGCTTGAAGGCGGTGGAGCCGCACTGGCCGCAGCGCTGGGCGATCTCCTGGCGGTGATCACACCAATGGCAGCGCAGCCACTCCGTGGCGCTGCCGGCACTGACGCTGCGGCGATGCACGGTGAGAGCCACGTCACAGTTGGGGCACTGCACGGCTTCCCCACAGCTGCGGCAACTGAGAAAGGAGCGGTAGCCCCGCCGCGGCACCAGCACCACCGCCTGCTCGCCCCGGGATTGAAGTTGTTCCAGCCGGCCCATCAGCGGGCGACTGATCAGGCGCCGGTGTCCTTCGGCGAACTCCAGCCGCATGTCCACCACGCGCACGGGCGGCAGGGGGCGTTGGCCGATGCGCTCCGGCAGCCGCAACAGCTGAATCCCCCCCTCCGCCTGGGGCTGACGACAGCGCAGCCAGGTTTCCAGGGAGGGGGTGGCACTGCCCAGCACCAGCCGGGCGCCATCGAGGCTGGCTCGACGTTGGGCCACATCGCGGGCGTGATAGCAGGGCATCGGGCTCTCCTGCTTATAGGAGCTGTCGTGCTCCTCATCGAGCACGATCAGGCCCAGGGGCGCCAAGGGCAGGAAGATCGCCGAGCGGGTGCCGATCGCCACCAGCGGTTCGGCCGCCGCCGCCGCATCCAGACAGCGGCGCCAGGCCGCCACCCGCTCCGCATCCCCCATACCGCTGTGATATTCCAGCACCTGGGGGCCGAGCCGGGCCCGGCAGCGATCCAGCAGCTGGGGAATCAGGCCGATCTCCGGCGCCAGCAGCAACACGCTGCGCCCCTGCCGCAACTGGCGGGCCGCCGCCTGCAGGTAAACCTCCGTCTTGCCGGCGCCGGTCACCCCCCACAGCAGCAGGGTGCTGCCTGCCGCGGCCGAGTCGATGGCCTCCACCGCCGCGGCCTGGGCGGCATTTGCAATCCGGGGCGCCTCCAGCAACCTGGGCGGGGCAGGGGGCAGGCCGCGCGGTGCGGTCCGCGTTGAGGGGACGCCGCGAACCGTCTCGCGCCGCACCAGACCCTTCGCTTCCAGCGCCGTGATCAGACCCCGGCCGAAACCATCGGCCGCCAGCAGATCCCGCAGCAGGCGTCGCCCGCCATGGCCATCGAGATGCACCAGCAGGGCCCGCTGGCGGGGACTCAGTTCAAGCAGCTGGGAATCCACAGGCGCAGCCACTTGCGTCTCGACCCGGCTGATCTGGCAGAGGAGCCTGCCGCCGGGAGCCCGGGGGCGCTGGCCCAGCCAGCCCGGGGGCAGGGCACTTTTGAGGGTGCGAAAGCGACTGGTGTGACAGGCCTCGGCCACCGCCAGCAGCAGATCCTGCCAGGCGTCAGCCACTGCTGCGCTCTGCAGCACGGCCTCCACAGCCCGCATGCGCTTGCCGGCCAAGTCCTCCGGAAGCGTCTGCAGGCAGGCCAGCACCAGGCCCGCATGGCGACGACCCTGAAGTGGCACCTGCACCAGATCACCCACGCCCACGGACAGGCCGTCGGGGTTTGCATAGGTGAAAGCCTGGCCCTCGCGGCCGGCTTCCAACCAGATTTCCAGCCAGGGGGGTGGCGCTGAGGGGACGGGCTTGCGAAACGCTGGAAGCAGTCTTGCAAAGGTCTCAGCAGATTCCTAGAATATTGAAGTTGGGCATGCCGAACTGGCTGCCGTCGGAACCAGCAGAGTTCCGTCCAGAGGGAAGACCCTTCGAGTGCCCCGGGAGTCCTGCTCCCATTCCGGCATCAGGTCTGCGACCACCCCTGACAGCACTGCTACGGCTCCGGTCGCCCCAACCCAGATCTCCCGCATCTGGGGGTCCCACCCCCAGATGGCTTGCTGCTCCAGTCACCCGGCCGCCTTCCATACCAGCTCTCCGCCTGATCGTCCGGATCGGGCGCAGGTTCCACCGTCCATCCCTTTGGTCTTTCAGGAGCAACAGCTGCTGTTCCTGATTCGAGGTTCGTTGCGACGAACCTTCTTGACCGCTTGATCCCTGTTTTCGTCGCGTATCCGCTATGAGTTCCGTTGCCGCCAAGGTCAAGGCCGCCAGTGCCCCCCTCTCTGCAAGCCCCGCAGGCAAGAGCGGCCTGGCTGCCAAGACCCCGCCTGCGGTCAAGACGGTGGTGCCCGAGATCTTGATGACGGTGACGGCTGACGGCGAGGTGTTGCCCGCTCCCAAGCTCAAAGCGCGCAAGAGCGCACCAACCGAATCCACCGCCAAGCCGGCAAAGGCAACCAAAGCCACCAAGGCCACCAAGACCACAAAAACCACCAAGGCCCGCAAGCCCGCGGCCGCCAAAGGCGCGGCGAAAGCGGGTGACGTTGTGGTTCTGAAGGCCGGCGCCGATGGTCTGCCGGCTGCCGCCGGGGCCGAGGGGGAAGGTGATGATCTTGAACTCGCCATCGGCGACGGGGCCGACAAGAAGGACGTCAAGTCCGCCAAGGCCCTGGCCAGCATCAAGGTGGGCCCGAAGGGGGTGTACACCGAGGATTCGATTCGGGTCTACCTGCAGGAAATCGGCCGCATCCGCCTGCTCAGGCCCGATGAGGAGATTGAACTGGCCCGCAAGATCGCCGATCTGCTGGAGCTGGAGGAAAAAGCATCGGAGTTTGAAGCCGACAAGGGACATTTTCCCGATTCCAAGGAATGGGCGGCAATCTTTGATATGCCGCTGATCAAGTTCCGGCGGCGTCTGATGCTGGGCCGGCGGGCCAAGGAAAAGATGGTGCAGTCAAACCTGCGCCTTGTGGTATCAATTGCCAAGAAATATATGAATCGGGGCCTTTCCTTCCAGGATCTAATTCAGGAGGGAAGTCTTGGCCTGATTCGGGCAGCAGAAAAGTTTGATCACGAAAAAGGCTACAAGTTCTCCACCTATGCAACTTGGTGGATTCGTCAGGCGATCACCCGGGCGATCGCCGATCAGAGCCGCACGATTCGCCTGCCGGTTCACCTCTACGAAACCATCTCCCGCATCAAGAAAACCACCAAGACCCTCTCACAGGAATTCGGCCGCAAGCCAACGGAAGAGGAGATTGCTGAGAGCATGGAGATGACGATCGAGAAGCTTCGCTTCATCGCCAAATCCGCCCAATTACCAATCTCTCTGGAAACTCCGATCGGCAAGGAAGAAGACTCTCGCCTCGGTGATTTCATTGAAGCCGATATCGAGAATCCGGAACAGGACGTGGCCAAGAATCTGCTGCGAGAGGATCTGGAAGGTGTGCTGGCCACCCTGAGCCCAAGGGAGCGGGACGTGTTGCGGCTGCGTTACGGCCTGGACGACGGTCGCATGAAGACTCTGGAGGAAATCGGCCAGATTTTTGATGTCACCCGCGAGCGGATTCGCCAGATTGAGGCCAAGGCTCTGCGCAAGTTGCGCCATCCCAACCGCAACGGTGTTCTCAAGGAATACATCAAGTAAAGATAATATTGGCTTCGACGGGGTAGTGACGCTCTGAGCCAATCGGTGTGCTCTGGCCCTGCAGTTGGTGAAGAAGTTCATCACCTGCATCGAAGGCCAGGGCAATTGAGAGGCGAACCATCGCCCCATCCCCCAGCGCCCACAGGCTTCACACGCTGTTCCTGATCAATCCCGCCGAAGGTGGCCCGGGCCATCCGCACCGATGGGGTGGTGGCAGCCGTTGGAGTGGATCCCATCGCTGGATCTTCAGCTCTGGGCTGGGTCTGCTGGCGCTGTTCGGCCGGCTCCTAAGTTGACCGTCCCTGCTGCGGGCAGCGTCCCCATGGCCACGGACCGCATGGCGGCGTACTGGCAGCGCCATCCACACCGACTGCCCTGGCTGGTGGGCCTGGCCCTGGCCCTGCTCTGCTGGCTGGCTTTTTTCCATGGGCTCGGCGCCCTTGGGCTCATGGACAAGACCGAAGCCCTGTTTGTGGAGGTGGGCCATCAGATGGTGCTGCGCCAGGACTGGGTTACCCCCTGGTGGAATGGCGAGCGCTTTTTCGACTATCCCGTCTGGGGCTACTGGATGGTGGCTCTGGCGTTCCAGGTGTTCGGTGTCTCCGAATGGGCCGCCCGCCTGCCCGTGGCCCTGGCGGCCTCGGCTGTGGTGATCGCCTCCTTCGCTCTCGTGGTCAGCTGGGCGCCCCCCCAGGAGGAGCGCCCCGCTCGCTGGGGCCGGGGCCTGCTCGCCGCCTCGGTCCTGGCCACCACCCCGGGCTGGGTCGGCTGGGGCCGCACCTCCACCACCGACATGTTTCTGGCCAGTGCCATCACCCTGGCCCTGTATGGATTTCTGCTGGCCCACCGCCATGACGACCACCCCGTCCTGAACCCTCTGGGGAGGGTGCTGTTCGCCCTGTTCTCTGGCGTGGCGGTACTGGCCAAGGGCCCGGTGGGGCTGCTGCTGCCAGGGTTGGTGATTGTGGTCTTCCTGACCCTGACAGCACAGTGGCCTCGCTGGCTGCGGCCCCTGCAGCTGCTGGCGATGCTGGGCCTGTTCCTCGGTGTAGCCCTGCCCTGGTACGCCGCAGCGGCCCAGGTCAACGGCGTGGCCTTCCTGGGCGGCTTCCTTGGATTCAGCAATCTGCAGCGGTTCACCAGCGTCCTTTATGACCATCCCGGCCCTCCCTGGTTCTATCTGCCCTGCCTGCTGCTGCTGCTGCCCTGGTCGCTATTTCTGCCAGCGGCCATCGTCTCGCTGCGCTTCTGGCGTCTGAGCTCCTGGCGGCGGGCCGCAACCGATCCCGCCCTGGAGCTGCCCCTGTTTCTGCTGCTGTGGCTGGCGCTGATAACGGCCTTCTTCTCCGCCGCCGCCACCAAGCTGCCGGGCTACATCCTGCCGGTGGTGCCAGCCGGCAGCCTGCTGGTGGCCCTGGCCTGGAAGCCGGTCCCCACCGCCAGCGCCGCGCCGTCCGGCTGGCTACAGCTGAGCGGCTGGATCAATGGGGGCCTGTTGGCGCTGTTGGCCGTGGCGGCAGCGATCGCCCCCCGCTGGGCCGCCACCGATCCAGCCCATCCCGAGCTGGCCACGGCCTTGAATCGCTCCGGCTTACCCCTGCTGCTGGCGGCCATCCTCGCCGCCTCTGCGCTGGCCCTGGTGTGGCTACTGCGTCAGCAGGGAGGGGAGGGGCGCCTGTGGCAGCCGAATCTGCTGGGCTTCCTGGCAATACTGGCCTTGGTGGTGCCGCCCCTGGCGCCGCTGCTGGATCGGGAGCGCCAGCTGCCCCTGAGGCAGCTGGCGCGTCAGGCCCGCAGCCAGGCCCTGGCCGATGAACCACTGTGGGTGGTGGGTGCCAAGCGCTACAGCATACTTTTCTATGGCGGCGAATCGGCGGTCTTTATCTCCGGCCGGGGCAGCCTGCGCGATCGCCTCAAGGACGATCCCACCAGCCTCGGCCTGAAGCCCGACACGCCCTCCGTGCGGCTGCTCGGCGACATGAGCGATCTGGAGGATCTCGGACTGGCCGAAGGGGCGGTGCAACTTCTCGAGCGGCGCGGTCAGCAGCAGCTGTGGCGCGTCGCTCGCGAGGATCTACAACCGTGATGCGGTTCAGCTTCCACCGCCGCGACTGGATCGTGCTCGCCGCCTGCGCTGGCCTGTTGGCTGTTCTGGCCGTCGTGATCGACCCACGCCGTCCGCCCACTTTTGATGAGGCCGTGCTGCATTGGCTGGGGGAGCAGCTGCGCGGGCCGGTCGGCGATGGGCTGCTGATGGTCTACCGGCTCAGCGGGAAACACTTCACCTCTTTCCTCGTGCTGGCGTCCCTGATCTTCGTGCTGCTGAAGCGCTGGTGGCGGGATCTGCGACTGCTGGTGATGGCCACCGGCGGCATTCTCGTGATCGTCGATCTGCTGCTCAAACCGCTGTTTGACCGCGCCCGACCGCCGGAAAAGTTGCTGCAGGTGGATGGGCGCAGCTTTCCGAGTGGCCATGCCGCCGGTGCCGTGGCCTTCTACGGCGCCATGGTGGTGATTCTGGCGGCCCACCATCCCCACTTGCGACGCCCCTTGGCCATCGGCGCCGGGCTCTGGGTGCTGCTGGTCTGGCTGAGCACCCTCTATGCCCGGGCCCATTGGCCCACCGATCTGCTGGCCGGAGGCGGAGTGGGGCTGGCCTGGTTGGTGGTCTGCATTGCAACCTGGCGTCAGCCCCCTTCCCTGCCCCCCTCCCCATGATCTCCAGCCTCCCCACCCTCTCCAGCCTGCGGGGCCTGCGCACGGCACCGGCCCTCGAGGCCGCCGAGCGGGCCCAGCTGCGCCAGGAGCTGCAAACGGCCATGGGCCGCTGTGAATGGTTCACCATCGGCGTGATGGCCCCCAACACCGCGATGGCCCTCAACGTGCTGCGGCAGTGCGAAGCGGCCCTCAGCTGGCCGCCTCTGGATCCCCAGGACCCGGCCCCGGCCGAGCTGCCGGCCAACGCGGCCGTTTTCCTCAAGGGCAACCAGCGCAACGGCCGCTTCCTGATCCGCGCCGAAGCCGGATTGGGTGAAGGGGTGCTGATCACCGGGCACCAGCCTGCCGATGCCGAGCAGGAGGACACCTGGGGCCCCCTGCCCCTGGATCTGTTCGCCGCCTCCTAAAAGAGGGCCGCCTAGTCGTTCCCGCTGCCGAACGGGTGCTCCGGGAGGGGCTCCGCAGCCTGGCCAGCCCTGAAAGTCGCCTGCGGCGGCCGCCTAGGCTGGCCTACTGAAACCCAACGGCTCCGCTTGCTGGAGTCGTACGCAGTCCCTCCTGCCGAACCATCAGCCCATGTCCAGCCCAGCTTCCGGTTCTGCGATCGCGTCGTCTCTGCGCATCGCCTCCCGCCGCAGCCAGCTGGCCCTGGTTCAGACCCATTGGGTACGCGATGAGCTGGTAAAAGCCCATCCGGGCCTGGAGGTGAGCATCGAAGCCATGGCCACCCAGGGGGACAAGATCCTCGATGTGGCCCTGGCCAAGATCGGCGACAAGGGCCTGTTCACCAAGGAACTCGAGGCCCAGATGCTGCTGGATCGGGCCGATATCGCCGTCCACAGCCTGAAGGATCTGCCCACCAACCTGCCCGAGGGGCTGATGCTGGGCTGCATCACCGAGCGGGAGGATCCCGCCGATGCCCTGGTGGTCCACCAGAACCATCAGGACAAAACCCTGGCCAGCCTGCCCGAAGGCAGTGTGGTCGGCACCAGTTCCCTGCGGCGCCTGGCCCAGTTACGTCACCACTATCCCCAACTGACCTTCAAGGATGTACGCGGCAATGTGATCACGCGGCTGGAGAAACTCGATGCCGGCGAGTACGACTGTCTGATCCTGGCGGCTGCCGGCCTGGGCCGGCTGGGTCTGGGCGCTCGCATCCATGAGTTGATCGATCCCTCGATCTCTCTCCATGCCGTCGGCCAAGGTGCCCTCGGCATCGAATGCCGCCTGGGGGATCAGGCTGTTCTCGAGCAGATCAAGGTGCTGGAGCATCAGCCCACCGCCCGGCGCTGCCTGGCCGAGCGCGCCTTTCTGCGCCAGCTGGAGGGGGGCTGTCAGGTGCCGATCGGCGTCAACACCGCGTTTGAAGGCGACGAACTGGTGCTCACCGGCATGGTGGCCAGCCTCGATGGCCTGCGCTTGATCCGGGACCAGAGCCGCGGCCCCCAGGACGATCCCGAAGCGATTGGTCTGGCCCTGGCCCATGCCCTGCGGGCCCAGGGTGCCGGCGAGATCCTGGAGGGAATCTTTGCAAGCGTCCGGCCCGAAGCCTGACACGGCCACCACAGCCGAGCCGGCCAGCGCCGAGGTCCGCTCCCTGCCGTTCCAGTGGAACCTGCTGGCCTGGGCCGCCCTGGTGGGCACCCTCACCGGCCTGGCGGTGGTGGGCTTTCATGCACTGCTCGGCTTCATCAACAATTTTCTCTACGGCCCCTTCGTCGAATGGCTGCTTGCCGTGGGCAGGGCCTCGTCCTCGGGTCCGCCGGCTGAGTTGGCCGCCATCGAACTGCCGCCCCTGGTGGACGAGGGGGGCACACCGCTCAAAGCCCTGCTCCAGCTCGGCCTGGGCGGGATCGGCCTGCTGACGACGACACCGCCGCCGGCTCCGGTGGAACCGGCAACCATCGCCCTGCCCGCCAGCCTCGACTGGCTGGAACTCTGGCCGGTGGTGGTGGTGCCCACCCTGGGCGGCTTGGCGGTGGGTCTACTGCGCTGGCTGGGAGGCACGATCGGGCCCGGTCTGGCCAGCCTGATGGCGATGGCAGATGGTGCCTTGAGCGCGGTACCGCGGCTTCCCCTGTTGCGGCTGGTGGCCGCCTCCCTCAGTCTCGGCAGTGGCGCTTCGCTGGGCCCCGAGGGCCCGAGCGTGGAAAGCGGCGCCAATCTCGGCCTCTGGGTGGGATTGAAGGCACGGCTTTCACCCCAGTCCCAGAAGGCCCTGGTGGCCGCTGGGGTGGCGGCCGGCCTGGCTGCAGGCTTCAAGGCACCGATAGCCGGCGTGTTCTTTGCCTTCGAAGGCAGCTTCAGTGCGATTCCCGGTCGTCCCAGCCTGCGGGCGGTGTTGATCGCGGCGGTGGCCTCGTCCCTGGTGACCCAGCTGTGCCTGGGGGATGAACCGATCCTGCGCTTGCCCGCCTATGAGGTGCGATCGCTGCTGGAGTTGCCGCTCTATCTGGGGCTGGGAGTGCTGGCCAGCCTGATGTCCTGGCTGCTCGTCAGCCTGATGGCGGCTGGGCGTGGGCCACGGATGCAGGCGCTGATCGAGCGCCTGCCCCCAGGCCTGGCGACGGCCCTCGGCGGTGCCACGGTCGGTGCCATGGCCCTGGCCTTCCCCCAGGTGTTGGGGGTGGGCTACGACACGATCGAAGCCTTACTCGGCAGCGATGGCGGCATCCCCCTGCTCACCTTGCTGGCCCTGATCGGGGTGAAGCTGCTGGCCACCGCCGTGAGCAATGCCAGTGGCTTTGTCGGCGGTGGCTTCGCTCCCTCTCTGTTTCTTGGGGCCGTGCTCGGGAGTTGCTACGGCCAGCTGCTGGGGGAGGGCTGGCTGCAACTGCCGGTGGCCGAGCCCCCCGCCTACGCCATGGTGGGCATGGCGGCGGTACTTGCCGGCAGTGCGCGGGCACCGTTGACAGCCCTGCTGCTGTTGTTCGAACTCACCCGCGACATCCGCATCGTGCTGCCACTGATGGCGGCGGCTGGTCTCAGTGCAGCCCTGGTGGAGCGCTGGCAGGGCTACCGCGATCCGGGCCTGTTGGGCCCAGACCCGCTCGAGGAGGAACGGCGCCAGCGATTGGCAGACCTGCCTGTTGCGGAGGCCCTTGAGCCATTCAGTCCCCTGGTGCTGATGGCCGACCTACCGGCGGCCGAAGCCCTGACCCTGTTGATCGAAGCCCATGGCCACTGCCTGCTCATCCAGGAACATGGCACAGCGGTGGGCCTGGTGACCCTGGCCGATCTGCAACGTGCCCTTTCGGGGGGGGCGGCGTTTGGCGATCAGCCCTTGAGCCTGCTGGATTGCCGTCGCACCGATCTGATCTGGCTACCGCTGACCTCGAGGCTGGACCAGCTCGAGGATCAACTCACCCCCGATGGCCTGCGCCAGATTCCGATCTTTGAGATGCCGGCTAAAGCGGCTGGCTATCTCCCCCAGGGCTTGCCATCCGGTGGTCTGCCGATCAACGCCCTGCGGGGTCTGGCCAGTCGTGATGGCATGGCCAGAGCGCTCGCCGCTCGGTTGCGGGTTCAGCCCTCGAAGCGAGAGCTGAGCAGCGATTCAGCCACCGGATCCGCCTGAGACAGCAGATTGAGAATGCGCTGCAGATCGAGATCGGACAATTCGCCATCACGGCCCCACTTGAGCGCCGTGCTGTTGAGCTGATCGATGGTGTGGGTGGAGGAGTGGAGCATGGGGTTGACGGCGTTACCGGCTTGCCGCCTGGAGCAGATCAGATGACCTTAGGTGTTTGTACCCAGACAACACCAGGGGTTTGGGGGTGATCTCCGGAATGTCTTCGGGAGTTGCCGGCAGCGTCGATGGACTGGGCCTGGCGGGGGGGGCTCAAGCCGTCCCTCCAGTCGCCAGGACTCAGTTCTTCACCACCACCAGCGTTCCCACCTCCACCTGGTCGAACAGGGCGTGGACGTGGGGATTGAGCATGCGCACACAGCCGTGCGAAACCGCCGCCCTGGTGTTCACCGCCCAGGCCCAGGCCGGTGGGGTGCCATGGATGCCGAACTGGTCTCTGGCGGTGGTGTGGAAGCCCATCCAGCGATCGCCGAGCGGTCCATTCGGGCCGGTGATGGGGTTGTTCTTGCCGCTCTTGGTGCTCTGGTACTGAGGATTGATCACCTTGTTGCGGATCTTGAAGCTGCCGGTGGGGGTGGGGGTGGCGGGGTCGCCGATCGCCACCGGCCAGCTGCCCAGCTTTTTGTCGCCGTCGTAGAGGCTGATGGTGCGGCGGCCCAGCTCCAGCAGGATCCGGCGGCTGCTGCTGATCGCTGTGGTGGTGATGGGCGCCGGCAAGCTCGTGGGTGTGAGCCCGGCGGCAGCGGTGCTGGCCGTGGCCCCGGACGGCCCGGGGATGAGCAAGGCCGCCGGATTGGCCGGCAAAGCCGGAGGCGGCTCGATCGCCTGGGCTGCGCCCCCGGCCAGGCCGCTGAAGGCTCCGCAGCTCAGGGTCAGGACCGCGAACAGCGCCGCTTGGCGCCGGTGGGTGGACGAGACAGGGATGGGGGCAGACATGACGGCGACAGGGGGGAGATGCAGCTTGTTCAGGGAAGGCGGCCTCAGTTGACCAGCTTGGCCTCCATGGTGTCGAGATAGCGCTGTTCGCAGTCTTTGACGATGCGCACGGCTTCACTGCTGTCAAAGAAGCCATTCACCTTGCAGGTACCTGGCTTCTTGAGATCCTTGTAATGCTCCCAGTAATACTGAGTTTCCTTAAGCCAATGGGCACCCAGTTGCCCATAGCTGCTGATGTGATCCATGCGCTTGTCATCGGCGAGCACGGCAATCACCTTGTCGTCCACTTCGCCACCATCATCGAACTTCATGATGCCGATGATGCGGGCCTCCACCAGGGACCCAGGCACCAGAGGCTCGGTCACGCCCACGATTTCGATGTCGAGCGGATCGCCGTCTTCGTCCCAGGTGCGGGGGATGCAGCCGTAGGCAAAGGGGTAGGCAAGCGAGGAGTAGCCGACCCGGTCGAGCTTGAGATGGCCGGATTCGGTGATCAGCTCGTATTTGTTGATGGTGTTGGAGTTGAGCTCCACGATGGCATTCAGCCGCAGCTCAGCCTCATCGGCAAAGGCGGGCAGCACGTGCAAAAGGTTGAGCATCGTGCGGCTCGGTGCGTGGTCGATGTTCGCCATGGGCTCAGGAATCGCTTGGCCATCTTAAGGAGTGCCGCCGAAACCCAGCCCGCCGCCCCGTGACTGCGGCGGCCCACTTGGCCCTGCTCAGGCGGCAAACCGGGCCAGTTTGTCCTTGAGATGGGTGAGAAAGGCCTCGGCGCTCAGCGGCCGGCCCGTCACCTGCTGCACCAGCTGCTCCGCATTGACCCTGCGGCCCAGCGACCAGACGTTTCGCCCCAGCCAGGCCTGAATTTCCGCATCGTTGCCCGTGGCAATCAGCGTCTCAATCGGCCCCAGTTCGGCGGCCAGCGTTGCGCTCAGCTGGGCACTGATCAGGTGCCCAAGGGCATAGGAAGGGAAGTAGCCGAAGAGGCCTTCACTCCAGTGCACATCCTGAAGACAGCCCTCGGCGTCATGGCCCGGACGCAGCCCGAGCAACTGCTCCATGCCGCGGTTCCACCGTTCTGGCAGCTCCGCCACCGGGAGGCCCTGCTCGAGCAGTTCCAGCTCCAGCTCAAAGCGCAGCACGATGTGCAGGCAGTAGCTCAGTTCATCGGCCTCCACCCGCGTCAGGCCGGCCTGCATCGGATTGAGGCCGCGCCAGAAGCGCCGACCATCGCCCCAGGAATCGCGACCCAGGGCTGAGCAGAAGCGGGGATACCAGCGCTGCGCGAAGGCGGCGCTTCTGCCCAGCCGACATTCGAAGAAGAGGCTCTGGCTCTCATGGACCCCCATGGAGGTGGCCTCACCAAGGGGCCAGGGGAAGAAGTGATCACCGCCGCGGGGCAGACCTTGCTCATAGAGGGAGTGGCCCCACTCATGGGCCGTGGCCAGGAAAGCCGAAAAAGGACTCCCGGCCACGATGCGGGTGGTGATGCGGAAATCGGCCGGACCGATGGTGCTCGAGAAGGGATGGGGTGAACGGGAGCGCTGGCAACGGCTGGCGTCATAGCCCCATTGCTGCAGCAGCTCCTGGCAGAGCTGGTCCTGGACCGCTTCGTCCAGATCCCAGTCGGCAGGAGGTAACGGTGGCAGGGCAGCGGCCTGCTCCAGCAGCAGCGGCAGCTGCTCACGCAGCGGCTGGAACAGCTCTTGCAGACGCTGCTTGGTGATGTCCGGCTCAAACCCCTGGGCCAGGGTCTCCCAACAGCTACGCGGCTCCGCCAGTTGCCGCGCCTGCTCCTGGCGCAGGCTCACCAGTTCCGCCAAAGCCGGGGAGAAGAGGCCATAGTTGCGGGCCGCCTTGGCCTGTTGCCAGAGCGCGTAACCCCGGGCCTGGGCCTCGGCGATCCGACCCACCAACACCGGATCGAGCCGCTGCTGGCGTTCCAGCTCCTGCCGCAGCAGCTCCAAATTGCGCCTCGCGGCCGGCTCGGCGGCGGCGGTCAGTTCCGCTTCGGCTGCAGCCACCAGCTCGCTGTATTCAATGCAGCTCTGCCGCCCATGCAGCTGCCGGGCCAGCAGGGCCAGCTGCTCACCGCGCCATGGCGCCCCGGCGGCGGGCATGACGGTGTTCTGGTCGTAATAGAGCGTGCTGTGAATCGAGCCCAGCAGTTGGGTGCCATGGAGATAGGACCGCAGGCGCTCGCGCGCAGAGGACTGGTCCAGAGAATCCATGGTGGTGGGCATCGCTGTGGGGAGCCTGCCGCAGAAGGGGCTGCCCCGGGGCTGGATCCGGCAAAGCCGGAGGGGGTGGAACGGTCTTGCCCACCTGGAACACCTTGGCGCCAGGAGAGCCGGTGTTCTCAGCCCAGCTGTTCTGATGGCAACGAAGGCGATAGCACCGAAGACAGTGGCACCTAAGGCATTGGCCAGCTCCGCAAACTGAGGCCAGGGTGGGGATGGTTGCCGATGCCGGAAATGGCCGTGCCGATGTTGCGTGCCGCGAACCAGCTGCTGGCGATTGCTCTGCTGGGGTTGCCCCTGCTGAACCCACCGGTCAAGGCTTCAAGCCTGGACAATATTCGCAGGCTTGAAAACCTGATCAACGCCAGCGGCAGCGAAACGGTGGTGTCCGCCCATTGCCCCCCAGAGCATGCCGGCTATTACGAGAACGATGGCAAGAGGATCGACCGACTGGTGATCTGCAGGCGCAATGTCGATCTGGGCGATCTCGAGGCCGTATGGGAGGTTATGGCCCACGAAGCCACCCACATCATGCAGTCCTGCACGGGCACCAGCGCCATCGCCGATGAACTGATGCCACGCACCTACCGGGAACTGCAGACGCTGGCGCCCCACTACGCGAAGTTGCTGGGAACACGCTATCGCCGTGCCGACCAGCGGCTGGAAGCGGAGGCCTTCTGGATGGAACTGCAGACTCCGGAGCTGGTGTTGGCCCTGTTTCGCAAAAACTGTGCGCGCTTCCTGGAGCGCAATGGGCGCTCCCCTTGAAGAAGATGCAGGCCCAGATTCATGGGCTGCCTCCTGGGGCCAACCAGGCATCAATACCGCGCCGAGCAAGCTGCTTGTGCAGAGAGACGGACTGAGCCACCGACAGGAATGGCATGGAGATGCCACCAAAACATCTACGCAATAATTCCGATTCAGCGCTCCAAGCATTGGAGATACTGTCCCATCCTTAGCCAAGGCAGTGAGTGAACCTCAAGAGCGAGATCGAGCAGAATTCAGGCGATTTGGGCTGGCATCCAACACGGGCTGATGCCTTGGAAGATTTGCCGAAGTGCAGAAAGAACTTCAGCCTTCAATAGAGATCCAATCAGCCCATTTCATCCCCAAAAGCACGGGAAACTTCCATATAACTCAATGCCAAATCAGGCGATCCAGGCAAACATAAGACGTTGGTCAAAACCAGATCTTCCCCATGGAGAGGCGCTGATGAACCAACAATCAGCACAACGGCTCAGGGGACGGGTTGCACCGACCCCGCAGGAACGGACAGCAACAAGCGAACAGACCAATGGCCAACCTAGGACCAACTAATTCCCGCCAAAGCTCGCCCCCAGAGTCGCTAACACCAGTGGCACCAACAAAGTATCGCCTTATTAGCGAACAAGGCGATACAACTGAGTAATGACTAAACCATCAGCAAATGATCAAGTAAAAACCCTCTCGGACAGAGAAATCTTGGTTCCTTCCAGCTGCGGAACCTGAGCATATCCCATGCCCCTCACATTTACGGTGACCTGGGCATCCAGCCGGAGACGGGTAATCGCCGGTCCAGCCCCTCTCAACACTTTGTAAAAATTATAGGTGAAAACACCACGGTAGATGCCACCAATCAGGGCCTCAGCGGATGTCTGGTTGTCGCGGCAGCCTGCCCACAACACATGATTGAGACGATCAACAACGACAGGAACCCTGGCGCGGCCATCTGCCTCGGGCCGCAAGATACCCCTCACAGGCAGCGAGGGATTGGCGTCTAGGAAAAATCCCCAATCGATCGGTGGCTCAATAAAACGATAAGCAACAGAGCCTGAATCCGATGTTGCCGCCATCGCCGGCAACTCGCGAGTTCCGGTGCCAGAGTAGCAAGAATCAAGAATGATATCCAGATTCACTCCTGCCGGCAAACCAGCCAACAAAGAGCGAAAGTCATCGTCTTTAATCATGCCAGCGGTGGCATAATCATGGGGGCAAATTGTTTCATCTTTTGCATCGAGTTCATCCCCGCCCACATCCACCATCTGCGAGCCATGCCCCGAGTAGTGAAAGACGAGAACATCGCCTTTCTTTGCATCCGCAATCAACCATTTGAACCCCCTGATAATCGCAGCCCTTGTTGCCCTCGAATCCGTGAGAATCTGCATGGTTGCAGGAGCCGCCGGAACGATACCAAGAGCACTGAGGGTATTAGCCATGTCACGCACATCATTCACGCAACCGCGCAAATCAGGGCCGCCAGCACCAGCAGGGGCATAATCATTTACTCCAACAAGAAGCGCTTTTTTAGCCATGGCACCATCTCCATTAATTGAATTAAAATGGACAAATCCAAAAGTCAAGCAACGACGAAATCGCACAAAAGCAATCCGACTGATGCCCTAATAGAAAGGCAAGATCTTACCTCCAATATGTGAAGCACCAACCTAACGACATCACGACAATCCACCAACTGGCATGCCATAAATGCTGCAATGACGAAGCCATTGAGATGTCGCCCTTAAAAATAATCCCTGAGGAAGCAAACAAGCGCCCAGGAGAAAGTCCCTCTCCCTTCAGTCACCATTCATGCCAACAGTCCTTTTATCGCCCGCCCGCTCCCTGGCCCCACCCCTGCCGATGTCACAGACCGTAAGAGCCTCAATAAGACCCCACCGCCGGCGATGACCGATGGGGACTGACAAGCGCCAAGAGCGCCGCTGGTGGCCGCACACGGGCTGGGCCCGAACAGAGCCTGAGCCCAGGCGCCACCAAGAAAGTTCGTAGCGAACCCGTGGCCATCAGCAGCTGATCGCCACCCCACAGCAGGCCTGAGGGGCAGACGGCGGCCGAAGCCCAGCGCTCCGGCCAGGCGCAGCTGACAGCAGCTCAGACGGCTTGAACCCCACTGCGTCCTGAGGCCAGCCGGGCCCGGCCACTGGAGGCCCAGGTGCGCAGGGCATCGAGTTGTTCGCGGGCGGTGCGGCTCAGGGGCACCACCTGGCTGGCGGCGGTGATCAGGTCCGCCTCGCCCAGCTCGCGGCCTTCGCCGAAAGCCAGATGCATCGCTTCGATCACCGTCTGCTCCAGCTCGGCGCCGGAGAAGCCTTCGGTGCGATCCACCAGCACCTCCAGCGGCAGCGTATGGGCCGGCCGGCGCCGGCGCAATTGCAGATCCAGAATCGCTCGGCGTTCGCCGCCATCCGGAAGCTCCAGCAGGAAAATCTCATCGAAGCGGCCTTTGCGCAGCAGCTCCGCCGGCAGCCGTTCCACCGCGTTGGCGGTGGCCACCACAAACACGGCACTGGTCTTTTCCGCCATCCAGGTGAGCACCGTGCCCAGCACCCGCTGGCTGGTGCCGCCATCGCCTCCCCCCGAACCGGAGGCGCCGGCGAAGCCGAAACCCTTGTCGATCTCATCGATCCACAGCACGCACGGGGCCATCGCCTCGGCCCGCTGGATCATCTCGCGGCTACGCGCCTCACTGGCCCCCACCAGCCCGGCGAACAGGCGCCCCACATCCAGCCGCAACAAGGGCATGCCCCAGCTGTGGGCAATCGCCTTGGCGGTGAGGCTCTTGCCGGTGCCCTGGGGGCCCACCAGCAGCACCCCCCGCGGCACGGGCAGCCCATAGCGCTGGGCCTCCTCGCTGAAGGCCCGATGTCGTTGCTCCAGCCAGTGCTTGAGCGCCTCCAGGCCACCGATATCCGCCGGGGTGGCCTCACTGGGGCAGTACTCCAGCAGCTCACTGCGGGCGATCGCCTGACGCTTCTCCTCGAGCACCTCGGCCAGGTCTTCGGCCCCCAGCTGACCGCGGCGGGCCAGGGCCAGGGCCGCCAGCTGCCGCACCCGCTGCTCACTGAGGCCATGGCAGGCGGCGGTGAGCTGTTCCAGCACCTCCGCCTGCAGCGGCCGGCCCCCGGCCACGGCGATCGAGCCCAGCAGGGCACCGATCTCGGCCGCCTCTGGCAGGGGTAGCTCCAGCATGGTTATGCAGTCCTCCAACTCCCGTGGCAAACGCCAGTCCGGCGCGCTGATCACCAGGGTGTGGGGCACCAGCGGCAAGGAGGCGGCCAGGTTGCGCAAGCGGCGGCAGATGCCCGGATCCTCGCCGTAGCGGTGGAAGTCCTTGAGCAGCAGAATCGCCCCCTGCTCGGCCGGCACCGCCGCCAGGGCCTCCAGGGCCGCCATCGGATTGCGCGCCGCCTCCCCCTGGCGATTGGCACTGCCGCTGAGCCCCGCCACAAAATCCCAGCGCAACAACAGCCGCCCCCCCAGGCGACGGGCGGCCTGCTCCAGCAGGGTTTCGACCCGCTGCTCCTCCAGGCTGCGAATCCAGAGGATCGGCGTGCGCGAACGGATCAGCAGATCCAGCTGGTCAACCAGGGGGGTGGAATGGGCCATCGGCTTCAGGGCAGCAGCTGGCGCAGGGCCGCCCAGCGCGGATCGATCGGGGTCTGGGAGGGGCGAGGGTCGCCCCCGGATTCGCCGCGGCTGCCATTGGTGGCCTCGCAGCCGGCTGGGAGCTTGGTGGCGTCGGGGGTGCCATCGACGGGGCTGGAGGTGTGGGCGCAGCCAGAGCCTGGGGAAGCATCCAAGGCCACCCGTTGTCCAGTCGGCGCCGGCGCCGGGGCGCGGCTGTCCTCGAAATGGGCGGCCCCGGGTTGGCTGGCACCTCGCCTGGCTGCGTTGGCGTTCGCCTTGGCTCCAGGCGAGGTGGGCCAGTCCCCCTGGGGCAGGGGCGGACCGGGGCAGTCGGCGCCGCAGCGGTTCACCACCGGCAGCTGCAGACTCAGCTGCTCAAACAGCCAGCGCTCCGGATCGAAATCGCCGCGGGGATCGAGTCGATCATCGAGGGCCTCGATCAGCAGTGGCTCCGGGTTGGCCTTGCCCAGGGATCTGCTGCTGGTCTGACGCCTGGAGGTGCGCCGGCTGGCAGGGGAAACGGTGCCGGCCAGGGCCGTCAGATCGTCGTCATCCGGCTCGCCGACTCCAGCCCCGGCCAACTCCAGCAACTCATGCACCGAGGCACTCAGCGGCAGGTTGTACAGCTGCAGACAGCGATCGCAGCAGAGGTTGACGATCGTTTCGGCCTCACCTTCCACTTCCAACACGCTGCCGTGATGGCGGGCACGGATCTGGCCCCGCACCGGCATGAGGCTGTCGAGTTCGCTGAGCTTCTGTTGGACCAGCCAACACTGGGCATCGACCCGCAGGCGCAGCTCCTGCAGAGGCACCGGCCGCAGCGGCGGGATGGGGCCAGGGGCCGCCGGATTCACTTCTTGGTCTTGGGTTCAAACGGCAGTCGGCCAACATCAGAGCCGCCGGCCGTCGCGACGGCAGCCGTCGCCATCTGCTTATCCAGAATCGCCTGCAGGTTGTCGGGAAGGGCCTCACGGGTGAGCAGGTAGGTCTGCAACCCCTGGAAGATGTTGGCCACCACCATGTACAGCAGCACCCCCGCGGGCAGCGGGAAGAACAGGAACATCGCCGTGATCATCACCGGCGTGATCTTGTTGGCCGTGCTCTGCTGCGGATTGGCGGGCATGCCCCGGCCCGAAAGGATCTGGGAGGCGAACAGGCTGGCGCCGAAGGCTCCCACCAGGATGGCGATGTCCCAATTGACGGCCCCGTCGGTCATGAAGCCGACCTGGCCGAGGGCCTTGATGAACAGGAAGCCACTGCGGGCCGCCAGGCCGGGGATCTTGCCCTCCACCGTGGCATCGCCAGGCGCCAGGGCGGTGATCGTGCCGTTGGCATCGACACGCACCACAGCCTCACCTTTGGTGACGCTCCAGCTGGGCTGGAAGCTGTCGCCGTTCTCGACGGCCGCCAGCACCGAGCCGAAGCTTTCGCCCGTGCGGGTGTGCAACTTGACGGTTTCGCTGTCGCCCACCCCGAGCTTGGTGCCGCCCTCCAGGCTGCCAATCACCGGCACGTGGCTGGTGGCGGTGACGAAGATCGAATGGCTGGGGCTGTTGAACGGTTTGGTTTCCACCGCCGCGATCTGATCCGCCGGCAGCACCTTGAGATTGAAGGTGTAAGGCACATCGGCGAACGGTGAGCCCCGCAGCGTGGCGAACAGGGCGAAGAGAATCGGCATCTGCACCACCAGGGGCAGACAACCCGCCAAGGGGCTGCCGAACTCCTTCATCAGCTTGCCCAGCTCCTCCTGCTGCTTCTGGGGATTGCTGGCGTGCTTGGCCTTGATTTCGGCCTGGCGGGCCTGCATCACCGGCTGGGCGATGCGCATGCGGCGGGCGCTGCGGATCGAACCGGCACTCAACGGGAACAGGGCCAGCCGGATCACCACCGTGAGGGCGATGATCGCCAGCCCGTAGCTCGGCACCAATCCGTAGAAGAAGTCGAGGATCGGCAGCAGCAGGTTGTCGGAGATGTAGCCGATCACGGCAGGCAGCGCTCAGGGGTTAGGGAATCCGGGGCCAGTGTGCCCGAACGGGGGGGATTAATGCGGGCGGAGATCCGCCGACCCAGACGCAATGCTGGCGCAAGGGGCTGGAAAGGCAGTGAGGGACAGGAAGCAGGGGCTGGAATCCGGAGTCTGGTGAGCCGCCCAGCCTGGAGGACTCGGGACACGATGACGTCAGCCCTTCAAGCCGCTGGCGTCTCCGGCTTGGCGAAGCCGCTGCTGAGCTTGGCCGCCTTGGCGCCTTTGGCCTGGCGCAGCTCCTCGATCTTCGCCTCAATCTCGCGGAAGCGTGGGACGGAGCGCATCTCCAGTTTGGAGCCGTCGTTGAGCACCAGCACCATGTCGCCCCAGGCCCCGAAGCCCCTGGGCACCGAGCGCACCTCACGAATCTGGCTGTACACCACCTGACTGCGGTCGCGGCCGAGCCAGCCGCCATTGACTTCAATGCGGCGCGTGGTGATGCGATAGCGCAGCCACAGGGCCCGCACGATCGCCCCCACCGCCAACGGAATGCCCACCAGAGTGATCGCCAGCGCCAAGCCGAAGATCAGATCCCCCTTGGCGGGCCCACCTGCGTAGATAACCGCTTCCTGGATCTGACCCTTGCCCGGGAGGCCCAGGCCGGCAACCGGGTTACCCGTAACGGTGCTGGCTGGCGCCGCCGCGGCAGGCCCGGACGGCGGCACGTTGCTGGACTCGGCACTTGCTGGGGTCATGGGCTCAGACCTGCCTTACGCAACAGTTGCTGCCATTCTTCCAGCAGCTGGGCCGGGTCGGCCTCGGCGCAACCTGGCTTGAGGCTGAGCAGCAGCCACTGGGGGCTGGTGCCAAGCGGTGCTGGACGCCGTTCCTCAGCTTGTCGCAACGCTTCAACCTGACGCAACAGCTCAGCCTGCAGAAAGCGCCGCAGGCGATTGCGTCGCACTGCGCGCTTGTGCACCTTGCCACTCACAACCACGCCAAGGCGCCAAGGACTGGGCGGCAGGCGATCGGCCGGCGGGGGCAACAGGGAAGGCTCAGCCGCCAGCACCCGCAGCACCATCAACTGCCCATGCAGACGACGGCCTTGGCGATAGAGGCGATCGAACACCCGATGGCCCCGAAGCCGATACTGCGGCGGCAGGCCCATCGGACTTCAGGGGCAGACGGCTTCAGCTGCGGTGTTTCAGACCGCCAGGCGGGCGCGGCCGCGGCGACGGCGGGTGCGGATCACACGGCGGCCGGTGTGGCTGCGCATGCGCACTCGAAATCCCGAGACGCGCTTGCGTTTGCGGCTGGTGCCTTCCAGGGTGCGTTTGGTCATGGTGGCCTCCCGGCTCTTCGATTCGCTTCAGTCAGCCACCCTATCAGCTGGGGTCCAGCGCCCTCAGCCCGGCTCAGTTGGGGTCGATCTGGATCAACCAGGAGCCCACGTAGCCCGACACCGGCACATCACCGGGCGCCTGGATCAGGGCATTGAACTGGTACATCCCGGTGTTGAACGGGTTGAAGGTGTTGATGTACAAACCGATCGTTTTCTTATCCGAAACCGGCACATCCGGGAACACCTCGATCGCTTTGCCATTCGGCGACACCTCGATCGTGGCTGGGATCTGCTTCTCGCAGCGGGTGCGCTTCATCATGCCGCCCTGGCTCATCTCACACAGCTTCATCTGCTTGGCATCAAAGCTGCCGTCCCAGTAGCTGGGCACGGAGATCGCCAGCTTGAGGATGGCGGTTTTGCGATCCTTCGGCTTGAGAATCAGGTAGTACTCAGAGCGCTTCATCCGGACCGTCTCCGTCATGAAGAAATAGAGCCGTCGGAAATCTTTGTTGTTGTCCCAGCGGAACTCCATCAGGCCGGGTGTGCCCTGGGCCTGGGCACTCTGCAGCAGTCCGCTGTGCCGAGGCAGATCCATGGGGGCCAGGGCGGCGAAGGCGCAGGCGCCGGCAGCAATGGCAGCGCCAGAGGCGAGAACCCGAAGGCGCGGGAGGGGTGGCATGGAGACAGCCGGAGGTGATGGGGCGATTCTCAACAGCTCCCAGGCCCACCTGCGCCCTCAGTGGTCGGCCGGATCACCGGCCGGACTAAGGGGAGCCGTTCCGGCCGGATCCCAGGCCCCAGCTGGAGTTGTGACTGAGGTGTGACTGGCGTCCGCCAAGGCTCGGTCCGGGCGCAGCCGGCTGGCCTCGCGCAGGTAGGGATGGACAGGGATCTGCTCCGCAGCCAGCCAGGCGTGGGCCAGCAGGCGGATGCAGCGCTGCAGATCCCCCTGCACCGCCATCTGCTGGCAATCCAGCAGGGCCACCCCCTCACAGCCGAGGCGCCGGCGGGCGATGCCGGCCGGAAAGCAGGCATCGAGATCGGCCGTCACCGAAAAGGTGATCGACAGCAACTGGCTGGCCTGCAGCCGGTTGTGGGCCATCAGCGCCGCGACCAGTTCGCTCACGGCGGCATCGATCGCCTCAGTGCTGTTGGCGCTGGCGGTGGTGGCCCCACGCAGGGCCCGCAGTTCGAGGGCAGGATTCATCGATCGGGGGCGGATGGGATTCGGGTTCAGGGACGATGCAGCCACAGGGGCTGGCCGGCCCAGGCCAGCTCCAGGCTCAGGGCCTGCTGCAGCTGGCCCAGCAGGCGCCCGCCAGGCAGGAAACGGCTGAAGCGCTTCGGCGGCTTGCCGAAGGTGATCGGCTTGGCATGCTCCGGATCCAGGCCCGCCAGGTCCGCGGCCAGCCGCCGGGCCGCCTCCTCATCGCCGAGGGCATCCACCAGCCCCAGCTCCAGCGCCTGGGCACCGGTGAACACGCGCCCGTCGGCGAAGCTGCGCACGCTGGCCTCGTCCAGGCCGCGGCCGGCCGCCACCGCCGCCACAAACTGGCCGTAGCTGTCATCGATCAGGTCCTGCAGCAGCGTCCGTTCCGCCTCGGTGAGGGCCCGATCGGGGGAAAGAATGTCCTTGTAGAGACCACTTTTTACTGTTTCAAAGCGGATGCCGATCCGCTCCAGAAGCCTGGAGAGATCGTTACCACGCAGGATCACGCCGATCGAGCCGGTGATCGTGCCGGGATTGGCGACGATCTTCTCGGCTGCCACGCCGATGTACACCCCGCCGGAGGCGGAGATGTTGCCGAAGCTGGCCACCACCCGGCAGCCCTTTTGCCGCAGCCTGCCGATGGCCGCGTGGATCTCCTGGCTGTCGCCGACAGTGCCACCGGGGCTGTCGATGCGCAGCAGCAGGGCCGGGCACTCCCGTTGCCCCACCTGCTCCAGGGCCTTGAGCACCCGCTCGCGGGTGGGACCGGCAATCGGTCCTTCGATGGCGATCCGGGCCAGAGTGCGACGGGTCTTGCGGCGCCAGGGCCAGGGCATCGGAATCGGGTGTAGTGGTTGGATCTTAAAAAGAAGCCCTCCCTGAACCCTGCCCATGCTTCCGGCTTCGCAAGGGTCCCTGCTGCGCTGGCCGCTGATGCTGCTGCCGTTTGCCCTGTGGGGAACGGCGATGGCGGCGATGAAACCGCTGCTCGCCGACGGCTCGCCGCTGCTGGTGGCGAGCCTGAGGCTGCTGCCTGCCGGGCTGCTGCTGCTGCTGGTGGCCCGCCTGGTGGGGCGTCCCCAGGCGGTGGCGGCGGCCGACTGGCCCTGGCTGCTGCTCTTCGCCCTGATCGATGGCACCGTGTTTCAGGGTCTGCTGGCCCGCGGCCTGGAGCAAACCGGCGCCGGCCTCGGCTCGGTGCTGATCGATTCCCAGCCGCTGCTGGTGGCGCTGCTGGCCCGCACCCTGTTCGGCGAAGCGATCAACCCGGTGGGCTGGCTGGGCCTGCTGATCGGCCTGGCGGGCATCCTCTGCCTCGGCCTGCCGCCGGAGCTGCTGCGCCACTGGTGGCTGGAGGGGCCAGCGGTGATCGGCAGCCATGCCTGGAGCCATGGGGAGCTATGGATGCTGGGCGCGGCGGCGGCGATGGCGGTAGGCACCGTGCTCTGCCGCTACGCCACCCGCGCCAGTGATCCCCTGGTGGTGACTGGCTGGCACATGGTGCTGGGCGGCATCCCCTTGGTCGTCGCCACCGTGCTGACACCGATGCTGGCCGCTGGTGCCGGGAAGAGCGCCGGGCTGTTGTCCTTCTGGCCTGCCTGGACTGGGCTGCAGTGGGGCTTGATGGCCTATGCCTCCCTGTTTGGCAGCGCCCTGGCCTACGGCCTCTTCTTCTGGTTCGCCAGCCGCGGTGATCTCACCGGCTTCACCGCCCTCACCTTTCTGACCCCGGTGTTCGCCCTGCTCTGCGGAATGCTGCTGCTCGATGAACGGCTGCGGCCATTGCAATGGCTCGGTGCCGCCCTGGCCCTGGCCTCGGTGGTGCTGCTCAACCGGCGGCAACAGCTCTGGGTGGGTGCCGCGGCCAGCCCCGCAACACCAGCCGCCAGCCCGTCGGGGCCCCCACCCTGATGCCGCCGTCCCCCCGCCGTCAGCGCCTGCTGCTGCTCACCCTGGCCCTGGGGGCGCTCATCTTTTTGTGGCAGCTGGGCAGCACCGGCCTGGTGGATGAAACGCCACCATTGTTCGCCGCCGCCGCCCGGGCGATGAGTGAAACGGGGGACTGGCTGATTCCCCGCGTCAACGGGCTGCCCCGCTACGACAAGCCGCCGCTGGTGTACTGGCTGATGGGGCTGGTGTATGCCCTGCCCGGCCAGGCCCAGTGGAACCCGTTGGGCACCTGGGCCGCCGCCCTGCCTGCGGCCCTGGCCTCGATCGGCGTGATGCTCGCCCTGGCCGACACCCTGCTGCTCTGGCCCCAGCCTGGTCTTGCCCGTGAAACGGGGTTGGTGACCAAACAGCAGCGCAGCGGTGAGCGCCGGCTGGGGCCTGAGCCCGGCGCCAGCGGCGGGGACCCCACCGCCAGCCCCGGCCCTGGGACCAACCCTGCAGCGGCGGCCTCCCTGAGCTGGCTGGTGCCCCCGCTCACGGCGGCCCTGGCCTTTGCCCTGGGCCCCCTGGTGCTGCTCTGGGGCCGGGTGCCGGTGAGTGATGGCCTGTTCAGCGGCCTGCTGGCCGGCGCCCTGCTGCTCTGCTGGCGGCGCTACGCCGATCAGCGCCAATCCTGGTCGGCACCCTGGGCCCTCGTGGGGCTGGCGGTGCTCACCAAGGGGCCGGTGGCGCTGGTGCTGCTGGTGCTCACCCTGTTGCTGTTCGGCTGGCTACAGCACGACCTGGCCGGCCTGGCGCGGCGGTTGCGACCGCTGCCGGGACTGCTGCTCTGCCTGCTGCTGGCCCTGCCCTGGTATGGCCTGGCCCTGTGGCGCGAGGGCCGCCCTTTCTGGGACAGCTTCTTCGGCTATCACAACCTGCAGCGCTTCACCTCGGTGGTGAACCACCACTTGCAGCCCTGGTGGTACTTCCTGCCGGTGCTGCTGATCGCCGCCCTGCCCGCCACGCCGCTGTTACTGCTGGGCCTGGGGCGGGCGCTGGGGCCCCTGCGGCTGGCCCCCTGGCCGGCCCAGCCCCAGCCAGCCGCCAGCTCCCTGGCCCGCTTCGCCGCCTGCTGGCTGCTGGTGGTGTTCGCCTTTTTCACCCTCGCCGCCACCAAGCTGCCCAGCTATTGGCTGCCGGCCACCCCCGCGGCGGCCCTGCTGGTGGCCCTGGTGGTCCAGGCGGCCGCCATGGATCCCGCTGACGAGGCTGGTGAAACTGGCGCCGCAACCGAAACGGAAAACAGGGTTGGGGGCCGCGGTGCCCCGGCATCGCTGGCTTGGGCGGATCGCTGGGCCTGGCGCCTCACCCTGCTGCTCACCCTGGTGCTGGCGCTGGTGTTTCTGCTGGCTCCTCTCTGGGTGCATCTGATCGCGGATCCGGAGCTGCCCACCCTGCCGGCGGAGCTGCTGGCGGGAGGGCGCCTGCTGCTGGCCGGGTTGCTCTGGGCGCTGGCGGTGCTGCTGGGCGGGCTGGCGGCACGGCGGCGCCCGCCCCTGCGCCTGCTGGCGTTGCAGCTGCCCCTGGTGCTCTTTGTACCGACGGCATTGCTGCCCAGCTGGAGCCTGGGGGATCGTCTGCGGGGGCTGCCGGTGCGGCAGATAGCTGCGGAGATCAGGGCGACGGAGCCAGGCGCGGCGGGCGCCGAACCGCTGGCGATGGTGGGAATCCTCAAGCCCTCGCTGCACTACTACAGCCGCCGGCTGGTGATCTACGAGGGCATCGAGCCCGAGGGGCTGCTGAATCTGGCCGAACGCCTGCGGCGAGAACAGCGGCCCGGCCAGCTGCCCTCCAGCCCGGCCCAGACGCCCACCGTGCTGGTGGTGATCGACCGCACCACAGCCGCTTCCCCTTTCTGGCAGGGACTGCAGCCCCTGGAACTGAGCCGCGCCGGTCTCTATCGCCTCTGGCGCCTGGATCGGCGCCGACTCGAAACCCGGGCGGCCGAGCTGCGCGCCGCCGGCCATCGCCCCACCTGGGAGAGGCCGCGACCGGAGCGCTACTGAGGAGATGGCAGGAAAGCCCCAAGGCCAGGAGGCGGCAACGGAGACCACAGCAGCAAAGGCTCCGCAATCGAACCGCCGATCTGGCGGAAGATCCGGGGCTGGACGCTGGCGGCAGGATTGTTGCGGCCCTTGGGTCGATCACCGCGATCTGGCCTCGGCAGGATTGAGGACTCGCTCGCCACTCCCGCACGCCTCTGCCAGAGCCAGCGGTCCGAATCGCGCCACCCACTGCTCCTGCCCACGGGCCATCCGCTCAGTTGGCTCCAGCCCTGACAGCCCCTTCCCGGCCGCAAGCCCTCCGCAACGTCGATGGCCCGCACAATCCTGTTCCTGCACCAGAACTTCCCGGGCCAGTACCGGCATCTGGCGCCAGCCCTGCAGGCACGGGGCGAACGGGTGCTGGCGATCGGCGGGCCCACGGCCCGGGAGCTGCCTGGCATCCCCCTGCATCGCTACGACCCCATGCCCGCAGGGGGCGTGCCGGACTGCCATCCCTGGGTATCAGATCTGCAGACCAAGGTGCTGCGAGCTGAGGCCGTGGGCCGCACACTCGAAGGGCTGCTGGCCCAGGGTCTGCAGCTCGATCTGATCGTGGGCCATCCCGGCTGGGGTGAACTGCTGGCGCTCAAGGATCTGCTGCCGGCGGTGCCGGTGCTGCACCAGGTGGAGTTCGTCTATCAGCTGGAGGGCGGCGATGTGGGCTTCGATCCGGAGTTCCCGGACAGGAGCTGGCGCAACCGCACCCGCATCCGCCTGCGGCGCAGCACCCAGCTGCTCGCCTTGCAGGATCTGGACTGGGGTCTGGCGCCAACGCCCTGGCAGGCCAGCACCGTGCCGGCGGCCTATCGCCAGCGGCTGAGCGTGATCCACGAGGGCATCGACACCGCCGTGATCACGCCCGAGGGGCCAGCTGAACTCAACCTGCAGCAGGCCGGCCTGCGCTTTCGGCCCGGCGCTGAGGTGGTGAGCTTCGTGGCCCGCAACCTGGAGCCCTACCGCGGCTTTCACCGCTTCATGCGCGCCCTGCCGCTGCTGCTGCAGCTGCGGCCCCAGGCCCAGGTGCTGATCGTCGGCGGTCTGGACGTGAGCTACGGGGCCCCGCCAGCGGGCGGGGGCAACTGGAAAGACGTGCTGCTGGCCGAACTGGGGGGACAGCTGGATCTCAGCCGCATCCACTTCGTC
This sequence comes from Cyanobacteriota bacterium, assembly GCA_026389335.1. Lineage (GTDB taxonomy): Bacteria > Cyanobacteriota > Cyanobacteriia > PCC-6307 > Cyanobiaceae > Cyanobium. The sequence continues at coordinate 35,640 of JAPLIB010000088.1, read as the reverse complement.
GGCAAGATTCCCCACGGGCTGCTGCACCAGCTGTTCCGGGTCTGCGCCTGCCACGTGTATCTCACCTATCCCTTCGTGCTGAGCTGGAGCCTGCTGGAGGCGATGGCTTGTGGGGCCGTGGTGATCGGCTCGGCCACCCCACCGGTGCAGGACGTGATCGAGGACGGGGTGAATGGCCATCTGGTGGACTTCTTTGACGCCGAGGCTCTGGCCCGTCGCATCGCCGCCGTGCTGGCCGATCCCGCCGCCCAGCGGCCGCTGCGGGCTGAGGCGCGGCGCACCGTGGTGGAGCGCTTCGATCTGCAGACGGTCTGCCTGCCCCAGCAGCTGGCGCTGGTGGATCGATTGCTGGGGTGAACGGGGCTGGCCAGGGCATCCAGGCTCCCCGGGTCAGCTCCAATCCGCGGCCAGGCCGCCCAGCCTCAGGCCAGGCCGCTCAGTCTCGGGGCGGTTGGCGATAGGGCGCCTCCCCCTCAGGCCGCCAGCGGTTGGCGCATCAGGTCGCCGTAGAGGGCCTCCAGGGCATCGAGGTTGCGCTCCAGGGTGTAACGCTCCAGCACCCGTGCGCGGGCACGACGGCCCAGTTCAGCGGTGAGCACCGGCTGATCGCGCAGCACCGGCAGCAGGGTGCGCAGCTGGGTGGTGACCCCCTGGGTGCTGATGACGATGCCCGCTCCCCCCTCCAGCACCTCACCATCGGCACCGGCATCGGTGGCCACACAGGCGGTGCCGCTGGCCATCGCCTCGAGCAGCGCCAAGCTCAGCCCCTCCACCAGCGACGGCAGCAGGAACACCTCCGCCAGCTGCAGCAGTGCCAGCCGGATCGCCCGCTCGCCCTCGTAACCCCACCAGATCACATCGTCCTCGCGGCCATCCTGCAGGGAGGGGCGCAGCGGCCCATCCCCGACGATCACCAGCAGACAGCCCTGGGGCCGCACCAGCCTCCAGGCCCTGAGCAGGGCCTCCACATTCTTCTCGGTGGCGATGCGGCCCATGTACAGGAACAGCCGCCGGCCGGCAAAACGCTGCCGCAACTTGGCCAGTTCGGCCGCCACCCCGTCCTTGGGATCCTCCTGGCCGGCCGGGGCCCACTGCTGGGGATCAACCCCATTGGGAATCACCGCCAGCCGCTCCCGCCGCACCCCCAGCCGCTCCAGCAGATCGGCCTGCAGCTCCGAGAACACGATCACCCGATCAAAGCGGGCCAGCGAGGGCGCGTAGAGCTGATACGTGAGCTGCTGGGTACCGCCGGCCAGGTTGCGCAGGGCGGCATCAAACGCCGGATGGAAGGTGGCCACCAGGGGGAGGCCCAGCTGCTGGCAGAGATCCGGCAGGCGGAAATCCAGTGGCGAGAGCGTGAGGCTGGCATGGACCAGATCGGGCTTGAGCCGCTCCAGCGACTCCCGGAGCTCGCGCTGGGCCCCGGGCGAAGGAATCGTGTACACCTGGGACTTGACCAGGTAAGGCAGGGCGACTTCCGGGTTGTCCAGGGCTGGACTGGGATGGGCTTCGAGGCCGCGGCCATCGCCACCCACCGACTCCTGCCGGCCCAGGCCCGCCGGCGGGGTGTCGAAGTGGATGAAGCTCACCCCATGGCCGCGGCGGCGCAGGGCTTCGGTGATGCTGAGTCCGTAGGTGACGTTGCCACAGAACGGGGATTTCTTGCCCAGCCAGGCAATGTGTGCCACCGGTTGCGGTTCGTTTCGATACCAGAAATTAGCAGCGGCGCCAGGGTTGCTCACTGAGGGCCGCCACCAGGGCCACCACCGCCAGGGCCCAGAGCACCGGCAACAGCCCATAACGGCTCACCACCGCCCCGGCCAGCACCAGCGGCAGGCTCAGGGCGATGTTGATCAGGTTGTTCTGCAGACCAAACACCCGACCCCGTTGGTCTTCGGGGGTGTCCTCCTGAATTGTGGTCTGGGCCGGGATTGCCAGCAGGGCCGCCCCCAACCCGAGCAGGCCGCAGAGCAGCAGGGTGACCGCAAGATTGCCGCGGGTCTGCCCCAGCAACACCAGACAGAAGGCAATGATGCCCAGGCCACTGGAGCCCAGGCGGCGGCGGTTGAAGCGATCACCCAGCTGGGCCATCGCCACCGCCCCGATCGCCAGCCCCAGACCGGTCATCGCCAGCAGGGTGCCAAAACCCGTGGGTCCCAGGCCGACGATCGTGGCCGCCAGGCTGATCGCCAACACATAGAGGGCCGCCAGCAGGCTGTACAGCAGCACCAGCTGCAGCATGGCGCTGCGCACGCTGGGGCGTTCACGCAGCACCTGGATCCCCTCGCCGATCTCCTGCCAGACGGTGACATTGCGGGGGGGCTTGACCGGTTCATCAATGGCGATCGCGGCGATCGCCACGGCGGCGATGCCGTAGCAGAGGGGTAGCAACACGAACTCGCCGCCGCTGATACCGAGGCGCTGCAGCAGGCCGTGCATCAGCCGCAGGATCGGATCGCCAAGGGCGAAGCCGACAATCGTGGCTCCCATGCTGGTCGCCTGGTACAGCGAATTGGCAGCCAGCAACTGGTGGGAGGGCACCAGCAGCGGAATGGCGGCCTGCTCCGCCGGGGCGAAGAACTGGGTGAGCACCGATTCGAGCACGGTCATCGCCACCAGCGCCCAGTAGCCCCAGCTCAGGCCCAGCCACTGGGGGCCGGGCAGCAGCGCCAGGGGCGCCAGCAGCAGCAGGCCCGCCCGCAGGGCATTGGAGGCCACCATCACCGCCCGCTTCGGCCAGCGATCGGCCCAGACTCCGGCCACGGTGCCCAGCAGCATCGCCGGGATCGTGTTGGCCACATAGATCCCCGTGGCCAACAGGGTGATGATCTGGGCCCGGTTCTCCACGCCCATGCGGATCGCGGCCGCCGCCTCAGCCAGGGCCGGATCGGCCTGGGGGTTCTCGGTCACCCAGTACTGGGCGATCAGGAACACCATCAGCACGATGTAAAACTTGTCGGCCAGCTGGGAGAAGATCTGGCCGAGCCACAGCTGGCGGAAACCGGGCAAGGCCAGCACCGCCACCAGCCCGGTTTCGCCAGTTTGAACCGCCGCGCGCGCTGGCGCCTGGGCGCCCACGGGCTGAGCTGTGGCCTCGTCATCCTCGCCCGATCCGGTTGAACCCCTCCCCCCGGCAGGGGCGTGGGGTTTGTTGGCATCGTTCAAGGCTCCATCTCCCGGATCCGTGGCTTGTCTATCGGACCTGGACTCATCGCAGCGGGCTCATCTCTGGTGGCGGATCAGTGGATGCGGGATCAGTGGATGCGGGATCAGTGGACGCGGGATCCGTGGTGATAGATCAGTGGGTGCGGATCAGTGGGTGCGAATCACTGCTGACGAATCACACGGGACCGATCAAGGCGGGGCCTGGTCAACACGGCCTGATCACGGCGTCCTGCGGCGGGGCGGAGCCATGGGCTCGAAAGCACTGCGCAGCAGTCTGAAGGCCCGAGGGCGCCGACTGAGATGTTCGCCGCACCAGGCCTCCACCAGATCCAGCAAATGCAGCCACACCGGCTCCGGGCCCATCAGCTCGCCGTCGCGGCGGCGTGGCAGGCCCGGCCTGGTCAGCCGCTGCAGCAGGGCCAGCTCCGAGGCATTGAGCACCACCCGGGCCCCCGGCAGCGCCCCGATCGTCAGCCCCTCCCCCGGCAGCAGACTGGAACGCCACTCCCAGTTCCCCAGGGGAGGCTCGAGCGGCTCACCGCTGCGGGCGCATTGCTGCAGCGGCAGGGCGTAGCCCCCCAGGGCCAGCAGATGCACACTGCCCTGCACCGCAATTGCCAGGGCCTCGAGCCGATCGCTGCGCTCCCGCACCACCTGCTCCAGGCGGCCCAGCTGCATCAACAGATCGGCCAGCACACCAGGGGCCGGAGCCTGCTCGGGCACCAGCTGCAGGCACAGCTCGCCGCAGGCCTGGGCCGCCGCCAGGGTTTCAAGCCGCTGACCGAGGCCGCCGTAGTTGCGCACCACCGTCAGCTGTCGCACCCGCCGCAGGCCGCGACTGCCGCCCACCAGCAAGCGCAGATGGGCCAGGGGCACGGCAGCCGCCAGGCTGCTTTTCGGCCGGCGCGCCCCCGGCACCGCCAGGCGCGTCAGCCCCTCGCTCTCGCTCAGCAGGGTCAGCAGTCGATCGTTCTCACCCAGGGGGCGACAGGTGAGAGCGAGGCCCTCCAGCAGGATTTCCGACATCAGCAGCGCTCAGGCTGGTGACCGCCCGCCGGCGTTGCGATCCCCAAGCCAACGGTCACGCTGCAGGCTGCGGCCAGCGCCAGGATCACGAGTGGACCCACGATCACGGCTTCACCCCCCATCGCTGTGTTCGCCATCACCAGGCTCACCAGGGCCGGATTCCCTGCGATCTTCGTTGCGTCCCGCCGCCTCATCCCGGCTGGTGCCACGGCCGGCCGTGGGCCGCCGCAGCGCCTGCATCAGCGCCAAACCACGGCTGGTGCCCAGCCGGGTGGCGCCGGCCTCCACCAGGGCCAGAGCCTGCTCCAGGTCGGCGATGCCACCAGAGGCCTTCACCGCCGCCCGCCCCCGCGCCAACTGGCGCAGCCGCCCCACCTGGGCGGCGGTCACCGGCGGACCGAAGCCGCTGCCACTTTTGAGCCAGCGCACACCCGCATCGATGCTCACCTCCACCAGCAGCTCCAGGGCCTGGGGGTCGAGCCGCCCCGCCTCAACGATCACCTTCACCGGCAGACCCAGCTCGGTGATCGCGGCCAGATCATCGAGCACCCTGGAGCTGTCGCCATCGGCGAGGGCTCCGAAATCGGGCACCACATCCAGTTCATCGGCACCGGCGGCGGCGGCGGCCTCCGCCTCGGCTCGCTTGATCGCGCTCGGCACGGCGCCAAAAGGGAAGCCCACCACTGAGATCAGCTTCACCCGATCGCCCAGCGGCAGGCGTTCGCGGGCCACGTCCACCCAGCGCGAGGCCACACACAGCCCGGCAAAGCCGAAATGGCGAGCCTCATCGCAGCAGGTGATCACGGCCTGCCGGCCCCGGTGGGGGTCGAGCAGGGCGTGATCAATCAACGGCGCCAGATCCGGTAAGTCGCGCGCCCTGGCCATCAGCTCAGGCGTCCTTCGGCTGGATCACGCCGAAGCCCCCGTGGTTGCGGCGATAGACCACCTGGACCTGGCCCGTGCCGGCATCGCGGAAGACGTAAAAATCGTGATCCACCATTTCCAATTGATGCAGGGCCTCCTCCAGATCCATGGCCGGCATGGCGAAGTACTTGCGCCGCACGCCCCGATGGGGCACCACCGGCTCCATACCCTCGGTGATCGGTGTGCCGGGGGGCGGCAGGTTGGCGGCGCCAGTCTCCTCATCGCGGGCGGAGCGGTGCACCGGACCTTGGGCGCGCTCCTGCAGGCGATCCTTGTAGCGATGCAGCTGACGGCTGAGCTTGCTGGCCACCAGATCGATGCTGGCGTAGAGATTTTCACTGCGCTCCTGGGCCCGGATCACGGTGCCGTTGGCAAACATCGTGACTTCGGCGACCTGCTGGGGAACGCGGGGGTTGCGTGCCACGGACAAATGCACGTCCGCCTCCTTGACCATGTCTCCGAAGTGATTGATGGCTCGGCTGATCTTGCTTTCGGTGTAATCCCGGATGGCCGGGGTGACATCGAGATTGCGGCCATGGATGAGCAGTTTCATCAGAATCTCAGGGCAGATGTCGACCGCCGGGAGGGGAGTCAGGCCTCTTTTCAGGCTGACCGCTCCCGGGTGCCTGCACGCTAGGAACACTCCGCCATGCCCCCCAGGACCAGCGCAATTCTTTTTGAAGCGGCCACACCGGTGCCCTTCGCCCTGGGCTGGCAATGGCAGCGTCAGCTGCAGGCCCGGCTGCTGGCCGAGCCCGGCGGCCCCGAAGCGGTGCTGGTGCTGCAGCACCAGCCCTGTTACACCCTCGGCCGCGGCGCCAGCAATGCCCACCTGGGCTTTGATCCCGCCGCTCCCCCCTTACCCCTGTTCCGCATCGACCGTGGCGGCGAAGTGACCCACCACGCCCCGGGCCAGCTGGTGCTCTACCCGGTGCTCAACCTCCAGCGCCATGGCGCTGACCTGCACCTCTACCTCAGGCAGCTGGAGGGGGTGGTGATCGATCTGCTGGCGGGGCTCGGCCTGGCGGCGGAGCGTCAGCCGGGTCTGACGGGGGTCTGGCTGGAGGGCCGCAAGCTGGCGGCGATCGGCGTCGGCGCCCGCCGCTGGATCAGTCAGCACGGCCTGGCCCTGAATGTGAACTGCAGCCTGCAAGGCTTCAAGGCGATCGTGCCCTGTGGCCTGGCGGACCGGCCTGTGGGCTGCCTGAGCGACTGGTTGCCCGGGATCACAGCGCAGCAGCTGCAGGCGCCGCTGCTGGCCGCCTTCAGCCGACGCTTCGCGCTGGAACTGCGGCCAGCAACGATCGCCGAAACCCTGCCGGATTGGCACCAGGCCCTTGATCCAGACCAGCCGCGGCAGTAATGCTTGGCCCGCGCTCCCTCGCCATCCCGCCCCGCCATGACCGATCGCGCCGAGATCCACTGGAGCGGCAGCCACCGCGACCACCAGGCCCTGGCGGAGCGCCACGACTGGAGTCAGCTGGCCGGCCTGGAGCAGCTGTGGCCCGAACTGGAGCGCCTGCACGGTGACGCCATCGCCGTGGAGGCCCCCCACGCCCGCCCGCCGGAGAGCCTGAGCTACCGCCAATTGCGCCAGGGCATCGAGCAGGCGGCGGCGGCCTTCGCCGCGCTCGGGGTGGCCGCAGGCGATGTGGTGGCCCTGTTCGCCGAGAACGGCCCCCGCTGGCTGCTGGCCGACCAGGGACTGATGCGAGCCGGCGCCGCCGACGCCGTGCGCGGCAGCAGCGCCCCCGTGGAAGAACTGCGCTACATCCTCAATGACTGCGGCGCCGTCGGCCTGGTGGTGGAATCGGCCGCCCTGCTGCAGCGCCTGGCCCTGCCGGCTGCCGCCCTGGAGCGGCTGCGCTTCGTGGTGCTGCTCGAGGGCAACGCCGAGCCAGCCGCCAGCGTTGCCGCCTGTACGGGGACCATGCCCTGCCTGGGCTGGCCGGAGCTGCTGGAGCGAGGCCTGCAGGCACCGCTGCCCCCCCTGCCCAGAGGCGGTTCAACCCGAGTTGCCACCTTGCTGTACACCTCCGGCACCACCGGCGAGCCCAAGGGGGTGCCGCTCACCCAGGCCAACCTGCTGCACCAGCTGCGTCACCTGGGGGTGGCAGTACGGCCCCGTCCGGGGGATCGGGTGCTGAGCGTGCTGCCGATCTGGCATGCCTATGAGCGCAGCGCCGAATACTTCCTGCTCTCCTGCGGCTGCCGCCAGACCTACACCACGCTCAAGCAGCTGCGGCCCGATCTGCAGAAGGTGCGGCCCCAGTACCTGATCAGCGTGCCGCGGCTGTGGGAGGCGCTGCTCTCGGGCTTTGAGGATGCCCTGGCGGCCATGCCCGCCTCCCGCCAGAAGCTGCTGCGCTCTGCCCTGGCCAACGGCCGCGCCTATGCCCTGGCCCGGCGCCTCGCCCAGGATCTCAGCCTCCAACCGCAGACGCCCCTGCGGCGCCTGGGGGCCGCAGCCGAGGCGGCGGGCCGCTGGCCGCTGCAACGCCTGGCGGCCTCGCTGCTGTGGCCCAAGGTGCGCCAGCAGCTGGTGGGGGGCTCGCTGCGTACGGCGATCAGCGGCGGCGGCGCCCTCGCCAGCCATGTGGATGCCTTCTTCGAGGCGATCGGCATCGAGCTGCTCGTGGGCTACGGCCTCACCGAAACCAGCCCGGTGCTCACCTGCCGCCGCCCCTGGAACAACCGCCGCGGCAGCTCCGGCCAGCCCCTGGCAAGCACGGCGATCCGCATCGTCGATCCCGACAGCCGCCGCACCGTGGCGATCGGCCAGCGGGGGCTGGTGCTGGCCAGGGGGCCCCAGGTGATGGGCGGCTACTTCGGCAAGCCCGAGGCCAGCGCCAAGGCCATAGATGCCGAGGGCTGGTTCGACACCGGCGACCTGGGGCTGCTGCTCGCCGACGGCACCCTGGTGCTCACCGGCCGCGCCAAGGACACGATCGTGCTCAGCAGCGGCGAGAACATCGAACCAGGCCCGTTGGAGGAGGCCCTGGTGGAGAGCCCCCTGGTGGAGCAGGTGATGCTGGTGGGGCAGGACCGCAAGCAACTCGGCGCCCTGCTGGTACCAAAGCAGGAGGCACTGGAGGCCTTCGCGCTGGCGGCCTCCCTGACCCTGCCCAAGGGCACGGTGGCCGATCCCGCCTTGCTGCGGGCGCTGACCCGCCAGCTCAATGGGCTGCTGGCCACCCGAGCGGGAGCCCGTCCGGATGAGCGGCTCGGCGGCGTGGTGCTGGTGGAACCGTTCAGCATCGAGAACGGCCTGCTCACCCAGACCCTCAAACAGCGGCGCGATCGCATCGCCAGCCGCGAGGCCGCAGCGATCGCGGCGCTCTACGGCGAATCGCCGCCGGACTGAGGCGCGCAGCCGACGGCACGGAGCGAGGGCCCGCAGAGAGAGTCCAGGGGGACAGAAGCCAGGGGGCAGAGGTCCAACAAACAGGCCTGGCGAAGGCTGCCCCGGCTCTGCAGGTCACGGCCTGGACGTCCCTGAATGGACACTCCAGTTGACCGAGGTGGCGTCGCCTGACAGCCTGTGGCCTGATTTCGCTCCCCCATGGCCGACGGCACCACCCTCTCGATCAAGCGCACGATCACGGTGAGGGCCGTGGTGACACCCCGCTGGAAGGAGGAGGCCGAGCGCGAACTCAGCAATGCCCTCAGCAACTTCGACGCCCAGCTGGCCCAGCTGGAGCAGGAAGGGCAGCAAGTGATCGATCAGATCCGCCGCCAGAGCGCCAACCCGCTCGATCCCCGCGTGCAGGAGCAGGTGGGCTCGGTGCAGCAGCAGGTGGGCGCCAAGCGCTCCGAACTGGAAGAGCAGAAGCGCCAGGTGCTCGAGCAGCAGCAACAGGTGCGTGAGCTGGAGATGGACGCGATCGTCGAGCAGGGGCAGATTGAGAGCTTTACCGAGGTGGGTGTGGGCGACAACCTGGTGCAGAAACTCCAGGCCGCCGTGCTGGTCCGCGACGGCGTGATCGAGGCGATCGAAGGAGCCGACTGACTGCTGCGGTGCCTCTCGCTCGGATCGAGCGGGGTGAGGTTTCGGGGGATCTCAGAGTCAGTTCGCCATGCGGCCTTCCCTGGCCGCCCCGATCCTGCGGTTGACCAGGCGAGCAGCCATGGGCTGATAGCGACGGCCAGGCTCCCTTGGCTTCCGGCCTGCCCAGACGCTGGCTACGGCCTAGCCTGAAATCCTCTGCGCCCCGGCCCCTTGACCGATGCGCTGGGAACCCGGGCCGTGTTCGCGGTGCCTGCTGCCCGCCACCAACACGATGGTGGAACCGGATGCGGCAGCTGCTGGCCGAGCGCACCGGCCTGCCGTTAACCTTGGCCTTCGAGGCGGTGCTGGAGGCGCTGCGCTGCCTCGGCGCCACGCGCCTGGGGGTCGTCACGCCGTTTCCGGAGGCGGTGGACGAGCGGGTGAGGAGCTGGTTCAGCGCCCAGGATTTCACGGTTGAGCGGATGGTGGGCCTGGCCAGCGCTCAGAAGTGCAAGGTGTACACCGCCCGCATCAGCGACGCCGAAATCCGCGACGCCTTCCTGGCGGCGGCCTTCATGGCGGTGGATGGCCCCGGGGTCGAAGCGCTGGTGCAGGTGGGCACCAACTTGGTCTGCTCCACCCTGGTGCAGGAACTGGAGGCCCAGCGCGGCAAACCGGTGCTGGCCGTGAACATCGCCACCGCCTGGGCGGCCCTGCGCCAGCACGGCATCACCGATCGCCTGAGCGGCTGGGGGCAGCTGCTGTCCCAGCACTGAGGACCGCCAGAGGCAGCAGGCGGCTCAACCCGAACCGAGAAGCCGACCTTGTGCCACGTAAAATCACCCCCATTCAAGCGGGAACGCGACGTTGGCCACCCACGAAATCTTCATGCCAGCCCTCAGCTCGACGATGACGGAGGGCAAGATCGTGGAATGGCTGAAAAAGCCCGGCGACAAGGTGGAGCGGGGTGAATCGGTGCTCGTGGTCGAGTCCGACAAGGCCGACATGGACGTGGAATCCTTCAATGAGGGCTACCTGGCGGTGGTGCTGATGCCGGCCGGCGGCACGGCGCCGGTGGGGGAAACGATCGGTTTAATCGTCGAAAGCGAGGCGGAGATCGCAGCGGCTGCGGCCCAGGCGCCGGCCGCTCCAGCCGCCGCGGCCCCTGCCGCCGTGTCTGCTGCCGCCCCTGCGGCCCCAGCCCCCGTTGCGGCCGTGGCCGCACCTGCTGCGCCGATGGCGCCCGCCGCCCCGGCGGCCGTTACCCCAGCAGCAGCTGCAGCAGCCAGCTCCCCGGCGGCCGCAGCCGGTCGGATTATCGCCAGCCCCCGGGCCCGCAAACTGGCCAGCCAGCTCGGGGTGGCCCTTGAGGCCTTGCGCGGCAGTGGCCCCAACGGCCGCATCCAGGCGGAGGACGTCGAGAAGGCTGCCGGTCAGCCCGTCAGCATCCCGCGCATCGCCGAGGGCAGTGGGCCGGCGCTGGCAGCTGCCAACGGCAATGGCGCCTCAGCAGCGGCTGCGGCACCCGCCGGTCAGGCCTTCGGGCGGGCCGGGGAGGCCGTGCCCTTCAACACCCTGCAGAACGCGGTCAACCGCAACATGCTCGCCAGCCTGGCAGTGCCCTGCTTCCGAGTGGGTTACACGATCACCACCACCAAGCTGGATGCCTTGTACAAACAGGTGAAGAGCAAGGGCGTCACGATGACGGCCCTTCTGGCCAAGGCCGTGGCCGTCACCCTCGCCCGCCATCCCCAGGTGAACGCCGCCACCAGCGGCGATGGCAGCGCCATGGCCTATCCGGCTGCTGTGAACGTGGCGGTGGCCGTGGCCATGGAAGACGGTGGCCTGATCACGCCGGTGCTAGCCGACGCCGACCGCACTGACATCTACAGCCTGGCCCGCAACTGGGCCGACCTGGTGAGCCGCGCCCGCAGCAAGCAGCTCAAGCCTGAGGAATACAGCACGGGCACCTTCACCCTCTCCAACCTGGGCATGTTCGGGGTTGACCGCTTCGATGCGATTCTGCCGCCGGGCACCGGCGCGATCCTGGCGGTGGCCGCCTCCCGCCCCATGGTGGTGGCCGGCAAGGACGGCTCGATCCGGGTGGCCAATCAGATGCAGGTGAACCTCACCTGTGATCACCGCACTGTCTATGGCGCCCATGCGGCGGCCTTCCTCAAGGATCTGGCCCTGCTGATCGAGACCAACCCGGACAGCTTGGTGCTGTGAAGCCCGCGTTCTGAGAAAGCCATGGCCGGCGTTCAGCCCTGATTCCTCCAGTCACGCCGTGATTCACGGCTGAGGTTATGCCTGATCCGTAATTCAACGACCTTCCAGGCTCTGGCCTGCCGCAAGCGCCCCTCAGACGGCCCCAGGCAGCCGATAACCGCTCGATCTACAACCGGCTCCGACCTTGGTGCCGAGCCTGACTCACCAGCCTCGAAGGCTCGGCAGGAAGAGTTTCTTGACGGATTTCGCTAGCGGATTGTCCACCCCTACAGACCTTGTGATTTCCCCTCTGCGATGAGTTCCCGAAGCATTCGGCGTGGTCTGAGTGAACGGCTGCTGGGCCAGCCGCTGCCCACCAGCGCCAGCCAGGACGAACGGCTGCCCAATTCCCAGGCGATGGCGGTGCTGTCCTCCGACGCCTTGTCCTCGGTGGCCTACGCCACCGACCAGACCCTGGCGGTGCTGGTGCTCGCCGGCAGTGCGGCCTTGGTCTGGTCGCTGCCGATCACCCTGGCGGTGGTGGCCCTGGTGGCCGTGGTCGTGCTCTCCTACCGCCAGACCCTGCATGCCTATCCGGAGGGTGGTGGCTGCTACATCGTCGCCCGCGCCAACCTCGGCGGCACCACGAGCCTGGTGGGAGCCTCAGCCCTGCTGATCGACTATTCCCTGACGGCCGCCGTGAGCCTGATGGCCGGCACCCAGGCCCTCACCTCCTATCTGCCGGCCCTGTTGCCCTGGCAGGTGCCGATCGCCCTGGTGCTGCTGGTGCTGGTGGGCTGGGTGAATCTGCGGGGCATGAGTGAATCGGGCCGGCTGTTCTCCCTGCCCGTCTATGCCTTCATCGCCATGGTGGCCCTGCTGGTGGGCTTCGGGCTGGTGGATCTGGTGCTGCGGCACGGCTTCCATCCCGACCCGATGCCACCGGTGAAGGCCGTGGCACCGCTCGGCATGTTGCTGATCCTGCGGGCTTTTTCCTCGGGCTGTTCGGCGATGACCGGCATCGAGGCGATCGCCAACGGCGTCAAGGTGTTCCGCGAACCCTCGGATGTGAATGCCAGGGCCACAATGGCGGCGATGGGGGTGATTCTCTCGCTGATGTTCATCGGCATCAGCCTGCTGGCCTGGATGTACGGCGTCGATCCCTCATCCAGTCAGACCAGCATGGCGATCCTCGGCGAACGCATCTTCGGGGCGACGAATCCCCTCTATCCGGTGCTGCAGCTGACCACGCTGCTGATCCTGATGCTGGCGGCCAACACCGCCTTCGCCGACTTCCCCCGCCTCGGTGCCCTGCTGGCGGTGGATGGTCATCTGCCGCGGCTGCTGGCCTTCCGCGGTGACCGGCTGGTCTTCCAGAACGGCATCCTGGTGCTGATTGCCCTGGCCGGACTGATCATCGTGTTCTGCGGTGGCGACACCACGATGGCGATCAATCTCTATGCCGTCGGGGTGTTTCTGGCCTTCAGCCTCTCCCAGGCCGGCATGGTGCGCTACTGGCTGCGCCATCAGGGGCCGATGTGGCACCAGCGGGCCCTGATGAATGGCTGCGGAGCTGTGTTCACCTCCCTGGTGTTGCTGGTCATCGTCGTCAGCAAGTTCAGTTCCGGAGCCTGGCTGGTGGTGGTGCTGATCCCGCTGCTGGTGCTTGGGCTGGGCTGGATCCGCCGTCGTTATCGCCTGCTGGAGCAGGCTCTCGATATTGCCGGCCTGCCCGATGCCGCTGGAGCTGCAGGAAGCACCGAGCCGAGCCTTCCGCCCCAGGATCCTGGCTGCGGGCCGATCCTGGTCTGCCTGGAGAGTTTCGATCGCGCCGCGGTTGCCGCCGTCCGCCAGGCCCTGAGCATGTCGCGCAATGTGCGCGTGCTGTTTGTCTACGGCGAGCACCATGACCCCGCCAGGATCCAGGCCGACTGGGATCGCCTGTTCGCTGGGCAGCAGGGACTGCACCTCAGCCTGAGCGCCAGCCCTTACGCCTCCTTCGTCGATCCCCTGGTGAGCATGGTGCAGCAGGTGGAACTGGAGGAACCCGATCAACGGTTGACCGTGATGATGCCTGAGGTGGTCGGCAATCGCTGGTTTGATCGCTACCTCCTCAACCAGAGCATTGATGTGGTGTCATCGGCGCTGTCCGATGGCCGCTCTCGCCTGTTCACCCGTTACCGCCACTATCTGCCGGTCTGATCGCTCCGAGCCGCTCCTGGCCCACCAGCTGCACCGCCCAGTCGATCGATCGGGGTCCTTAATGTCATTCGTTGTGAGCCGCCGCCATGAGCGTGCCTGAGGATCAGCGCCTGTCCAGCTATGCGTTCGAGCTGCCGGAACACCTGATCGCCCAGCGGCCGGTCGAGCCTCGCCATGCCGCTCGCCTGTTGGTGGTGGAGCCCCTGGCTGCTGCCGCCGCTGACGGGGAGTCCGGGGATTCAGGCGGCACGGAAAGCTCCCCCGGCGATGGCCCCAGCCCCCGGGCGCGCCATCGCCACGTCTGGGATCTGGCGCAGGAGCTGCGCCCCGGCGATCTGCTCGTGGTGAATGACACCCGGGTGCTGCGGGCTCGCCTGCAGGCCCGGCGCGCCAGTGGCGGCGCCGTCGAGTTGCTGTTGCTGGAGCCCGCCGGCCTGGCCACGCCCCTGGCCTCGGCGTTCACTCCCGGTCCCAGCGATTGGCTCTGCCTGGCCCGTCCGGCCAAGCGGCTGCGCCCCGGCGAGGTGCTGCAGCTGCAGCAGGGCGACCAGCCGCCGCTCGATCTGGAGGTGGTGGCCGCCGATACCGCCAGCGGCGGGCGGGTGGTGCGCTTCCCGCCGCATTGCACCAGTGTCGAGACGATCGAACCGTTGCTGCAGCGCTACGGCACGATCCCGTTGCCCCCCTACATCCACACCCACGACGCCAGCGATAACGATCGCTACCAGACCCGTTTCGCTGCCAGACCGGGCGCGGTGGCGGCGCCGACGGCGGGCCTGCATCTTTCCGATGAGCTGCTGGCCGCCTTCCAGGAACGGGGCATTGCCCTGGGCAAGGTCACCCTGCACGTGGGCCTGGGCACCTTCCGGCCCCTCGAAAACGATGACCTCAGCCAGCTGGAGCTGCACAGCGAATGGGTGGAGGCGAGCGAAGAGCTGGTGGCGGCCGTGGCCGCCTGCCGGGCCAGGGGCGGGCGGGTGATCGCCGTGGGCACCACCAGTGTGCGCAGCCTTGAGGGGGTGGCGGCGCTTCACGGCGGCCAGCTGCGGCCGCACCGGGGGCCGGTGAATCTGGTGATTCAGCCCGGTTTTCGCTTCGCGGTGGTGCAGGGCCTGCTCACCAACTTTCACCTGCCGAAAAGTTCCCTGCTGTTGCTGGTCAGTGCCCTGATCGGCCGCCAGCGCCTGCTTGCCCTCTACGCCGAAGCCATCGCCGCCAACTACCGCTTCTTCTCCTATGGCGATGCCATGTGGATTGCTCCCGAGGCGGTGCTCGCATCGGCCCGGCCGCCGCTGACCTGATCCGGGGCTGCTAACCAGCGGGTTCCCCTGAAGCCGGCTGCAGGGCCGCGGCCCCCTGATACCCCTGAGGCAACTGCAGCGGCCAGCAGCCAGCAGCCCAGGGCAAGCGCTGGAGGTCGGTGGCGCCGTCAGGCGCGCTACTGACCAGGTCGCTCAGGCCGCTGAGGCCGCGGCCATCGGCCTTGAGGCGGGCCTCCAGGCCGCACCAGAGCAGCAGGAAGGCCTGGCGTTGCCGGCCCTCATCGGCGTGATCCCGCTGCAGCTGCAGCAAGGTCGCTTCGCCGAGGTAACGGCGCGCGATCGGCAGCCAATCGAGGCCGGCCCGGTCGCGCTCCAGATCCACGCCCACGGCCCGATCGGCATGCAGACCCAGCAGGATCAGATCGCCGGAGTGGGAGACATTGAACGGGGGCGCACCCGCCACCGCGGGTTTGCCATGGCCCAGCGAGGTGAACGGCAGCTCCAGGGCGCCACAGCCCAGCAGCTGGGCCAACCAGCGGCGCATCAGGCCGCGCCCCAGTAAGAAGCGATCCGCATCCGCAGGCAGGCGGTAGCGCCGCAGACGCTCAAGCTCGGCGGACGAGAGGCTGGCTTGCAGCTTGCGGCGCTCCTCAGCGCTGATGGCGGGATCGTGCCGGTCCACCAGCAGCAAGGTGGGCATCGCCGCCGCCGCTGGAACCTGCGGGAACGGGGCCGCGCTGGCTGCCGCCGCCGCCGGGGGCCAGCGGCTGGGCATCAGCGGCGTTGGATGGGGCTGCATCGCAGTCAGTGGCACAGCAGGCAGTGGCACAGCAAGAAGTGGCACAGCAGGGAGTGGCACAACTAGGCAGTGGAGTTGCAGGTATGGACGAGGCGGGTCTGCGCGGGGCGGCAAACAGCCTGGTGGCCGGTGCGGTGCTGACGGGGGCCTCTGCTCCGTACCGGGTCCAGAGCCACCCATGGAAAACCCCGGACCGCATCGGCCCGGGGTTGGTGAACGTCACAGCGCTCGCACCGCTGCAACCGAAGCGCAGCAAACGAACCACTGCAAGCGGATCAGGCGGCTGAGAGGTTGGCGGCGACGAAGTCCCAGTTCACCAGCTTGTCGAGGAAGGTGCTCATGTAATCGGGCCGGCGGTTCTGATAGTCGAGGTAGTAGGCGTGCTCCCAGACATCCATGGTCAGCAGGGCCTTCTGGCCGTGGGCCAAGGGCAGGTCTGCATTGGCGGTTTTAGTGACCTTGAGCGTGCCGCCATCCAGCACCAGCCAGGCCCAGCCACTGCCGAACTGGGTGGCGCCGGCGGTCTTGAACTGCTCCTTGAAGGCGTCGAAACTGCCGAAGTCGGCATCAATTTTTGCGGCCAACTCACCCGTGGGGGCGCCACCACCGGCGGGCTTGATGCACTGCCAGTAGAAGCTGTGGTTCCACACCTGGGCGGCGTTGTTGAAGATGCCGGCCTTGGCGGTGTCACCGGCCACGGCGGTGACGGTGTCCTCGAGGCTTTTGCCTTCAAGATCGGTGCCGGCCACCAGGTTGTTGAGGTTGGTCACGTAGGCGGCGTGGTGCTTGCCGTGGTGAAACTCGAGGGTGGAGCGGGAGATGTGGGGCTCGAGCGCGTCGAGGTCGTAGGGCAGCGCGGGCAGCTGGTGAGCCATGGGGGTGGGGGAAAGCGGCGTACTTGGAAAGAAGGGGGCAACCGGATGCCGCAGGCAGCGGTTGAACATGGGCACAACATCACCCCGGGCAGTTTGGCCAGGGGCAGATTTGGCCTCAGAGCGGAATTTCCCTGGCCAGTGGAGCCAGAGACCAGGGGAGTAGCCGGCCAGGGGCCGGTCCCAGCCGAGTGATCCTAACGATCGCGGCAGCGGCGGCGGCCAAGCCCTGGGAGCGGCAGCTCAGCCGCCGACAGCCAGCAGTTCCACCTCAAAAATCAGCGTGGCATTAGGGGGAATGGCGCCACCGGCGCCACGCTCGCCGTAGGCCAGATCCGGGGGAATCACCAACTTGCGCTTGCCGCCCACCTTCATGCCGGCCACGCCCTCATCCCAGCCGCGAATCACCCGACCAGCACCGAGCGGGAAGCTGAAGGGGCCGCGGCCATAGCTGCTGTCGAACTCCTTGCCGTTCATGAGGGTGCCCCGGTAGTTCACCGACACCGTCTGACCGCTGACCGCCTCGGCGCCGCTACCCAGCACCAGATCAGTGATGCGCAGACCACTGGCGGTGACGGTTTCCTTAGGAGCGTCCATAGCACCTCCGAGGGCGGAAGCACCGCCTTGGGCGATCACATCGCCGTTGCTGTCGTTGCTGGAGGCCATGGTGAAAAGACTGGGGTTGGTGTCGTCGGGATCGAGTTCCAGCGGAGCCACCACGGCCGCGAGGCTGGCTGTGGGGGCGTAGCCGGACGGCGGTTGGGTGTTGGCGGGGCCGGCCGGCCGGGCGAGAGCACTGGTGGCGGCAGCCTCTGCTGGCCCCACCAGGACCGAGGGGGCCACCAGCTGGCTGACAAACGCCACCAACAGGCAGGCCACACAGACCGCAGAACTGATCAGGATGTCGCGCATGGCCGCAGAACCGCTGGCGCCGATTCTTGCAGCCCTGGGGGAGAGGCCAGCGGGCCGGCCCCCTCAGTCAGGCGGCAGATCCTCATCGGAGACTCCGGGGATAGCCCCATCAGCCGCGCCCTGGCCACCGCGCTGGCGCATCAGCCGCTCCAGCCGGTCCAGCCGCCCCCGCAACTCGTCCACTTCCCGCTGCCGGGCCAAGCCCAGATCCTGGAGAAGATCATCGCGATTGCGCTCCAGTTGGCGCTCAGCCTGCTGTTCCAGCTCGGGGCTGTCTCCGCGCAGCGCCTTGAGCACGTCCTCGACCAGGGCCGCGGCTTGGCTGGGATCGACCTTGCCACTGCTGACCCATTCCTGGCTCACATAACGGAGCCGATCGGTCACCAAGGAGGTGGTGCCGAGGCCGCGCAGCAACAACATCTGCAGCAGATTGCCCTGATCCATGACTTGGGGTCCTCCGGAGAAGTCTGGTGGGTGAAGGCCCCATCGGGACCCTCCCAGAGGTTGGCGCTTCCTAGGCTCGCCGGCCATGGGCAATGACCGTCGCCTCTGGGGACTCACCATCTGCGGCGCAGGGCTGCTGGCGGGCCTGGCCCTGGCGCCCCTGGGCCTACCAGCCCTGCTGTGGCCGGCCCTGGCCCTGCTCTGGGCCCTGGCCGGGTCGGCGCCGTCTGGCCTGAGTCGCGGCCGCTGGCCGCTGCTGGCCGCTGGCATCTGGGGACTGGCGGCGGTGCTGGTGAGCCATCGCTGGTTGCTGTGGCTCCATCCCCTCGACTGGATCGGGGTGCCGGCGCCCCTGAGCCTGCCGATCTGCCTGGCCCTCTGGCTGGGCTGCGGCGTCCTGGGCGGCGGCCTGGTGGCCCTCTGGCTGGGGCTGATGCGCCGGCTCGACGCCAGCCGCCCGAGCACGGCCCTGATCGGCTCGCTGCTCTGGGGACTGGCGGAGGTGCAACTGGCCCGCGGTCCCCTGTTCTGGTTAGGCCTCGGTTCCTCAGCGCTGCCGGGGGATCGGCTGCTGGCGGGGCTGGCGGCCCTGGCGGGCGCCGGCGCTGTGGCGGCCGTGCAGCTGCTGATTGCCTGGTGCCTCTGGCGGGCCCTGGCGCCGATCCCCGGCCGGCGGCGCTGGCTGCTGGCGGGACTGGCCCTGGTGGCGGCGGCCCATCTGGCCGGGGCCAGTGCCCTGGCGGCCATCGCGCCGCAGGCGGGCGCCACCGAGCGGCTGCTGGTGCTCCAACCCGCGATTCCCACTCGCCACAAGTTCGAACCCCGGCAACAGCAGGCCCTACTGCGGTTCCTGGCGGCGGCCCAGCGCCGCACGGCACCCGAACCCAACGGCGGGAGCGCCGCAGCCAGTAACCCTGTCCAGAGCAACCGGGACCCGAGCGATCAACTCCAACGCGACCCCATCCAGAGCAACCCGATCCCTGGCCACCCGGAGCAGAGGCAACCCCTCCAGGACCCCACGGCCCAGAGCCATGCGATCCAAGGCAACGCCGTTCAGGATTCCGCTGCCGCAAGCGCCCCAGTCCAGAGCGCCGCTGACCAACACGGCACTGACCGCCGCAACACTGACCACCGCAACACGAACCACCGAAACCCGGACCACCGCAGCAGGAACCACCGCAGCACAGACCAAACCGGCACGGACCAGCGCCCCGCAGTCCAGAGCGTCACTCACCAAAGCACCGCTGCCCAAAGCGCCGCTGCCCAGAGCGCCGCTCTCCAGGGCGCCAGCAGCCTGGTGCTGCCGGAGGGTTCACTGGCCCTGGGCCAGCCGCTGCCCCTGCCCGCCGGCATCGAGGTGCTCAGCGGCGGCTTCCGCCAGGAAGGCCTCGAGCAGCGCAGCAGCCTGCTGCGTTTCGACCCAGGGACCCTGCTGGCCAGCGGCTGGGTGGACAAGCACCGGCTCGTGCCCCTGGGCGAATGGGTCCCCCTGGCCGACCTGTGGCGCTGGGGAGGGCTCTCGGCGGTGGGTGGCCTGGAACCGGGGCCCGCTTCGCGCCTGCTGGAGCGACCGGCCGGCTCGGTGGCAGTGGCCATCTGCTATGAGCTCTCCGACGGGTCGGCCCTGGCCGCCGCCAGTCGTGCTGGGGCTGGCTGGCTGCTCGCCAGTGCCAACCTCGATCCCTACCCCTTGCTGTTGCAGCAGCAGTTCAAGGCCCTGGCCCAGCTGCGGGCGATCGAAACCGGACGCTGGCTGATCAGTGCGGCCAACACCGGCCCCAGCATGCTGATCGATGCCCGCGGCCGCCTGATCGATCAGTTGCCGCCGGGCTTGCGGCGCAGCGGCCTGATGCAGCTGCACCGGCTCTCGGCCCTCACCCCCTACGCCCGCTGGGGGGAGGGTCCCCTGTTGCTACTGCTGACCGCCGCCGTGGGCACGCGCCTGCTGGAACGGCGCCCACTGCGCTGACAAGGCACCGGCGGCGTTCACTTGCCAGGACACGCCGATGGCGGCACACCAGCCCCACCGGCCATGGCGGCGACTAGAACCCCTCCAGGCCTGGGGGGTGTCGCCATGGGAGACGTGCAGGAGGTGATCGCTGGAGCCCTGCGCTTTCAGCCCGGCGCCTATCTCAGTGCCGAAGCCATGGGGCCCCTGAGCCGCATCGGCCTTTGGATAGCCCTGCTGGCGGGCCTGTCCCAGGCGGTCGGCCAGGCCTTCATCCTGTTCGTCAACCAGGTGCGGCCGTTGCGCTTCGCAATCAGCCTGCTGGTGGAGGCATTGCTGTTCCTGAGTGGCTTTCTCGTCTGGGCCACCAGCACCTGGCTGGTGGCCTGGCTGGTGTTCGGGGCGAGGGTGCCCGTGCTGATGCTGATCCGGGCCCTGGGCATCGCCCATGCACCCCAGCTGCTCGCCTTCCTCGGCGCCCTTCCCTACCTGGGCGTGCCGATCCTCACCCTGCTGTCCCTGTGGACCGCCATCGGCTTTGTGGTGGGTGTGGTTGCGGTCACCGACCTGTCGGTCTGGGCTGGATTCGGCAGCCTGGTGGTGGGCTGGTGGCTCACCAATGCGCTGCAACGCACCGCCGGCAAACCGGTGATGCGCCTGGGTCGCTCCCTGCTGGATCGCGCCGCCGGGGTGCCGTTGATCAACGATGGTCGGCGCCTGGAGCGCATGCTGCGCAGCGGCCAGATGGGCCCCGAGCTGGCGCAGCTCGAGCCCCTGGATCGCTCCCGTCGCCCCTGAGCTGATGCCGCGTCGCCATCGCCTGCAACTGCTGCTGCTCCTGGGGCTGGTGGCCTTGGCGCTGCTGCCGGGGACGGGCCTGCTACTGCAGCTGGCCTACAGCGCCCTGCATCAGAGCTTCGGTCTGGCCGTGGATCTGATCTCGGTGGGCCTGCTGCTGTTCCTGGTGAGCGCCTTCTTCGCTCCCCTGGAGGCCCTGGGCTGGTGGGCCGGCTGGTTCGGTGACGAACTGCGTCCCCCCGTCAGTGTGGGGGAGCTGGCGTCCCCCGTCGGCGCGGAGCGACCGATCCGTCGCTGGGTGGTCTATCTCGACGGCATCGGCCAGGCCTCGATCCAGGCCCTGCCGGAAGGGGAGGACTTCCTGCGCCAGCTGGACGCACGGCTGCCCGCGGACATCGCCATCGTGCGCGGGATCATGCCCTACTCGGTGGTCAACCAGCCTTTGACCGAGGACCGCTGGCTAGGGCAGTTCTGGCGCTGGGTGGATCGGCTGCGCATCCGCCATCCCCAGGCCCTGCTCGGGGCGGTGATCAATCTGCGCAACATCCTGGTGGTGGCGGTGTCGGCCGACCAGCGCTACGGCCCGATCTTCAACCAGGGGATGGCCCAGGTGATCACCGACAGCCTGCTGGCCAATGGCTATGGGCCCGGCAGCGGCACCCCGGTGACCCTGCTGGGCTTCAGTGGCGGCGGTCAGATCTCACTCGGGGCCCTGCCCCACCTGCGCCGGGTGCTGCAGGCGCCGGTGGAAGTTATCTCGCTCGGTGGCGTCTTCGCCGGCAGCAATCAGATTCTGGCCGCCGAGCATCTCTTCCACCTGGTGGGCGAGCGCGACCGGGTGGAGCGCATCGGCCCGCTGGCCTTCCCCGGCCGCTGGCGTCTGCAGCCGCTCTCCTACTGGAACCGGGCGCGGCGGCGCGGCAAGGTGAGCCTGATTTCGCTTGGCCCGGTGGGCCATGAACTACCGGGCGGCATCCTCGATGCGGCAGCCTTTCTGGACGATGGTCGCAGCCATCTGCAGCAGACCGTCGACCTGGTGAGCGCCATCCTCACCGAGGTGAAACCGGCGGAGCTGCGCGGCCCCCGGGAACCGAACAACTACCTGCGTTACCAGGCCAACCGCTGGCATCAGCTCGACCCGAACCGTGATGGCGGCCCCCTGCCATCGCCGGCCCTGCGGCCCCTGGACGCGTGGATCGGCCGGCTGCTCCTGCCGCTGGCCAACGAGCGCTGGGGCGGCGTGTGGTTTGAGGTGATCCAGACCCCGGCGGGCTGGAGCCAGTTGCGGGGACGGCGGCTGCGGCTCGATTGGCACGATCCCCTGCTGGCCTGCCTGGCCATGGACGTGCATTTCAGTGATGAGGCGCTGCAGAGCGTCGCCGATGGCGGCGTGCATCCGCTGCGTCTCAACCACTGGCGCCAGGTGACACCGCTCGAATCGCTCGCCGGCGCCCGCCCCCAGGATGATCAGCTGGTGCGACTGCCTCCCCCGGTGCAGGTGCTGCCGGAAGCGCCGGGCCAAGCCCCTGGAACCGGCGCAGGCCCGCGGCTGCGGATCCACGATGAGCCCCTGCAGACCACTGGCACGGCGGTGGCCCTGGTGCGCTTTGAAGCCCCGCCTGCCAACGCCGCTGCCAGTGCCAGTGCCAGTACCAGTACCAGTACCCAGGAACAGGAACTGGAACTGGAGCCGCCGGCCTGGCCCTGGACGGGGGTGACGTTCGATCCCGCCACAGGCCGTTTTGAGGGTCCACGCCTGCAGTTGCGGCTGCCGCCGCCGGTGGCGAACAGCGAGGGGATAATGCCCAGCACCAGCTGCGGCCTGGCCCTGGAGCCCACCAACCGCAGTGGCTGGTACGTCAGTGGCGTGCCCGATGGCACTGGGGGCTTCGTGGTGCAGGCGATGTTGCCGCGGAAGCTGCAGCGCTTTGCCCCCGAGCGAGTGATCTGCGGCCAGCGCCGCGCCTGGGACTACGTCAAACGCCAGGCCTGGCACCAGCCCCAGGCGGGCAGCGCCACTGCGGTGCTGGTGACGGGGCGGCCGCTGTCCGAGCCAGAGGCCCTGGCGGAATGGCAGCCCGGCGATCGCCTGCTGGTGCTGCACGTGTTCGGCGGCATCGGCGGCCAGCAGCGCGAATCGGCCCTGGCCAGCGGCCTCTGCACAGGCCATTTCGCCTACGGCGTCGCCACCCTGGAAACCGAGCCGCTGTCGGGAGAGCTGGGCTTGGCGCTCACCTACCGGCAGGTCTACGCCCACAACCCCGACGGCATCATCGCCGGCGCCCAGGATCGCTGGCGCTACCTGGGCGATCGCCAATGGGGCTGGCTGGGCACCCGCCCGGTGGCCGACATCCTCGTGCGCTTCCCCCCGCTGACGGCCAGCTACGACGTGCAGGGCCACGAACGATCGCTGCTGCGGGATTTCGAGCGCCAGCTGGCGGCGATGACAGCCCGCTATCGCCTCGGTGACGGCACCGGCGCCACCTTCGTGGGACCGGCCAACAACTGCTCCCAGGATTCCAACCAGGCCCTGTTCGCCGCCATCCAGGGACTGCAGCGGGAGTTGCGGCGGCTGGATCAGCGGGCCCTGCGGGACTGGCAGCAGCAGGATCCGGCCCAGGCTCAGCGGTTACGGCAGCTGCTGCGTCTGGAGCGGGAGTTGCGGCGCGCCCTGCTGCCCTTTGCCGGCCTGCGGCCCGACTGGCAGCGCCCTGGCGAGGTGCTGGGCACCAGCCTGGAGGATCGCCCCCTGGACAACCTGCTGCGGGGCCTGGGCAGTTGGCGCGCCCTGCTGCCCAGGATGGCCAGCGACACCGTGATGAAGGTGTTTCTGCGCCATGGCGCCTCGGCACTGGTGCTGCGCGCCAACCAGCTCGGTGGCGCCCATCCGGAAATCGAGCCCGTGGCGCCGCTGACCCTGGGTTGGTGACCATTGCGCTGCCTACGATGGCTGCAGGGGCCTGCGAAACGACCTCCCGTTCAGTCGCCCGATCGCCGATGCCAGTCGATCCCATCGCCGATCCCAAATCTGATCACATAACTGATCCCCATCCCGAACGCTGGATCCAGGTGGGCAGTTCTATCGCCCCCGACACCCGTGAGGCGACAGCAGAAGCTCTCGCACCGATTCTCGCCGCCGGTGAGCCGAAGCTGGTGCTGGTGTTCTGCTCCCCCGTTCACGATCTCGCCCAGGCGGCGGCTCTGGTGGCCGATCAGATCGGCGCAAGCGGCTTGATTGGCTGCTCCACCGCCGGAGAACTCGCCCCGGATCGCTCCAGTGGCGGGGGCCTGACGATCTGGGCCCTCGGCGGCTCCGGTTTCACGGTGGCCACCGGCCTGGGCCAGGGCAGTGCCGCCGGTCTGCGCCAGGCCGCCAGCGACGCCGCCCATTGCCTCGATGACCTTCGGCGCCGGGCCCACACCGTGCTGGTGCTGCTTGCCGACGGTCTCTGTGGGGATCAGATGGAAGTGGTGCGGGGGGCCTACGACGTGGCCGGTGTGGACGTACCGCTGGTGGGAGGCTGTGCTGGGGATGACATGGCGATGCAGTCCACCCAGCAGCTCTTCGGTCGCCAGGTGCTGCACAACGCGGTGGTGGCGGCGGCGATCAGCTCCGATGCCCCCCTGGGCATCGGCGTCTCCCATTGCTGGGAGCCGCTGGGGGAGCCGATGCTGGTCACCAGCAGTTCCGGCAACTCGGTTTCCACCCTGGAAGACCAACCGGCGCTGGATGTCTATCTCGACGCCTTCGATGCACCGGAGGCGGTGCGCCGTGATCCGGACCTGTTTGCCAATTGGGCCACCACCCGCCCCCTTGGGATCCGTCGTCGCGATCGCATCGAGATCCGCTACGTCTCCGGCGGCGACTTCAAGACCCGGCGACTGCTGACGATCGCCGAGGTGCCCCAGGGTGGACTGGCCTTTCTGATGCAGGGCGATTCCCACTCGGTGCTGGAGGCCACCCACATGGCCTGCCAGATGGCCTGTGACGGCCTACATGGGGCGCCGCTGCGGGGCATGTTGCTGTTCGATTGCGTGGCGCGGCGCTCCGTTCTGCAGGACGCACGCATTCATGAGGAGATCCAGCGGATCAATTCGGTGCGCGGTGATCTACCGGTGGGTGGCTTTTACACCTACGGCGAAATTGCCCGCACCAAGGGTGCAGGTGGCTTTCACAACCAGACCTTGGTGGCCCTCGCCTTGGCATGAACGAGGTTCCCTGGTCGCTGCACCTGCTCTCGGAAGTGCTCGCCGCCTTCTCGGTGGAAGATCCCAACGCCCTGCGCAACGTGATCAATCGCGTCGCCGAAGCGGTGGATGCGGAAGTGGTGGCGATCCTGCGCCAGGGCACGATCAGCCTCTGCATCGGGCTCAGCGCCGCCGAACAGCCGCTGTTGATCGCCCACGCCCAGGACCATCCCGCCTCAATCGAACTGGGTTCTGGCCAGCTGCAGACCTACTGGGCTCCCATGGGTGAGGGAGCCCTGCTGGTGGTGGGCCGCCTCAGTGAGGCCTTCAACCTGGAGGAGCGCTCCCTGCTGCGGGCGATGGGACGCAGCATCCAGCTCAGCGCCCAGGTGCTGCAGGCCTTGACAGCGGAGCGTGAGGCCAAGGACGCCGCCCTACGGCAGGCCACCCACGACGCCATGACCGGTCTGCCCAGCCGCAGCCTGGTGCTGGAGCGACTGGAGACCATGCTCACCACGAGTGCGGCCGGCGATCGGCTGGCGACGGTGCTGTTTGTCGACATCGATCGCTTCAAGCAGATCAACGATGCCCATGGCCACGCCTGCGGTGACCAGTTCCTGATTGCCGTGGCGAGTGTGCTGCGCAGCGTCGTGCGCAGCGACGATCTCGTGGGACGGCTCTCCGGCGATGAGTTCGTCGTCGTCACCCTCACCGCCACACGCCAGGACGCCGAATCGCTGGCCTCCCGCATCATCGAGCGGGTCAGTCGGCCCCTGCTGCTGGCCGGCAAGCTGGTGAGCCATTCCCCCTCGATCGGCGTCGCCATTGCCATGGCTGGGGACAGCGCCGAAACCCTGATCGAGAATGCCGACATGGCAATGTATCGCGCCAAGGATCGGGGGCGTGGTTGCTATGCCTGTTACGACCGGACGATGCGGCTGGAAGCCCAGCACCGGGCTGCGGTGGAGGCCGATCTCCGCCGCGGCGTGCGGCAGGGGGAAATCCTGCCGTACCTGCAGCCGATCGTCACCCTGCCGGACGGCCGCCTGGTGGGCTTTGAGGCCCTGGCCCGCTGGCAACATCCACGGCGCGGGCTACTGACCCCGAGAGAGTTCATCGGTGTGGCGGAGGACACCGGCCTGATCGTCGAGATCGACACCCTGATCCTCAAGGAAGCCTGCGCCATCGTGGGCCGGTGGCGGACCCATCACCCTGACCATCCCCTGCGGCTGTCGGTGAACGTTTCCGGGCGCACCTTTGTCGATCCCGCCCTGCCTGATTACGTGGCGCGGGCCCTGCAACACTCCGGCCTTGAACCCGAGAATCTCTATATAGAAATCACTGAAACTATGCTGGTGGAGGACATCGAATCCACCACCCTAGTGGTGGATAGGCTCAAGCAACTCGGCGTCCGCCTGGCGATCGACGACTTCGGCACTGGATACTCATCATTGCTCTATCTCAAGCGCTTTCCTGTCGGCATTCTCAAGATCGATCGCTCCTTCATCGATGGGCTGGGAGTGGACCTGGAAGATGAGGTGATCGTCAAGGCCGTGATCGGGGTAGCCCGGGCCCTGGACATTGATCTGGTGGCGGAGGGAGTGGAAACCAAACGGCAGATGGAGATGCTCGTGGACCTGGGGTGCGATTACGTCCAGGGCTACCTGTTCGGACGCCCCTGCGAGGCAAGCGAAGCCGAAGAGTTGGTGGAGAAAGGCCAGGGAAGTCTGACCAGTTCGGGCCAGTGAACCTGGTTGGCATCGGTCGGATGCAGGGGCTTTAACCAGCCGCCGGTCGATCAGTTCAAATCACCGGGGCGGCCGAACAGGTGGCCCTGACCCCAGAGACAGCCCAGCGCCTGCAGGGCGAGGCGTTGGCTGTCGGTTTCGATGCCTTCCGCCACCACCTCCAGACCCAGATCGCGACCCAGGTGAATCATCGAGGCGATCATGCGTTCGAGGCGGCTGTCAGAGCCGAGTGCTGCGGTGAAGTAGCGGTCAATCTTGATGCCATCGATTGGCAATCTGGCAAGCCTGGAGAGACTCGAATAGCCGGTACCAAAGTCATCGAGGTGCACACGAACTCCATTGTTGCGCAGGCTTGTCAATTCCTGGATGCAGCAACTGGAATCCTTGAGAATCTTGGTCTCAGTGATTTCAATCACCAGCCGGCGGGGATTGATGGCCATCACCTCAATCCGTTCCAATAGATCGGCAGCAAATCCTGACTGCTCCAGTTGCAGCGGGCTCACGTTGATCGCCAGACTCCAGTGATCGGGCCGCTGGGGATGGTGCTGGAGCAGACGCAAGGCTTCACTGATCACCCAGCTGCCGAGTTCGAGCACCATGCCGGTGCGCTCGGCTTCGACAATCAACATTTCGGAGTCGATCGGCAGACCCTGCTCAGGCTGCAACCGCACCAGGGCTTCGTGGCCCAGAATTGCCGGGCTGCCATCCAGGTCGCTGCCGGTAAGGGCAACAATCGGCTGATAGGCCAATCTGAGTTTTTGATTGAGAATCGCCAGGCGTAATTCCTGGTGCACCCTGCAGCTGGAGCGAAAGTGCGCTTCAATGCTGGCATCATGCAGGGCCAGCGATTCAGCAGAGCTGCGTTTGGCGTGATACATGGCGACATCAGCCTGGCGCAACAGCTCATCGCCATCAGCCAGGGGATCGCTCGTCACCGTGATCCCCACGCTCATCGTGGGCTCAAAGCGTTGACCATGCAGCAACCAGGGAGCGGCGATCCGCTGCTGCAGCATCCGGGCGATGGCGACGGCTTCGCTGCCATCACCGATCCACCCCGTCAGCACCACAAATTCATCGCCCCCCAGGCGCGCCACCGTGGCCTCAGGGGGCAGGGCCTCCTGCAAACGCCGGCTGATTTCAATCAACAGATCATCGCCAACCTGATGGCCATGCATGTCGTTGACATCTTTGAAATGGTCGAGATCGCAGAACAGAACACCGATCTGGCCGCCTCGCTCCTGCAACCGCCCCAGGGCCAGGGCAAGCCGCTCCCGCAGGCCGCGGCGATTCGGCAATCCGGTGACCGGGCATTCGCGCACCAGATTGGCCAGAAGCAGCTGTTGTTGTTGCAGTTCGCGATTGAGACGATCGCTGTGCTGGCGTTGCTGTTCCATGCGCTCGGCCGTGGCCTGCAGCTCCTGGTTGGAAATGCGGGTGCTGACATCACGGAGGCAGAAGATCACCGAGGCGGGCACTTCAGTGTCCACTGGCCGCCATTCCATTTCGCAGACCTTCAGGGGCTGGCGCTGCAGCAACACGGTGGTGGATCCAGGGATCTGGGAGACGGTGGCGAGCACGGCTTCCGCCAGCAGGGGATCGCCCTGATGATCCAGGGGCAACAGGGACAGGATCGGACGCCCGAGGCTGAGCATCCGCGGCTGATCGATGAAGCGATCAAACGAACGGTTGCACCACAGCACCAGGCCGCGGTGATCAGTGATCACCAGAGCATCGCTGATGGCACTGAGGGCCGTTTCCAAGCGGCCGAGAATGCATCTCAGCTCCTGAATGATCGGTTGTTCGTTCAGCTCCGGCACCATGACATTCACGCCTCGGCCGGAGTGCCTTGGGGCAACGGCTTCAGCGTGGCCCCGAACAGCCAGCACTCGTGCTGTTTCTCAGCAACGATGAAATGCTCGGACACCACTTCCGAGCCGTCCTGGCAGATGGTTTTCAGCCGCAGGGGATGGGCCAGGATTGTGGAGGATTCAGTGGCCTGGAAACGGGAGAAACCCAGCTGATGGGACATCCGGAAGGCCTCCGGCAGAATCAAGCTCAGGGGCTGGCCCAGCAGCTGCTCTTCGCTCCAACCATAGGCCTGCTGAAAAGCGGCGTTGATGGCGATGATGAGGCCGTTGTGGTCAGCCAACACAAAGGGGCTTTCGCCATGGCGTAGCGCCTCAAGACTGGGAGGGGCTGGGCTCAGCATCACCAACTCTGCGGCTGGATCCGCCGCACTCTCCCAATCTCCATCCCACCAGAGCCAGGAAAACCCCAACGACCCCGCCCCAACCTGGCTGGGCGACGAAGCGATGACCAACAGCCAAAGATGAGCATTGGCCTAAAAATAGAATGAATCTACAAATCTGATTCTAACAAACAAAAAACCCAGATCCAGAGGCATGAAATCCTCTGGCATCCAGGTTCTTATTCATTCAAATGGAGCCAAGCGGATTCGAACCGCTGACCCCCTGCACGCCATGCAAGCCTGAAACAGTCAAGATACTGCTCTATGACTGGGCTAAATTTCTTTATAGGAATTGATCTAGCGCAGAAGCTAGGGCAGGTCGCCGGGTGCGAGCTCCAGCTCCATGGCCTCCCGCAGCAGGTCACGCTGCACAATCCCCAGGCCCCGGGCAGCGGTACGCCGCAGCCCAGCAGATTCCAGCGGCATGGTCTCCCTGGCATCAGCGGCGACCGACATCATCGACATGGTGGAGGCCGCCATCTGCTCGAGCGTGAGCGGTGCATCCAGCAGCGTGGGCATCGGCGGTGGTGACTCCAGCGGTAACTCTGCTGAGTCCTCAGATCACTGGAAGGCTACTCAGGCTGAAAAACTTCGTCGGCTGTAGCCATCCGGCCATTAGTGCTGATGGTCTGACCTTTCCACTACCGATGCGTTTTTGACTGGGCTATACCAACAGGCGCTTAAACGAAGACCATTGCCTTGCGTATATCCCACCCGCAGCAGCAGCAATGCTCGAAGACCTACAGAAAACTCACAAGTAGTTTCGCAATCTTGAGGCACTGGTGCTGGGTCTTATACGGGAAGAATACGGGAATAAGGGTGGGAGATAGAAAGCAATAAAAAAGGGTCTTTGCAGACCCATGGGTGTTATTGGTTTTTGTTGGTGTGGGCGGGGATTATGCCAAGATGGTTAGGAGGGTCCCGACCCTGATTTATTTCTTTGAAATTATTCTTCTTATTGCCCGCCGTTTCCCCCGCCTCCATCAGCGAAATCTTCGGAGTGACCCACTCCAACTTCTCTTGAGTGGGCATCAGGTCGTTGTCGCCAGCAGAAGTCATCGGGCAGGCAGCAGGCGAATAATACCTATTCCGCCTCCCACCTGCCTCACTCTTCAGCACCCGCCCATAAAACTGCTGCAAGACCCTCACAGAACACAGCAGCAAAAGTTGCGATTGCTTAACATTCGAGGATCTCGCAAAGTCGCACAATTAAATTTTTAAAAAATCGAATGGTGCTGTCGACAGCAGACAGGAAAGACTGTGATCAAGCCAGAAAAGTCGGGGCGATCAGAGCGCCTCATCAAGCACGCGCAATCTTTTCATTCATCATGCTAAATGCTTACTTTTAACCCCATTGACCGATCAGAAGTCCTGACTCTAGCCAAGGATATATCCACTCACAGAAAAAGCTTAGGACGAATTTCCTTACCAGACAGTGATCAGGCAATGTTCCGCTACCTGCTCCACTACCAAGACGGACACGCCAGCCGGTCTAGATTGGTAGCATGTGCCCGAATTGGAGATAGATCTGTAGGCTTTTTTACTGCCGAGGAGTCAGCCAATTTCGAGAAGCTATATCATTTTCGTATAGGAGTCGAAGCCGCAGCCCTTTGGCCGCCCTTTAGATCAAAAGGTATTGGAAAATCCTTTATTTTTGCCCTCAAAGACTTAATGTATCAATTTTTTTCTGTAAATCGATTCGGTGCTTCGGTGTCCAGGGAGAATACATCTATGTCTCGACTTCTATGCGCTTGCGGCTTTGAAAAAGTAGGCGTGCCGCGCCACTGGGATCGCGGCAAAGGAGATAAGCCTGAACTGCTAGATGATTACGTCACAGTCAAGGCGTAAGCATCACCCAAGGCAAGGCTTTACGCGCCGCGCACCAATTAGGGCCTCCTGAGAACGTGAATTCGGGGTCAGCCTCAACAACAATGGATTTTGGTTGAGCACGCAGCCCGATCATCACGCCGCGGCTATCTGAGGCTTCAGTGGCACAGTGCAAATACACCGACCGCCTTCATTGGCCAGTAGAAGGTGTAGCAAGGCCGCAAAAAGGACAAAAAGAAGCTCCAGCAGCTTCTCGAGGTTCATCACCAGCACATTCAGTGCAATGGTTGCACCTTGGGTGACAGCAAGCTTCTCGCGGATCAGACCCAATCCAAACCGTCGTTTGCCTTGACCGATCTTGCCCTCGACGGCGTTGCGTTGTCTCTGATCATCCAGGAACTGGCGCTTCTCTTCAGCCAATAACTCTGGATCACTCTTGGGGCGTCCGAGACTTGGACCACTCAAGCGAATGCCATGGCGCAGGCAGAAGGCTCGATTGGCGCGAGTTCTATAGATCTGATCTGCACAGATCACCTTGGGGTAGTGACCATGACGACGGCGATAGGCCCTTGCCTGGGCTTTCAGGTCTTCTCCTTCGTTATAGGAATCAGCTCGGCGAGCTTGATCCAGCGATTGTCACCCGAGAGTTGTCCACCAAATGGCAGGAATAAATCCTTGAACGAGAGCTGATCACGGTGCTCGCGCCGATACATGCGGAAAACTCTGGGCGGCTTTTGGGCACAAATGGGCCCATATGCGTACATTTTACCGCTAAAAACTGCTCAGATTCATTGCGGCGCAGCAGCTCTGCCATTATTCAGGAGGCCCCAACTACGGGCACTACAGCAGATTAGAAGCAGATGGATTGAGCGATTTGCATCCTGCCTTTCTGCAACTTGCACCCACACTCACTGGATGCTCTAGGAGATATCAATACTTCTGCAGAAAATACCGCTGCAAATCAAAACCAATCAAAACTAAATAATGGGGCAGCAAGTTGATTGCCCTGCTCAAAGGCACTGCCACCAGAGCACAAGGCAATAGCAAACGCCATAGGCAATGTATTGCTCAGCAAGCACTGCTACTCAACCTGCCCATGCAGCAACAACTCCCCGAGCACTGGCATCACATCGCCCAGCAGTTTCGCCTTTGCAATGCACCACGTTGGAATGATGACGAATGCCTGAATAACAGTTAAGGTACTAAATGCTGTATTGGAGGAAAAATAAACCTACAAATAGACCACCAAGCAATCATCTTGCGGCACTTATTGTCGCCATTGCTTTGCTGCGAAAACTTATCTATCTACTGGCAAACAAAACATCATTAGCACCCTCAACCCTGCCGCCCAATCCAAAATCAGTAGCAGGCGTGCCAGGTGATCAATGCCTCAAAGTATTAAAAAGGGTCTTTGCAGACCCGTTGGTGTTATTGGGTTTTGCTGGTGTGGGCAAGGATTATGCCAAGATAGTTAGGACGGTCCAGTAAGAGTCTTATTGCGTTCTTTTACAGAGGCTATTTTTGACCCCGCCGTATCCTCCGCTTCCATCAGCGAAATACTCGGAGTGACCCACTCCAACTTCTCTTGAGCAGGCATCAGGTCGTTGCGGTCAGCGGAAGTCATAAGTCAGGCAGCAGGCAGCAGGCAGCAGGCAGCAGGCAAATAATACCCGCACCGCCTCCCATCTGCAGCACTCTTCAGCACCCGCCCACAAGACCCTACCAAGACCCCACAGGCACTCCAACGCCGCCCTGTGCCCTCAACGCCACCCCAGCAGCACTGCAACCACTCCCGAGAAATCCCACCAGTAGAAGCAGCAATGCTCCAAGAGTTACAGAAAACTCACAGGCAGTTTCGCAACCTTGAGGCATTGGTGCTGAGTCTTATACGGGATATTTATGGGAAGAAGGGTGGGAAATAGTAGGGAATAAAAGGGGTCTTTGCACACCCGTTGGTGTTGTTGATTTGTGTAGGTGTGGGCAGGATTTTCCAAATGGTTAGGAAGGACCAAAAAAGCTTTGTGGACCTCCCGTCTCTCGCCCTCCACCTTTTTGTTGCCCATCCGTCTCCCCCGCCTCCATCAGCGAAATCTTCGGTGTGACCCACTCCAACTTTTCTTGAGCGGGCATCAGGTCGTTGCGGTCAGCAGAAGTCATAAGTCAGGCAATAGGCAATTAAGTTGTGTTTAATTCCCGTGCTCCCATTGCGTCTATTGACCGACGTCGATAAATTTTCCACCCACCACGCCCCCGCCACACCCAACAGGCACTCCATACGCTTCCCAGTGCCTCAACGCCACCTCCAGCAGCACTGCAACCCCTCCCGAGCAGTCGCCGTAATCCACAAATAAAGCCATTTTTCACGCCACAACCACCACCAACGACCCTCAAAGCACCTCTTCCCCCAAGCACCCCCAGCACCACCCCAAACGCAGTGCCCCTCAAGGTTTCAGCACTCCAGCAGCAGCACCTTGAGAGCACCGCAGAGGGGCGTTGAGGCGTGTTGAGGGGGTGTGCACCACTGCGTCTCATGCTGCCACTGATGGGTTCAGCGCGTAGCCAAAACGAATCAGCGTTTCTGAGAAAGCCTCCTCAAGTTGCAGGATCTGCTCAGCCGTGAGCTGCTCACGGCCCTCGCCGCTGCGGCCAGACCTGAAAAATCGCTCACAGCCCTCCGGGCGCTCGTGGAATCCACCCTCCGCGTCTTCCTTGGCGCGGAGCTTGTCAAAGCGGGTGTTGGCCACAGCCTCCCGGATTAGCGGCTCTTCAGCAGGCAGGTCGAGAAAGGTGGCCAGCCGCCGGAAGTGGTGCTCCGGTTGCACCAGCAGGTCTTCGTAGCGCAGAAGCAGCACCGGGATCTGCTGCTGGTCCACCCAGCTCTGCCCATGGTGGGCCCAGCTGCCCATGAACTGGCGCACCTGTTGGCCGCCCCGTTTGCTTGAGCGGCACAGCGCTGCCTCCTCGTTTAACAGAAAGGCCACGCAACGCTCCAGCTCCCACGAGAAGAAATGGCCCAGCGACACCGCCACATCCGCCGGATGGCGGATCATCACCACCGCCCCCCGGCACCCCTCGGTGGGCACCACCGGCCGGCCAGCGGAATCAGGGCTGGTGAAGGCATCGTGCACCTTGTGGTATCGCAGGCATTCCGCATAGAGGGCCCGCTGATGGCCCACACGGCCCCGCACCTTATCCAGTTCAGCCCAGCACAGATCGCTGCTGTCGATACCCAGCTGATCATCGAGCCAATGGCGGCTGCTCACGATCGAGCCGGTTGCCAGGTCCCTGTTGAGCCGGAGCGCTTGTTCCTCTTGTTGGGCAGATGCGGTGGCATCAGCACTGTCGAGCCCCGCCAAGCGCCTAAGTTCCGTAATAAAAACCCGGCACCAGGTGTTGCCGGATTTGGGATAACTGGCCAGATACCAGTAGGGTTCCGGGCTGCTCATGCCGACACCAGCTCCGCGTCCTGCTCAGCCGGAGCCGGCCCCTCTGCCGTAGCCACAGCCTGCAGTAGATCCTGCTGCTCCAACCAGTCCTGCATGGCCGCGATCCCTGCTGGCAGTGGCAGCGAGGCCAAAGGTACCCGGCTCTGAAGCCGCGCCAGAGCCATAAAGTTCAGGCCTTCCTGGCCCAGTCCACGCACAAACCGGGGGCGGAACGCCTGATTGCGCAGCCGCAGTGCCGCCGCCTTCTGGCTGGTGATCCGGGTGATGCGGCTGGCCTCCGGATCTGGGCTGTCGTGGCGACGCTGGTGGATCAGATACAGCGCTTGTAGGGGCACCGCCTCGGTGGCGCGCTGAACCGCTTCTCCCATCAGCAGATATTTGTGCATCCCCTGGCGGATCGGCGGCAGCTGGACCGGATCCAGATCGAACGCCTTGGCAGCGTCGTGCCAGAGCTTGATGCGGGGAATGCCAGGCAGTACCAATCCATCCGGGCTGATGGCCACCAGGTCATCGGCCAGGAGCCGCCAGCCCTGCTGCATCAGCGCGTAGGCCAGGGTGGATTTGCCGGCCCCGGAATGGCCCATGCACACGATCGCCTGGCCGTCTTTTTCCAGCGCATTGCCATGCAACACCAGAATGCCGCGCTGAATCAGCAAGGCCCCCACCGCCGAACCCAGCAGAAAGGTGCAGATGTCCTGGTCACTCACGCCGCTGTGCTGCCGGTGCCAGGCGATGCGCTCGCCATCCTTGATCCGAAAGCGCCCGATGTCATCCACGGTGAGACGCAGATCGCCGCGGGCCATCCGCAGAAATGGCGTGTCGTGGGGCCCAGGCTCCAGCTGGGGCCAGCTGTCCGGCTCTTCTGGCTCGATTGCGATCAGTGGATCGGCTCCGGCTAAGGCAGCCAGCGAACAGCCTGGTAATTCAGGAATCGCCAGGCCTTGGGAGCGCCAGTTCAGCTCAAAAGCTCGGTAATGGGCCTGGCTGACGGTCATCCGTTGGTGGAGGAATTGCTCCTAGTCTCATCCCTGAGCATCTCGCTGCTGTCTGGGTGAACACCGTGTTGACACCAGCAGCCCTGGAGGCGACCAAGGCCCTGGTTCGGCTGGTGTTACAGCGGGAACGGGAGGGCAACCTGGACGCTCCTGCGGGCTTAAGGCAGCAACTGGATGCCGTGCCAAAAGAGGCGCTTCTGGCCTCCATCCGGCGCCATCGCTTGGAGTGTCTGCTGCATGGTGATTCGCTCGTGGCCAGGCTGGTGCCGGATCTGGCACCCACTCTCCAGGTGCTGGCGCGGCAAGACGCCATGGCTGCCCTGGCCCTCGCCAGCCTCACCCGCGAGATGGCGGCCCTGTTTGAGCAGGCCGCCATCCCGATGCTGGTGATCAAGGGCATCCCATTGGCTCTGCAAACCACGGGCACCCTCACCACCCGAGGTAGGGGGGATCTCGATTTGCTGGTGGATCCCCAGCGTTTGCCGGAGGCTGTGGCGCTTTTGGAAGGTGCAGCCTTTCGCCGGTTGCCTGGCTACCTCCCTCGCGACTTGGACAGTTTTTGGGCGCGCTACGGCCGCTGGGCTGGCTATGAATTGTCAATGGTGCGAGAAGGAAAAGGAGCCCCCCAGTGGATAGACCT
>JAPLIB010000083.1 GCA_026389335.1 Cyanobacteriota bacterium | reverse complement strand
GCGGATGGCTGGTCGGGATCCGCTCCTCGATCGAGACGTAGGAGAACAAAGAGCTACTGCGCTCCTGTTGGCCTCGCATCAACGAATGGGCAGCTGCCCAATTCTGGCAGAGGGGGCCGGGTTTTTCAGCGAACTCTTAAAGCGGGTGTCATTGGCCATCGCTCCAGGCTGCGCAGCGCATTCAGCGTGATTGCCCAGTGGTTGTGCACCGGGATCAGCACCGTGATGAGCGGGGTTTCGGTGCTGTCTGGCGCCACCAGCTGCGCCGGCGCCGGCAACGCCTCCAGCCCCCGCAGCGCCAGGCCGTAATAAAGGAAGCGAAAGGCACCCTCCGGGTCGTGGCGCAGGCTGCGTTGCACATCGCTCCAGCCCGGCCCGCCTGGCAGCAGGGCCGCCATGTCGAGCTCGGGGAGGTCGCCCAGATCACCCATGCGGGCAATGGCGTCTGGCCCTTCCCCCAGGCACTGCGTCCAGTGGCGCAGCAGAGGCAGCCAGGCCAGCGGGTCGCGGGGCATTAGCTCAGGGTGTGTGTCATGCACTCCATCACAAGCACCCCCAGAGATGGGGCCAGGCTATGCCGACATCGTTTGCCCGGTCAGGCAGTCAGGCCAGGGGGTCGCTACCCCAGCAGGCAGGCCACCAACGGAGCCGGAATCGCCCAGGTCGGATGCGTCAAATCAAGGATCGACTTTGTGGCCATCACACCCCGGCCGTACCGGCCCTCCAGCACAAGCGCTTCCCGACGCCAGCCATCATCCACCCACTTCGATTCAATCGGGGTGGTCAGGCCTGCCCCTGCCTCAGTTGGCACGCGCACGGGGCTGAAGTCGATCTCATTGCCCGAGCTCGTGCGGCTGTAGCCAATCGTGTCGTCTGCCACCCAGCGGCCCTCTTCCAGCCCATCCACCGCCCGCGCCAGCGCTACCGCCAGCACCATTTCGCTCAGGCTGGTCATCCCCGGCCTCGACAGGCCTGGGCTCAGGGCACTCGGCAGCCAAGCGAGCAGAGGATCCGTGAGGTAGAGCTTGGCCTGGGCCCGAGGCACAGCCCGGCCATCATCCTGCCGGTGCCGGCAGCGCAGCAGGGCGTGGGAATTCACCAGCCGCTGCAGCCGCAGGCCAAAGGCCTCGCGGCTGCCATAGCCAGCCACCGCTGCCGTTTTCCGCTGATCCAGAGGACTGGTCATCCGCTCCATCAAGGTGACCAGCAGCTGGGGCACCGATTCAAGCGGTGCATCGGGATCGACATCCGCTCGCAACCACGCCAGCAGGTCGCGTTGATAGGGCTTCCCCACGGCACCCGTGCGCTGGTACTCAGCAACCGCCCTGGGAAAACCGCCGCAGCCCAGGTAGTCCTGCCAAGCCAGGTCGTAATCGTCCACGCCATAGGCCAGTGCTTCCAGTTCTTCTGCCACCGAGGCATCCATTAGCCGTGCGGGATGACATCGTTGCGGCAAGGCCAATTCCGGCCGCGTGGTCGCCAGAAAATCCCGGAAGCTCATCGGCAGTAATTGCCGCAGTCGCCGGTGCTCACTGCTGCCGGCTCGCCCCGCCAGCAGATTGGCCTGGATGTCCTCCTGGCTCACCCAGCGACTGCCGGTGGCCACCACCGTGTCGTCGCCGAAGGCGGTGCTGTCGCGGGCTGCCTTGAACACACTGGTCCAGCCAGGGATCCCAGACACCTCGTCAAACAGCCACACCCGCCGCTGCGGCTGCTCCAGATCCACCGATCGGGTGAGCACGCGCGCCAGGGTCAACACCCGCCGCAGATCCCGTGCCGCCATGCCATCACAAGGCACATGGATCACCTGGCGAGGATCGATGCTGCGACAGCCGCACAAGCTCAGCGCCGTATCGAGCAGGGCCACCGTTTTCCCCGCCCGCCTTGGGCCTGTGAGGATCACCAGGGATCCATCCGAAGCGCCTGAGGCGATATCGCTCAGGATGCTGCTGCGATAGCCGAGGTCAAACTGCCTGCGGTCGCGCAGCGTTCGATTGGCCTCCTGCCAGGTGGTGGGATCTCGCCCGGCGGCCGTTGCCGCCCACCATGGATTGGCATCTGAAAGCGTGCGCCTCAGCTCATCGTCGCGCATCCAAATCCCAGAGTTTCCGCATCAGACTAGGGGGTACGGGCGCCAGGTGCCCCATCAAGGCAGGGGGTAGGCGCCCTTGATCGCGCACGCAACCCGGGGGTCGCGGGGGCATCAGTTCAGGGGGCTGGGGGCAATGGAGGGGTGCCGGACCGGGAAAACGGGCTTGACCGAGACCAGCAAACGGCTAGAGTATTCCACGGAGGGAATAATGGATGTGGGATGTCGGCCAGGCCGCTGTCTTGGAAGAGTGGTGGGCTGAGCTCAGTGAGCAGGAGCAAGACGACGTGACGTCCATTGTCGAAGTGCTCGAGGAGATGGGCCCCAAGCTGC
>JAPLIB010000075.1 GCA_026389335.1 Cyanobacteriota bacterium | reverse complement strand
CTCAGCATGGAGACGGGTCGGGGAAACCACTGGGGTTTGGTTTGGTGTGAGAACCCCAAACTCCCATGGCTCCCTGCCCACCCAATGACCTGAGACCCATGCTCTCGCATGGGTTCTTGGAGTTGTGTCGGTCAGTCAGGTGAGCACCTACCGATCCTCAAGGCCCAGTGGATCGCGAGCGGCGATACGGAGGC
The DNA here is from genome assembly GCA_026389335.1 of Cyanobacteriota bacterium. Lineage (GTDB taxonomy): Bacteria > Cyanobacteriota > Cyanobacteriia > PCC-6307 > Cyanobiaceae > Cyanobium. The sequence continues at coordinate 1,858 of JAPLIB010000075.1, read as the reverse complement.
GTTCCTCCGCCATCTGCAGGCCCTGGTGACTCGTGCCTGGCGGATCACGATCGCCCGTTACGAACCCCTGAGCTTCGTCGCCTGGCCCTGACGTTTTGCTAAGCCGGAGCTTCGATCATCCCCTGTCGCAGGATGAGAAAATCACGCGGCTTGCCAGCAAGGCAGGCGCAAGGTTGGGACTCACACAGCGAGGTGATGCTGAGATGCTGGTTGAACGTAGCGGAGAGATGGTCATCCCCCAGGCCTCAATTCAGATGCCCAGGAGGCACGATCGGAGCAAGCTCCAGCCGTCTTGCTTCGATGATGACCAGCGACAAACGAAACAGGCCAAGCCTAACGAAGATTGTCAACTCTCAAGTAGAGGCAAAACGAACTTAAAGCCGAATATTACTTAACAACCGGTCTCGCCTGATGGAGGGTTGGCTGGGATGACAGCGGAAAAGATGGAGAGTACCGATTAGTCCAAGCACTCCTTGATCATTGACAATGAAAACAGCAGGATCTCGACCAATGGATTGCGGCTTGAATCCGGGTCAAATCCATGGTGCCTAGTTTCGCGACCTCTGGCAACCACTGGATGCTGGTCCGCTGAAGGGTTGCAACGATCAATCGACAGAACTCAGATCCCGCTGGCCATGGCCCTGCCGCCCGCCCCAGTTGGTGGTCATGGCCTTGAAGCGATCGATGGACCTGAACCAGGGCGCTGGCAGAAGGGCCGGCGCTGAAGGAAGACTGGCAAAGAAGAACATACTTTGGGGCTGCGTGCACCCAGGGATCAGCCAGCTCCAGCGTCAATGCTTAAACCGATTGCGGCAATCCCAGCATCCCAACCTGCTGAAAAAGAATCAACGCTCGCAACAGCGGCTGACGTCATCAACCAGCCAGCATCCAGGATCTAAGGTTAAATGGCATAAGATCTATACTAGAATTACACAACTAAATGCCCTGCCGTTAAGGGCGATTTAAAGTGAAGTTACGCCGCAATCTGTACTGCCCTTCGGCTCCTGTGCCCCATCGCCGACGGATGTGTTGACGGATCGAGCGATGCCCACTAGTATTTTGAATAACATCAATGTTTTGCTATGATTATCAGCTCACCTGGGGTAAGTTATAGCAAAATCGGATCGTTGACTGCTGCTGAGCTGGGGGCCCTGGTTGCAGAACAGTTTCAGTATTTCAACACACCGACACCGCAACCATTGCAGCCGATGCCCCTGGCCAACCGAGGGGTCAGCCTCTACCGGGTATGCTACGAGATTGATGTTATACACTCAGATACAACAAGCCGGCAGGCTGTTTCCGGCCTTCTTGTTGTTCCAGCAGGAGTGGAAGCGGGTGAAGCGGACCTGCCTCTTGCCATCTATACGCACGGCACGCTCTTCGGCCCCAGCGAAGCTCCAACCAACGTAGTGTATCAAGGTGATCAGGGCTGGGAGGTGGGATCAGCAGAAACACTGTTCAACATCAGCCAGCTTGCGGGCATGGGCTACGCCTTGATCGCCCCTGACTATGTGGGCTACGGCATCAATAACCTTCAAGAAGGTTACGCCGTCAAACAGCCGACAACTGAGGCAATCGTTGGCTTATTGGAAGCCAGCCGTTCGGTGCTGCGCGATCTTGGAGTTCGGCCCAGCCAGTTGTTCATAGAAGGCTGGTCCCAGGGCGCGCTCAATGCCCAATGGACATTACAGAACCTGGAGTCGTCAGAGGTACCGGTTGCCTGACTGCCCGACACATCTCAGCTGCGACAGTCATGGGACAGCCAGCCGTTGGTTCTGGCGTAGCCGTGGCGGCAAGTCAATCCGCGTGAACCATGGCTCTTTTTGCCGCCTCTGCACGCCGCGACTGGGGATGCAGG
>JAPLIB010000036.1:466-15408 GCA_026389335.1 Cyanobacteriota bacterium | reverse complement strand
GGAGTTGGTGACAGGCACACCATTATCGGTAGGACCAGTTGCCATCGGTCGGCTGTCATAGCCCGCATTGATGCCATACATCCAAGAGCGGTTGCCGTTCAGCCAGCGGTAGCCCAGGCGGGTTGAGGTGGAGAAGGTGGTGCCAGCAACGGTGGTATTGATGATGCTTGAGTAGTTGCCGTAATCATCGAAGTTGGCATTGACCAGCACATCCACGTAGGAAACGCTGTTCTTGCTGACCTTTAAGGGAATGAAAGCACCAAGCCCTGCCTGATTGGGTGTGCCAGCACCTTGGAGTGCTCCTTGGAAACCGTAGTTGAATTTGACGGCATCCTTGAGGTTCACGCCCATCAACCCAAGGTCTGCTGCCTCAGTGGTTTCAGCCTTTGGCTCTGCTGATGCTGCGGGTGCCTCCTGAGCCACTGCAGGTCTGATGGCAAGAGGCAGTGATGCCAGTGCCAGAGCGGCAGTGCTTGCAAGAGAGAGGCTGAGACGGATGGAGCGCTGCATCAAGGAAAATCTTAAAAATATTGCCCCTACATTGCTGCAAAGTGCTGCGGCATCTGGGTTTTTAGGTCAGTTATTGGGTTGGCAGCAGGCTGGCATCAGCGACCTCACCCAAGCCACTCCCATAGCCACCAAGCCCTCCCAGAACCTCCCCTACGCCTTCTTCTGCCGCCCCGCCGAGCTGGTTGCCCCCAAGACGACGCCGCCTGCCACGGCTACCGCCGCCGCACCCCCAGCAACGAAACCCTGTTTGGTGAGCCTGGGCGGTTTTATGTGTATGTGAGCTATGGGATACACCACTGCGTCAACGTGGTGACAGGGCGAGCCGACTGGGCCAATGGGGTGTTGCTGCGCGCCGTGGCCATTCCTGGCGAGCCGGAGCGCTTGGCGGCGGGTCCAGCCCTGTTGGCACGTTGCTTTGGTATCGATCGCTCCCTCGACGCCCAGCTGCTGCATCCCGATCGGGAGTTGTGGATCGCCCCGCGGCCGTCAGTGCTGGCAGCTTTGGGCGCCGTCGACTTGGTTCAAACCAGTCGCATCGGCATCAGCCAGGGCCAAGACCTCTCCTGGCGCTGGTACTGGCGGGCGAGCCGCAGCGTCAGCAGGCGGGTCAGGGGCGATCGGTCCCCTGCGCAGGAGTCGTGGAGCATCGCCGGGATGTAGGCCAGCCTTCACCTGAAAATCCCGTTTACGGTTGAGGACATTGATGTTCGTGCTGGGGCCATGACAATTGCTCCGCCAGTTGCACTCGCTGACGCCCTGGCGCCTCTGCAGTTGCCTGCTGATCTTTGCCTCAGCCCGGAGCAATTTGCGGCCGTCTGTGCCGCCAATCCAGAGGCGGTCCTTGAGCTCGATGCCGCTGGGCACCTGATCCCCATGACTGCAACCGGCGGGGAAACCGGCGCTCGCAATAGTCGCCTGTTGATGCGCCTTCTGGCCTGGGCAGACCAGACCGGTGGCTGGCAGCTCTTCGACAGTTCCACCGGCTTCCGCTTGCCTGACGGCTCGGTGCTCAGCCCCGACGCCTCCCTGCTGCGTCTGGAGCGCTGGCAGGCCCTCACCCCTGAGCAACGCCGCAGCTTCCCGCCTCTTTGTCCCGAGCTGGTCGTTGAACTCGCCAGTCCAAGTGATCAAGGCCCTCGCGCTCTCAATGCGCTGCGCCGCAAGATGAAGGCCTATCAGGCCAACGGGGCCCAGCTCGGCTGGTTGCTGATCCCTGAGCAGCAGGCGGTGGAGATCTGGCCGGCAGTAGGTGAGCCGCCCCCCATGGCGGCGGTTACCCATCTCGATGGAGGTGGGCTGCTGCCTGGATTGCGGATCGAGCTGCAGGAAATCTGGCAGATTTAGCCAGCGCAAGTCAGCCCCTACCCTGGCTCTCTGAGCCGCCGCACCCCTTGAGCAGCTGGAGCCACCGTCACGTTCTCGATCTGGCGGCCTTCTCCCTCGAGGACTACGCCACCGTGCTCTCCCTTGCCCAGCGCTTCCGGGCCATGCCCGTGGCCGGCGCCCGCAAGCTGCCGGCGTTGCAGGGCAAGCTGATGACCAGCCTGTTCTTCGAGCCCAGCACCCGCACCCGCAGCAGCTTTGAGTTGGCCGCCCGGCGCCTTTCGGCCGATGTGCAGAGCTTCTCGCCCTCCACCAGCTCGTTGAGCAAGGGCGAGAGCCTGCTCGATACCGCCCGCACCTATGTGGCCATGGGGGCCGACGTGTTGGTGGTGCGCCATCGCTGTGCCGGCGTACCTCACAGCCTGGCCCGCGATCTTGAACGCAGCGGCAAACGGGTGGCGGTGCTCAACGCCGGCGATGGTCTGCACAGCCATCCGAGCCAGGGCTTGCTGGATCTGTTCACCCTGGCTCGCCACTTCAGCCCGGAGGATCCCAGCCCCGCAAGTCTGCGGGGGCGGCGCATTGTGATCGTGGGTGATGTGTTGCATTCGCGGGTGGCCCGCTCCAATCTCTGGGCCCTCACTGCCTGCGGCGCCGAGGTGGTGCTCTGTGGTCCGCCCACCCTGCTGCCCGATGCCTTCGCCGACTTTGTGGCGGCGCCACCGCCGGGTCAGGCTGTTGATCCGGTGCCGGAGCGTGGCCGGATTCGGATCTGCCGCAGCCTGGATCGGGCCCTGCTTGGTGCCGATGCGGTGATCACCTTGCGCCTGCAGCAGGAGCGCATGCACCAGCACCTGCTCACCAGCCTCGACACCTACCACCGCCAGTTCGGGCTCAGCCATCAGCGGCTCGAACTCTGCGGGCCCGGAGTGCCGGTGCTGCACCCCGGGCCGGTGAACCGCGGGGTGGAACTGGCCGGGGCCCTGCTCGATGATCCGAGCCGCTGCCTGGTGGAGGAACAGGTGCGCAATGGCATCCCGGTGCGGATGGCCCTGCTCTACCTGCTGGCGGCCAGCGGTTCCGGAGGCGATCCCAGGGGGTTGATTCAGAGCAGCTTGAAACCGTCCAGCACCAGCCCATAGAGCAGGCCGATGCGGGCCATGTCCAGCAATTGCAGGCCCAACTGGTCGCCGGGTCGCAGCAGCAGAAGGCGCCGTACCCGTACGGCCAACTCGATCGCTCCCACACAGAGCAGCGCCGAGAGCTGGTCGATGTAACTCAGGGCGCCGGTGATCGCCGCCAGTCCACCACCAACGGCGAAGGCCGACAGCAGCACGATGGTGAGCAGTGAAAGGCGGCGCCAGGGATTGCTGGCCCAGCCCTCCAGCAGGCTGCCGGCCTGGGCCACCCGGTGCTGAAAGCGGGTCTGCTGATAGCGCGGTGGCGAGGGGGCCATGGCTCTCGAGGAGTGGCTGGAGGCAGCACGATCGAGCCGAAAATGGGGCGGCTGCTGCTCAGATTGGTTCCAGTAGGGCCGGTTCAGCCTGGGCCCATCCGGCGGAGAAGGGGGTGCAGGGCGGTCAGCTGCCAGAATCGCGACAAGAGCACGGGCTGGGAGCCATGGCCGTTGCCGAGTTGACTCCGGCGGTGATCCCCATCACCCGACCCGAGGCCCTGCGTCGCCATATCTACACCATCTCTGGCGTCTTGGCAGCCTTTTGCCCCCACTGATAGGGGATAGCAATAAAAAAGCCCTGGCTCAAGGCCCGGGCAGGGTGATGGGAACAGGGTCAGATAATCAGTCTGCTCGCTGCAGGGCAAGGGGAGGGAGACGCTGGTTGGAGCGTCATCCGGGGGGCTTGACGGGTTCTGTCAGCTCTTCGACACCGGCGCTGCTCAGCCGTCGTTGTCTTTCTTACGTGATCCCTTGCCTTCGAGGAGCTCCAGCAGAGCTTCCATCTGGGCCATCACGCCCCGCACTTCTCCCGCTTCTGGCAACAAGCCATCGTCCATGACGCCCTGGTGCATCTCGCGGAGCTCCTGACGGATGTAGCGAAGGTGACTGACGACCTGCTCACGCTTGGATTGCGACATCGATCAGGCTTGTTGTCAAAGGATCCCAATCACTCTTTTACACCATCGCCGGCTCAGCTCTGGCCGAAGCTGGCCTTGGCCTGGTCGTAGAAGGCGCCATCCACCTGCTCAAGGCTGGCCTCGCTGGCCAGTTTCTCGATCTTGCGCCGCACCGCCGGCCGCACAAAGAAGGGCACTTCCTTCAGGCGCTGTTCGGCTTCTGTCGTCCAGTTCACAGGTTCAGGGGGTAGGGAGGGCTGGGGCCGGGGGAGCAGCAGCCGCCAAGCCACCGACCCTGATTTCCAGTTCGCGATCCTGACGCCCGGGGTGTCGGGCTCGGAACGGCCGAGCCGCTTGTGGATGGCCCAGCCAGCGGTATTGGCCAGCCGCCAGCCGGACGGGGCCGAACCAGGCAGCTCGCGGCGCCAGGCAAGCGAGAGATTCAGATCAGCGCATGGAGAATAGGGGACTCGAACCCCTGACCTCTGCAGTGCGATTGCAGCGCTCTACCAGCTGAGCTAATTCCCCGACCTGGTCATTATGACCGGCATCCATCAACTTCGTCCGCATTGGGAGCGGCGGCTTGGATCAGCCACCGTCCATCGTCTGAAGCGACAGCAGGCCAGCCGCTACGGGTGGGTGCACCGCCTCCATGGCCTTGTCCTGACGCAGTCTTGCCTCGAACCTGTTCTGCCTGCGACCCTTTCTACCTGCGAACCCAATCTCTCTGCTAACCCGCCTCTTTCTGGCACCGGATCACCCCAGCTCCATCACCGCTCCGATTCCCCCTTGAACGCCATGACTCCTGATCCCCTGGCTGCTGCCGGCAACGCTCCGGGCACCAGTTCCGGCTCGGCGATCACGCCGGAGCGGCTCGCGGCCTTCGATGATGACGCCATCGCCGAGCTGGCCCGGCGGCTGGAGGAGGACGACTACCCCTCGGCCTTCGCCGGCCTCGACGACTGGCATCTGCTGCGGGCCCTGGCGATCCATCGCCCCGATCTCTGTGGACCCTATGTCCACCTGGTGGATCAGGAACCCTTTGACGAGGAGTGAGCCGGTGCCGAGTGAAGCCTCTGCTTACAAGGGGCCATTCCGATCGTGTTTCAGCCGTCTCCTATGGGGCCGTGACCGTTTCCGTTTCGGGTACGGGCTGGGTGGTGGCGTCGTGGCTGAGAAGTTCGTTGCTGAGCAGATCAATGAAGGTGCGCAGCTGCAGGCGCGGGATGTAGGGCCAACCGCCGCTGTGTTCCATTTCCGAGAGCAGGCGGAAGAGGGCGTTGCGATCGGACGGCAGGCTGCTGCGGAAGGGACCGTCCTGAATGGTGCGGTGCAGCTGTTCAATCCGCCGCAGCAACTCCAGCAGCAGCTCCGGTTGCCCTTCCAGCTCGTTGGCCAGAGTCTGGAGGGCCTGGAGCGGGGAATCGGCGGCCCGCAACGTGCCGGATCTGGCTTGGCCGCTGATTTTTAGGCTGGGATCGCTGGTCTGGCTCATGGGGGTCTCTCATACAGGTTGTTGAGAGCCCGGGCAAGCTATCAGGACTGGGCGTTTTGCACCGGTAGGATCCCGGCCAGCCCAGTTCTTGTTCCGTCTCTGCGGCGTCTCCCCATGCGTTTTCGTCCCTTGCTGGCATTGATGCTGGCGCTGTGTCTCACCCTGGTGACCGCATGCAGCGGCGGGGCCAAGGCCGTTGATCGGTCCAATCTCACCTACGCGGACATCCACAACACCGGCCTCGCCAACGATTGCCCCAGCCTCTCGGACTCCGCCCGCGGCTCCATCGCCCTTGATCCCGCGGCTCGCTACCAGCTGCGTGAGATCTGCATGCACCCCTCCGAAGTCTTCGTCAAGGGTGAGCCCGCCAACAAGCGCCAGGAGGCGCAGTTTGTGGCCGGCAAGATCCTCACCCGCTTCACCTCCAGCCTGGATCAGGTCTATGGGGATCTGAAGCTGGTGGATAACAAGCTCACCTTCACCGAGCTCGGTGGCATTGATTTCCAGCCGATCACCGTGCTGATGCCCGGTGGCGAGGAAGTGCCCTTCACCTTCTCCAGCAAGGAGCTCCTGGCTGACGCCACCGGCACGGCTCTCACCACCAGCACCGACTTCAGCGGCAGCTATCGCGCCCCCAGCTACCGCACCAGCAACTTCCTCGATCCCAAGGGTCGCGGCCTCACCACCGGCTACAGCAGCGCCATGGGTCTGGTGCCAGCCGGCGATGACTTCACCGGCGAAACGGTCAAGCGCTACGTCGATGGCACCGGTTCGATGAATCTCTCGATCACTAAGGTTGATTCCGAGACCGGTGAGTTCGCTGGTGTCTTCACCGCCATCCAGCCCTCCGACAGCGACATGGGCACCAAGGCCGTCGTCGACGTCAAGATCGTCGGCGAGATCTACGGACGCCTCGAAAAGGCCTGAGCTCCAGGCCCGCCTCCAGCGGGCCCCTGGGTCCACCGCTTCACCGGGCCTTCGGCCCAATCAGGCAAAGGGGGGCCAAGGCCCCCCTTTTTGCTGGCGACCCGTCCTGGAAGGCACCCGTTGCCACCGGTCGCGGCTCAGGGCTCAGGGCCGGTTGCAGCTGGTCTGGGAGAATCGGCGCAACGCTGTTCGCCGTTCTGGGGCCATGACGATCGCCGATCCCGCTTTGATCTCCAGGAGCAGCGGTCTGATCCCACCCCATGGCGGCGCCCTGGTGGATCTGCTGCTGACCGACGAGCAGCGGCAGGTTGCCGTGGCAGGCAGTCATCGCCGCATCGCCTGCAGCGATCGCAACGCCTGTGATGTGGAGCTGCTGGTGGTGGGGGGCTTCTCGCCCCTGCGCGGCTTCATGCACCAGGAGGACTATGAATCCGTGGTGGCCCGGCACCGCACCAGCAGCGGCCTGCTGTTCGGCCTGCCGATCGTCTTCGACAGCGACGACGCCAGCATCGCCATCGGCGATCGGCTGCTGCTCACTTACCGCGGCCAGGATCTGGCACTGTTCACGGTGGAGAGCCGCTGGGAGCCCGACAAGGTGAAGGAGGCCAAGGGCTGCTACGGCACCACCTCCCTAGAGCATCCGGCGGTGCGCATGATTGCCAGCGAACGGGGCCGCTTCTACTTCGGTGGTCGCATTCAGGGCCTGGAGCTGCCCGAACGGGTTTTCCCCTGCCGCACGCCCGCCGAGGTGCGCGCCACCCTGCCCCTGGGGGAGGACGTGGTGGCTTTCCAGTGCCGCAACCCCATCCACCGCGCCCACTACGAACTGTTCACCCGGGCGCTACAGGCCCCCAATGTCAGCCAGGGCGGCGTGGTGTTGGTGCACCCCACCTGCGGCCCCACCCAGGACGACGACATTGCCGGCGAGGTGCGGTTCCAGACCTACGAGCGCCTGGCCGCCGAGGTGAACAATCCCCGCATCCGCTGGGCCTACCTGCCCTATTCGATGCACATGGCCGGGCCGCGCGAAGCGCTGCAGCACATGATCATCCGCAAGAACTACGGCTGCACCCACTTCATCATCGGCCGCGACATGGCTGGCTGTAAGTCGTCGCTGAGCGGCGACGACTTCTACGGGCCCTACGAGGCCCAGGATTTTGCCCGCGACAACGCCAGCGAGCTGGGGATGGAAACGGTGCCCTCGCTCAATCTCGTCTACACCGAGGAGGAGGGCTACGTCACCGCCGAGCACGCCGAGGCCCGCGGGCTGCACGTGCGCAAGCTCAGCGGCACCCAGTTCCGCCAGATGCTGCGCGGCGGCGAGGAGATCCCCGAGTGGTTCGCCTTCCGTAGTGTGGTGGAGGTGCTTCGGGCGGTGGCCTGAGGCTGCGCCGCACGGCAACGGGCCCCGTCCCGGAGCCGGTTAACATTCTTTAACTTGATCCACACACAGGAGACTGGGCCGTGAAGAAAAGCTGGCGCAATGCTGGGCTCTACGTGCTGCTGGTGATCGTGTTCATCGCCGTCGGCACGGCGTTCCTCGATCGCCCTGACCAGGGCAGTGCGCCTCGCACGCTCCGCTACAGCGACTTCATCGAGGCTGTCCAGGGCAACGAGGTGTCGCGGGTGCTCATCTCCCCGGATCGCGGCACGGCCCAGGTGGTGGAGAACGACGGCCAGCGTGCGGTCGTCAACCTCGCCCCCGACAAGGACCTGCTCAAGTTGCTCACCGACCACAACGTCGACATCGCCGTTCAACCCAGCAGCGAGCCGGCGGCCTGGCAGCAGGCCATCGGCAGCCTGATCTTCCCGTTACTGCTGCTGGGGGGCTTGTTCTTCCTGTTGCGGCGCGCCCAGGGCGGTGGTGGCAATCCCGCGATGAACTTCGGCAAGAGCAAGGCCCGCGTACAGATGGAACCCCAGACCCAGGTCACCTTCGGTGATGTGGCAGGCATCGAGGGGGCCAAGCTCGAGCTCAGCGAAGTCGTCGACTTTCTCAAGAACCCCGATCGCTTCACGGCCGTCGGCGCCAAGATCCCCAAGGGGGTGCTGCTGGTCGGTCCTCCAGGCACCGGCAAAACCCTGCTGGCCAAGGCGGTTGCCGGTGAGGCCGGGGTGCCCTTCTTCTCGATCTCCGGTTCCGAGTTCGTCGAGATGTTCGTGGGCGTCGGTGCCAGCCGCGTGCGCGATCTGTTCGAGCAGGCCAAGAAGAACGCCCCCTGCATCGTCTTCATTGACGAAATCGATGCGGTGGGACGTCAGCGCGGTGCCGGCCTCGGCGGTGGCAACGATGAGCGCGAGCAGACCCTCAACCAGCTGCTCACCGAGATGGATGGCTTTGAGGGCAACACCGGCATCATCATCGTCGCGGCCACCAATCGCCCCGACGTGCTTGATCAGGCGTTGATGCGTCCCGGTCGTTTTGATCGCCAGGTTGTTGTCGATCGTCCCGATTACGCCGGTCGTCTCCAGATCCTCGGCGTTCACGCCCGTGGCAAGACCCTGGCCAAGGATGTGGACCTCGACAGGGTTGCCCGCCGCACCCCCGGCTATACCGGTGCCGATCTGGCGAACCTGCTCAATGAAGCGGCGATTCTGGCGGCCCGTCGTCAGCTCACCGAAGTGTCGATGGATGAGGTCAACGACGCCATCGAACGGGTCATGGCCGGCCCGGAGAAGAAGGATCGCGTGATGAGCGAGCGCCGCAAGCGTCTCGTTGCCTACCACGAAGCTGGCCATGCCCTGGTCGGCGCCCTGATGCCCGACTACGACCCGGTGCAGAAGATCTCGATCATTCCCCGCGGCAATGCCGGTGGTCTCACCTTCTTCACCCCCAGTGAGGAGCGGATGGAATCGGGTCTCTATTCTCGCGCCTACCTGCAGAACCAGATGGCCGTCGCCCTGGGTGGCCGGGTCGCTGAGGAGATCGTCTACGGCGAAGACGAGGTGACAACCGGCGCTTCGAACGACCTGCAGCAGGTGGCCCGCGTGGCCCGCCAGATGGTCACCCGCTTCGGCATGAGTGATCGTCTCGGTCCTGTCGCCCTCGGCCGCGCCCAGGGGGGCATGTTCCTGGGGCGGGATATCGCCGCCGAACGGGACTTCTCCGAAGACACCGCTGCGGCGATCGACGAGGAGGTGTCGCTGTTGGTGGCCGAGGCCTACCGCCGTGCCACCGAAGTGCTCACCGCTAATCGGCCCGTGCTCAACGAGTTGGCCGAGTTGCTGGTGGAGAAGGAGACCGTCGATGCCGTGGAGCTCCAGGAGCTGCTGATCAACCGTGACGTCACGGTGGCCAGCTACGTCTGAGCCGATTGAAGCCGCCGTCCTCGACTCGACGGCGGTCTTGCTGTCCTCCCTGCGCCGTCAGCCGCTGCTGGTGGTACTGAGGCCGCATCAACCACTGGCGGCCGCTCCGCTGCTGGAGCAGCTGCAGGCTTTGGATTTGCGCCATGTGGAGCTGGCCTTCCAGCCCAGCCCTGGCTGGTCTGAGCAGCTGCGCGAACTTATCGCCCTGTTCCCGCGGTTGGCCCTCGGTGCCGCCTCCATCAGCCACCAGGGCGCTCTGGAAGCGGCGATTGCAGCTGGCTGCCGCTACGGCTTCTCGCCAATCCTCGATCTAGAGCTGCTGGCTGCGGCTGCGGCCGCAGGGTTCACTTTGGTGCCGGGGGTGATGTCTCCAACCGAGGTGCATCGTGCCCGGCAATGGGGCTCGGCCCTGGTCAAGCTGTTCCCGGCGGCGTCCCTGGGGCCCAGCTACTGGCGCCGGCTGCTCGATCCGCTTGGCTCTCCCCTGCCTTTCTGCGTCGCGGCCGGTGGACTCACGCCGGCGGATGTGAACCCCTGGCTGGCGGCAGGTGTCGATGCGGTTGCGCTCGGATCGGCTCTGCTGACCGGCGTGACGCCACCGTCGTCTTTGCCTGGGAGCGTAGCTGATCGGCTAGCGGATGGCTTCGATCCTTCGCCGTTGCAGGCGCTGTTGGCGGGGTTGAGGGTTTGATGGCGGCTCCGATCCGCGGGCCTGAGGTTGCCGATGGCAGGTCGAAGTGCTACTCATTGGCTAGAGATTCATTTTCCCATGTCTCAGCTCACGATCAAGCTCAGCGATAAGGCTGATGCTCTCATCGCCCAGCTTCAGAAGGAGATCTTCAATCGCCGTCGCAAGAAGGTTTCCGCTGCCGGCGTGATTGAGACCCTGATGGAAAGCGGCGCCAAGTCGCATTCCGATAAGCGCTTCGCCACCTCCTGGAAGAACCTGATCGCCGACATCGAGAAGGCCGCCAAGGTGGCCGATGCCCATGGCGCCAAGCCCGCCAATCTCAGCGATGCCGAGTGGGCGATCGTGCTCTCCCATCGCAGCCGTTCGGCTACCGCTGCGGCGCCCAAGGGTCGCAGCAGCCGCGCCAAAGCGGCCCCCCGGGGCACGGCCACCGCCGCTGCCGTCAAGCCGGCAGCGGCGGCCAAACTCAAGCCCGAAAGCAAGAAACCGGCGGCGGCCAGGTCCAGGGCTACAGCAGGCGACGTGGCTGGGGCCAAGCCAGCGGCTGCTGCCAAGTCAGCGGCTGCTGCCAAGTCGAGTAGCCGTCGCCAGACAACGGCGGGCCTTGCCTCGCCAGGCAGCTCCCGTAGCGCCGCGGCCACTTCATCGGCAACCTCCGCGAAGCCCACGGCCAAGGCCCGATCGGCAGCGAAATCCAGCCCAGTGGTCGCCGTGGAGAGTCCGGCAGGCAAAGTCCGTTCGGCCCGGGGCAAGTCGGCCGTAGCCAAGAGCACGGCAGCCAATCCATCGTCCGCCAAGACCCCGGTTTCAAAGACTTCTGTGCCCAGGGTTTCGGTGCCCAAGGCCAGAGCCGCCAAGGCTGCTGACGGCAAGCCCACCAGGGGCAGGACCGCCAGTCGTCCAACGGAGGTCGCTTCAGCCCCTGAGCTCAGCGGCGCTGCTGCTGAGCTCAGCGCACCAGCCGCCACCAAGGCGGCCGCGCGGCCGGCTCGACGGGCTCGCCCGGCGAAGGCAGGGAGCTCGGTGGCCAAGCGCATGGCGAAGGCCGTGAGTCGATTGGGTGCCGCCAGCTCTGCCGCTTCTGCCAGCGCCGCCGTCAGCGCCACCTCTGTGACACCGCTGCCGACAACGGAGTCAGCCATCAGCTGAACCCTGCCCTTGATCCAGCTGATGCGGAGTGGCGGGCCGACTGCATGGGGAGACGACGGAACCAGTCCGCCGCTGGTCCAGCCCGATGCTGCCGGGCTTCACCTGGCGCAGCAGGTGATCGGCGTGCACCAGGGCCAGTTTCGCCTCCACCATCGGCACGGCCCGCGGCAGCACGCCGGCATCATCGCGGCCCTTGGCGGCGCAAGCAGGCTCTGTCGAGACATGGATCAGGTCAGCGACAAGACCTGGGAGCGTGGCTGAAGGGGCTCCGATCAGCGGCACGGGGTCGCCCATGGGCCGGCTCAACCGCCGCGTTCCTGGTCGCCGCTGCGCAGGCGGATCTATGGCTTGATGCTGATGCGGGAACGCCAGCCAAAGGCCACGCTCCGTCGTTGGTCGCTGCGCGGCAGGGCACCAGAGAGGAAGGCGAAGCCGGCTCCGTAGAACAGCGCCGAGATGGCGATGCGGATGGTTTCTTTGACCAGCCGATACGGCTTGAATGAGGCCTGGGTCCGGGCCAAGTCGGCGGTAAAAACAGGAAGGTCCCCATGGAGCAGCCTGGTCAGATCACGCGCCACCACGGCGCCGCCAGCACATCGGGTGTGAGCCATTCGACGCTGTTGCCGGTATGCAGCAGTAGGCCCGCTCGGGCCTTGTTGCCGTATTCGGCGCGGAAGGTGCGCAGGTGGGCGCAGTCCGCCAGCCGCGGCGATGCCGTCGCTTTGACTTCGATCGGCAGCAGCTTGTTCCCCGCCTCGATCACGAAATCCACCTCCTCGCCGATGGTCGTGCGCCAGTACCCCAGCTCCGCCCGGGCGACGCGTGCGTCGCGCCACGCCAGTAGGTCCTGCAGCACAAGGTTTTCGAGATGGGAACCTTGCGGTTCCGATCCGCCCAGGTGCAGCGCGATGCCGGTGTCGCCCCAGAAGAGCTTGGGGGCCTTGATCAGCCGCTTGGTGCGGTTCACGGCATAGGCCGGCAGGCGCACCAGCAGGTAGGAGGTTTCCAGCAGGTTCAGCCAGCGGTGCACCGTGGGTTGCGGCAGCGCCACGTCGCGCCCCAGCTCGGTCTGGTTGAGGAGCTGCCCCAGGCGCAGGCAGGCCGCCTGCATCAGCCGGCGGAAATCCGGCAGTGAGCTGATTGTGGCGAGGTCCTGCAAGTCGCGCTCGAGATAGGTGCGCACGTAGCCGTCGAACCAGATGGCGCGCTCGGCGGCACTGTTCAGCTCGATGGCCGGTGTGGGAAAGCCGCCCCGGTGCGCCAGCGCCCGCCAGTCCTCCTCGTGCTCGTCCCCGCCGGCCAGCAGGTCGCGCCATCCTTCATCGGGCGTGTCGAGCAGCTCCTCCCAGCGGCCGGCCTGCCCCAGCCCGAGCTGCTCGCGACGGGTCATCGGCCAGAGGGTGAGGTAGCTGGCGCGGCCGGCGAGCGATTCGGACACTTGCCGCATCAGGAGCAGGTTCGCTGAACCGGTGAGCAGGAAGCGACCAGCTCTGCGGTTCCGATCGATGGCCCGCTTCACGGCGCTGAGCAGCCCTGGTTCGCGCTGCACCTCGTCGAGGGTGATCGGCTCGTTGCCCCCCACCAGCACCTCCGGATCGCGCCTGGCGGCATCGAGCACGTCGAAGTCGTCCAGCGTGCGGTACATCCTTTCGCCTTGAACGAGCTGCTCGGCCAGGGTGCTCTTGCCGGTCTGCCGCGCGCCCGTGACCACCACCGCCGGCATCACCGCCAACCGATCGGCGAGGGCGCCGCTGACCAGACGGGGAAAGGGATTCATGCAGTGGATGATTTTCATTCACTGCATGAATGATAGGTGGGGTCGGTCGGTGCCACCGCCCGCAGGCTGCGCGCCCGCCAATGGGGTGGATCGTGGTCCCCACTGTTGGGGCGGCCGCCTGCTGATCTGCCTTGACGATGTGGTCAGGCGCCTGCCGGAGCCGTTCCACGCCGATCCCGTCGATCGTTTCCTGGTGGTCCAGGCCCGCGAGCTGGGGATTCCCCTGCTCAGTGCCGACAACTCCTAGGCCGCCGTGCGCAGCCTGTGGTGAATGCAGCTGCCAGGCTCACCAGAGGCTGCACTGCCCCTGCTGACGCAGCAGGTGATCGGCGAGCACCAGGGCCACCATCGCCTCCACCATCGGTACGGCGCGGGGCAGCACGCAGGGGTCGTGGCGGCCCTTGGCCGCCAGGGTGGTGGCGTTGCCTTCGGAGTCGATCGTCTGCTGCTCCTTGCGGATCGTGGCGGTGGGCTTGAAGGCCACCCGCAACACGATTTCCTCGCCGTTGCTGATGCCCCCCTGGATGCCGCCGGAGTTGTTGGTGGCGGTGTGCAGGCGGCCGTCGTTGGTGGGCAGGAAGGGATCGTTGTGCTCGCTGCCCCGCAGCAGGGTGCCGGCGAAGCCGGAGCCGATCTCGAAGCCCTTGGTGGCCGGCAGCGACATCACCGCCTTGGCCAGGTCGGCTTCCAGCTTGTCGAACACCGGCATGCCCAGACCCACCGGCGGGTTGCGCACCACGCATTCGATCACGCCACCGCAGGAGTCGCCGTCGCGGCCGATCGCTTCGATCCGTTCGATCATCCGCTCGGCCGCCTCGGCATCGGGGCAGCGCACGATGTTGGCTTCGACGGCGTCCAGATTCACCGAGGCCGGATCGATCGAGGCCTCGATCGTGTGGATGCGCCGCACCCAGGCAATCACTTCGGTGCCATGGGCCTTGGCCAGCAGTTGCTTGGCGATCGCGCCGGCGGCCACCCGGCCGATCGTCTCCCGTGCCGAGGCACGGCCGCCACCGCTGCGGGCCTGGATGCCGTATTTGGCCTGATAAGTGGCGTCGGCGTGGGAGGGGCGAAAGGCGACCGCCATCTCGCTGTAGTCCTGGGGGCGCTGGTCCTTGTTGCGCACCACCATGGCGATCGGCGTGCCCAGGGTGACGCCATCGAGCAGGCCGCTGAGAATCTCGACCCGGTCGTCCTCCTTGCGGGGGGTGGTGATCTTGCTCTGGCCCGGTTTGCGCCGGTCCAGTTCGGCCTGAATCGCTTCGAGGTCAAGCGGCAGTCGGGGCGGACAGCCATCGACGATCACGCCGACACCACCGCCGTGGGATTCACCGAAGGTGCTGATGCGGAAGAGGTGGCCGAAGCTGCTGCCCATGACACGGATGCACTGGCTGGAGCCTACAAAACACAAGGCAGCGGCTGGGCTGCCAGCCCAGCCGAGCCAGCCCCAGGTGCCGGTAAGAAGGCGACCACAACCCAAATAAAAAACCCCTCTCCGAAGAGAGGGGCTGAATCCGGCCAGAACCGGTGGGGGATTCCTGAATGTGCAACCAGCGCAGCTGGTCAGCCGATCGCGGGAGCGGTCAGCGCCACGGGGGTAGCGGTGGCAGCAGCCAGATCGAGGGGGAAGTTGTGAGCGTTGCGCTCGTGCATCACTTCCATACCCAGACCAGCGCGGTTCAGCACAT
>JAPLIB010000036.1:0-417 GCA_026389335.1 Cyanobacteriota bacterium | reverse complement strand
CTGCGGCTGTTGTTGAAGGAGGCGTATTGGAAGATCAGGCGACCGAAGTAACCGTGGGCAGCCACGATGTTATAGGTCTCTTCCTCTTGGCCAAACTTGTAGCCGTAGTTCTGGCTCTCGCTCTCGGTGGTTTCACGAACCAGCGAGGAGGTGACCAGCGAGCCGTGCATGGCGGAGAACAGGCTGCCACCGAAGACACCAGCCACTCCCAGCATGTGGAAGGGGTGCATCAGGATGTTGTGCTCAGCCTGGAACACCAGCATGTAGTTGAAGGTGCCGGAGATGCCGAGGGGCATGGCATCCGAGAAGGAGCCTTGACCGAAGGGGTAGACAAGGAACACGGCGCTGGCAGCGGCCACAGGGGCGCTGTAGGCGACGCAGATCCAGGGGCGCATGCCGAGACGGTAGGAGAGTTCC
>JAPLIB010000010.1 GCA_026389335.1 Cyanobacteriota bacterium | reverse complement strand
GTCTGCTTCTGAAATCCCGGCCGGAGGAATGGTCATCGCAGGCGATCTCTACCTGAAATGCAACCGGGGTTCAAGCTGGCGTCAAGGGCTCAAATGGGGCCACCGTTCGCGGCGAGCATCACGACCCCTGAACGGATACGGAAAAATTGGGTGGACGGTTGTTCGCCAATGGTTGGCGAGGGGGTCGGTCATATCGCCAATCACTCTTGGCACATCTGCCCCGAACCAGATATCAAGCGTTTGCCGAGCTGCATAAGGAATTGCCAGGGATAGGAGGCCTGAAAGCAGGAATAGCCCCATCCCGAGTGCAAGGTAGGGGGAAAGAATTCTTGTCTGTCTCATTCAACTTTTCTTGATCTCACCAAAGGGCAGCTCGAAAAATCCCGAGTCTTCTGGGTCACGCCACGCAAGAAGCAATGCAAGCACTTGCTTGCCTGCGGATTGCAAGGCTGGTATGGTCAATTTTCGAGATGTACCAAAGTATATCAGCATAGACAGTGCCTGAAACTAGGGCAGTTCAAAAGTGACAGCAGCCCTCTGCTCGTTGGTACATCAATAAGTGCTGGCACCAGTGACGTGGCTGTAGCTCAGCTCCCGGGGCTGCTGCCGCTGGCATCGACCCGGATGCTGGTGTCCGGTGGCAGCCAGCGGCCCCAGTCAGCGGCGTTCTGAGCGCCGTGGTGCAGGTCGGCGCGGCCGCGGCAGGGAAAGCGGGCCAGCTTCCGCAGGAAGCGAAAGGGCAGGTGAGCCCGCAGGCGCAGGCGGTAGAAGCCGGCCAGGTCCGTGCGCAGGGACATCGCCCGCCGCAGCGGGCGCACGGCTTCCGCTCCCAGGGCCTGGAGTGCGGCCGCGGCCACTTCCTCCAGGCCGGGGGGCACCACGGCGATGACCTCGAAGCTGGCGTGGGGCCGGGGTGGGGAGACTCCTCTTCCTACTGTGCCCGCCGGACCTAAATGTGGTTCGCCCAGTCCGCCTGGCTGGGGTCGCCCGACGCCGGCGGCAGGGAACGCAATCGTCGCGGCTCAGATCTGATCGCTGCTGGTGCACCGAAAGGCGCTGATGATCACGGCGAAGATCAGCATCCGCAGGGTGCCGGGCAGGGAGTGGCGCCGAGCATTGGGTCGTTCCCTGCTGCTGCCCAGGCCGTTGGCAGCGGTGAAGCTGAGGCCTTTGGCCATGGCCGCTGAGGTAAGCCGTGTCACCCGAAGGCTCGGCATCACTGAAATTCTTTGGATCGGTTCGAACCCCTATTACCCGCCGCTGGGGCCAGCTCTCCGCCGCCCTGGGCGATCCTGGAGCGGTTGCAGGTGGGCCGGGCCCATGTTCCGGCCCTCTGGCTGTGGGAAACGGCCAACGTGCTGGTGCAGGCCAAGCGTCGTGGCCGCATCAGCCCTGCGGCCATCCGCACCTTCCTCGGGCTGCTGGAGGGGCTGCCGATCAGCATCGACCAGCCCACCACCGTCAGCGCCTGGCACGACACGCTCGCTCTCGCCCGCAGCCATCGTCTCACCAGCTACGACGCTGCCTACCAAGAGCTGGCTCTGCGCCGGGGACTGCCCCTCATCACCCGCGACAAGGCCCTGCAGGAAGCGGCCCGGCTGGAGGGTGTGGCCCTGCTGCCCTGCTGAGGGCCAGGGGCGTCCATTACCTCCGCCAGTACCGCCACACAGGCAGAGGAATATCCCTGACCACCACCCAGCTGCAGATCAGGGGCGGTCGGCTCATGCCGGACCGCTCGCCTGCAGTTCCACCTGGTGCCGCCGGTGCTTGCGCTGGGCGGAAGGGCCACGGCCCCGGTGGCTCACCATCACCGGGAAAGGTGCGGTGATGCCCACCTGGGCTGCTGCGGCAGGATCAGCGGATCTGGTGTCATGATTGACAGGTCGGCTTTCGGGCCGACTAGGTGGCTCACACCAGTGTTTCGGACAGCGGTTCGATTCCGCTCAGCTCCATTCCCCCACCTCCGGCTGCGGCCGGCTGGGCATTCCGGGGCTGCAATGGTTTCGACGGGGCATAAGGAGGGTGACCGGTAAGAGCAAACCCGTAACAGCGAACAACATCGTTCGTTTCTCCCGTCAAGCCGCCCCTGTGGCTGCCTGACACTCTTAACGGAGACGGGGTGAGATCAGCCTTGTCACCCAAATGATCCATGGGGCCTGGAAGGGCCCTTTTAATTGGCCTTGGCTAAGTTTGACCTGGCTAAGTTTGACCTGGCCAAGTTGGCCTTGGTCAAGGTTGTTGGAGCACCGATTGCTTGGGTGAAGGATTTTTACTTGCCTGCTGCATGTTCTGGGGTGAGAGATGGGCAGGCAAGCGAATCTGGGGGCCAGGCTTTTCTGCGCTCCAAGGATCTGTTGCCGAAAACTTGTCGCGTGACGCAAGCAGCAGGTGGAGACGATTGCTCTGTTCTGGCCTGAGATCAGCTGCCGGCGGGGATCGGGGCAGGGCGGTCTGCCGATCAAGGGGCTCTGTCCGTTCCAGGCCCAGAGCAATCCAGCGGCAGCCGTTCAGGGTGTGCCTGGGCTCGCAGTGGTGCGGCTGGGAGAGGGGAGCTTGAGCGTGTTGGCGCTGGCTGGAAGGCCCTGGCTCTGGCCGGCACTGTTCCCGAAGCCCGCAAAGCCACTCCAAATGGCCAGTTCCTCCAGGCTTTGCACCCCTTCGAGCCGTTGCTTGCCATGCACCCAGGTGGGATAGGCCTCAACTCCGGCGGCATTGCACTTGTCAGCTCCAGCTTGATCTTTGGCGCATTCCACGTAGGGCAACCGATTGCCGGCCTGCTGGCCGAAGAGGTTCTTCTGGCGGAAGCAATGGGTGCACCAGTAGGCGCCGTAAAAGATTGCCCCTTGCTGGCGCAGGTGATCGGCGAGGGCGAGCTGCTCCGCGGTGGAGGGCTTCAGGGCTTGCCCCAGGCTGGGAGTGGTGCTCGGCCCGGGGATCGGGACGCTGGGCTGGGCTGTCAGGGGGGAGGGACTGGGGACAGGCGTGGGTTGGCCCGCCCGCGCCGGGCGGGCCAACCCCAGCAGCGGGACGAGGGCCGCGAACAGCAGGGAGTGGCCGGGACGGAGGAATGGGCCCATGTAGGCGGCAGTGCAGCTGAGATTTGCTTGGAATCTAGGAAGGTTGTTGCCGTACGGCCTTCCGCCCCTGCTGGCGGTCTCGGTCGGCCCCCAGGGACTGAGACAATGCAGCCACAGAGCCACGGCTGATGAGCGTCAACGGCTACCGCGACTATTTCAAAGTGCTCGGTGTCGAGCGTGGCGCCGATGCCGACACGATCAAGCGGTCGTTCCGCAAGCTCGCGCGCCAGTACCACCCGGACGTCAACCCCGGCGACAAGGAAGCCGAGGCCCGCTTCAAGGAAATCAGCGAGGCCAATGAAGTCCTCTCCGATCCTGATAAGCGCCGGCGCTATGAGCAATTCGGCCAATACTGGAATCAGATGGGCAGCGCCGGCGGTGGCGCCGGTGCTGACGTTGATTTCGGCCGCTACGGCAACTTCGACGACTTCGTCAACGATCTGCTCGGTCGCTTCGGCGGCGCGCCTGGCGGTTTCGGCTCCGGCGGCTTCCCCGGGCCCGGTGCTGGTGGCCGTGGCGCCCCGATCAATCTTGATGCCGAGGCCAGCATCAACCTGCCCCTCGGCGATGCCTTCCGCGGTTGCGAGCGCACTCTCGCTGTCAACGAGGAGCGGGTGCAGGTGCGCATCCCAGCGGGGGTGAAAGACGGCAGCCGCCTGCGGCTCAAGGGCAAGGGCAATCTTCAGCCCGGCACTGGCCGCCGCGGTGATCTTTATCTCACCCTCAAACTCCAGTCCCATCCCGTCTGGCGATTGGACGGCGACCAACTGCGCGCCGAGTTGCCCCTGAGCCTCGATGAGCTGGCCCTCGGCGGCGAGGTGCGGGTGGCCACCCCCGATGGCGAGGCAACCGTGCAGGTTCCCCCCGGCATGAGCCTGGGCCGCAGCCTGCGGCTCAAGGGCAAGGGCTGGCCGCTCAAGGAGGGCCGCGGCGATCTGCTGCTGACGCCGATCCTGAAGTTGCCGGACAGCCTCAGTGACAAAGAGCGTCAGCTGCTGGAGGAGCTGCGCCAGGCCCGCAGCGCCGACCCCCGGCAGGGCTGGATCGCTTCCGCCCGGCTCTGATCCGCCACCGGCCTGATCCCTAGGATCCGGCCAGAGCGAACCTCCCCATGGAACTCACCTATCGTCCACGCAGGCTGCGGCGGACTCCGGCGCTGCGGGCCCTTGTGCGGGAACACCACCTCGCCCCCACTGATTTCATCTATCCGCTGTTCGTGCATGAGGGCGCCTCGAACGAGCCGATCGGCGCCATGCCCGGTGCCAGCCGCTGGAGCCTGGAAGGGCTGGTGGATGAGGTGGGCCGCGCCTGGGACCTGGGCATCCGCTGCGTGGTGCTGTTCCCCAAGGTGGCCGATGGGCTGAAAACCGAGGATGGCGCCGAGTGCTTCAACGAGCACGGTCTGATTCCGCGGGCGATCCGCCGGCTCAAGGAGGTTCACCCCGGCATGGCGATCATGACCGATGTGGCCCTCGATCCCTACTCCTGTGACGGCCACGACGGCATCGTCTCGGCTGACGGAGTGGTGCTCAACGATGAAACGGTGGAGATTCTCTGCCGCCAGGCCGTGGCCCAGGCCCGGGCCGGTGCCGATCTGATCGGCCCCAGCGACATGATGGACGGCCGGGTGGGTGCCATTCGCGAAAGCCTGGATGAGGAGGGCTTTGAGCATGTGGGGATCATCAGCTACACCGCCAAATACGCCTCTGCTTACTACGGCCCCTTTCGCGAGGCCCTCGATTCAGCCCCGCGCACCTCATCCGGCAAGCCGATTCCCAAAGACAAGTGCACGTATCAGATGGATGCGGCCAACGGCCGCGAAGCTCTCACCGAGGCCCTGCTCGATGAGCAGGAAGGGGCAGACATTCTGATGGTCAAGCCTGGCCTGGCTTATCTCGATATCATCCACCGTCTGCGGGGCGAAACCGAGTTGCCGATCGCTGCGTATAACGTCAGCGGTGAATATTCCATGGTGAAGGCTGCCGCTGAGCGGGGCTGGATCGATGAGCGGGCGATCGTGCTGGAAACCCTGATGTGTTTCCGCCGGGCCGGGGCCGATCTGATCCTCAGCTACCACGCCTGTGATGCTGCCCAGTGGCTGAAGGCCGGCTGAAGCCCGCCCGCGCTGCTCTGGCGATCGCGGCCTTCCTGGCACTGATCACGGTGATCGCCACTCTCAGTCGCATGCCCTACGTGCTCTTTCCCGAGCTCGGGGCCTTGGGCTGGGTGGTTTTCTCGAATCCCCGTCATCCCTGGGCTCGCTCGCCGGCGCTGCTGATGCTCACCCCTTTTCTGGCGGCGCTGCAGGGGCTGTTGATCACGCGACACCTGGCCTATGGCCCTATGGCCGTGCTGCTCGTTGTGGGTCTCAGCCTGCTGCTGATCGCGGCCCTGCGTTCGCCGATTGTGCCGGCCCTCTCGGCCGGCTTGCTGCCGCTGGCGCTGGACATCCACAGCTGGACCTATCCGTTCGCGATCCTGATCGGCACCGGGGGGCTGGCCCTGGTCAGCCTCTGGCGCGCGCGCCGGGCCAGCGACGGCGTGCCCCAGCCTGCGGAGGCCCCGCCTATAACCATGTGGTCGCTTCGGGGCCGAACCCAGCCCCTGCCGCCCATGAGGGATTGGCTGTGGCCGTTCGGGCTGTTGCGGCTGCTGCGGTTGTCGTTTCCTCCGGCCCTCGGCCTGGCCTTGCTGCCGTTCGTGATCCCCCAGCCGCCGCTCAGCTATCCGCTGTTCACCCTCGCCGGCAGCCTCTGGTTGCTGCTGGTGGTGGCCCTGCACGAGGCTCTGGCTGGCCCGGACGCCGGGGGCGGTGATGCCGATGGTCATGCTGGCGCTGGGGGGTCCAGCGATGGAGCGACAGGAACCGCTTGAATGGCTGCAGCGATGGGGCGGCGGAGATGGCCATGAGTCGGCTGGGCCATGTGGCGGTGCGGGTGCAGGACATGGCGCGTGCCAAGGCGTTTTACCAGGCTCTGGGGCTGCGGCTCACCTGGGATGCGGACGACTGGGCCTACCTGCAATCGCCGGCCAATGGAGATGGCATCGCCCTGCTGAGCACCGCGTACACCGCCGCCGGTCCCCACTTCGCCTTCCACTACGAGGAGCGCGCCGAGGTGGATCGGGTGCACGACCGACTGGAGGCTCAGGGCCACAGCGTCGGGCCGGTGCATGACCATCGCGATGGCACCGCCTCCTTTTATCTGAAGGATCCCGAGGGGAACTGGCTGGAGCTGCTCTACGAGCCTGCCGCCGGGATCCCCTCCAATGTGGGCGCAGCCGCGATTCCTCCCTGGAGGGCGGTTTCCGCCGCAGAGCCCGTCGGGTCTTGGCAGCCGCCTGCTGCGCCTGGGGCCGCGTGAATTCGGCGTCCGTCGCCGCGCCTGGGGCCGGGGAGCTGCCCTGGGAGCCCTCCCTCGGGATCGCCAGGGAGGAGCCCGGGCTCGTGCTTCCAGACGGGGGTGCCAACGCGCTGCTGCTCCAGCCTTCCGATCAGCTCCCGGGCGACTCCTCCCTCGCCATGGCTGTTGCGTCCGCTGCGGGCGCGGCGGCTCCCAGGCTCGAGATCCCCGCTGGGCTGCCAACCGAGCCCCTGGTGGCGTCCGCCATCTTGTCTCTGGACCCGTTGCCGCTGGAGGCCCCGGATCCATTCCCCCAACCGCTCCCTGCCGAAGCCACGGCACTGATGATGGGGGAGCACCCAAGCCGCAACCCAGACAGCCCCAGGAGCCGGAGCCCAGAAGCGTCTGCGGTCGAGGTTCCCCTGGAGAGCTGGCTGGACCGTCCAGAGCGGCGGGCTGCGCTGTCCCTGCCAGGGCCACAAGCTCGCTCGCCTTTGGCGGCCGCCGTTGCCGGGCTCGTCCCGGGGGCTGGCCCGGCGGCCAGCCGGGAGCCTGCCATCGAGCAGGAGACCCTGGCCCTGCTGGAGTGGCCCCGGCTGGCGGAGCACCTGGCCAGCTTCGCCAGCACCGGTGCCGGCGAGCGCCATTGCCGCCTGTTGCCCCTGCCGGTCGATCGCCAGAGCAGTGAAACGCTGTTGGCCGAAACCACCGAGTTGCTGGGCCTGGATGGCCTGGTGGAGGGGGGCCTGAGCTTTCAGGGGGCCGCCGACATCGCGGACACGGTGAGCCTCTGCGCCAAGGGCGGCTGCGCCGGCGGCGAGGAGCTGCTGGCCCTGGCCGGCACCCTGGCGGCGGCGCGGCGGCTGCGGCGGCAGATCGATGACGCCGAGTTGCGGCCGTTCTGCACGGCGCTGGTGGCGGAGCTGCGCACCCTGCCGGAGCTGGAGCAGCGTCTCCATTTCTGCCTGGAGGAAGGGGGCCGCCTGGCCGATCGCGCCAGTGCTCCCCTGGCGGGCTTGCGGCGCCAGTCGCTGGCGGTGCGCTCCGAGCGGCGCGAGCGCCTGCAGGAGTTGTTGCGCCGCTATGGGCCCCTGCTGCAGGACACCGTGGTGGCCGAACGCAGCGGTCGGCCGGTGCTGGCGGTGAAGGCCGGCGCGGCCTCCCAGGTGCGGGGCCTGGTGCACGACAGCTCTGCCTCCGGCAGCACCGTGTTCATTGAGCCCCAGGCGGTGATTGGCCTCGGCAATCGGCTGCGGGAGCTGCAGGGGCAGGAACGGGAGCTGGAGCGGGCTCTGCTGCTGGAACTCAGCGGCCTGGTGGGGGCGCAGGCCCCGGCCCTGGAGCAGTTGCAGCGGATCCTGGTGCGCCTCGATGCGGGCCTGGCCCGGGCTCGGTACGGCGCCTGGCTGGGGGCGGTGCGACCCCAGCTGGCGGCAGCGGCCGAGGCGGCCTTTGAGTTGCGGGATCTGCGCCATCCCCTGCTGCTCTGGCAGCAGCGTCGCCAAGGGGGCGCGGCGGTGGTGCCGGTGACGGTGCGCGTCAGCCCGGAGCTGCGGGTGGTGGCGATCACCGGCCCCAACACCGGCGGCAAGACGGTGACGCTCAAGAGCGTGGGCCTGGCGGCGCTGATGGCGCGGGCCGGTCTGTTTCTGCCCTGCAGTGGCACGCCGCGGCTGCCCTGGTGCGGCCAGGTGTTGGCCGACATCGGCGATGAGCAGTCGCTGCAGCAGAACCTCTCCACCTTCAGCGGTCACATCCGTCGCATCGCCCGCATCCTCACAGCCCTGGACACGGCCAGGGCCATGGAGGCTGGCACCGCTGAGTCGGCCGATCAGCCCTCCGCTACAGCTGCTCAGCGCGGCGCTTCCCTGGTGCTGCTCGATGAGGTGGGGGCCGGCACCGATCCCACCGAGGGTGCGGCCCTGGCGGCGGCGCTGCTGCGTCAGCTGGCCGAGCGGGCCCGGCTCACGATCGCCACCACCCACTTCGGCGAGCTCAAGGCCCTCAAATACGCCGATTCCCGCTTCGAAAATGCCTCGGTGGCCTTCGATGTCGAAACCCTTTCTCCCACCTATCGGCTGCAGTGGGGCATCCCGGGCCGCAGCAACGCCCTGGCGATCGCCAGCCGCCTCGGTCTTGATGCAGGGGTGCTGCAGGCGGCGGCGGCCCAGCTGGAGCCTGGCGGTGAAGGTGATGTGAATCGGGTGATCGAGGGGCTGGAGGCCCAGCGGCAGCAGCAGCAGGAGGCGGCCGAGGCGGCGGTGGAGTTGCTGGCCCGCACCGAGTTGCTGCATGAGGAGTTGCTGGCTCGCTGGCAGCAGCAGAAGGAGCAGAGCGCCGAGATCCAGGAGCAGCGGCGCCAGCAGCTGGAGCGCTCGATCCGCGAAGGCCAGGGCGAGGTGCGGCGGCTGATCAAGCGCCTGCGCCAGGGCGGGCGCGCCGGCGGTCGCGAGGCGGCGGAAACGGCGCGCCAGGCGGGACAGCGGCTCAAGCGGCTTGAGGCGGAGCATCGCCCCCAGCCGGAGCGCCGTGAGCACGGCGGCTGGCGGCCGGCGGTGGGCGAGCGGGTGCGGCTGCTGGCCCTGGGCAAGGCGGCCGAGGTGCTGGCCATCGCTGCCGATGGCCGCGAACTCACCCTGCGTTGCGGGGTGCTGCGCACCACGGTGCCGCTGGCGGCGATTGAGGGGCTCAATGGCGAAAAACCGGCGCCGCCCGAACCGGCCCAACCCCAGGTGCAGATCCGCAGCCGCCGTAATCCGGCCAGCCGCGGCCCCCAGATGCGCACCGAGGCCAACACCGTCGATGTGCGCGGCCTGCGCGTGCACGAGGCCGAGGCGATGGTGGAGGAGCAGCTGCGCAGCGCCAATGGCCCCCTATGGGTGATTCACGGCATCGGCACCGGCAAGCTCAAGCGCGGCCTGCGCGACTGGCTGACCACGGTGCCCTACGTGGAGCGGGTGGTGGATGCGGAGAAGGGTGACGGCGGAGCGGGTTGCAGTGTGGTGTGGGTGTTGTGAGGGGACGGAACTGCACAGCTCTGTTTCCATGACAGGCCCTGATCGGCGAGTCCGGTCCAGGCCAGACCTTTCCCTCATAGCGTTCTGAGACCGGAGGAGCGCCTTGGCCGATTCAGAGTTGCGCTGGCGCCAACGCCTCGAAAGCTTGCAGCGCGCCTTGAGCCAGCTGAAGGCCGCGCTGGCGGCTCTGGTCGCCGAGCCCACGAACGAGGTGATCGGCATGGCGGTGATCAAGGGCTATGAGCTGAGCTTTGAGCTGGGCTGGAAAACCCTGAAGGATCTGCTCAGCCACGAGGGCATCGATGCCTTGCTGCCGCGCGAAGTGCTGCGCCAGGCCTTCGCCTATGGCCTGCTGCTGGACGGCCAGCTCTGGATCGACATGCTGGAGCAGCGCAACCTGATGGCCCACACCTACGACGTCGAACGCGCCCGTCTTGCCCTGACCCTGATCCGGGAGCGCTATGGGCCGGCGCTGCTGGCTCTGGCGGCCGACCTGGAGGGGCGACGATGAGCCCGGCGACGGAACGGGGCGGTTTGCCGCCGCGGACGTTGGCGGAGATCACAACAGTGCTGCGGCGCTATCCCGAGATCCGCTGGGTCAAGCTCTACGGCTCGCGGGCCCTGGGGCGGCAGCGGCCCGGCTCGGACATCGATCTGGCTTTCAGCGCCCCGCAGGATTGCAGTGCGGCCCTGGCGGGCGCCTTCGAGGAGCTACCTATCCCTTACCGGGTCGATGTGACCCATTGGGAGAGTCTTCGGCATGAGGGGCTCCGCCGTCACATCGCGGCGTTCGGGGTCCCGCTCTGGGGCCTACCGGAGGCTCGGAGCAACAGCAGCTGACAATCGGGCTGGGCGAGTCCGTTGCGCCAGCCAGCCATCGAAGGCATGGAGTTCATCGCGGTAGCAGGGCCCCAGAGCCCAGCCCCCAGTCAGGTGCCGCTTCGCCTGGGCGCGATTGCGATCGTCGGCGCTCAGGTGGTGCGATCCATGGCAGCTCCAATCCCAGAGGTCCTCACCCCCCAGTGGATCGCCCAGACCGTTCAGGCCATCCATGGGCCCAGGTCCGGCTGTCATGCATCCGACTGTCACGCAGGCGATGAAAGCCCTGGACAGGGCGCCCCGATGGCAAACTCCAGCAGCACGGAGTCAGCTCAGCGTTGCTGGTCTTCCCCGCTGATCTGACGAAGTCCGCTCTCACGGTTACTCGTCCTGATCACACCGATGGCGGAGGCAGTCCTGGCGGCAGCTCCACCTCGTTCTCCTTGGCTCATGGGAGGGACACCCGGCGGAAAGGCTCACGTCGGAAGCGCCGATAGAAATCGAAGTCGCTGTCCAGAGAAAGGATCTCGGCGATGTCGAGTCGTTCCGAGAGCATCACCAGGGTGAGATCGGCAAAATCACCAGGAAGATCGGCATAGCGCTGGTTGAGGTCAGCGATGCGGGCGTAATCCTCTGGAAGCAGGTTGATCGCGGCGATGCCACCGCGGCTGACGGCCCCAAGCAGGTGGTTCTGAGCGGCGAGAACGCGGCGATCCCTGGGATCCCCCAGCAGCCACAGCACCTCAGCGATGCAGATCGGCGAGGTGATCAGTTGCGCGGTGTTCTGATCAAAGAAGGCCAGCACCGCCTGATGCAGGGGCTCCTGCTGCTGGTAGTAGCTGAGCAGAATGCCTGAGTCGATCAGGATCCGCCGCATCAGCGGCGCTCCAGCCGGCGAGCGAGGAGCTGCTCCGTGAGCAGCCGGCGCCGCTCCTGGCGTTCGGCGCTGCCAGATGGCCGGGTGTCGAGGAAGTGTTCGGGATGGCCGCCCAGCTGCTCGGTGATCGAGGGGGAGGGGCTGCGCTGTTGCCAGTGATCGCGGATGAGCTGGCGGATGAGGGAGCTCTTGTCCTGGCCTGTGGCGGCCAGAAGCTCCTGGAGGCAGCGTTCGGTTTCGCCGTCCAGCCTGACGGTGGGTGGCATGGACCCCAGTCCCGATCCTGTACGACGGTTGATCTGATCGTAATACGTCCGCTGTGACGTCGCCTGGGTCGAGCCGTGTGTTCTCGTGCGGCCGTGCCATCAGGAGTCGTTATCCCCCCTGAGCTGCCGGATGTAGTCCACATCGGAGGTGCCCCCCCGGCGCGCGGCCTGGTGTTTCCGCAGGCGTCTGCGAAGACTTGACCAGCCCTTCTGCCACTCCTGCAGCAGGGTGCGTGGCGAACCGGGCCGCACCGCCAGGGCCGCAAAGCCCAGCGCCAGGGCCAGGCAGGCGATGCCGTTGCGCGCCAGCTCCGGCAGCAGGTGCCAGGGATTGGCCGGGGGTGTGGCCTGGCGTTCGCGGGCGATCTGCAGCTGGGCCTGATCAAGCACGGCAGCCACCTGGGCCTTGAGCAGGGTCAGGGGCTGGGCGATGTCGGCGGGGCCGAGCACCGGGCCCTGCAGGCGTTGCAACCTTTGGTTGATCTCTTCGTTGCTGGCGGCGCTGGCCACGGCCTGGCGCATCGCCACCAAGCGCCGTTCGGCGCCGCTGATGCGGGAACTCTGGGCGCTGGTGGATGAGCGGCTCTGCTGCAGCCCCGCCACCCCCTGCAACGGCAATAGCAGCAGAAAGCCCAGGGCGACAGCCACCGCCAGCTGGCTGCACAGCTTCTGGCGGCTTTTGAGCAGCGGATCATGGGGCCCCAGCTTCACGGCGATCTGCAGCAGCGCCAGCCCCAGCAAGGCAAAGGGAGCACCGTTGATCAGGCTGCCCGCCAGGCGCAACTGCCAGAGCGGGTTGAGCAGCTGCAGCGGCCACAGCGCCCCCGCCACCAGAGAGGCGAAGAGCACGAACAACACCAAGGCCACCACGCTCAGGCCCGGGGCGGAGAGGAGCACGGGGCTGCCGGAGCGAGATGGTTCGGAGCTGGGGGGCATGGCAGACCTCAGGGGCCGAAAGCAGAGAAGGAAAGCGCCGCCCACGGCAGCCACAAAAAAGCCCCGCCTATGGCAGGGCCGTGAAGGCAATCAGGTCTGTAATCAGGCCTGGGGCGGGGTGATCAAAGGAGCGGCAATGCGCTTGCGGAGGCGGCGGCTCCAGCCGAAGGCGGCACCGGCGCCTAGGAGGGGAAGGGGGCCGGGGACAGCTGCTGTTGATGGAGAAGGGGGGCCAAGAACCACCTGGATTGACTCACTGGTGCCGGTGAGGAACCAGGTGCCGATCAGGCCCGTTGTGGTGAAACCGAGGGTTGCGAGAGTTTTGCCGTTGAACGTAGCACTGCTGACGATTGGAGTATTGGAGACGTAAGTGGGATCAAGTTGTAATTGACTGCCACCACCATATAAACTTGTAAATATTCCAGAGACGCTGGTCGCAGAGTAGAACCCGGATCCATTAAAAAATTGAGGCCCTGAGATTTGGAGGGCGGGTATTGATCTTCCGGGGTCAGTCCCAGTGCAAATGAGGGCTACGGTTGCACCGATATATCCGTTGGCGCCGCAAAAGTTAGCGCCATTTGTCTGCGACCCAGTGAGATTCAGGCTGCCACTCGTCTGGACAACAACATTTCCTCCAGATTCAAAAATGTTGTAGGTCAAAACCGCCTTGGCCTGCCCCTGAGTCAACAGCAGGGCAGCCGGCGCGGCCAGCAAGGGCGAAAGGCTCTTGCAGCGTTGGGCAAGAAGGCGGAGCGGCATGATTACTGCATGGGAATGCAAATCCGAAGTAATGATGCCCCCCCAAAAAAAATCATGCTCCTGATGCCAATGAAGAGATTGGCACGTGCAAAAGCCTTTTCGGACCATTGGTAGGTGCCTTTTGTCGGGGCGCATCAAAACTCCCCGTACTCGCGGGCGTCGTCCCCTCCCCTTCCACCTGAATCACCCTGGTGCGGCTCCATAACCAGGGGCCACCATGATTTGGCCGCCAAGCGCCTGATCACGACCTGTGCCACAACCAGCGGCTGTCCCGTTGCAGCACCTGCTCCGGCTCAGGCCAGCGCAGCAGCGATTGCGTCAAGACTGGAAACCGTGTCGAGCCCCTGGCGCGCTACACCACAAATCCCAGGATCTGCCCCACGATCGTCCGCACCTGATCCAGCCTGTCGTTGCTGAGGGAGCCCATGGGATGGGGCCGGGCACCCCGGGCCTTCCAATCGAAGGATTTGATTTGGTGGCAGAGCACAAAGCTGTGGGCCTGCGGCCGCTCTGGAATCGGCCCAAGATCCACCGCCAGGGAGGAGCCGTGGTTGTAGGCCGCCGATGTCATGGCACATCCCACCACCAACCCAACAGATGCATGGAAGGGGGCGGTGGTGAGCACCAGAAAGGGATGGTGGTCCCTCATCTCCCGTCCGGCCTGGGGGTTGTGGTCGATCCAGATCACTTCACCCCGATCCGGCACCCAGGGGGCTGAGGGTCGCGGCGGGGTCATTCGATGACCTCTGTGCCGATGGGATCCCAGGCCATCGCTTCGGTGGCCTCGCCTGCCATGGGCGTGTAGATCGCCAGTCGCTCCGCCAGAGAGAGCCGGGGCTGGACGGGCCGGATCAGCACGCCATCGGCCACCACCTTGAGTTCCACGGTCTGGTTGTCGTGAAGCTGGGCCTCACGGGCGATGGCGGCGGGCAGGCGTACCCCGAGGGAATTCCCCCAGCGGCGCAGATCCTGGCGAGGGAGCTGTGGAGCCATCCGGTGCCGAACGTTTAACCGTTAGTTTAGACATCTGTGCCGGGGCGGCTGGATCCTGATTGGCTCCCCAGGCCAGGCCTGGCGGGATAGAGCAGCTGCAGGGAGGCCAGGGCGGCGGCCACCAGTGGAGGGCACAGCTGCCTAGCGGTCCACACGAGGATTCAGCCGCCCGCCAATCCCAGGGCGGCCCGTAACGCCTGCTCCAGAGCGTCCATTTCAGCGGCGCTGAGCCGGGTTAGCGGTCCTTCGCCGATGCAGTTGCGGTCCAGGGCTCGGGCTTGCTCCGCCATGGCCCAGCACTCGCGCAGCAAGCGGTCGCGCGCGGGGATCAGCACCCGCAGGGCTTCGGCGCCGCGGCGTTGCTGGCTGGTGAGAGGCACCACCAGCAACGTGGCGAGTCCCGCTTCGGTGAGTGCATCGGCCTGGATCACCACCACCGGCCGCAGCTTGCCCACTTCGGCCCCCTGCTTGGGGTTGAGGCGTGCCACCCACACCTCACCGCGGCGCATCAGCGCCACCAAGGTTCATTTGAAGTTGCGTTCGCAGGCGCCTCAGCTCCGGCCAGGGCCTCGTTCTCCGCCATCAGGAAATCGGCGGCCATCTCCCGGGCCTCCGCGCAGGCGTCCGCATCGCTGGCCAACGCCACGGCGGCCAGCCTCAGGGCCGCCTGCGCCCGTTCTTCCCGTCGTTGGGACAGCAGGGTTTCCAAGGCTTCGCGCATCAGCTGGGAGCGCGGTTGGCCACTGAGTCGCGCTTCCTCACGGAGCTGTTGCTCCAGGTGGTCTGGAAGTCGGAGGCTTACGGCACTCATGGAACGCCCCAGACGTGATGGAATGCAGTTTACGAGATGCATGCCAATTTGTATGACAGACACGCATCCGATGCTGAGGCGATCACCGCCCAGGCGCGCACCTGGCTCAGTACCTGCTCCGGCTCAGGCCAGCGCAGCAGCGATGGCGTCAACGATCGAACGGGCATGACGCAGGGCGTCCTCGCTCTGGAGCCGCCCGAATCGACTGATGGCTGATCAGGCTCTGCGGAAACCCAGGGCCGGTCGCCTCCCCCCTCCAGAAAGCCCCCGCGCAGTCCGTAGGGGATCGCCGGGCGAGCGTCGGCATTCCCGAGGAGCGGCTGTACGATTTGTACAAAGCCTGGGGAAGCATGGGAGAAATTGCCGTCAGTCAGGCCCGTGAAAACCTTGCGCAAGTGATTGAAACCACCCAGCGCAGCGGTGAGCCCATCGTGCTCACCCGTCACGGCCGGCCGGTGGCGGTGGTGCTGGAGCATGGGGCATTCGAGCGCCTGGTGGCTGCAGCCGATGAGGCCAGTGACCGCGCAGCTCTGGCCCTGGCTCGCGAAGAAGACGACAGCGTGCCGTGGGAGCAGGTCAAGGTTGACCTTGGCCTGGTGTGACCTCAGATTCTGAACAGCCACCGCAGCGCTATGAGGTTCGCCTGGCCCGCCGTGCTGTGCGCTCCCTGGCCGACCTGCAACGGCGCGAGCAGCAACGCATTCGCGCGGCGATTGATCTGCTGGCCGAGAATCCCCGTCCTCCCAGCTGCGTTGCCCTCCAGGGAGAAGCAGGGGTCTACAGGGTGCGTGTGGGGGATTACCGCATCGTGTATGAGGTGTTCGATCGGGTGCTGGTGGTGCAGGTGGTCCGCATTGGGCATCGGCGCGAGGTCTACCGCTGATTCAGTTCTGATCAGGACCCATCCGGCTGGATCGGCCGCTGGTCCTGCAGGCGGGCCCGCCCTCAGAGCCCGTAAGGATGCAGCACACCGCCCAGCGCCAGCGGGAAATCGCGGCTGTTGCGGGTGGCCAGGGTCAGATCGGCGCAGCGGGCGGTGGCGAGAATGATCGCGTCTGGAATCTTCAGGCCCTGACGTTGCCGGAGCCGCACCGTTTCCAGGGCGATGGCGTCGTCGAGAGCTAAGCGGGGAAAGGTGTCCAGCCAGGCCTCCACGCGGCCGCTTTCGCCCTCACGGCAGCCCACCAGCACTTCGATCCAGCTGATGACGCTGATGTGCGGCCGCTGCTGCTGCTCCAGCCAGGCCAGGGCAACGGCTTCGCCGCGCAGCACATCGATCAGGATGTTGGTGTCGAGCAGCAGCATCAGCGCGCGGCCCACTCCTGCCGCAGCGCCTGCTGCAGCTCCAGGGCTCCTTCCGGCCGGTCGCGCCACAGGCCGAACACCTCTCCGTGGCTGGGTTTCTGCTGATCCAGCCACAGCCGCAGCGCCTGCCGCAGCGCCTCCGCCCGCGACAGCCCCCGCTGACGGCAAAGGGCATCAAGCTGGGCGCGCTCCGCTTCAGGCAGATCCACGATCGTGCGCATGCTGATGCCGTTATCAGATGACGGCATCGTAGGGGCTGAGCTCCGCAGGGTCAGAACGTTGGGAGCCATGGGCTGCGCGCATCCGGGCCGGCGGCCCCAGCCGAGCGCCGGGGCCAGGCATTTGGCGCTGCGGTGCCTTGCAGGTCGGCGAGCAGGCTGCGCGAAGACTCGTGTGATCGCTGCAGGGACGGCAGGTGCGGTCGCGGTTGATCTGGATCTGGGCCTGATCGAACACGGCGTTCACCTGGGCCTACTGCTTCGCAGAAGCCTTCGGCTAGAGCAGGGGCAAGGGATGGGCGCCGATGGGCCCGGAGCTGTTCTGAAGCCCGGATGGCGGCGATGCAAACCATTCAGCTCCGATGGCGAGATCACAGGCTGCCGCCGCGCCAGCACGCTTACGGCGCCAGCCGCTCAATCTCCCAGGCCGCCTGGGGCTCGGCGCGGCTATAGCGGAAGCGATCGTGCAGCCGATTCGGCCGGCCCTGCCAGAACTCGAACTCCGTTGGCGTCACCAGGTAACCACCCCAGAAGGAGGGCAGGGGAATCTCGCCATCGGCGAAGCGCCGCCGCATCCGCTCCCATTCCAGTTCCAGCAGCTGGCGGGAGCTGATCACCGCACTCTGCTGCGACACCCAGGCGCCCAGCCGGCTGCCATGGGGCCGGGAGGCGAAGTAGGCCAGCGATTCGGCGGCACTGATCCGGGCGGCGCTGCCGATCACGCCCACCTGGCGCTCCAGCCCGTACCAGGGGAACAGCAGGCTCACCTGGGCGTTGGCGGCGATGTCGCTGGCTTTGCGGCTGCCGTGGTTGGTGAAGAACACCAGACCGCGCTGATCGAAGGCCTTGAGCAGCACGGTGCGGGAACTGCAGCGGCGGCCATCGCTGGTGCCGAGCACCATCGCGTTGGGTTCGCTCAGCGCCGCCGCCGTGGCCTCGCCCAGCCAGAGGCGGAACTGGGCCACCGGATCAGCATCGAGATCCTGGCGCCGCAGGCCCAGGCGGCCATACTCGCGGCGCAGGCCGGCGAGATCAGGGGAGGGGGTGGGATCCGGCAGGGGTGGTTCCATAGCTGTTGAGGGCCTGCGCCGCTGCCACCAGTTCAGCCGATCCGATCGCTGAGGTGCTGCTGGATGGAACGGTTGTCAGCTTGGCAAGCGGCGCAAGGGCCAATTGCGATCAGGGGCTCTCACCCTGGCAGCCAGGCCTGGGACTGGGTTGTTCCAGTCTCGCCAGCCGGGATGGCCTACCGCAACCGTTGTCTACAGCAACCGGCTCGTACAGCAATCGGCTCCTACAGCACCGGCAGCTGCAGCTGACGATGCTGGAGGGGGGCCGGCGGCAGCGCCAGGGCCTCGCCGGCCTGATCGAACAGCCGCCAGCCGCTTGGATCCACCGTCAGATTCACGGTCTGGCCCACGCTCACCGCCTGCTCGGGGCTGGCGCGCACCAGCAGCAGATGGCTGCCTTCCAGCAACCGGCAGGTGAGCAGCTGCTCATTGCCGAGGGCCTCCACATGGCTCACCTCGGCGGTCAGGTTGCGGTTGGTGGCGGGCGACAGTTTGAGGTGTTCGGGCCGCAGGCCACCGGTGAGGGTCTGGCCCACCCGGCTGGCGCTGACGGCCTCCAGGGGCCCCTCCAGCAGCAAGCGCTGGCTGCCCAGCAGCAGCTGGCCCGGCGCGCACACCCGCACCGGCAGCAGATTCATCGGTGGGCTGCCGATGAACTGGGCCACGAACAGATTCGAGGGCCACTGATACAGCTCCAACGGCGTGCCCAGCTGCTGCAGATGGCCGCCATTGAGTACGGCGATGCGATGGCCCATCGTCATCGCCTCCACCTGGTCGTGGGTCACGTACAAGGTGGTGGTGCCCAGCCGCCGCTGCAGCTCGACGATCTGGGCGCGGGTGCCGGTGCGCAGCTTGGCGTCGAGGTTGCTGAGCGGTTCATCCATCAGAAACACCGCCGGCTGACGGGCGATTGCCCGGCCCAGGGCCACCCGCTGCTTCTGACCGCCGGAGAGCTCTTTTGGCAGGCGCTGAAGCAGCGCTTCGAGTTCCAGGGTGGCCGCCACCTCGGCGATGCGTTGCTCCACCCGTTCCTCGCGGGCCGAAGGCACCCGCAGAGCCCGCGGCAATTGGCGGCTGCCGCGGTGCAGGCTGTCCTGCAGTTGCTGCAGGGGGCTGCGCGGCCGGCTGCGGCGCAGACCGAAGCCGATGTTGTCGGCCACGCTCAGGTGGGGATAGAGCGCATAGCTCTGAAACACCATCGCCACATCCCGCTGGGCGGGCCGCAGCCGGCTCACGGGCCGATCGCCGACGAAAATTTCGCCACTGCTAGGACTCTCCAGCCCCGCCAGCAGCCGCAGCAGAGTGCTTTTGCCGCAACCCGAAGGGCCTACCAGCACCAGGAATTCGCCGTCATCGATGCAGAGATCGAGCTGGCGCAGCACTTCCACAGGCCCGGATCCGGCCGCCGTGCCGCCTGAGCCACCGCCGCGGGCGGGGTAGGTCTTGCCAACCTGCTGAAAGCGAACCTCGGCCAATCGGGCTCTGCGACCGGTGGATCCTAGGGTTGAGCCAATGCAGTTCATCGATCAGGCTCGAATCGCCGTCCGCGCTGGCCGCGGCGGGGATGGCATCGTCGCTTTCCGGCGCGAGAAATATGTGCCCGCCGGCGGCCCCTCCGGCGGTGATGGCGGCCGCGGCGGCAATGTGCTGCTGCTGGCTGATGCCAACCTCCAGACCCTGCTGGATTTCAAATACAAGCGGCTGTTTCCGGCCCAGGATGGTCGCCGTGGTGGTCCCAACCGCTCCAGTGGCGCCAGCGGTGATCACCTGATCATCAAGGTGCCCTGCGGCACCGAAGTGCGCGATTGCCGCACCGGCATCCTGCTGGGCGATCTCACTGATCCGGGTGATGAGTTGCTGGTGGCCGCCGGCGGCCGCGGCGGCCTCGGCAACGCCCACTACCTCAGCAATCGCAACCGGGCCCCGGAAAAGTCCACCGAGGGCAAGGAGGGTGAGGAGTGGCTGCTGCAGCTGGAGCTGAAGCTGCTGGCCGAGGTGGGCATCATCGGGCTGCCCAATGCCGGCAAGAGCACGCTGATTTCTGTGCTTTCAGCCGCTCGGCCCAAGATTGCCGACTATCCCTTCACCACCCTGGTGCCCAACCTGGGAGTGGTGCGCCGCCCCAGCGGCGATGGCACCGTGTTTGCCGATATCCCCGGGCTGATCGCCGGCGCCGCCCAGGGGGCCGGCCTGGGCCACGATTTTCTGCGCCATATCGAGCGCACCAGGCTGCTGATTCACCTCGTGGATGCCGGCAGCGACGATCTGCTGGCCGCTGTGGCAGTGGTGGAGCAGGAACTGGAGGCCTATGGCCATGGCCTGGCGGATCGGCCCAGGCTGCTGGTGCTGAACAAGATTGAATTGCTGGATGCCGAGGAGCTGGCGGAAGCGATGGCCAGCCTGCGGGCCCATGGCGAAGCGGTTGGCGTTGCCAGCACCCTGGCGATTTCGGCCGCCATGGCTCAGGGGCTGGAGCCTCTGAAGGCGGTGGTGTGGGCCCAGTTGGGCATTGATGGGGCGGGAGGTCCGCCGATCCTGGACACCAGGACCTTGGAACCCACCGCCTCAGCGTCAGTCAATCAGTCGTCGTAAACCCGGCACTCAGGTGCTTCGGGATTGAGATCGCAGTAGACCTCCAAGGGGCTGGGATCGTGGCTGTCTTCGGGGTGGTGCTCCTTGTACTCCTTGAGGCCCTTGAGCTCCTCTTCAAGGTGCCGCACTTTGCCTTGGTTGCCCTCGGCTCGCGCGGCTTCGATCTCGACCTTGTCCTTCTCGATGTGATCGTCGATGTTCTTCATGGAGAGACCGGACCCTAGGTGCCGGAATTTACCGGGCCCACCATACGGGGCTTGGTCGATGCCATGCGGGCTCATGTTCGCTGCTGCTCATCACCGTTGACAAACGGCAGTGTTGTCGCGTGGTGCTAGGGCCAGGACCCTGCTGCCGCTGCTGGGGTGTTCAGTCCGCCAGATCGCTGAGCAGTAGCCAGCGCTCTTCGGCAGCGGCGATCCGCGCCAGCAGGTCGGCCAGTTCCTGGGTGATGCTCTCGATACGGGTGTAGTCGCTGCCACCGCCAGCCAGCAGGGTTTCCAGTTCGCTGCGCCTGACCTCCCAGCAGGGCAGGTCTGTGGTGATGCGCTCGAGCTCGCGGCTTTCCTTGAAGCTGCGGCGGCGGGCGTGCTGGTGGGCCGTGTTGGTTGCCGGGGGTGACTTGGCCGTCGGGTCTGACAGGGCCGCCGCCGCTGGTTGGGCCGCAGATGCCGGTTGGGCCGCCGGCGCAGTGGCATTCGCCGGGGCCACGGCTGTTTTGGTCGAGTCGGCTGTTTTGGTCGAGCCGGCTGTTTTGGTCGAGCTGGCTGAGCTGCCCGGGGCCGGACGGCGCGAGGCCTCGGCCGCCAGCACCTGGCGCCGATCCAGGTAGGCGCTGTAGTTGCCCTCAAAGCGCTGCAGGCGCCCCTGCTCGAAGCAGAACAGCCGATCCACTGTGCGATCCAGGAACCAGCGGTCGTGGGACACCACCACCACACAGCCGCGGAAATCCTCGAGGAACTCCTCCAGCACCCCCAGGGTGTGGACATCGAGGTCGTTGGTTGGCTCATCGAGCAGCAACACATTCGGTGCCTCGATCAGCAGGCGGCAGAGATGCAGCCGCCGTCGCTCACCGCCGGAGAGCTTGGCCACCGGCTGGTGCTGCTGGGCCGGCGGAAACAGGAAGCGTTCCAGCAGCTGGGAGGCACTCAGTTCCTGGCCGTCCACCTCCACCCGGCTGGCGGCCTCCTGCACCACGTCGATCACCTTGCGTTCCGCCTGCCTGCGATCAGCCAGCCGGCGATCAGAGCGGGCCGTGCCGCCGCCTTCGCCCAGCAGTACCGAGCTGTGCTGATCGAAGTAGGCGAGTTTCACCGTGCTGCCCAGCTCCAGCCTGCCGCCGCTGGGCGCCCGCAGGCCGGCAATCACCTCCAGCAGGCTGGATTTGCCGACGCCGTTGGCGCCGATGATCCCCACCCGGTCCTCGGGGCTGAAGTCGTAGCTGAAGTCCGTCAGCAGGGCGCGCTCGCCGGCATGGACGGCCAGACCTTCGGCGGTGATCGCCTGCTTGCCGATGCGTCTGGCTGTGGCCGCCATGCTCACGGCGCCGCGGCCCTGGCGAGCCGGCTGCTCCCGCATCGCCTCAATGCGCTGCTGCCGCGCCTTCTGTTTGGTGCTGCGGGCCTTGGGGCCCTGGCGCAGCCAGGCCAGTTCCCGCCGCAGGGTGCCGCGGAACTTGGCAGCCGTGGCCACTTCGGAGTCCTCTTCCTCGGCGCGGTGGGCCAGGTAGGTGGCGTAGTTGCCCTCGTAGCGGCGGGCTTCGCCGCGTTCCACCGCCACGATTCGCCGTGTCACCCGATCCAGCAGGTAGCGATCGTGGGTGACCAGCACCAGGGCACCCGGATAACGATCGAGCCAGCCCTGCAGCCATTCCACACCGTCGGCATCGAGATGGTTGGTGGGTTCATCGAGCAGCAGCACTTCGGGCTGGGCCACCAGGGCCGCCGCCAGGGCCACCCGGCGCCGGTTGCCGCCGGAGAGTTCCCCCACCGGTCGGTGCACATCGCCGATGCCGAGGCGCTCGAGCACCTCATGGCATTCGCGCTCCAGATCCCAGGCCTGGCAGGCATCCATGCGATGCATCAGGGCGCTGAAGCGGGCCAGCAGCCGCTCGTCCTCCGGGGTTGCCGCCAGCTCATGGCTGAGCACACCGTGCTCGCGCAGCAGGGCCATGCGCTCGCCGCTGCCGGCGAACACCTGCTCCAGCACCGTTTGCTTTGGATCGAGATCCGGCTCCTGGTCCAGTAACACCACGTTGAGGCGGCTGGAGCAGCGCCGTTCGCCCTGATCGAGGGGTTCGCGGCCGGCCAGCACCTTCAACAGGGTGCTCTTGCCGGCGCCGTTAGGACCGATCAGGCCGAGGCGATCGCGCTCGCCCACGTGCAGGTCAAGGTTGGTGAACAGGGTGCGCAGGCCGAAGTCCTTGCCCGCCCCCACCAGGCTGATCAGGCTCACGAAGCCTCGACGGCCAGGCCGGCACGTTGGCGTTCCAGGTGGATGAACACGCTCTTGTCGCCCACATCAGCGGCTGCCGCCATCGGGAACTTGCGCAGACACAGCACCAGCAGCAGGGCGCTCTCCAGCGCCAGCAGGGCCACGCTGGTGCCCGGATCCAGCAGACCGCTCAACCGGCCCAGCAGAGCCACGGGCAGTAGCAAGGTGACACCGACCGCTTCCGGCCGGCGGAAGCAGAAAAATTCCTTGAAGCCCACGCCGCAGAGGGCGGCGAAGAAGGGGCCGATCGCCAGGATCCCCAGCGGCTGGCTGGCCAGGGAGGGCAGCATCGCCGCCGGCCCCAGACGCCAGGCCAGCAGCAGACCGCCGGCACAGCCCAGCAGCCAGAACAGCTTCAGGGCTAGATGCAAAGGCCGCAGATAGATGTGAATCCACTGCAGAGCCAGGCCCAGGCCCACCGCCATCAGCAGCAGCCAGGGCCAGAGCAGCTCGGCGCCGAACTGGCGCCATTGCCACAACAGGCCCAGCTGGCCGACGGCCACCGCCGTCAGCCCCAGCCGATAGCCGAGCACCTCGCGGCGGTCGCGCTCGGTGATCGTGTATGTGCCGAAGACCCCTTCAAAGACCGGATCGCTGCTGCTGGTGTTCATGGGACGAGCTGACTGTTCACCAGTCTGGTCAGATCGGGGCCGGCCGGGACGATGCCGGAGGGATGGAGCGGGAACAGGGCACCGAAGTAGTCGCGGCGCCAGGCCTCAGGACAGCAGGTGTCGCTCACGCCGGCCAGAGCGAAAAAGCGGGCCCGCCAGCGCCACAGGGCCGGCAGCTGCCAGAGGGGCAGGCGGCTGCAGCCGAACAACGGTGCGTAGACCAGCTCCAGCCGGATCAGGGTGGGAAACAGCACCACATCGGCCAGGCTGGGCTCGGGGCTGCACAGCCAGGCTTGGCCACGCTGCTCCTGCTCCAGCAGGGCCTGCTCGGCTTCCTGCAAGGCCTGAAACAGGGCTGTTTCCGCCTCGTCGTAGGCGGCTTGGTTGCGGGCGAAGCCGCAGCGGTAGACGCCGTCATTGACGTCGTCCTGGAATCGTTGCCGCCAGCGATCGATGGCCTCCCGCTCGGTGTCGGGGGCGAGCTGGGGGGCTCCTGGCGGGGCCGGCCAGCGATCGAGCAGTTCAATCAGCCGGGCGCTTTCGTTTACCAGAATCCGCTGCTCCTGCCGCGACCACAGCGCCGGTACCGTGGCGGGCTGGCGCCGGTCGCCGCCGCTGCGCCGGTAGAGCTGCGCCAGGGTGCTACAGCCCTCGAACGGTTCGACAAAGCGCCAGCGACCGGCCGCGGGGTCCGGCTCCACCACCAGCACATCGATGCTGCCGCCGAGTTGGCGCAGGCTGTGCACCAGCCAGGCCCGATGGGCCCAGGGGCAGCTGCGGCCCACGATCAACACGTGTCCGCCGGGGCTGGCAGCAGCGGCCGGCAGCGGCGGCAAGGCGGTGAAGGCACCAGGCGGCCGCCGATAGCGCCCGCTGGCATCGGCCGGGGCCAGACCCCCCATCAGCTGCTGCCACTGGCAGCGCCACAGCCCGCGGGCCGTTTGGATCAAGGCGGCGGGAGGTCGCATCAGCTCACTCTGGCCTGCCTGCGTCGCCACCGGTGGCAGGCTGCGGCAGGCTGGTTTCCCAGGCTCGTGAGCGGCAGATGATGGCGAGCGAGGTCAGCGCGGGCCAGTTCAGGGCGGGCGAGGGGCGAGCTGAGGGGCCCAACCCTGGCAAGGGCAAGGTGCTGCTGGTGGCCGGCACCCATGGCAATGAGCTCAACGGCCCCTGGTTGTTTGATGCCTGGAATCGCGAGCCGTGCCTCCGGCCGGACACGGAGCTGGCTTTGGTGCTGGCGATCGGCAATCCCGCGGCCAGAGCGGCGGGGCGTCGCTATCTGGATCGGGATCTCAACCGCAGCTTTGATGCCGATCGCCTCGCAGACGCCGGCGCCCAGGAGCTGGAGATGGGGCGGGCCCGCCAGCTGCTGGCGGCCCATGGCAGCGCCGGCAGCGATCCCTGCCTGGTGGCCATCGATCTGCACAGCACCACGGCCAGCATGGGAAACAGCCTGGTGCTCTACGGGCAGCGGCCGGCAGATCTGGCTCTGGCCGCCGGCCTGCAGGGGCGCCTCGGCCTGCCGATCTATCTGCATGAGGCGGATGCGGCCCAGACGGGCTATCTGGTGGAGCGCTGGCCCTGTGGTCTGGTGATCGAGGTGGGCCCCGTGCCCCAGGGTGTTGTCCACCCGACGATCCTGCAGCAGACGCGCCTGGCGTTGGCGTCAGCTCTGGAAGTGTTGGCGGAGGCCCGCAGTGGCTCGCTGCGGCTGCCCCGGGAGCTGGTGTTGCATCAGCATCTGTGCAGCCTGGATCTGCCACGCCATGGCGATGGAGCACCGCGGGCTGTGATCCATCCGCGGCGCCAGGGGCGGGACTGGCAACCGCTGTGGCCCGGTGACCCCCTGTTCCTGAGTGACGATGGTGAGACCTTGATCTATGAGCCTGGGCTCGGCCTGGGACGCGATCCGGTCTGGCCCGTGTTCATCAATGAGGCGGCCTACGCAGAGAAGGGC
Source organism: Cyanobacteriota bacterium (assembly GCA_026389335.1). Classification (GTDB taxonomy): domain Bacteria; phylum Cyanobacteriota; class Cyanobacteriia; order PCC-6307; family Cyanobiaceae; genus Cyanobium. The sequence goes on along the minus strand of JAPLIB010000010.1, from coordinate 1,350 downwards.
ATCGCCCTGAGCCTCACTCGCCGTCAGTGCTGGTCGGTGCAGGCGAGCTGGGGAACGGCCCTGGCCCAGGTCGCCGCCAGACTGATCGCCGCGCCCTGAGTGGAAGCTGGAGCTGGCCTGGCCGCAGCCACTAGCCGCAAGCGAGCCAGGCCGATCTCACGGCCAGGGCACCTGCGGCAACTGATCCTTCAGGCGGCGCCGGCTTCAGGTGGCTGAGCGGGGTTTGCCGTTGTAGAGCACATCAAGCACCTGGCGGCCATCGGCAGAAATCAGAATCTCGCTTTCCACTGTTGGTGGTTGGTTCTGCTCCTGCCAGCCAGGCGGCCCACCGAAGAAACGAAACACGATGCCGTTGGCATTGCTGCTCACCAGGCACGGACCGCCATTGTCTTCAAACATGCAGCGCTGGGCGCGGTAGACGATCAAGCCACCATTAATGTTCTCGGCGCGCATGCGGGCCAGGTTGACGGCTCGCAGGGTGCTGAAAGGCGGTGCGTTCTGGGCCTGCGCCCGGACAGGTCGCAGGCCCAGTTGCGACGCTGGGATGCAGGGGGCCAGCAGCAGGCCCGCCAGGACCAGGCCACGGACGAAGTACCGCCGATCGCGGCCTGGGAGTTCAGCAGAGGTCATCGTCAGCCGCAGGCGAGGGTGGTTTGTTCCTGGGTGCATTCCAGGTCGCTCTGGCTGCCATCAGCCCAGTAGATACGCAGCCGATTCTCGCTGGTGCCGGTGCGGTAGGTGAGGGATTTGATCCGGCCGGCCGGCTGCTTGGTGTTGGCGGGGGCGGGGTGTTGGGCCGACACCTTGTTGAGCCGGGTCTCCAGTTGCTGGATCTTGAATTCCAGTTGATCGAGCCGCTGGCTTTCCAGACTGGGCTTCTTGTCGCAGCCGGTCAACAGCAGAGCTGCAGCCAGGGTCAGGGCTGCGGGGCTCAGGCGCTGGCTACGGCCGGGTCTGGGCCGAGAGGACAGAAGAACGCGCATGGGTATCGGCGAAGCGGGCCGGGCTGGCCCTTCTCCTAGCAGCGCCGCCAGCCCTTGGCCAGGCGCGGGCCCGGCCGCGCTGACCCCGCCCCTCAGCTTTTCTTCACAAAGCCCGCCTGCCAGGCGGCGCAATCTTCCGTTACATTTGGTTTGGCGGGATTCCGCCCATCCATCCCGTCCCTGACCCAGGCCACTCGGCCTGGCATCACGGACATCACCTCTCGACCTCATGACCGCCACAATCCAACAGCGCTCCGGCGCCTCGGCGTGGAATCAGTTCTGCGAGTGGGTCACCTCCACCAACAACCGCCTCTATGTGGGCTGGTTCGGTGTGCTGATGATCCCCACGCTGCTGGCCGCGACCATC
>JAPLIB010000005.1 GCA_026389335.1 Cyanobacteriota bacterium | reverse complement strand
CCTTGAGGAAGCTGATCAGATCGCTTGCAGCAGCGGGGGTCTGGAGCGGCGAGGCCAACGGACAGGAGCGAGTCCTGCGCACCAAACCGAAGCTTGATGCGCCGCGCCAGCGCTACTGGGACAGACTACTAATGGGCCCTGCCCGGCATCCCTGGCGATGGCCCCCATGGTGATCGCGTTGATGGGGTCGTGGCGCGGAATCACCAGGCGGCATTCGCCATTGCTGAGGATCAGATGACCCGATTCCCTCACAACGCGATAGCCCAGCTTCTGGAACATCCTGACCGCCTCCTTCTAGCTGATCCCAGGCAATCACGGCATCAGAGTGTCAAGTCCAGCGTTTCCATGTGCTTCACGCCTGCCTCTTCCGCCTCCACCTCCAACCAGAGGGCGATGGCCTCGCGGATGTTGGCCAGGGCCTCGTCGCGGCTGGTGCCCTGGGAGTGACAGCCGGGAAGGTCGAGGCAACTCACCGACCAGCCCTCATCGGTCTGCAGCAAGCGGATCCTGTACGACACGCTGAACTCCTGCATCTGCCCGGAACTTAGCCACCCCACGCAGACAGCCCCGTGCAGGCTCTGATCCCCATGCCCCCCGGCGCAAGGTCGATCCACCAGGAGCATGTCGGCCGTGCCGCCATGACAGCATCCGTTCATGGCCACCCCCTCCTGGCTGCTGCTGCAACGCACCGTGCGCTTCGGCGACACCGATGCCGCTGGCGTCATGCACTTCCATCAGCTGCTGCGCTGGTGCCATGAGGCCTATGAGGAGAGCCTGGAGGCCTTCGGCGTGGCGCCCGCCTGCGTGTTTCCGATGGCGGCGGCGGATCGCCCCGCCGGCCTGGAGGCTCCGGCCGTGGCCTTGCCGATCGTGCATTGCAGAGCCGACTTTCGTCGTCCCCTTGTCTGCGGTGACCCGCTGCTGATCCATCTGGAGCCGCTGCGGCTCGATCCCGGCAGCTTCGAGGTGCGCTACCGCTTCCAGCGCGTGCATAGCGGCGAAGAGCCCCAGGACGCAGCCCTTGGCCTCACTCGCCATCTGGCGATCGAGCCTGCCAGCCGCCTTCGCTGCAGCCTGCCCGATCCGGTGCAGCGCTGGCTGGAGGCCGCCGCCGTCGCCGCCGGTGGCATTCGTCCCGCCTGAGCGGGCCTGGCCCGCCCTGCGCTTCAGCGCTCGCGCCACCAGTCCCGCCAGCGGCCGCGCTGCCACTTGCCAGCCTCGCTGGGCGCCAGCTCCGGGCAGGGCCACCAGGTCTGGGGTCGCTCGGCCGCAGGCCAGCCGGCCACCAGCTGCTGCAGCGCCGCCACCAACGCCGCGGCGTCGGCTCCGGCCTGGGCTCGCACCAGGGCCACCAGGCGCTGACCCCAGAGAGCATCGTCGACGCCAAGCAGCAGCACCGCCTCCAGCGGCAGGCCCTGGGCACGGGCCTGGGCCCGCAGCCGCGCCTCCAGCTGCTCGGGAAACACGGTTTCACCACCACTGCTGATGGCGCCATCCAGGCGGCCGAGCACCTCCAGGCCAGCGGCTCCAAGCCGGCCGGCGTCGCCACTGCGCCACCAGCCTTCAGGGCTGCGCGGCAGCGGCCTGAGGCCGCCGGCCTCCAGCCAACCCAGCGCCAGCCGGGAGCAGCGCACCTCCACCGCCCCATCGCTCGCCGCCAACTGCAGCGCCACATCGTCGAGCGCTGGGCCGCAACCCTGCTCCCCGGCCAGAAAGCGCTGCGGCGGCAAGGCACACACCATCGCCGCCGTTTCAGTGGCACCGTAGCAGGGGGCCAGGGGCAGACCCTCCGCCCGTGCCTGCCGGGCCAGCTCCGCCGGCAGCGCCGCTCCACCCACCCAGATCACGGCACAGCCCCGCAACCAGGCCACACCGGCCGGCTCCGCCAGCAGCCGCGCCAGCTGGGTCGGCACCAGGGAGAGCACAGCCGGCCGATCGGGCGGCAGGGGCATCGCCTCCTGCAGAGCTGCTGGCTGGCGCAGCAACGCCGGCGCCAGCCAGCGCACTTGGCCGCCGCTGTGGCGCGCTCGCAGCAGGGGCAGCAGGCCGCTGACGTGGTGCAGGGGCAACGGATTGAGATGCAGACAGGCCGCTGGATCCAGGCCCCTTGCGGCCAGCCAGCGGGCACTCGCCGCCGCCGAGGCCTGCAGATGGCGGAGCGGCTGCAGGCACCAGCGCCGCTCTCCGGCGCTGCCGCCACTGCCGAGCAGCACCGCAGGCACCCCCGCGGCCAGGCTCTGGCCCAGGGCTGCAGCGCTGCCGTGCCGGCGCAGGGCCTCGGCCAGGCGCTCCTGCTCCCCTGGCCCCGCCAGCGCCACAACGCGGCCCTGACTCCAGGCCTTTTGCAACGCCGCGGCCCCGGCTGCCGGTTCACCAGACAGCGCCAGCAGCAAGGGCTCGGCTGTTGTCATCGAACGGCTGTCGTCATCGTTCCGCTGTTGTCATCGGCCGGATCTCGTCATCGGTCCGCTGTTGCCGCCGCCCACACCACAGCAGGATCGTCGGCGAACAGCGCCCCGGCCGGCCGCCAACCGGGGGCCAGTCCGGGGGCTGTGGGGGTCGGTCCGTCCTGCTGCAGCGCCGCCAGATGGGCCAGACAGCGCCGGCCGATGCCGGTTTCGAAGGCGGTGCTCAGCATCAGCCGCGGGATGCCGGCCAGCAGCTGCTGCAGCAACGGCCGCGGATCACCCTCCAGCACCGGCCGCCGCACCTGCCAGCCCGACCAGCCATGGCCCAGCCGGGGATCGAGCCGCAGGGATTCATCGAGGGCCACCGGCACCACAGCCGCCAGAGCCGCCAATCCCGCCTGATCCGCCGGGGCCAGGGGTTGCTCCAGCCACTCCAGCCGGGGCTCCAGCCGCAACCGCTGCGCCCAGGTCATCGCCGTGCTGCGGTCCCAGCCGCCATTGGCATCGAGTCGCAATCTGGAGCCGGCGGGCAAGCGCGCCAGCAGTTGCTCCAGCACGGCCCTCTCTTCGGAATCAGCCGCGGCCGCCACCTTCCATTTGACAGTCAGCACCCCAGGCTGCGGCGGCACTCCCCGCCAACCGGCAACCGACGCAGCTCCAGGAGCCGCGACGGCGCCAGCAGCCCCTGGCCGCCCAACCGCCGGGTCCGTGGCCTGCGGCTGCTCTGCCCTCTGCAGCACCAGCTCCAGGGCCGCAAGCGCCGCCTCCCCCGCCGGCAGCAGCCAGGCGGAGGCGGGAGCCGCTCGCCAGGGAGCCCCGAGACCATCCAGCTCAGCCAGGGCCAGCCCCAACGCAAAACCCAGACAGGCCGGTAGAGCCGGCAACTGCTGCTCCAGCTCCCGGCGCCCCAGCCCAGGGCCCAGGTCCGCAATCGTGGCGGCCACGGCGGCGAGCTGGGCCTCGGACAGCACCTGGGCTGGAGGCGTCGCTGCCGGGCTGGATCGCAGCGCCGACGGCGGCCAGGGAGCCGCTTCACCCCAGCCGACGGCGCCGTCCTGGCGGCTCAGGCGCAGCAACCAGCCCCGCCGTTCCACCACGACGCCATGGGCGGTGACCAGAGCCTTGGGCAGACGGAACTGGAAGGGCCGCCACTCGAGCCGCAGGCGATCGTCGTGGCGGCAACTCACCGGCCCACCAGGGCGACAGCCCAGGGAGCGATCGCCAACCCGGCCGCCAGGCCGAGGCCATTGAGGGCCTGGAACCGCAGGGCCAGAAACTTGCTGCCCACAATCCGCTCCGGCTGATCGTGATGGGCACCGAGCAGGGCGATCAGCTGGCGGGCTGGCGGCAGGCCGATCACCCCCAGCAGCGCCGTGAGCGGCCACTGACCCAGCAGCACCGGCGCCCACTGCAAGGCCAGGCTGCCGGCCACGAACCAGGGCACCAGGGCCGCGGCCCGATCGGTGCCGAGATGCACCACCGGCGAGCGCTTGCCGTGGGCGGCGTCCTCCTGCACCTGGTGGAAATGGGAGCAGAACAGCACCAGGGTGGTGGCCAGGGCCGGCCCGCTGCCGAGGGCCAGGGCCGGCCACCAGGGGATCACCACCGGCAGGGCCGAGGCGGGGGCCAGGGCCAGCAGGGCCGCCGCCGTGGCGCAGGGCCCGAAGGCCAGCCAGCACAGCGGTTCCCCCAGCCCCCGGTAGCCCAGCCGGAAAGGAGGGCCTTGGTACAAGTAGCCGAGACCGCAGCAGGCCAGCACCAGCAGCAGCACCAGCGGCGTGCTGCGCGCAGCCACCAGCGCCATCAGCGCCAGGCCCAGCAGCAGAGCGCCATGGGCCCACCAGGCCACCCGATCGCGGCGACCGGTGAGATTGACCAGCGAATGGGGTTTGCCGTTGGCATCCACCCCCGTATCGGCATCAAACACATCATTGGCCAGGTTTTCCCAGGCCAGCAGCAGCACCGCCGCCAGCAGGAACAGCAGCAGCTGATCGAGGCGCAGCGTCAGGCCCTTGGAAACGCTCCAACCGGCCGCCAGCAGCACCGGCATCACCGCCACCGCATACATCGGCCATTTGATCGCCGCCTTCCACAACTGGCGGCGCTTCTCCAGCGGGGCAGGGGCGTAACGGCTTGCGACGACCTCGGGCTCGGACATGGCGGGCACGGGCGGCAGGCCGGCAAAGACCCATACATTTGAGCAGCCTTCGGCGCTGGCCCCCAGACCCCACCGGTGCAGGCCCCTTCATCCTTCTCCGAGCTGCTGGCGATCGCCAGCGATACGGCCCGCCAGCTGGAGGAGGCTGCCGGCCGCCGTGGCGAGGAGGAGGGGGTGCTCAGCCTCGCCCTGCCCCTGGCCGGTCTGGATCCGCTGGAACAGCTGCCCCAGCTGGGTGGCGACGGCGCGGGCGACGGCTTTCGCTTCCTCTGGGATGGGGCTCCCGGGCTCTGCCTGGCCGCCAGCGGCCGCTGCCACAGCCTCGAGCTGAGCGGCCCACGCCGCTTTGAACTGGCCCAGCGCTTCAGCAGCCTCAGCCTCAGCCTCAGCCGCCTGGCCGCCGCGCCCCACCCCTGTCCACCCCTGGCCCGGCCGCGTGTGCTGCTGGCCTTCGCCTTCTTTGATAGCCCCCTGCAGCAGGGCACCGGTGCCTCCGGCGTCCAGGCGGTGCTGCCCCGCTGGCAGCTCAGCCGCCAGGGGCGCCAGTGCTGGCTGCGCTTGCAGCGCAACCTCGGTGGTGGCATCACCGCCCGCAGCCTGGCCGAAGAGCTGTGGGAGATGGGGCAACGGCTGGAACGGGCCGCCGCCAGCGGTGAGCCTGGCGCCAGGCCGGTGGAGGGCGCCCGCATCGCCCTGGGCTCCAGCTGGCAGCCCGGCTATCGAGCCGCCCTGGAGAGGGCCCTGGACCTGGTGAACAGCGGCGAGCTGCGCAAGCTGGTGCTGGCGGTGCGCCAGCAGCTGCTCCTGGATCGCCCCTTGGATCCCCTCAGCCTGCTGCGCCATCTGCGCCGCAGCCAGAGCGGCAGCTGTCGCTTCCTGTGGCAGCAATCTGGCGCCGAAGCCTTGCTGGGGGCCTCCCCCGAACGGCTGCTCACGGTGCGCCAGGGGCAGCTGCGCAGCGATGCCCTCGCCGGCACCGCCCCCCTCGGCGCGGCGGCGGCCGAGCTGCTGCATTCGGTCAAGGACCGCCATGAACACGAACTGGTGGTTGACACCATCACCGCGGTGCTGCAGCGGCTGGGCCTGGAACCACGCCGGCCCCGCCATCCACGGCTGGCCCGCCACGGCTCCCTGGTGCATCTGCACACACCGATCACCGCCTGCCTGGCCAACCACCAGCCCCTGGCCCTGGCCGCGGCCCTCCACCCCACCCCGGCCGTGGCCGGCCTGCCGCGGCGCGAGGCGATGGCCTGGCTGCGCAGCCTCGAACCGTTCGAGCGTGGGCACTACGCCGCCCCGATCGGCTGGATCGACAGCGAAGGCGACCTCGACCTGCGGGTGGCGATCCGCAGCGGCATCCTGCGCGGCCAGCAGCTCGAACTCACCGCCGGCGCCGGCCTGGTGCGCGGCTCAAGGCCGGAGCGGGAGCTGCAGGAGGTAGCCCTGAAGCTGGGGGTGCTGCAACAGCAGCTGAACCTGCCGGCTGCCGCGCGCCTGGGCTGAAGCCTGTCGCAGCCGGCACAGAGCCCGCACAGATTCTGGACGGAGCCTGGCCGGAGCCATGCCCACTGAATCGGCCCCGCTGGATCCGCCTCACGGCATCGGCCTCACGGAATCAACTTCACAACATCGGCCTCACGGCATCGACTCCGCTGTTCCGGGGCCGACAGGCGGCCTGTTCCCTGCGGGTTCAGGGCCGGCGCCGACGGTCTTTCAGAACCCCAGCCGCTCGATCGTCAGATCCGCCAGGGCAAGGCCACCCAGGCGTTCCACTTCGCGCACACCGGTGGGGCTGGTGACGTTGATCTCACTGAGCCGACCATCAATCACGTCGATGCCGACGAAAAACAGACCCTCCTCCCGCAGCGCCGGCGCCAGTTCGGCGCAGATGCAGAGCTCCGCCTCACTCAGCCCGGTGGCCTCCGGGGCACCGCCCACCGCCAGATTGCTGCGGAACTCGCCGCCGGTGGGCACCCGGTTCACCGCGCCCAGCGGCTCGCCATCCACCAGCAGGATGCGCTTGTCGCCGGCGCTCACCCCCGGCAGGAAGGCCTGCACCATCACCGGCAGCTGCTGCTGGGCCGTCACCAGCTCCAGCAGGGCCCGCAGACCGGGCGTGGCCGCAGAGGCGAACACCACCCCCTGACCCGCCCGTCCACCCAGCGGCTTGAGCACCACCTCGCCATGCTCCCGGGCGAAGCCGGCCAGCTGCTCCACCCGGCTGCTCACCATAGAGGGGGCCATCAGATGGCTGAAGCGCAGGGAGCTGAGCTTCTCATTCCAGGCCCGCAGCGAGGAGGGGCGATTGAGCACCCGCACACCGCGTCGTTCGGCGATATCGAGGAGATGGGTGGCATAGAGATAGGCCTCATCCACCGGCGGATCCTTGCGCATCCAGACCACTTGGAAGTGCTCCAGCGGCAGCAACCTGACCTCACCCAACGCAAACCAGGGATCGGGCACCTGCCAGGCGCCGGCCTCCAGCGCGATCGCACCGAGCTGCACCGGCTGGGCCAGGGCCCAGGTGTCGTGGCCGCCGCGGCCTTCACCGGCCAGGGGCGCCACGGCCGAGAGATCGGCGGGGGTGCACACCCACACCGCCTGACCAGCCCGCTGCACGGCCTGCATCAACGCCACGCTGGAATCCTTGGCGGGATTGAGGCGCGCGATCGGATCGATCACGAACAACTGAGAAGAGATCACGGACAAGCGGCGAAAGGAGTGGAACCAGGAGGTGGATGAGGTGGGAGCTGATCTGGCCGGCGGGTTGTTGATCAGCCGGCGGATTGTTGATCAGCCAGTGGATGGATCCACTGGTGCGTTAATCAGCTGCTGAGGTGCGGGCGGGGCATCCCCTGGGGCCCACTGGATGATCGCCATTCACCCTGGGGTCGTGGCGGAGCCTGGGTGAGAAACAGATCAAACTGCCCGCCAGCCTCCAGCGCCTCCAATTCTTCAAAACCACCGATGGGACGGCCATTGATGAAGAGCTGGGGAACGGTGGTGCGCCCACCGGAGCGTTTCACCATCACCGAACGGATCTGCTCATCGCGATCCACAAAAAACTCGTTATAAGCAACTCCTTTGTGATCAAGCAGCGCCTTCGTCTTCATGCACTGGGGTGAAAATCGGGATGTATAAACATCAACCTTGGCCTGCTGAGGTTGTTTCATAGCTTGGGAGTGAGCATGGCTCGACGTGACCTGGGCCCTTACAGCAACGGCAGTTCACCGTCGATCCTATGCGGCGGGACTGGAGCGACAGGTTGCGGCGATAGGCTTCATCATCACCCCGTTGCCCCCTGTGCTCGACCTCACCGATTTCAAGCGCGACCTCTCCGAACTCACCGACCGCCTGGGCGATGCCCAGGACTGCCTTTGACGTACCGGCCCTCAAAGCCCGTCAACAGGATCTGGAGCAACTGGCCTCCCAACCGGATTTCTGGGACGATCAGAAGCAGGCCCAGGCAAAGATGCGCCAACTCGATGAGGTGAAGGCCCAGCTGGAGCAGCTGCGGCGCTGGCAGAACTGGGTGGACGACGGCCGCGCCACCCTGGAGCTCTACGAGCTTGAAGCGGACGACGACCTGCTCGCCGAGGCCAACTCCGGCCTGCAGACGCTGAAGTCGGATCTGGATCGCTGGGAGCTGGAGCGCCTGCTCAGCGGTCTTTACGACAAGGAGGGGGCGGTGATCTCGATCAACGCCGGCGCCGGCGGCACCGACGCCCAGGACTGGGCGCTGATGCTGATGCGGATGTATACTCGCTGGGCCGAAGACCACGGCATGAAGGTGACCGTGGACGAGCTCAGCGAAGGCGAGGAAGCAGGCATCAAGAGCTGCACGATTGAAATTGCGGGCCGCTACGCCTACGGCTACCTGCGCAACGAAAAGGGCACCCACCGCCTGGTGCGCATCTCCCCCTTCAACGCCAACGACAAGCGCCAGACCAGCTTTGCTGGCGTGGAGGTGATGCCCAAGCTCGAGGAGGAGGTCAAGCTCGACATCCCCGAAAAAGACCTGGAGGTGACCACCTCCCGTTCCGGCGGTGCCGGCGGCCAGAACGTGAACAAGGTGGAAACGGCCGTGCGCATCCTGCACGTGCCCACCGGCCTGGCGGTGCGCTGCACCCAGGAGCGCTCCCAGCTGCAGAACAAGGAGAAGGCGATGGCCCTGCTGATGGCCAAGCTGCTGGTGATCGCCCAGGAGCAACGGGCCGCCGAGATCGCCGACATCCGCGGCGACATCGTCGAGGCGGCCTGGGGCAACCAGATTCGCAACTACGTGTTCCATCCCTATCAGATGGTCAAGGATCTGCGCACCCAGCACGAAACCACCGATGTCCAGGGTGTGATGGATGGCGATCTCGACCCCTTCATCCAGTCGCTGCTGCACCAGGGGGTAGAAGTCGGGGCCGAAAGCGACGGCTGAAACGCCAACGCGGTGGCCGGAGCGGGCCCCGGATGGCCTCGACCCTGGCTGCGGGACCTGCCGAGGCGGCCGTGGCGTCGTTGGCGACCATGGTCATCGGCAGTTAATCTGACTTTTCAAGCCTCGCTTGCCATGCACCGCGAAATCAGTGCAAGCCAGTTCAAAGCCCGTTGCCTGGGGCTTATGGATCAGGTGGCGCGGGACGGCGAGGTTCTGGTGATCACCAAAAACGGGCGTCCCGTGGCCGAGCTGCACCCCTGTGCCCGCTCCCGCCGCGTCTCTCCCTTCGGCCTCCACCCCGACACCGTGCTGTTTGGGGATGTGGTGACTCCCCTGGATGAACCCTGGGAGGCCCTGCGGTGATCCTGCTCGACACCCACGTGCTGCTCTGGTTGGATCGCGATGACGCCAGCCTCGGCGTTGATACCAGGGCCAGCATCGCCGAGGCGTGGGACGCCGGTCGCGTGGCCGTCAGCGCCATCAGTTTCTGGGAGGTGGCGCTGTTGCAGCAGCGGGGCCGCGTCGCCCTCCGCTGCTCTGCTTCAAAGTGGCGATCGGATTGGCTGGAGGCCGGACTGCAGGAGCTGCCGCTGGATGGCGCCACGGCGTTGCTGGGCGCCGGCCTGAGAGATTTCCATGCCGATCCGGCGGATCGGTTCATCGCGGCCACGGCGCTGCGTCACCAGGCTTGCCTGCTGACGGCCGATCGCCTGATCCTTGCCTGGCCGGGAACCCTGCAGCGCACCCCAGCCGACACCTGAGCCCCCTCCCATGCCCGAGTCCCCTGCCCCCGTCTCCACCCCGCCGCAGAAGGCGGAGAACCCGAGCTTCATCAAGCTCGCCATGCGCAACATGGTGCGCAAGGGCCGGCAGAGCCTGCTGCATTTCGGCCTCACCGCCGTTGGATTGCTGGCCTTCCTGCTCTTCCTGGCCTGGCTGGGCAGACCCATTGTCCCCTGCTGAACCCGTGCCCATGAGCGGCAGCGACGGGCCCATCTGGCGGCAGGTGGCCCGCGATGCCCTACAGCGCCGCGATTGGGCGGTGGCCGAGGGGGCCCTTCGCCGGCTGCTGGAGCTGGAAGCGGCGGAGCCCACCGCCGCGACCCTCGATCAGCTCGGCCGCTGCCTGCAGGGCCAGCTGCGGCTGGAGGAAGCCGCCGCGTGCTTCGAGAAGGCCCTAGAGCACGAAGGCAGCGACCCGCGCACGGTCCGGGCTCCGCTGGTGGTCCGCCCTGCCGCCGCGCTGGAGCTGGCTCCTCGGTTCCGAGGGCACTGGGCCAGCGATCCTCGGGGCCTCGGCGTGATCGGTGATCGACCGCCGCAGCGGGCAGTCCTCCACCTCTGGGTCTCCGCTCCTGACGAGGCCGCTGACGGTGGCGCGCCGCTGCTGCGGTTTACCCCGAGCCCGGGGTGCCGGCTAGTGGGCGGCTGCCTGCTGCGCGGGGGGCAGACTCTGCCCCTCCATCAGCGGCGAGCCCAAGGCTCGATCCTGCTGGCACCCCCGCCCGAGCGGGGCGACCGCTGGCACCTGGTGCTGGTTCCCCCGCTGCCGGAACCCGGTGGGGAGAGCAAGCAACTGGCGGGCTGGCTGGCCGTCACGGCGGAGGGGCCACCCGGGGAGCGCGCCGCCGCAGCGACCACCGGAGGGGAGCTTCTGCCGCTGCCGGCCGAGGCGGTCCGCCACCTGCCAGGCGATACCTTCCCGGTGGAGACTGAACTGGAGATCGACCAACAACTGCGGGCGCTGCTGACGGATCCCGCCCTCTCCCTGGCAGCGGCCACACGGACGCTCACGGCACGCCTGAGCCGCTCAGCGCCGATCAATCGGGTGCGCCTGGGGCTGCTGCTGAGCGAGGCGGTGCTGCGCGCCAGTGGTCGGCAGGGAACGCAGCAGGAGGCCGCCGCGGCTCCGCAACGGTGGCGCGGCGGCTTCCGCCCCTACTGGGACCGGCCGGAAACCCTGAGCGAATCCCTGCGGACCTGCCGGCAGCGGCTGGAGGCGGCGTTCCCCGGCACCCGCCTCCTGCACGACAGGGATCTCGCGGCCCAGCCGCTCGACTTCCAGGACCATCCCATGGTGGAGCGCCACTTCTGGCAGGCACCCCACCCGGCCCTGCGCAGCGATCTGCTGCGGCTGGCCCTGCCCTACGACGACCACGCCTACATCGATCTCGACAACCGCTTTGACGAGCGGTTCCCGGCGCTGATCCGGCCCCTGATCGGGGCTTGCCTGGAGCAGTCGGTCAACCTGGTTCAATTCCTCAAGCGCTCCCATCACTTCTGGGGCAGCCTCGCCAGCTGCTGGGGCGCCTACCCCATCAACGACCTGCTGGTGCTGACCCGCCCGCTGCGGCGCCGATGGCTGGCCAGGCTGGAGGCTGAGCTCGGCCCCGTGCCGTTCCGGGGCGACATCCACCAAGCCACCGGCCCCGGGTTCCTGGAGCGGGTCCTGTTCGAGGATTCCTCCTGCCACTGGCACGTGACCGGCGCCCTGAGCACGCCGCTGGCGGAGCTGCCGCTCTGGGAGGATGGCCAGGGCGAGCGGTTCCTGTTCCTCACCAAGGACGGCCTGGGCCTGCACGATCTGGCTCCCGCCGAGAAGTACCTACGCCCCGACCAAGACTGGCGCACGTTCCCCGATCGCTGAGCTGCCAGACGCCATGAGCTTTCCCGTCCTGGATCTGGCCTTTGAGGTGGACGCCGACCTGGCGCCTGAGCTCCTCAGCGCCGCCGGCCCCCTGGCCGACCCCCTGGCGGGGGCCGAGCTCTGGCATGACCGGCTGGGGGACTGGCTTGAGCAACTGGCCGATGAGCTGGGGGAACCGCTGCGGGCCCCCTCCTACAGCCTGGGGTTGCGGCTGGTGGGGGACACCGCCATCGCTGAGCTCAATGGGGTCTGGCGCCACCAACAGGGCCCTACGGACGTGTTGGCTTTCGCTGCCCAGGACGGGGCGGCCCTCGACGGTGTGCCCCCCATGCCGCTGCTCCTCGATTTCGACGATGGGGACGACGATGCAGAGGAAGGAGTCGAACCGCTGGAGCTCGGCGACATCGTCATCTCCCTGGACACCGCCGCTCGCCAGGCGGAGGAACACGGCCACGGACTGGAGCGCGAACTGCGGTTCCTGGCCAGCCATGGCCTGCTGCACCTGCTGGGGTGGGACCATCCTGATCAGGCCAGCCTGGAGCGGATGCTGGAGCGCCAGGAACGTCTGCTGGCCTGAGAAGGTTCCGCCTGGGGGTGTCGGTATTGGAAAGGAAAGGTTCACCCTGGGTGTTTGGTACTGGAAAGGAGCGGTAGGGTGCCCTTCTCAGGCGCTGCCGCGGAGTGCCGATGCTCGCTACCGAAAACCAACCCCTGCGGGATGTCAACCAGGACGTGCATCGCCGCGGCCGGCGGATGCGGGTCGGGGCCTGGAAGGTGGCCGGCGACCTGCCCGCCAGCTTCCGCTACGCCGCCCAGGGCCTGGCCTACGGCTTCGCCAGCCAGCGCAACTTCCGCATTCATGTGTTCACCGGCCTGGTGGTCTTCGGCATGGGGGTGTGGCTGGAGCTCAGCCCCGACCGGCTGGCCGTACTGGTGCTGACGGTGGCGGCGGTGCTGGTGCTGGAACTGCTCAACACCGCCACCGAGGCCGTGGTGGACCTGGCGATCGGCCGCCAGTTCCACCCTCTGGCCCGCATCGCCAAGGACTGCGCGGCGGCGGCGGTGCTGGTGGCGGCCCTGTCTTCAATGATGATCGCCCTGCTGTTGCTGATCCCACCACTGCTGCAGCGCCTGGGCCTTTAGGCTCCGAGCCCCGATGGCCCGCCTGCCCCGCCCGCGCCGATGCTCCTGGTTCTCGACAACTACGACAGCTTCACCTTCAACCTGGTGCAATATCTGGGTGAATTGGCAGCCGAGCATCCGCTGGCCGCCGACCTGCGGGTGGAGCGCAACGATGCTCTGAGCGTCGAGCAGATCCGCACCCTTGACCCGGCAGCGATCCTGATCTCACCCGGCCCCGGCGATCCCGATCAGGCGGGGGTATGCCAGGAGGTGCTGCGCCAGCTGGGCCCTTCCGTGCCGATCCTGGGGGTGTGCCTCGGCCACCAGTGCCTGGCCCAGGTGTTCGGCGGCAAGGTGGTGCGAGCGCGGGAGCTGATGCACGGCAAAACCTCGCCGGTTCACCATGGCGGCGCCGGGGTGTTCGCCGGGTTGCCGGAGCCGCTCACGGCCACCCGCTACCACAGCCTGATTGCCGAGCGCGAGAGCCTGCCCGCTTGCCTGGAGATCACAGCCTGGCTGGAGGACGGCACGATCATGGGCCTGCGCCATCGCGACTACCCCCATCTGCAGGGGGTGCAATTTCACCCGGAAAGCGTGCTCACCCAGAGCGGCCATGCCCTGCTGGCCAATTTCCTGCGCGAAGCCACCGCCCAGCGCGCCGTTCTGGCAGCTCCAGCCCACCGAGGCTGAGCTTCAGCCAGCCGCTGCCGCACGGGCGTTCAGGCGGCCACTGCTAACTTCTCGCCCATAGACCCATCCAGGTTCGCTCCGACGCCATGGCCACACCTCCCGCCTGCGTCAGCGCAGCTGACCAACAAACCAGCGGCGCAGCTGACCACCCCAACAGCCTGGGCCTGCCCGGCTGGGATCGCCCTGAGCGCCCCAGGCCGACGATGGCCCCGAGGCAAGGCGGGCGGGTGAGCGGCCGATTCAAGCGTGGCGCCCTGATCTGCAGCGCCCTCTTCAATGGCGCCCTGATCAGCGGTGGGCTGGCCCTATCGGCAGCCCCGGCGGCCTGGGCCGGCGGCACCGGGGTCACGATCAGCAGCTACGGCCACAGCGCCATCGTGGTGCGCGGCGGTGGCGCCACCGTGCTGCTCAATCCCTTCCAGGCGGTGGGCTGTGCCGCTGGACTGGCGGAGCCGCGCATCGCCGCTGATGTGATCCTGGCCAGCAGCCAGCTCAAGGATGAGGGCGCCCCGGTGGCCCGAGGCCGGCTGCTGGTGAAACCGGGCTCCTACCGGGTGGCTGGCCTCAAAATCGAGGGCATCGCCGCCCCCCACGACCGGGTGGGAGGCAAACGCTTCGGCCTCTCCACCCTCTGGCGCTGGCAACAGGGGGGCCTGGACTTCGCCCATTTAGGCGGCACCACCGCCACGCTCAAACCGGAGGATCGGGTGCTGCTCGGTCGCCCCGATGTGCTGATCATCGGCGTGGGTGGCGGTGCCAAGGTGTACACCGGCGAAGAGGCCGCCGCCGTGGTGCGCGAGCTGCAACCAAAGCGGGTGATTCCGGTGCAGTACCGCAACGCCGCCCCCTCCGCCAGCTGCGATCTTGGCTCGATCGAGCCCTTCCTGAAGGCGATGGCCCCCGCCAAAGTGGTGCGCAGCGGCAACTCCCTCAGCCTGATGCCGCCCCTGGGCGAGGCCACCGTGATCGAGGTGCTGCGCTGAACGGCGCCACAGATTGCAGCGAAGCTGAGTGCCGCGAAGCCGCTTGACGCGACGCCAATCGCAGTGGCCCAGAGTTGATCAAGGCGCCTTTGGGTGGTCGTGAGGCCATCGGCCGCAGCTCAGCGGCCGGAAGCGTGCGAGTCGCTCGGGCTCAGGCGAGCTGCGGTGCCTCGATGGCGGCATAGGCCGCCCAGAACCGCTCCATCTGCTCCCGAAGGCCGAGACTCACCCGCAGGCTGCCATCGATCAGGGGCTTGCCGGCCATCGAGCGCACCAGGATGCCGGCCTGGCGCAAACGTGCCTCCACCAGCGCCGCATCGGCCCTGGGCCAGATCAGCAGATAGTTGCCACCGGCCACGTGATGCCGCACCCCGGCCGCGACCAGCTGGTCCACCAACCAGTCGCGCGCCCGGGAGACCTCGGCCACATAGGCGTCCACATAGGCCTGGTCGGCGAGAGCGGCCAGGGCGGCCGTCACCGCCACGCTGTTGATGTCGTAGGGGCCAGTGACACGGCTGAGGCGATCGACCACCGCCGGGGCGCCGATGGCAAAGCCGATCCGCAAGCCCGCCAGGCCAGCCGTTTTGGCCAAAGAGCGCAACACCAGCAGGTTGGGGCAGGCGGCGAAGGGATCGCCGCAAGCCGAACCGGAGGGAGCACGGGCAGAGGCGCGACAGGCCTCCGATCCCAGGCTGGAACCGACTGGCGCCTGAACCGTCACACCCTGAGCCGCCAGTCCCTTCGCTGCGGGGGCCAGACCACCAGCCAGCAGACCCGGCAGCACACTGTCGCCGGTGAAGGCCTCATAGAGCTCATCCACCACCACCAGAGTCTGGGGCGCCGCCGCCGCCAATGACAGGATCCGCTCGGGAGCCAGGCGGGTGCCGGTGGGATTGTTGGGGTTACAGATCAGCAGCAGCTTGGGCGGCGCCACCCCTGGCCGCAGCAGGGCAGCCGTCAGCGCCTGCAGGGGGAAGGCGAAATCGGGCTCCCCGTAGGGAATCGCCTCGATCTCCATGCCCTGCATCTGGGCGCAGGGGCTGTAATAGCCGAAGGTGGGACTGGTGGTGAGCAGGCGATCGCCCCGATCGCCATAGGCGTGGAAGACGGCATGGATCGCCGCATCAACCCCGTTGAACAGGCCGATATGGGCCGCAGTGAGCCCGGCACAACCCTCTGTCCCGGCACCCTCCGTCGCGACGCCCACTGTCTGGCCGCCCACTGTCTGGCCGGCCGCTGTCTGCCCGGTCACTGTCTGACTAGCCGCTGGCTGCCTGGGCACGATCTGCCTGGCCCCTGCCTGGCCGGCCCCTGTGCCGCTGCCCGCTGTGCCACTGCCTTCTGTGCCACTGCCTGCCGTCCCGCCGCTCTCGCTCGCCGCCACAGCCCCAGCCGCGGCGGCCGCCAGTGACGCCACCACCGCCTGCCGCAATCCGTCATATTCGGGATAGATGGCGTAGTGATCGGCCGGAATGGCCCGGATCGCCTCCACCACCTTGGGACTCGGCCCCACCGTGTTCTCGTTGAAATCGAGCCGCAGCAGGCCGCGCCGCCCCTCCAGGGGAGCGCTGTAGGCCTGGAGATGTTCCACCTCGGGCCGAGCCGGCGGCACCGAGGGCGCCAGACCAGCGGGAGCGACCCCAACACCGGCTGTCAGCGGCACCTCGACGGAGTTGGGCAGCGGTTGGGCCATATGAGCAACAACAAATCTGTCCGTGCCCCGACGCTAGGAGCTTGCAGCACCTCGCCAACCAGAGGAAGGCGATCACGCTGGTGGAGCGCGAAGCCCTCCATGACGATGCCTTGGGGTTCCGCCGCGAAGAGGGCGGCTGGCCACGACTCAACCGGCTGTTCGATGCTGAGCTGGAGCCGATCCTGCACCAGTTCCAGCAGGAGCTGTGGGCGGCGTGAGCGCGGCCTTGTTATGGCCGCTGGCTTGCTCAGCTGCTGATCAAGCGGTCGTACTCGGCATGGCTGCCGATCCAGAACCAGTGAACGCCGTCGTCGATCGGCAGCCCAAGGTCGCGATAGTGCAGCCCGACCCGGGCGCTGTAGACCCTTCGACCTGCCAGCAACTTCAGATGCAGCGATGGATGGGTGGGGTCAATCTTGAGAAGCCTGAAATTCCTGTCAGCAAGATCCCTGATATCAGCGGCCAAGGCCTCGTAGCAGCGCCAGAATCTGTTCAACGCCGTGTGCCTCACAAGGGCCGGTGGGGTTGGTTGCGGTAGTCGTGTTCCGCTTCCCTCAGCAGGGCGTCAAGCTTGCCTGCGGTGCAGTCTGATTCCAGCTGACGATCCCAGCCGGTGGCATCGAACTCCGCGAACCAGCGCCGGAACTCCCCCAACGCCACAGGATCCAGGGCCTCGACGGCCTCCTCAAGGGCTTTGACATCGGGCATCACCAGACTCATCACACTGTCCTTGCTGGATTCTGACGCCACTTGGCCGCCGCAGCGTCGTGCACGCTCGAATCCAAGGCGGTGCTGGAACTGACGGAAATTTGGGCCTTCTGGCCAGCTTTGAACCGGAATGGTTTCCTATACCGGCAAGGCCTGGGCGCTTGCTGCCCCTTGGTTCAAGGACGACGGGGTGACGGTTCACCCGATACCGGAACCGAGGCCGCAATCCCCGAAACATGGGGCACCGTGACGAACTGGAGATGGGCGATGCCACCAGACGACTAAACCACGACAAGACGAGCTTCTGAGGCATCACGCTGAAAATGCCTGACAACCTTCCTCTGATTGGTACAGGAATCTCAGCACAACTCCCTGACAATCCGCAGCAGCCAATCCCAGAGAACTCTCGGTAGACAGCCTGAATCTCAACATCCCATCAGCTCACTGAGACCAGGCCCGAAGAGGCAGGCCTCAGGAGGCAGGCCTCAATCAGAACCATGCCCCACCGCAACATGTCCTACTGATGCTGCAGTCCCGGCCCGCAGACCGATGCTCCGGCCGACCTCAACAACACCCCTGGAGGCGCTCCTCCAGTCAGGTCAGCCTTGGCATGAAGCTCTCAACCGACAGACTCACAACATGGTCGCGTAGGCGAAACGTACACCTAAGCGAACAACCTTCGCAAAGCCTTGGCTGATCTGATGGCAGCGGCTCTCCTCCTGCCATCCCTAGCCTGAAGCACCCTCACATCCGTTCCAGCGTCGCAATCCCCAGCAGGCCCAGCCCCAGCTTCAGGGTGTCGGCGGTGAGGCGGCAGAGGGCGAGGCGGGAGGCGCGGGCCGCCGGCTCGGCCTTGAGCACCGGCACCTGGTCGTAGAAGCGGTTGAACACCTGGCTGAGCTCGAACAGATAGCTGCAGAGCCGGTTGGGCAGCAGCTCCTGCTCCACTTCGGCGATCACCGTGTCCAGCTTCAGCAGCTCCCGCACCAGCGTCCACTCCTGCGGTTCGCTGTACTGCAGAAGATCGGGGAAGGCCGCGGCTGCGCCACCCCCCAGATCGCCGCCCTTGCGGGCGATGCCGGCGATACGCACCACCGCATACAGCAGATAGGGGGCCGTGTTGCCCTGCAGGGCCAGCATGCGGTCAAAGCTGAACTGATAGTTGGTGATGCGATTGGTGCTGAGATCGGCGTACTTGACCGCCGCCAGCCCCACGGTGGTGGCCACCTGAGTGATGAAGCTTTCGTCTTCCTGGCGCTCCTCCTCCGCCAGGCGCCGGCGCAGATCGGCCTCGCAGCGCTCGACCGCCTCATCGAGCAGATCCTTGAGCCGTACCGTGTCGCCGGAGCGCGTCTTCAGCTTCTTGCCATCGTCGCCCTGCACCAGCCCGAAAGGCACATGCTCCACCCGGGCTCCTTCAGGGATCCAGCCGGCGCGGCGGGCCACCTGGAACACGCCGGCAAAATGATGGGCCTGGCCGGCATCGGTCACGTAGATCACCCAGCTGGCGCCATCGCCCGCCGGGGGTGCCGCGAAGCGATAGCGAATCGCCGCCAGATCGGTGGTGGCGTAGTTGAAGCCGCCATCGCTCTTCTGCACGATCACCGGCAGGGGGTTGCCGTCCTTGCCCTGCATCCCTTCGAGGAAGACACACTTCGCCCCGGCATCCACCACCAGCAGGCCAGCGGCCTCGAGATCGGCGACAACGGCGGCGAGGTAGGGGTTATAGAAGGATTCACCCCGTTCGCTGAGGCGGATGTCGAGGCGCCCATAGATCTGCTCGAACTCTCGCCGCGACTGATCACAGAGCAGCTGCCAGGCGCGGCGGCTCACCGGATCGCCGCTCTGCAGTTTCACCACCTCCTCGCGAGCGGTGGCCTGGAAGACCTCATCGGCATCGAAGCGCTGCTTGGCCTGGCGATAGAAAGCCACCAGATCGCCCAGATCCACCGCATCGGCCGTGCTGAGCGCTTCGGGGGCCACCTGCTTGAGATGGGTGATCAGCATGCCGAACTGAGTGCCCCAGTCGCCCACATGATTGAGCCGCAGCACCGGATGGCCGCGGAACTCCAGCACCCGCGCCAGCGCATCGCCGATGATCGTGGAGCGCAGATGCCCCACATGCATCTCCTTGGCGATGTTGGGACTGGAGAAGTCCACAATCACCGGCGGCCTGGCCGCAGCGCTCTGCCCCTCGACCAGCGGCACCCCCAGCCGCGCATCCCCCAGTCGCCTGCGCAGCTCGGCCGCCAGCACCTCGGGCCGCAGGGTGAGATTGAGGAAGCCGGGCCCGGCGATCTGCGGCGGCAGGCACAGGGCGGCAAAGGCCGGATCAGCCTCCAGCTCGGCCAGCAACGCCGTGGCGATCTGCCGGGGAGCCTGCTTCAGGGATTTGGCCAGGGCCAGGGCGCCATTGGCCTGAAAATCGCCGAATTCGGGCTTGCTCGCCGCAGCCAGCTGGGGATCCAGGCGGCGGCCGGCGGCGATCGCCGCAGCGGCCGCCTCGGGGAAGGCCCGCTCCAGGGCCGCCCCCAGCTGGCGATCGAGAGTTTGGGCGAAGCGGAGCATGGGCAGCGGAAACAACCGGCGGGGCGCCCGCCTCGGCCGGCGCCACTGTGATCATCCCCCCTCGCGCCGCCTCCATGCCTCTGGCTGCCGATGCGGCTGGGGCACGATCGCCGATGAAGGGCTGAGGAGCAGCCAAGAGCTGGAACGCCTTGGGCTCAGGCCACCAGCCCCAACTGCTGCTCCATGCCGGCCAACACCACATCCGCCACCAGCTGGATGCGGTAGCGGCAGGCCTGGGTGACGCTGCAGTCAAACGTGCCGTGCTCCCAGTACTTGTTGCTGCCGGCGCCACCGCCGCAGAGGCCGAAGTAGCCGCAGCTCTGGCGACAGCGCTCCACCCCGGAGCTGATCTCCGCCAGCACCTTCTGGAACTTTGGCGTGTCCGCCAGCTCGGCCAGGCTGTGCTGCAGCACATTGCCGAAGCTGAAGTCGCCGTAGGCCTCGGTCTGCACCGAGAGCAGCTCGGGATCAAAGGTGGAAACCTGGCCGCGGGCATCAACGTTGACGATCGCGAACGGGGCGTTCATGTCGGTGTTCTGCAGGCGCTCATCGCTGCAGGCCAGGCTGGCGATGCCATCGAACTCCCGCAGCCGCAGCAGGCCGGGCTGTTCCGCCATGCGCTGCCAGAAGCGCTCCAGGAAAGCCCGGTAGCGACGCTCGCCATCCGGCCGCTCCAGGGTGGACTGGGCGTTCTCGCCTTCGGTTTCCTCCATGTTGAAGCCCACGTTGTTGATGCCGTGGCCGCTGAAGAAGTCGAACAGGGCGTCGGCCTGATCGAGAGCATCGGCGGTGAGCACGCAGATCACCTGGAAGGGAATGCCACGGCGCTGCAGCCAGCCAATGCCGCGCATCGTGGCCGCATGACTGCCCAGGCCGGTGCGGGTGCGGCGGTGGGTGTCGTGCAGGAAGGCGGGGCCGTCCATCGACACCCCCACATGGATGCCGTTACGGATGAAGCAGTCGCACCAGGCCGCATCGATCACGGTGGCGTTGGTCTGCAGCGATTGAACGATGGTCTCCGGCGGCAGTCCGCGGCGCGCCAACGCCTGGCGAATGCAATCCGTGGCGGCGTCGTAAAAGGCCGTCGGCACGGTGAGTGGTTCCCCGGCGTGCCAGAGCAGCGTGAAGCCACCGTCGACGTAGGGGCTCCCCAGAACCCGCTCCAGGGCTGCCTCCAGAATCTCCAGGGACAGGCGGCTGCGATCGTCCCGGTTAGGTAGATAGCAGTAATCGCAATCGAGGTTGCAGAAGGGGGTGGGCTGCAACACCAGCAGCCGCACGGGCCCGAAGGGCGGGGTGGCCACGGCCGTTACCAGGCGTTGCGGAAGCCGCCGTTGCGGAAGCCACCGTTGCGGAAGCCACCATTGGCGAAACCACCATTGCGGAAGCCACCGTTGTAGAAGCCGCCGTTCTGGAAGCCGCCGTTATAGAAGCCGCCGTTGGCAAAACCACCGTTGCCCCAGCCGATACCGCCAGGGCCAAGAATCACCAGCGACAGAGCATCGCGGCCGATCTTGCCGCTGGCGGGATCCGCCTCCTGATCACGGACAGCCCGGGCAATCCGGCGCAGCCGGGCCTCGACGCTGCCGGCGGCGGGTTCAGCGCTGGGAGCAGCATCGCTGCGGACCATCGCGGTGGCCAGGGCCACGCCGGGATCCATCGGCAACGAGGCCACGATCAGCAGAATGCCGAACAGGCGGGAACGGGAGAGGAACGCCATCGGAGCAGGGCCGCAAACGGGACGAAGAACGGAAAAGAAGAAATCGTGAGGAGATGAACGCTCCCGGGTCACTCAGGAGCCCGGACGGCTGCTACCACTGGACGTGGTGGCCGGCAGGGGACGGATGGCCTCGACGCCGAGCAGCACCGTTTCGAAGTAGGTGCGGATGAGATCGGCGGAGAGGTTGACGCTGCTGCCCGGTCCAACCCAGCGATCGATGGCCGCCACCGCCTCCGGCTGGCCATTGAGGTAACCCTGCAGCAGGCGGGCGATGGCCAGATTCACCAGGTTGCGGAAGGCGGAGTCGTTCTCCGGCACCAGGCAGGCGATCGCGAAACGCTCGTAGGGCTCCTCCGGGGTCAGCGTCAGGCCGGAAGCACCCTGAGTGCGGGCCAGGCCGGCCAGCACCAGGCTGTCACCGATCACCCCCGCCACCGAGCCGGCCTTGAGGGCCGCCACAGCAGCCCCGAGGCTGGCGAAGGGCACAGCGATGGCCGCCGGCTGCATGCCCTGAAGTTCGGTGGCAGCCAGGGAGTTGGCCACCACGCCGATGCGACGGCCGCTCAGGCCAGCCGGAGCGCCATCAAAGCGACCGACCGGAGCCAGCAGGCGTAGCCCCGAAAGGCCGATCGGCAGGGAGTAATCCAACTGGGCATCCCGTTCCCAGGTGAAGGGAATGCCACAGGCCAGATCCGCCTTGCCCGTGGCAATGCTCTGCCCCAGGGCGGCTCCATCCTTCACCGCCTCAAACCGCAGCGTCACCGGACGCCCCACCGCCGCCGCCAATTCAGCCTGGACCTGGCGGGCCACCGCCACGCCATAGCCCTGGGGCTCTCCCTTGGCGTTGAGGCTCAGCAGCGGAGAGACTTCGGGGATGCCGACCAGGACGAGCTCGCCACTGCGGGCCACCCGATCCACCACGCCTTCGGCTCGGGCCTGGGCCATCGGCGCCAGGGCAGCCAGCAGGCTGAGGGTGGCAGGGAGAAGGCGGGACACGGGGTTTCGCGGCACGGACGTCAGCTCGCGGCAAAGAGATTCACCACTCTGGCGACAACCGCGGCGCCTGTCAGGACTTCGGCCCCAGCCTGAGCGATTGTTCACAGAGCGCTCATCAGGCCTTCAATAAGTCAGCCCCTCAAACCATCGGCTCAAAGCGCATGCTGATGTCCAGCCAGGCACTGCGGGTGATCGGGGCACTGGTGGAGATCAGATCAATCCCGCTGCTGGCATAGACGGCCAGCTGGCTGGGCTCCACGCCGGAGGCCTCCAGCACCACCTGCCGTCCCCGCTGCGCCGCCAGGGCGCGCAGGCCAGGCACAAGCGCCGCCAGGGCCGCTGCCGCAAAACCATCGAGCAGCACCGCATCAGCACCGGCCAGCAGGGCCGCCCGCGCCTCCGCTTCGGTTTCCGCCTCGACGATCAGCCGCGCCGGCCAAGGGGCGTTAGCCCGCACCGCCGCCACGGCCGCCGCCGCCCCGCCCCCCCAGGCCAGGTGGTTCTCCTTGAGCATGGCCGCGTCATCGAGCCCAAAGCGATGGTTGCGGCCACCGCCACAGCGACTGGCGTACTTCTCCAGCACCCTCAGGCCCGGTGTGGTCTTGCGGGTATCCGCCAGGCCGACACCGCTGCCGGCCAGCACCGCCACCAGCTCGGCGGTGGCGGTGGCAATGCCCGAGAGCCGCATGGCCAGATTCAGGGCCGTGCGTTCCGCCGCCACCAGGGCCACAGCCGGACCCTCCAACTGCAGCAGGCGCTGGCCGTCCTGCACCGGCTCGCCTTCCTCCACCAGCAGGGCCACCTGGCAGCGCGAATCGAGCAGCGCCAGCAGCGGTTCGAGCAGCACCCCGCCGCAGAACACCCCATCGCGGCGGGCGATCCAGCCGGCCCGGCCCCAGCGGCCAGTCAGGGCAGGAGCCGTGAGATCGCCGCGGCCCAGGTCCTCCTCCAGCCAGGCGGCCAGCTGGCGGGTGAGGGCAGGGGTGAAGGAGAGCGAGGGCGCCATCGGCTCCAAAGCGGCGGCAGGACGGCCCATCCAACCAGCCGCCACCAACGACGGACCCGAGCCGCCCTGGCCTCGCTCCCTCGGCCCCCCGTCAGCAGCTCCACCGCCAGGCCCTGAGCGCTGCGGTCGCCGCTGAAGCCGCCAGTCCCCAGCACACGTCTGCCGTCACACCGCCGGCTCCCAGCCCCCACCCCCAGGCGGCCTGGGGCCAGACCTCGAGCGATGACAGCAACGGAAGCAGAGCAACCCATCCCAGGGCTGATCCCCTACCGCTGCCTGCCAGCCTCACTTGCCGATGCAGAAGCGCGCAAACACCCGATCCAGCACCGCCTCACTCACCTCCTCACCGGTGATCTCGCCCAGCTGCCGCACGGCCGCCCGCAGGTCGATCGTCCAGAAATCCCAGGGCAGCAGCTGCGTAGCCGCCTCCAGGCTGGCGGCCAGAGCGGTGGCGGCCCCTGCCGCCAGATCCCGCTGGCGGGCATTGAGCGCCACCTGCAGACCGGTGACATCGCCCAGGCCACAACGCTGCAGCAGCAGCGCCGCCAGCGCCTCCCGCCCCTCGCCACGGAGGGCGCTGATCACCACATCCGCCTGCTGTTCCGGGCCGTCGCCAAAACCGGCCGGCAGCGCCCCCGCCACCAGCAGATCGGCCTTGTTGCCCACCAGCAACAGCGGCACGCCGGCGGGCACCAGGCGGCGCAGCTCCGCGTCAGCAGGGGTCCAGCCGACCGTCAGGTCGAACAGCAACAGCACCGCATCGGCGGCGGCCAGGGCCCCATGGCTGCGCGCGATCCCCATTCGTTCCAGCGGATCTTCGGTGGCGCGGATGCCCGCGGTGTCCACCAGGGTGAGCGGCACGCCATTGAGCACCAGCTCACTCTCGAGCAGGTCGCGGGTGGTGCCCGGCCAATCGGTCACGATCGCCCGATCGCGGCGACTCAGCAGGTTCAGCAGGCTGCTCTTGCCCACATTGGGCCGACCGACGATCGCCACCCGCAAGCCCTCGCTGAGCCGCTCGCCCTGCTCGCCCTCCGCCACCAGCAGCTCCAGCTCGACGCGCACCGCCGCCAGTTCGGCCACCACCGCCCCGCCATCGAGAGGGGGCAGGTCCTCCTCGAAATCCACCCGCGCCTCCAGTTCCGCCAGCTGATCCAGCAGCCGCTCCCGCAGGGCGGAGATGCGGCGCTGCACACCGCCATCGATGCCGGCCATCGCCAGCTGGGCCGCCCGCCGGCTGCGGGCCGTGATCATCGCCACCACCGCCTCGGCCTGGGTGAGATCCAGGCGGCCATTCAGAAACGCCCGCTGGCTGAACTCCCCAGGAGCGGCCCGCCGCGCCCCCGCCGCCAGCACCAGCTCCAACACCCGGCGCACCGCCTCCAGACCGCCATGGCAGTGCAGCTCCACCACGTCCTCGCGGGTGAAGCTGCGGGGGGCACGCATCAACAGCAGCAGCGCTTCATCCACCCGCTCGCCGCTGGTCGGATCCAGCACATGGCCGTAGAGCACCCGGTGGCTGTCCCAGTCCTGGCGACCCGCCACCAGAAACAGCCGCCGGCCGATCGCCTCGGCCTGGGGGCCCGAAATCCTCACGATCGCCACACTGCCCGCCCCAGCGGCCACTGCCGTGGCAATGGCGGCGATGGTGCTGCCGGCAGGCGGCAGCACCTCACCAAATCCTGATTGAGGCGCCGGCCCCTCGGCCTGTGGCTCCACTGGCAACCCCTCGGGTGACACTGACGTGCTGGCATCCGGTCAGGAGCCAGTCTCGGTCCCCAGCGGCGCCGAAGTTTGCGACTGCAGCGGCGAGAGCGGAGCCGGATGGCCTCGGCCAGGACCAATCTGCCCCCTTTCGATGGCGAGGGGGGCAGGGCAGGGCCATGATCCAAAACCGGTCACAGTCACAGCAAGGAAACCAACTTCAGGTGTTGGTCAACCCCGGAAACACCATCAGATCGATGTGACCGCCGGAGGGATGGCGCCATTCGCGAAACTCGGCGGCGAGGGCGCGGTGCTCCAGGTTCAACGCCTGGGCTTCCAGATCCTGCAGGCGCTGATGCACCAGATCGAGCGTGTTGTCGATCAGCTGGGCGGCCTGTTCGGAGGTCATGGCAGCAGGAGCGGTTGGCACGGTTGTAAGGGCAGCAGGCCCCAGAGGCTGTAGCGACGGGCACGGGGGAGAGCGGCCGGTGATCGGATCCTGACCCGTCGGCACACCTGGCGGCGGCAGCCAGGCGCGAACCCAACCGTGGCGAAATCGCAGGTACACATCGCAGGCACAGGGATCTCCATTCGACAGGTTGCGCACGGAGCCGGAAAGGCTGAAGACCAAACCAAGCCATCAAAAAACCAGCCAGCCGAGAGACTCAGCTGGCTGGCACTATCACCGCGGCGAAGGCCGCAGCGGACGGACCTAACCCATCAACTGAACAGGCTGATCATCGAGACAGTAGCCATCGAGATGGTGATGAACAGCGCCGACACAAGCTAGATTCAGCAAATGATTTGAGCATCGCCAAGGGTGACGACTCCACCAAATGCGATCTCAAAATCAGCACGCCTGTCTCCATTGAGATCAGCCTGCAGAAGGCCCGAACCAAAGCGAAGTTCGCCACTCTTGCCACTGAATGACGTTGAACCGATCCAGCTGAATGACTGATCGCCAATCAGCCGGCCATTGGCATCGATTGCCGAAAGGTCAACGAGGTCACCCTGATTCGCCTGAAAATCAGCGATGAAATCCCGATTGCCAGAGCCAGCGCGGGAGTCATCGACGGTGGTGAAGATAAAGCGGTCAGATCCGGCGCCGCCATTCAGGCTGTCGCGGCCAAGACCACCAGTGAGGGCGTCATTCTCGCCGCCGCCTTCGAGGGAATCATTACCGAGATCACCAGAGAGGACGTCATCGGCCTGACCTCCATACAAGCGGTCATTATCGGCACCCCCATACAAGACATCGCTGCCACTATCACCTCGCAAAACATCAGCCCCCTTGTTGCCATAAAGGGAATCGTTATTTTCACCTCCTTCCAGTGAATCCTTACCAATGTCGCCACGCAAGATATCGTCCCCGACGCCGCCACTCAAGCTGTCATCACCATTTCCTCCGCCGAGGTCGTCATTGCCTTCATCACCATAGAGGCTGTCATTGCCCGATTCGCCATGGAGGGAATCGTGGCCCAGCCGACCGCTGATGGTGTCATTACCGGCGCCACCATGGTAGTCATTGTCAAGCGAATCATCGGAAGATTCGCTGCCATAACTGTGATCACTGTTATCAATGATCGAAGTGCCAACACCGGGGACGGCCGGCACATGCACAGAGCTGACCTTGGTGAAAACGCCGCTGCCATTGAGGTCGCCGTAGGTCGTGACCTCGGTTCGACCTTTTTCCGTCTCTGTCTTGGTTAAGATTTTGCCATCATAGGTATACAACTCATTAGCGCTGATCCGCTCACTCTTCCAGCGCCCCCCGTCGTATTCAAGCAGATTCGTTACAGTTCCATCGACCAAGGTGAATTGAAGGGCATCCTCAAGGCCTGCATTAGCCCGATTCCCAGATGATTGCCTTGTGGTGGACATCGTCGTTGTTTCCTGAAGACAAAACCAAGGTATTGGTCGAGTCGAAAAGAACTCGTGAAGACCATTGACCTAGCGAAGCGGCAACCTCAAAAGCATGCGGCAACCAGGATTCGGCTTTGACAAAGCCATGATCTGACCACCATGGGACTCGGCAATCGCCCTGGCCATGGCGAGCCCTAAGCCGAAGTGTCCGGCTCGACTCCTGGCCTTGTCCCCTTGCCAAAAGCGCTCAAAAACCTGATCGCGCTCTTCTTTGGGGATGCCAGGCCCTTCGTCGTCAACCCAGACTTCCGCCCAGCGACCAGTGGAGCGAAGACCCACTGTGACAGTGCCCCCCATGGGACTGAATCGGATCGCATTGACCAACAGGTTGACGATCAGCTGCTTGAGCCGGCCCGGATGAGCCATCAATTTGACCGAACAACATTCTTGAAAATGCAGGGTTAGTTGCCGCTCCTGCGCAATACCTCGGTAAAGATCAACAATATCTTCAATCAAATCCTCCAGACAGAATTCATTCCAACCACTTCTGTCCTCGAAATTCTTATCCAGCCTGGCGATCATCAGCAGATCGTCGATCAGCCTCGCCATTTGGGCAACAGCCTCGTCGACCAAACGAAGCTTATCGACCACAAAAGGAGTGAGATAACCACACTCCTTGCTATAGCGCATGCTGCCGATAACAGAGCGAATTGCCGTCAATGGATTACGCAACTCATGCGAGGCATCAGCCGTGAACTGATGAAGGCGATGAATATGATCCCTGACCGGGCTTAGCGAACTAGACACCATCCACTGACTGGCCAATAGCGCCAAGGCCGCCGAGAGTCCCGCCCCAACGAAGAGACCATTACGCAGGCGCATGAGCTCTTCAATCGCAGGCTCTGATGACATCAAGACGGAGACATAACCCTCAAGCCTCAGCGATTCACGGTTGACTCCATGGGTAAAGACCGGCCTCCAGAGTGACAATCCCGCTCCAAATACCTGCAAGTGACTGCTTGCCTGGCCACTCACAGGAGGGATGATGGCCGCATTGATGGTGAAATTGCCATAGCGACTTATTTCTTTCAGCTCAGGGTTGAACCAGCGTATTTGCTTGTCATCCAAATGAGTACTTTTATGATTGGTTCTCTCCTGAACAACATTGACTGGGCCGGCCTCCGTAGGCCGACCACTGGCTTCCTCCAGCTCATGGCGGAGCAATGGCAATTGCGATGCAGCATCTGCCGCCAATTGCTTGATCTGGACCAGCTCGAATGCCTGTCGCCCACTACGCACATACAGATAAACCGATGAAGCAAAAGCAATCAGCAACGACGACGAAAAAATCGCATACCGACAAATCAGCTTTCGCCTGGCGATCGAGTAATCAGCCGGCATGCAAGGGATTCATTCGAAAACCAACACCATAGACAGTTTCAATAAGATCGACAGGGGCGCCACTTTTTGTGAGCTTACTGCGCAGGTTCTTGACGTGGGTTTTAACCGTTTCCTCCCCAGGCACTTCAGACCAACTCCAGCCCGCATTGAGCAGACAATCCTTGGAACAGCTTTGCCCCTGGGCTTTAAGCAACTGCTCCAGGATCAGTATCCGTTCAGGGGTCGTGATGCTCGCCGCGAACGGTGGCCCCATTTGAGCCCTTGACGCCAGCTTGAACCCCGGTTGCATTTCAGGTAGAGATCGCCTGCGATGACCATTCCTCCGGCCGGGATTTCAGAAGCAGACT
>JAPLIB010000098.1 GCA_026389335.1 Cyanobacteriota bacterium | reverse complement strand
TTCTACGGGATCCGCTCCCAGAGGCTGCTGCTGGAGCAGCTCCACTACAACCTGTTGTTCCGCTGGTTCGTGGGCTTGAGCCCCGACGATGCGATCTGACACCCGACCACCTTCACCCTTACATCGGCCGTAGGCCGATCGCGGCGGAGCCACTGCACCGTGATCGGCTCCTCAATGACGACGTGATGGGGCTGTTTCTGGAGCAGCTGCTGGCTGCTCCGGCGGTCAAACCGCTACTCAGTGATGAACACTTCTCCGTGGACGGCACGTTGCTACAGGCCTGGGCCTCCCATGCCTCCCTGAAGCGGATCGATGGCCAGGAGAAAGATCCTCCGCCTCCGCCAACAGGCCCTGGCGAAGGATTCGGTGCCCCCAAGGAAGGGAAGAAACGAGCCAAGGGCGACTTTCGCGGCATCAAGCTCAGCAACGAGACCCATCTGTTCGGCGACGATTAGATAGGCGCCGCCTACGTAGTTGACACCGGGCACCCATCGCTCCAGCACCGATCCCGTAGACGCAGTCTTCTCCGCAGGAGTAGGAGCTGGCAGCAGACCTCGCCGGTGCCCATCAAAAGACGCTCGGCGCCGACAATAACTGTGATCGCCGACAACCTGATCCGCCTGGGCAACCTGCTCTTGGCGCAGCCTGCTCCGCAGGAGTCGCCCGTGCTGGAGGCAGCATGAACAACCAGTTGCCCAGAGGTGTGCCCAAAAGGGCACAACCAAAGCCATCAAGACAGGCCAACGATGCCGAAATCAGGCTGCTTGAGGACCGGATCGGCGCCGATTCGTCTTTTTGAGCCGGAAATCAGCTCCTGGCTGTGGAAAACTCGCCCGTGGGCTGGTTTTTCTGCAAACTCCTAAGGCAGCATCAGCGCCAGACGATGAACGCCCCACTCTGGGCCGCCAGCCTGGGGCAGGAGCGATCGGGAGACAGCATCAGATCGGCGAGCGGACGGATGTCCGCCTCCAGATTGGCGCTGGGATGGGCCACCCGACGCCGATCCGGCGCCAACAGCAGGGACACGGCCTCGGTGTAGGGCTGGTTGGCCAGATGTTGGACGCCGGCGGCCAGCTGCTCAGCTGTGAGTTGTTGACCCTGGGCTGAACCCAGCAGCAGCGCCAGCTCCGGTTGATCCAGCAGGGCCAGCAAACGTGGATCCGGCTCCAAGGCGAGCAGCAGATCGTGTTGCTCGGCCCAGTGCTGCAGGCTCGCGAAAGCGGCGGCGCGCTGGTCGGGATCCGCCAGGCCCCGCCAGGCCAACACCGCCGTCGGCCCATGGGCTTCGACATCCAGCAGATGGCCGAGCTTGGTGCGCTTGACATTCAGATAGGCCGCGTTGTGCTGGCCGGGATCCATCACCAGCGGCACCCGGTCTTCAACCTGGAGCCCATAGCCACCCAGGCCGGCAATTTTGCGGGGGTTGTTGGTGATCAGCCGCAGCCGCTGTACCCCCAGATCGCTGAGGATCTGGGCGCCGACGCCGTAGTTGCGCAGGTCGGCGGCAAAACCGAGCCGTTCATTGGCCTCGACGGTGTCCAGGCCGCCATCCTGCAGGGCGTAGGCCTTGAGTTTGTTGATCAGGCCGATGCCCCGGCCTTCCTGACGCAGGTAGACGACGACGCCTTCGCCGGCCTGCTCGATCATGCAGAGGGCTGCCTCCAGCTGGGGCCGGCAGTCGCAGCGCAGGGAGCCGAAGGCATCGCCGGTGAGACATTCCGAATGCACCCTCACCAGCACCGGCCCGCTGGCCCGCTCAGGCTGGCCCTTGACGATCGCCACATGCTCGCTGCCATCGAGTTCGTTGCGATAGCCGATCGCCCGGAAGGAGCCGAAGGCGCTGGGCATGGTCGCTTCCGCCTGGCGCCGCACGAAGCGTTCGGTGTCGAGCCGATAGCGGATCAGATCGGCGATCGAGATCAGTCGCAGACCATGGCGGCGGGCGTAGTCCACCAGCTGGGGCAGACGGGCCATCGAGCCGTCGGCGTTCTGGATCTCGCAGATCACTCCGGCCGGATACAGGCCAGAGAGGCGGGCCAGGTCGATCGCCGCTTCGGTGTGGCCGGCCCGCTTCAACACCCCGCCTTCGCGGGCCCGCAGCGGAAAGATGTGGCCGGGGCGGCGCAGATCACGAGGCCGGGTCTCCGGATGGATCGCCACCTGAATTGTGCGGGCCCGGTCGTCAGCCGAGATGCCGGTGCCGACGCCGCTTTCCGGCCCGGCATCGACGCTGACGGTGAAGGCGGTCTGGTTGCTGTCGGTGTTGCGATCCACCATCAGCGGCAGATCAAGGGCATCGAGCCGTTCACCCTCCATCGCCAGGCAGATCAGCCCCCGCGCCTCGGTGGCCATGAAATTGATCTGCTGGGGGGTGGCGAACTGGGCCGCACAGATCAGATCACCTTCGTTTTCCCGGTTCTCGTCATCCACCACCACGATCGATTCGCCATTGCGGATCGCCGCCAGGCCGTCGGCGATGGCATCAAATTGAAAACCAGGCTGGGGCTCTGGGGCGCCACCGGCTGGAGCGGTGCCGAACGGGGCGGCGATGCTGATGTCGGTTCGGACGTTCAAGGGCTGGGAGGAACGCTGCGGGGCGTCAGGACCGGAGCCGCCGGACTCGTGATGGGGCCCGGTACGATCAGCCGTCCCCGCCATCCCGGCGCTCCTTTCGCACCAGCATGTCAGGCAAACGCGTCGCCGTGATCGGTGCCAGTGGGTATGGAGGCCTGCAAACCCTGAGGTTGCTGCTGGGTCACCCCGAGTTGGAGATCACCTTCCTGGGGGGCGAACGCAGCAGCGGCAAGCGCTGGAGTGAGCTGGTGCCCTTCCTGCCGCTGCCCACGGACCTGGTGGTCAACACTCCCGACCCCGACGCGATTGCGGCAGCGGCCGATCTGGCGGTACTGAGCCTGCCCAATGGCCTCGCCTCCCAGCTGGTGCCCCAGTTGCTGCAGCGGGGCGTGCGGGTGGTGGATCTCTCCGCCGATTACCGCTACAGCTCCCTGAGTCAGTGGCAGGAGGTTTATGGAGCCGAAGCCCGCCAGTTCCCCCGCAGTGACAGCGCCCTGTGTAATGAGGCTGTTTACGGCCTGGTGGAGTGGGAGTCGCCGGAGCGCATCGCCGCCGCCCGGCTGGTGGCGGCGCCGGGCTGTTTCCCCACCGCCAGCCTGCTGGCCCTGCTGCCCTTCCTCAAGCAGGGGCTGATTGAAACGCGGGGCATCGTCATTGATGCCAAAACCGGCACTTCCGGTGGCGGTCGCGCCGCCAAAGAAAATCTGCTGCTGGCGGAAGCGGCCGAAGCCGTGGCTCCTTACGGGGTGGTGGGCCATCGCCACACCAGCGAAATCGAGCAGCTGGCCGGCCAGGTGGCTGGCCATTGTATCCAGCTTCAATTTACGCCCCACCTGATGCCGATGGTGCGGGGCCTGCTGGCCACGGTCTACGCCCGGCTACGCGATCCGGGGCTCACCGCCGAGGACTGCACGGTGCTGCTCGGCGCCGCCTATCACCACAGCGCCTGTGTGGCGGTGTTGCCGGTTGGCACCTATCCCTCCACCAAATGGGTGCGCCAGACGAACCGGGCCCTGCTGTCGGTGCAGGTGGACAAGCGCACCGGCCAGCTGATCGTGATGAGTGCCATCGATAACCTGGTCAAGGGTCAGGCCGGCCAGGGCGTGCAGTGCCTCAATCTGATGGCCGGTCTCGAGGCCAGCACCGGCCTGCCCCTGGCCCCGTTCTATCCCTGAGCAGCGGCAGCGGGACGTCTGCTCAGCCAGCCAGTCGGGCCGCCGCCAGGGCCACCGCCAGCGGCAGGATGCGGTGCTCCTGGCGCTGGATCCGGGCGCTGAGGCTGCGGTGGTCGTCGCCTGCGAGCACGGCCACGGCGGCCTGCACCAGCACCGGCCCCGCATCCACCTCTGGCCGCACCAGATGGGCTGTGCAGCCCGTAAGTTGCACCCCGGCCGCCAGGGCCTGGCCCACCGCATCGAGGCCGCGAAAGCTCGGCAGCAGCGAGGGGTGGATGTTGAGCAGCCGATCCGGGTAGGCCTCCACCAACAGCGGGGTGACGATGCGCATCCAGCCCGCCATCACCACCAGATCCACCTGGGCCTGCTGGCAGGCGCTGATCAAGGCGCTGTCAAGGCTGGCGCGGTTCGGATGGTCGCGATGGTTGATCCGTTGGCAGGGAATACCTAGCCGTGCCGCCCGCTGTTCAGCGCCACAGCCGGGGTTGTTCACCACCAGCAGCACCACCTGGGCGTTCAGGTGCTGGCTGCGGCAGGCGGCGACCAGGGCCTCGAAGTTGCTGCCCTGGCCGGAGGCCAGCACCGCCAAGCGCTGAGCTGGATGCTGCGGCCACGGCTGTGACAACGGCCACTGGACGGACGGGGCTGGATCGCTAGGGTCTGCGTCAGTGGGCATTGAAGCCTTGTCCCATCTCTCCATCTTGCCAACCGTTCTGCGGGATGTTGACTGTCTCTGTGACAGCCTGCGCGCCCTCGGCCTGAGTCCCGAGCGCGACGGCGTGATTCAAGGGTTTGCGGCGGAATCCCATCCGGTCCTGGTGGCCATCCAACTGGAGGATGGCATCAGCATGGGCTGGAGTCGCCGTCCCGACGGCTGTTTGGCCCTGGTGGGAGACCTGCAGCGCCTCAGCCGCCGCCGCGATCTGCAGCCGTTCCTGGGCCAGCTCACCCGCACCTATGCAGCCTGCGCCGCCCTGCGCGATGGGGTCCACCACAACGCCCGGCTCGAATTCGGTGCCTGAGGTTCAACTCGATCTCTCCGCCCCCAGCAGCCAGCTGGTGGAGGTGCGGATCACCCTGGAGCCCCGCCAGGGGCCGTTCCAGCTGGATTTGCCGGCCTGGACCCCAGGCTCCTATCTGATCCGCGACTACGTGCGCCAGCTGGAGCGGCTGCAGGTGTGCCAGGGCAGCCGGCCGCTGGCGCTGGAGCGGCTGGCGGCGGCCCAGTGGCGGGTGCTGGGTGCCGTTGCCGGTGGTGGTGGTGACGAGGCGGCTGCAGCCCCAGCCCAGGGCGAGCCGATCACGATCAGCTACGCAATCCTGGCCACCGAGCTCACGGTGCGCACCTGCCATCTCAACAGCGCCCATGGCTTTCTGGCCCTGGCGGCGGTGGTGTTGCAGGTTCAGGGCGAACGCTGGTCGCCGCACCGGCTCACGCTGCTCCTGCCCGCCGGCTGGCAGCCGTTCGTGCCCCTGCCGGCAACGACCACGGGCGGCTGGCTCGCCCGCGACTACGACCAGCTGATCGATTCGCCGGTGGAGGCCGGCCCCCATCCCTGCCACGACTTCGCCGTCGCCGGCGTGCCCCATCGCTGGGTCAGCTGGGGCGACGATCTGCCAGCGCAGGACCAGCGCTGGCTGGCCGATGTGGCCGCTGTCTGCCTGCAGTGTTGCCGGTTGCTGGGCGAACCGGCGCCGGCGGCCTCCTCCTACCTGTTCATCCTGCATCTGATCGATCAGGGCTACGGCGGCCTCGAACATCACGACAGCACCGTGCTGCTCTATGGCCGCCAAGCCCTGGCTCAGCCGGAGGGGCGGCGCAAGCTGTTGCAACTGGTGGCCCATGAATACCTGCATCAATGGAACGTGCGGCGGCTGCGGCCCGCCCAGCTGACGCCCATCGACTACGACAGGGTCAGCATCGTGCCGACGCTCTGGTTTGCCGAAGGGATCACCAGTTATGTGGATCAGTTCCTGCCGCTGGCGGCCGGCCTGGGTAGCGAAGCTGAGTTGCTGGAGGATCTCGGCAGCGATCTCAGCCGTTACCTGCTGACGCCGGGCCGCCGGGTTCAGAGCCTGCGCCAGAGCAGCGAAGAGGCCTGGGTGAAGCTCTATCGCCAGGATGCCCATTCCGGCGATAACCAGATCAGCTATTACCTCAAAGGTGCCGTGCTGGCGCTCGTGCTTGATCTGCATCTGCGGCGCCATGGCTCCTGGCTGGGTGCCGTCCTGCAGCAGCTCTGGCAGACGTTGGGCCGCCAGGGTCGCGGCTATGGCGAGCAGGATCTGATTGAGGCGTTTGCCGGCCATGCGCCCGATCTGGCCACCCTGTTGCCGTTCTGGCTGGAAAGCACCGAGGATCCCCCCCTTGCTGCCTATCTGGCCGATCTCGGTTTGTGCCTGGTGGCTGAACCTGCCGAAACCTGGTTCACCGGCCTGCAGCTGGAGATCGTCGGCGGCTGCCTGCGACTGCGGCGGGTGGAGCGCCATGGGCCGGCCCAGCAGGCGGGGCTGGAAGTGGGGGATGAGCTGCTCGCCATCGACGGCCAACGTCTCAGCAGTGTGGAGGGCCTGACGGCCCACATCCGACTGGGCACCCCGGAACCACCGCTGCTGCAGCTGCTGATCGCCCGCCGCCAGCGGGTGGAAACGCTGAGCCTGCGCCTCGCTCCGCCCCGCACGAAGCGCTGGGTTCTGCAGATCGATCCGGAGGCTGCCGCCGACTGCGCCTTCAAGCGCAGCCGCTGGGCCCGGTTGCAGCCATGAATCCGCGCCTTCGCACCCTGCTCAGCTCCGTGGCGGGGGCCTGCCTGCTCACCCTCGGCGGCCTGGCCTGGTTGGCCCGCGATCTGCTGGCCACCGCCAGCACCGAGGGCAGCCGCCCCTCCCTGCTCGATCTGCTTGAGGAGGTGCGGCAGTCGCCAGTGGTGCCGGGGTTGCCCCGGGTGGCGCCGAAACCGCCAGCACCGCTGAACTGGTCATCGCCGCTCGCGGCGGCGCGGCAGGCCCAGGCCTGCCGCGCCGTTGATCCCGGCCTGCGCCGCCGCCTCTGGCAGCAGCGCGAGACGCTGGCGATGCAGATCCGGCGGATTCCCACCGATCCGAGCAATTTCGGCGATCGCTATCGGCGCGATGCGCTCGGCAATCAGGTGAATCCCACTCCTCGGGTGATCGTGCTGCACGAAACGGTCTACGGCCTGGATTCAGCGATCAACACCTTCCTCACCCCCCACGCCAACGATGAAGATCAGGTGAGCTATCACATGCTGATCGGCCAGCAGGGGCAGATCATCCAGGTGGTGGATCCGGTGAAACGAGCCTTCGGTGCCGGCTATTCGGCGTTCAACGGCGTCTGGGTGGTCACCAACCCGAAGGTGGGCGGATCGATCAACAACTTTGCCCTCCATCTCAGCCTGGAAACGCCGCTTGACGGCGAAAACCAGGGCGCCAGCCACAGCGGCTATAGCCGCGCCCAGTACGACGCCGTCGCCTTTGTGCTGGCGGACTGGATGCGACGTTTCCAGATTCCTGCCACCAACATCACCACCCATCGCCATGTGGACCTGGGCGGTGAACGCTCCGATCCCCGCAGCTTCGACTGGAACGAACTGGAACAGCGCCTGGTGGCCCTGGGAGTGGGCTGTTGAGCGCTGGCTGAAACCTGCCTACCGCGCTCAGATCAGCAGACTGGTGGGCGAGGTGCGGCTGCCGTAGATCAGACCATGCAGCTCGGCATCCTGCATGTAGCGCAGGATGCGACCGGGGTAGTCGAGCTTGCCGTTGTGCAGGTAGGCCAGGGTGGCCAGGGCCTTGGCGTCGCGGGGGGAGTTGCTGGCCATCAGCAGGTGGCGCTGGGGCAGGGAGAGCGCCTTGCTGAGGCGGGCGAACTTGCCGACCAACACCTGCACATTGCCTTCGGGATCAAGCAGGTGCAGACGGGCTTCGCTGATCTGCTCCGGAGTGGCGTGCTCACTCAGCAAACCCTGCTTCTGCATTTCGCCCAGGCTCAGCTGGGCGGGCCCGTGGGTGTGAAACAGGCCGGACTCGGCCACCAGCGGGGCATCTTCACCGGGTTTGGCGTGCTGCAGTTCATCGAACAGCACCGCCGCCACTAGCATCGGATTGATGTGGTGACGGCGGCTTTCCGCCAGGATCATCGGTCGCAACTCCTCCACCCTCGAGAGGGTGTGAACCCGCAGGGGCTGCAGTTGATCGAGCCCTTCGGTGAACAGTTGCGCCAGCTTGGGCTGGGGGCCATGCACGCCGAAGCGGCGGTTCAGGTCCCGTAGTTCGGCCTCAGAAAAATCGAGCGGGTCGGGTCGCTGGCCCTCGTTGGTCAGGCCTTTCGGGTCAGCGCCATTGCTGGCAAGGCTGCCGATCAGGGACGGATCCGTGAACAACACCGGCCGCTGGGCCAGCGACCAGCGCTGCCCCTGGAGCGGCAACAACGCCAACCCCACACCCAGGCTGATCAGGCCAACACGGGTCAGGCGAGTGCGGCTGACGCAGCTGCTACCCACGCGACTGCTGCCGAAACAAAGGCTGCTGAGGCGCGGCCAGGACAACCAGGGCCGAGTCAGACCCGACCAGCTCTGGCGGGGCCGGCTCAGAACCCGACGCAAGCTGACCACTCTGGCTTTGACGTCCACACCTCCCATCAGGGCAGTAAAAACAAAATGTTTCACTTCTGATTTAAGGATCTCCTCCAGATCTAAGCGCCCTGCTGGGATCGGTCTGTGCGCTGGCCCACACATGGTGACGTCCTGGTAGCGAAGCGCAGGAACCGCTTGCCGGAACGGAGCTGGACTGGATACGGTTCCTTGGCTATGTGCGGCGTCCGAAGAGACCATGACATCGCTTCCGCCGTTCGACGGCCAGGATCCAGCCAGTCTCTGGACACGTTTCAGCGATCTTCTCTGGTACGACGACGACCTCGGCTTCTGGCTGGACGTCAGCCGTATGGCCCTGTCCCAGCCTGATTTTGAACAGCTGGCACCGGGCTTTGAACGGGCCTTTGCCGCCATGGCAGCCCTTGAGGCCGGTGCGATCGCCAATGGCGACGAGCAGCGCCAGGTGGGCCATTACTGGCTGCGTGCTCCCGAGCTGGCACCCGATGGGGCCACCGCCGATCACATCCGGCTTGAGGTGGAGCGCATCGACGCCTTCGCCCAGGCCCTGCTCGCCGGCGAGATCCGTACGCCAGGCGGAGCGGCCTTCACCGATGTGCTCTGGATCGGCATCGGTGGCTCCGGGCTGGGGCCGCTGCTGATGGTGCGGGCCCTGCAGAAGCAAGACACCGGCCTGCCGTTCCACTTCATCGACAACGTCGATCCTCAGGGCATCAGCGTTGTCCTGGGTGGCCTTGGCGAGCGCCTGCGCAGCACGCTGGTGGTGGTGGTGAGCAAATCCGGCGGTACGCCTGAGCCCCATCTGGGCATGGCCCAGGCGCGCGTTCGGCTGGAAGCGGCCGGTGGGACCTGGGCCGCCCAGGCGGTAGCCGTCACCATGCTCGACAGCCATCTGGATCTGCAGGCCCAGGCCGAGCAGTGGTTGCGCCGCTTTGACATGTTCGACTGGGTTGGCGGTCGCACCAGCATCACCAGTGCCGTCGGGCTGTTGCCGGCAGCGCTGGTCGGGGCCGATCTGCACGCCTTCCTGGAGGGCGCCGGTGCCATGGACCGGTTGACCCGCCAGAGCGAGGTGCGCCGCAATCCGGCGGCGCTGCTGGCGGCGGCCTGGTTTGCTGCCGGCGCTGGCCAGGGCCGGCGCGACATGGTGGTGCTGCCCTACCGGGATCGGCTCGAAGTCTTCAGCCGCTACCTGCAGCAACTGGTGATGGAGTCGCTCGGCAAGAAGCACGACCGGGACGGCCGGGTGGTGCATCAGGGCCTGGCCGTGTACGGCAACAAGGGATCCACCGATCAACACGCCTACGTGCAGCAGCTGCGCGATGGCCTCGACAACTTCTTCGTCACCTTCATCGAAGCCCTCGATGATCCGGCCGACATCGGCCCTGTCGCGGGCGAGCGACCCGGCGATTTCCTCTGTGGCTTTCTGCAGGGCACCCGGGCGGCCCTCAGCGAAGGCGATCGTCAGAACCTCACGATCACCCTGCGCCGCTTCGACGCCCGCAGCCTCGGGGCGCTGGTGGCCCTGTTCGAGCGGGCTGTGGGGCTCTACGGCGAGCTGATCAACGTCAACGCCTATCACCAACCCGGCGTCGAGGCCGGCAAGAAGGCGGCCGCCGAGATCCTTGCCCTGCAGGTGCGGCTGGAAACGTTGCTGGCGGATGGCCAGCCCCGCAGCCTGGACGCGATCGCCAAGGAGCTGGAGCTAGCCAGTCCCGAACCGATCTTCTGGGCCCTGCGCCATCTGGGTGGCAATCCCCGCGGCTATCAGATCAGCGGCGACTGGGGCAACCCCAGCAGCCTGGAGGTGGTCAGGGCACCAGATTGACCAACTTGCCGGGTACCACAATCACCCGGCGCGGTGGCTGACCTTCCAGCCACTTGGCGGCCACGTCGCTGTCGCGGGCGAGCTTTTCCAGCGTGGCTGCATCGGCATCGGCCGGCACCTCCAGCTGGCCCCGCACCTTGCCCTTCACCTGGATCACCAGGGTGACTGTGTCGCGTCGCAGGGCGGTGGCGTCGACCTGGGGCCAGCGCTGGCGATGCACGCTGGTGTCGCCATCAGGATTGGCCCCGAGCCGTTGCCAGAGCTCGTCGGCCAGGTGGGGGGCAAAGGGCGCCAGCAGCACTAGTAGCACGGCCAGAGCTTCGAGTGCCACGGGCTCACTGGCCGCCTCCAGCTGGCTGGCCATGGCGTTGCTGAGTTTCATCAGCTCGGACACGGCGGTGTTGAACTGGTAATCGCCGTCCAGGTCTTCGCTGATCGCGGCAATCGCCGTGTGAACGGCCCGCCGCAGCTCCTGATCGCTAGCGCTGGCGGGCACGCTTCCCGGCGCCAGCAGGAAGCCACCGCTGCGGGGGCTGAGCAGCAGGCCCCGGTCGGCCGCAGCCTCCACCAGGCGCCAGAGGCGCTGCAGGAAGCGGTATTGGCCCTCCACATCGGCGTCATCCCATTCGAGATCCTTTTCGGGCGGGGCCTTGAACAGAATGAACATGCGGGCGGTGTCGGCGCCATAGCGATCGATCACCACGGCGGGATCAACGCCGTTGTATTTCGACTTCGACATCTTCTCGTAGAAGGTGTCCAGCACCTCGCCTGTGATCGGGTCGCGGGGATCACTTGGATCGGCCACATCGGCTGGGGCGATGTACTTGCCGCTGTGGGGATTTTTGTAGGTGATCCCCTGCACCATGCCTT
Organism: Cyanobacteriota bacterium; assembly: GCA_026389335.1. Lineage (GTDB taxonomy): Bacteria > Cyanobacteriota > Cyanobacteriia > PCC-6307 > Cyanobiaceae > Cyanobium. Next base: position 32,002 of record JAPLIB010000098.1, on the reverse strand, counting down.
GGGTGAGCAGCTGGCTGAAGGGTTCATCGAAGCCCAGCAAACCGCGATCCCGCAGCACCTTGGTGAAGAAGCGGGAATAGAGCAGATGCAGAATCGCGTGCTCAATACCACCCACGTACTGATCCACGGGCAACCAGCGATCCACGGCTGCGCGGCTGAACGGCAGCGCCGAGTTGTGGGGGTCGCTGTAACGCAGGTAATACCAGGAGGAACACATGAAGGTGTCCATGGTGTCGGTCTCCCGCCTGGCGGGCTTGCCGCAGCAAGGGCAGGCCACCGCCACCCAGCTCTCCAGCCGGGCCAGGGGTGAGCCCCCCTTGCCGGCCAGCTCCAGCCCCTGGGGCAGCTCCACCGGCAGCTGCTCGGCGGGCACCGGCACCACACCACAGGTGTCGCAATGGATCACCGGAATCGGGCAGCCCCAGTAGCGCTGGCGGGAGATCAGCCAGTCCCGCAGGCGGTATTGCACCCGGCCCTGACCCCAGCCGCCGGCTTCGGCGGCGGCGATGATCCGCTGCTGGGCTTCGCTGGAACTGAGGCCGTTGTAGGGGCCCGAGTGGATCAGCACACCGGCGGCGGTCCAGGCGCCGCCCTCATAGGCATGTTCATCCGCTCCTTCAGGAATGATCACCTGCTGCACCGGCAGCTCGTACTGGCGGGCGAAGACAAAATCGCGTTGATCGTGGGCCGGTACACCCATCACGGCGCCAGTGCCGTAGTCGGCGAGCACGTAGTCGGCGATCCAGAGGGGCACCAACTCGCCGTTGGCGGGGTTGCGGACGCGGGCCCCGATCGGCACGCCGCGCTTGGGACTGTCTTCGGCCGTGCGGTCCTGGTCGCTCTGGCGCCCGACCAGATCGATGAAGGCCGTGACCGGCAACTGTTGTTCGGCGCTGGTGAGGCTGGCCACCAGCGGATGCTCGGGCGCCAGCACCACATAGCTGACGCCGTAGAGGGTGTCCGGCCGGGTGGTGAACACCTGGATCTGCTGGCCCGTGGCCGCGCCGTCGGCATCGACCACCTCGAACTGCAGCTCGGCGCCGCGGGAGCGGCCGATCCAGTTGGCCTGCATGGTGCGCACCCGCTCCGGCCAGCCTTCAAGCTTGGGCAGGTCGTCGAGCAGCTGGTCGGCGTAGGCGGTGATCTTCAGGAACCACTGGCGCAGCTTGCGCTTCTCCACCAGGGCGCCGGAGCGCCAGGAGCGGCCCTCGCCATCCACCTGTTCATTGGCCAGCACGGTCTGGTCGATCGGATCCCAGTTGACCGTGGCTTCACTGCGATAGGCCAGACCCGCATCCAGGAACTGCAGGAACAGCCACTGGGTCCAGCGGTAGTAGTCCGCATGGCAGGTGGCCACTTCGCGGTCCCAGTCGATCGAGAGGCCGAGCCGCTGCAGCTGCTGGCGCATCTGGGCGATGTTCTGATCGGTCCAGGCGCCGGGATCCACCCCCCGTTCGATCGCGGCGTTCTCAGCTGGCAGGCCAAAGGCATCCCAGCCCATCGGATGCAGCACGGCCCTGCCCCGCAGCCGCTGCACCCGGGCGATCACGTCGGTGATCACATAGTTGCGCACATGGCCCATGTGCAGGCTCCCCGAGGGATAGGGGAACATCGACAGGGCGTAATAGGGCTCGGCGGCCTCGCCGTCCGCTCCAGATGGGCCCGGCTCGGGGGTGAGGGCCAGTCCCTGGCTCTGCCAGTGCTGTTGCCAGCGCTCCTCGATCTCCTGCGGCCGGTAACGGGAGGAATCGGTCACGGGGTTCGCTCGGGGCCTGGGCTCAGGCGTGATCGTGCCATAACCCCAGGGCCAGCAGGACGGGCCCTGGCTCAGAGGAAGGCCCGCACCAGGGCGATGGCATCGCGGTTGATCAGCACCAGGGGCCGGCTGCTGTCCTGTCGCAAGGCCAGGAACTCACTGTCCTGCCACTTGATCGTGCCCTCCAGTTCCTGGCCGCCCACCATCGTCACCTGAACGCTGGTGCGGTTGCGGATCAGCTCCTGAACGTGCCGCACGCTCGGCAGGCTGGTGTCGAGCCGGGGCGCCCGCTTGTCGAAGAAGCTCTGCATAGGATCGAGCTGTGCCGGCGCTTGCGGGGATTGTGCTTCAGTTCAGCAAATATCAGGGATTAGGCAACGACTTTCTGCTCCTCGATGGCCGCAGCCTGAGCGCGGCTGAGGACAGCTTCGGCCTCACCCCGGCGGCGATCCAGCGACTCTGTGATCGTCGCTTCGGCGTTGGTGGCGATGGGGTGATCCTGGCCCTGCCGCCACGGGAGGGCGGGGAATTGCGGATGCGCATCTTCAACGCCGACGGCACGGAGCCGGAAATGTGCGGCAATGGCATCCGCTGCCTGGCCCGCTTTCTGGCGGACAGCGATGGCGATGACCCCGGCCGCACCTGGCAGATCGAGACCCTCGCCGGGCGCATCGTGCCGCAGCTGCTGGCCGATGGCCGCATTCGTGTCGACATGGGCCGGCCGTTTCTGGAACCGGGCGCGATTCCCACCCTGCTGGAGCCGGGCCCGGCGGGATTACCCCAGGGGGATCTGGCCGTCGCTGGCCAGGTTCTGGCCGTGGCAGCCGTCGGCATGGGGAATCCCCACGTCGTGATTCCGGTGTCGGATGTCGAGGCGATCGATCTCGAGCTGTTGGGGGCGGCCCTGGAGCGCCATCCCATGTTCCCGGCCCGCACCAACGTGCACTTCGTGCAAGTGCTGCAGCCAACCCATCTGGTGATGCGGGTGTGGGAGCGGGGCGCTGGCCCCACCCTGGCCTGTGGCACCGGCGCCTGCGCCACGTTGGTGGCCTGCCATCTGCTGGGCCTGAGCGAGCGCGGCGCCCGCCTCGATCTGCCCGGCGGCCCGCTGGACATCCAGTGGGATCAGGCCGATGGCCATCTGTTTATGACCGGCCCAGCCGAGGCGGTGTTCGACGGTGTGGTGGTGCCGGGGCTGATCGGCCCCGAGGAGGAGCCGCCCCTGGATTGGACTGATGAGCCGCCGGCCGCCCCCGCGGTCGCATCCCATCCGGCCAGCGAGGGCCTCCAGGCGCCCGCGAATCTGCCCCATGCAGCGGCAGTGCCCGCCGGTGCTGCTGCCGCAGAGCCCCCCACTGCCAGCACCACTGCCGCCAGTACCACTGCTATCAGCACCACTGCTGCCAGCGCCACCGGTGCCAGCGCCCAACCGGCAATTGACTGCGCCACGGCCTGCGTCAACGGTTGCCTGCAGCCGCAGGCCTGCGCCAGCCAGGAGGCCCGGGCCCGGGTGGAGGCGCTGCTGGGGGGCCGCTCCCTCGATGAACTGGTGGCGATCGCCGCCAACTCGGCCGCATCCCGCTTCCGCTCCCGCCTGGCCGCCGATGGCGATGGCTGAGCCGCTGAACCCCAGCAGCCGGAGTGGCACCGAAGCCGATCCGGAAAGGCCGCAGCCGCAGCGGGCGGACCAACTCCGCCCAACTGGCTTTAGCCGCCTTGGTCCTGAGCGGCCCCGGGCCCCGGGACCGCTCAGCGAAGCGGAGTGGCCCAGCCCAGACCCAGCAGCCTCATCCACTGCCGTTCGCCACGCTCGGGCCGCCGCGCCAGCAGTCGATCTAAGCCGCTACCTCGACGCCTCGGCCACCAGCCCGCCCGCCCCGGAGGTGCTGGCGGCCATGGCCGATCAAGCGGCCGCCGCCTGGGCCAATCCCTCCAGCCTGCATGGCCCCGGATTGGTGGCGGCCGAACTGCTTGAACGCAGCCGCATCCGGCTCGCCGGCGCCCTGGGGACCGAGCCCGGTCAGATCGTCTTCTGCTCTGGCGGCAGCGAAGCGATCCATCTGGCCCTGCTGGGCAGTGCCGCCCTGATGCAGCCTGGCCGCCTGCTGGTGTCCGCCGTTGAACACCCGGCCACGCTGGCGGCGGCGGCCCAGTTGCAACGGCAGGGCTGGCAACTGGAGATCCTGCCGGTGGACCGGCTCGGCCTGGTTGATCCCCAGCTCCTGGCTGAGCGCCTGGCACCTCCCACCCGGCTGGTGTCGCTGATCTGGGGCCAGAGCGAGGTGGGCAGCCTGCAGCCCATCGCCAGGCTCGGGGCGCTCTGCCGGCAGGCCGGCGTGCGGCTGCATGTGGATGCGGTGCAGGTGCTGGGCCATCTGCCCCTGAACCTGGCGCAGCTACCGGTGGATCTGCTCAGTGGCACCGCCCACAAACTGCAGGGCCCGCGGGGGGTGGGCGCCCTGGCCCTGGCACCGGGGGTGGAACTGGCTCCACTGATCGGCGGCGGCTCCCAGGAAGGGGGGCGCCGCGGTGGCACGGAGCCGGTGCTGCTGGCCCATGGCTTCGCCGCAGCCCTGGATCTGGCCACGGAGCGACTGGCGGCGGCGGCCGGCCAGGATCCCCTGGCCCAGCTGCGCAACGAGCTGTGGCAGCGCCTCTCCCCTCTGGAAGGCCTGCGCCTCAGTGGGCCGGTCCCGGACGGCAGCGGACAGCGCCTGCCCCACCATCTCAGCCTGCTGGTGTCCAGTCATGACGGCCGACCGCTGTCGGGCCGGGCCATGGTGCAGGCGCTGGCTCGTCGCGGCTGGGCCGTGAGCAGTGGCTCCGCCTGCAGCAGCGCCAGCGGAGCCGGGGCTGCTGCAGGCGCCAGTCCGATCTTGCTGGCCATGGGCTACAGCCCACTCGAGGCCCGCAGTGGCCTGCGCCTGAGCCTGGGGCCCTGGCTGCAGCCGCAGGATCTGGAACCGTTCGCGGCAGACCTCGACACGGCCCGCCGCGAGCTGCAGGCAGCCCTGACATAGGGCCCAAGCAGGCTGTGGCGGCGGGGCCAGGCGACCCCGGAGCCAGGAGGCCCAAGCCAGGGGGCCATGCCCATGCCAGGGAACCTTGGTGGCGAGCGAGGGCCAGAGCCGGCTGGGTAGGGTCCGGACGCCCGGCGCCTCTGCGCCGCTTGACCACGCCTCCCTTTGATGTTGCCCGCCGATCTGTTCACCGCCGAGGCCGAGGCCCTCCTAGCCCTCCGCCAGGCCCTGGCTTCCACGCCAGCCGGCCGTTGGACCGTGGAGTTTCGCTTTGAAGGCCTGCGCCTGCTGCCGCTGGTGTTACGCCTGAATCAAGCGCTGGCGGCGGCGGGCCTGGAGCCTCGGCTGCTGTTTGCCGATATGGGGGCCACCGCCCTGGCCCGCCGCGACGCCGGCGAAGCGGCGACCACCATCGCCAGCTACGGCGATCAGGAGCGACTGCAGGCGGAAAGCCCCAGCGAGGGCCTGCTGTTGCTCGCCGGCGCCAGCCAGGCGGAGTACGAGCAGGTGGAGCGGATCTGCGCCGCCCATCGCGGCCAGGTGGTGTTGCTCAACCCGAACCTGGAGGACGCCACAGTCGGCATCGGCAGTGTTGCCCGCCAACGGCGCCGCGGGTTCCTCGCCCAGTGGCAGGCCGCCTATGCCCTGCTGCCCCAGAGTGCCAGCGCCCTGCGAAGGGCCTGGCCGGGGGACTGGCAGCTTTACCGGCTCGATGCCGATGGCTACCGCTTTGTGACCAGCTTTGAGCGCAAACCCGATAGCGAGCAGCGGGACCAGGCGCTCAGCGGTGGCGAGGGTCAGAGCCTGGGCAGCAACCTCAAAGCCCTGGGCGATCTGATTGAAGGGCTGCAGAACTGAGTGCGGGCCTGGCCAGCCGTTGGGACTACCCCTGAACGCCTGTCCATGGCACCGCGTGCCATGACACTGGTGCCGCTGGAGAACTCTGCGTACACTTCGCAGGCTTTAGCGGTTCCTATGGCCAGCAATACCTCTCCCTCCCGCTCCTGGAATCTGGTGGATCTCGGTGCGGCCGCTGCCGTGCTGCTGGCCATCGGCGGTGTGGTCTGGAGCCCCAAGCTGAGCGGCGCCGTGGCCAGTGCCACCGGTTCGCTGCAACCGGTCACGGTCACCGTCGATGTGCGCGGCGTGCCCTCCGCCGATTCGGCCGCACTGATCAGAAGTGCGGAAGCGGAAGGCAAGGTGGCGATCGTGATCCGCAACCAGCCCCACGGCAGTGTGGCGATCGAGCGTGTGATTCCCCTCGATCGCCGCATTTCAATCCTGACACCCGAAGGCCGCGTCGTCAGCGCCCCTGATCCCAATCAGAAGGTGTTCGGTACCTTTGATGGCCGCTTCGTGTTGAACGGTGAGGGCCGCAAGACCAGTGGCGGCGTTGTGTTCGGCAATCAGACGATCAAGATCGGGGCGCCGGTGGAACTGGAGGGGGCGAACTACCGCTTCAACGGCACCGTGACTGACCTGAAAGTGGGCAAGTCCTGATCATGAACCGCAAGCACTCCTGTCTGCCCCTGTTGCTACTGGCCGCCACCCTCGGCGCCGCGAATCTGTCTGCCCCTTCCCTGGCCCAGCAGACGGCCTCCACCACGGATTCCTGGTCTCCGGCCCTGCCGCCCAGCCGCAGCATCGAGCGGCCACCGCTGGCGACGCTGCCGCCGCTGCCGGCGCCGGTGGCTCTGCCCCAACTGCAGAACCAGGTCAGCTGTCCCGGCCTGCAGCAGCGGCTGGCGTCTCTGCTCGGTTCGGAATCCGCGGTCTGGAGTGTCAGCGTGGCTGACCCCAGTGGTCGGCTGCTGGCGGATGTGAATGGCACCAGGCCCCGGGTACCGGCCTCCAATCAGAAGTTGCTGAGTACGGCCTTCGCCCTCGATCGCCTCGGCCCCGACTTCCGCCTGCGCACCAGTCTCTGGCGCCTCAGTGACGGCACGCTGCGGCTCACGGGCCAGGGCGATCCGGATCTGGCGGTGCCCCATCTGCAGCGCTTCGCCAAGCTGGCCCTGGCCTCCGCGGGTGGCGCGCCGGGCACGGCAGTGAAGCTGCAGCTGGCGGAGGAGCCGGCCCAGGGCTGGTGGCCCCAGGGCTGGAGCTACGGCGATCGCAGCTATGCCTACGGCGCGCCGATCACGCGGCTGGCTGTCACCAGCAATGCGATTGAGGATGCGGTGAGCAATCCGCCCTCCCGGCTCACCACCCTGCTGCAGCGCGCCATGGTGCAACAGGGAGTCAAGGCGCAGCTGAGTCTGGTGGCGGCGGCGGCACCGCTGCCTCGAGATGCGGTGCTGGTCCATGAGGAGCCTTCCACCACCATGCACGGGTTGCTGAGCCTGGCTAACACCGATAGCCATAACTTCACCGCCGAGGTGCTGTTGCGCAGTGCCGCCGGCACCTGGAATATCGAGGAAGCTGCCCGACTGGAAATGGCCTGGCTCAGCCAGCAGGGCCTGCCGATGCAGGGGGTGCGCGTCCGCGATGGCAGTGGTCTTGATCGCTCCGATCGGCTCACCACAAGGCTGCTGGCCGCGTTGCTGATGCGCATGGATCAGCATCCCTATGGCCGCGATTACATCGCCTCGATGTCGATTGCCGGCCAACGGGGCACGATGCGTAATCTGTTCAATGGCACCTCCCTCGATGGCCGGTTGTTCGGCAAAACCGGCACTCTCACCGGCGTGCGAGCGATCAGCGGTGTACTGAAAACCAGTGACGGCCCGCGCTATGTGAGTGCCATTTCCAATGGCGCCAGCATGCCGAACCAGACCATCGGTCAAATCATGCGTCAGGTGCAGAATGTGGCGCTGTGCGGCGGTGTTGTCTGATCGTCCTTGCTTCAGGGCATGACATGCAGATCATCCCAGTCTTCGCCGGGGCCATCTGAGCGCGCAGACCTGGAGCATGCAGGCCCGGCTATGCCCTGGTCTGGTTCGCCTGGCGATCCGGCATGTTTTTGGCTGGCGATTTAGCGGTTGATCCTGCCGGTCCTCATCTGGGCCTCCCCGGGCTCGCGCTGGGCTCCCCCTGGGCTTCAGCGTTCCAGCGGCCAGGCTGAAGGCCATCGCTGGGGCCTGGCTCCCTTGGTGTGGGGACGGAGCCAAAGTCCCGCCGCAGGTTTCCCGTGCCATCACCGATCGCCCCCCTATAGCTGTCGGTTGACGCGGTGCCCGTTCAGGATCAAAGTGGCCAGTCCCTGGTACATGTTCGATGTCCGCAGTTGTAATGGAGCTGAAGAAGGAACTGGCGGCGTTGAACGCCCGTCTCTCCAACGATGAGGTGGGTGCGTTCCGCAGTTGTCTCTGTGCGATGGCCACACGACTACAGAGTGAGGAGGCTGCGGCAACGCTGAGCCTGGCGGAGTGGTGGCAATGGCTGGATGACGAGGGATACGAACGGGAGCGATTCGCCGCGGCCCTACGGCACATCTGTCAGTCCAGCCTGAGCGAGCCGGCGTGGACGGAGCTGCAGAGTGACGTCCACTGCATGCAGGCCAGGCCCGAGGGGCTACCTGAGCTCTGCCAGCACGTACAGGAGCGGTTCAAGACTCTGGCCAGCACGATGGAGCGCCTGGAGGCCTGCGCCCAGGCCGAGCAAAACGCCCTAGAGGCGACTGCAGGGGGCATGAGCAAGAAGGGTGCTGTCATTACGGGCGTTTCAGTCTATTTCGGGGGCCAGGCCATCTCCGGGATTGTTGCTGGAGTAATCATTCGGCGTTCCCAAAAGAGACTGGAAGCCCAAATCAAACCTGCGTTTGAGACTACTCACCAAGATGCAGTAGTAGCCGAAAAGAAGGAAGATGCAAAAATCAATCACACCCAGCAAAGGTTGACAGAAGACGCCAATCACATAGAGAAAGCTGATGAACGGGAAATCAAGGAGACCGCCGAATCAAATTTTTTCAAAAAGGATTACTACGCTTACAGCAAAGATATTAATGCTAAATTTAAGGCGCACATCTGTTCCGATGATTTCGGATTAGAGTTAAAGCCGCTTTTTACTGACGCTACAGGAAAAGAGCATTATATTCTTCAGTATCACAAGAGAGACATGGTGAAGGCTGTTGTGAAAGGCCAGGAATTTATTTTTTACAAAAGCACTGGCTTGGCTGGAAAGGACTGGAAAACAGAAGAATGGTACCCCGTTGGCGGAATCGGCTCAAAAAAGGGTTGGATTAATAAATTCGATGGCGCCCAGAACTATTTTGGCGCACGTGAGTTGAAGCAAGTCAATGCCAAATTAGTTGAACTGTCTAAAAGCAAACTCTTCACCGAGGCTAATTATTTTGATGTGGGCGCCGATAAAGAAGAGATCAGGCAACAACTAAACGAAGGCATGAATGCAGTAATCAATAATGGCGAAGATAGTCGGGCGATGAAGGCCGAGATGTTCAAAAAAGTTTTCCCGATGATTGTCAAAGATAGATACCCAAAGGCAATGTTCAATCTCGAAAAACTAGTAAAGGATATGACCGAAAATCCCAGATTTGGCGGCTGGGCTATGCGCGGAATCACTGAAGATCATTACGAACTAAAATTAGACCTGAGAAAACAGATGAAAAAAGCCGCAAAGGATTTGATAGACGAAAATCTTTACAAAGGCATGCTAACCTCCCCCGAGTCGATTCAAAGATTAGTCTCAAGAATGCAAGAGGACTTTGATCGTCAACTATCCCTTGGCTCCGATGTTCACGATTTTCTGGCAAAAAAACAGCTGAGAGCGGAAGCTATGTTGGTCGAGGACGTCCAAATCGTGGTGACCGATCACGTGGCTCAGCTCGAATCGCGTGCCATTGATGCTGCCGAGCAGAAGGTGAAGACGGCGGTGGACAGCAAGCTTGCCGATGTGGTACGTGAGGAAGAGGAGCAATTGATCACCGATACAAAGATACGCTCCGAAGACCTCGTGCGCAAAGGGGAGTTGGATATGGAGAAAAAGGTGGTCATCTTGAAAGATGCCGCTATCGAGGATGTCCGGGTCGCCGAGGATGGCAAGAGGCTGGTGTAAGGGTGTCTTGTGACTGCTTTTCGTGGTCGCTCGCCGTGATCATCCGGCGTCATCACCTTGATGATCGCAACACCTGATCACGCAGCATCTGGAGATGGCCTGCCCCAGATGCTGCGGCTGACGTCGACGAACAAGCGCGCTTGGCTGAGCCAGGTCTACCTCTTTTGCTTGGCGGGACGCGCCTTCAGCTGGCGAGGCCCCGGGTGGCAGCCCGCCGCATCCGGCCGGCAGCCCGGCGGGCCCGGTTCACCGGTTCGTTGTCCCCCAGGGCGACCGCCTCGGTGGGCACCGGCGCCGGGCGCTCCTGGTTCTGCAGGCGGCCCAGTTCCTGGCGGCCACCCAGCACCACCTGGCTGAGTTCCTTCAGACGCACCTCCAATTCGCCCAGCACCTGTTCGGCGTAGCGATTGGCGCCCTCCTGGATGGAGTTGGACTCCTGACGGCTGCGGGCTACCAACGTTTCACATTGCTGCTGGGTCTGCTTGCCGAACTGCAGGGCATCGGCATGGAGCCGCTCCGCCTCCGACTGGCTGTCCCGCTGAACTCGCAAGCCCTCCTGCCGCACCAGTTCCAGCTCCTGCATCGCCTGTTGCCGAGCTCGCTCGTGGTGCTCCAGCAGCTGGCGGTTGCGATCGTTCGCCTCCTGCTCCAGTTGCTGCCGCCGGGCCTGGGCCTCCTGCTCGATCTGCTGGCGGCGGCTGGCGTATTGCTGCTCCATCTGGGCCATGCGGGCCTGATGCTCCTGCTCCACCTGGGCCGCCTGCTGGCGCACCTGCACCATCATCTGCTCGCACTGCTGGCGGGCCTGGTCGCGCAGTTCCCCCACCTGGCGTTCAGCTTCCTGGCGGATGGCCGCCTGGTTGATCAGTTGCTCCCGTTCGCGGCGAGCCTTGGTGACGATCTCCTCGGCCTGTTGGCGCGCCTTCTCGATGAAACCCACCCGCTGGCGGATCAGCTCCTCGGCCTGGACGATCTGGGCGGGCAGGGACTCCCGCAGGGCGTCCATCGACTCGATGGCGTCCTGCTCGTTGACAAGGCGGCCACCGCTGAAGGGGATGCGGCTGCCGTCGAGAACGATCTCCTCGAGCTGATCCAGCTGATCGAGGACGGTAATGCGGGCCTCTGACATGTCAACGGTGGGGAGTTGAACGATTAAAGAGCCTGGCGAGGTCGCCTGCCACTCCCTTGGGGACCATATGTTCAACCGCACCCCCGAAGCGGGCCACCTCCTTCACCACCGAACTGCTCAGAAAGCTGTGCTGGACTGCCGTTGCCAGGAACAGGGTCTCGATCGCCGGGTCCAGGGTCTTGTTGGTGTGCGCGATCTGCAACTCAAACTCGAAGTCGCTCAGGGCCCGCAGGCCGCGCAGGATCACGGCGGCGCCACAGGCGCGGGCGAACTCCACGGTCAACCCATCGAAACTGGTCACCTGCACCGTCGGCAGATGGCTGGTGGCCTCGCGGATCTGGCCCAGCCGCTGCTCCAGCGGGAAGCTGGGATTTTTGCTGGGGTTCTGCAGCACCGCCACCGTCACCGCATCGAACAGGCGCGCACTGCGCTCGATCAGGTCGAGATGGCCGAGGGTGAGGGGATCAAAACTGCCCGGGTAGAGGGCGTGCATCACGGCGCGACAACGACCACAAGCCTATGGAGCGACCGGAGCGGGTTGAGCCGGGCTGCTTCCTAGAGTCAGCCACACCAGACGTCGTAAGGACCATGAGCGAAACCAATCTCGACCAGGCAGCCAAGAAGACCCTGCTGCGCAAGATCCCCCACGGCGTCTTCATCTGTGGCGTGGCTGAGGGCGAGGAGGTCAATGGCTTCACCGCCAGCTGGGTCACCCAGGGCTCGTTTGAGCCACCCCTGGTGGTGATGGCGGTGCGAGCCGACTCCACCAGCAACGGCATGATTCAGCGCACCGGTCGTTTTGCCCTCAACGTGCTGGCGGCCGATCAAAAGGATCTGGCGGCCGTTTTCTTCAAGCCCCAGAAAGGGGTGGGTGGCCGCTTTGACGCCGCCCCCTTCCAGTTGGGCGCCCTGGGCCTGCCGATTCTGGATGACGCTCTCGGCGCCGTCGAATGTGAGCTGGTGGGCCAGGTGGCGGCAGGCGACCACACCGTGTTCGTGGGGGCCGTGAAGAACGCCGTGCTGCATCGCGACGCCGCTGCGCTGGAGCTCGCCGCCACCGGCTGGCAGTACGGCGGTTGAGGCTGACGGCCCAGATGGTCCCACCGCAGGTTGCAGGTGCCGTCCTCGGCACCCCCCTGATGCTGCATCCGCAGCGGCTCAAGGCCCGCCTGGGCGAGATCCCGAGTGAGCCGGGCTGCTATCTGATGCGCGATGGCGAGGATCGCATCCTCTACATCGGCAAAGCGAAGGTGTTGCGCAATCGGGTGCGCAGCTACTTCCAGAGTGGTGGCGGCCATGGCCACAGCCCACGCATCTCGCTGATGGTGCGTCAGGTCTGCGACATCGAGGTGATCGTCACCGACAGCGAAGCCGAGGCGCTGGCGCTGGAAGCGAATCTGATCAAGCAGAACCAGCCGCACTTCAACGTGCTGCTCAAAGATGACAAGAAATACCCCTATCTCTGCATCACCTGGAGCGAGGCCTATCCGCGCATCTTCATCACCCGCCGCCGCCGCTTGCGCAGTCCCCTGGACCGTTTCTACGGGCCCTACGTGGATGTCGGCCTGCTGCGCCGCACCCTCAGCCTGGTCAAGCGCGTGTTTCCCCTGCGCCAGCGGCCCCTGCCCCTGCATCGCGATCGCACCTGTCTCAACTACGACATCGGCCGTTGTCCCGGGGTCTGCCAGGAGCGGATCAGCTCCGAGGACTACCACCAGAGCCTGCGCAAGGTGGCGATGGTGTTCCAGGGGCGCAGCGATGAACTGATGGAGCTCTTGGCTGAGCAGATGGCCCGCTATGCCGAGCGGCTCGATTTCGAAGCGGCCGCCCGGGTGCGGGATCAACTGCAGGGGCTCGACACGCTCACCGCCGATCAGAAGATGAGCGTGGGTGACAGCTCGATCAGCCGCGATGTGATTGCCCTGGCGGCCGATGGCCGGGTGGCGGCGGTGCAGCTGTTCCAGATGCGGGCCGGAAAGCTGGTGGGGCGCCTGGGCTTCACCGCCGATGCAATGCCGCTGCCGGCGGCCAGCCCCGAGACCGCCGACGGGTCTGGCGCGGCGGCGCCAGCCGTTCCGCCTCAACCCCAGCCGGCATCTGAGGCCGAACCCCAGTCCCTCAGCGCCACGGCCGCTGCCGCCCTCGCTCCTGGCCGCATTCTGCAGCGGGTGGTGGAGGAGCACTACAGCCAGGTGGAGCCGGTGGAAATCCCGCCCGAACTGCTGCTGCAGCACCCCCTGCCCCAGCAAGCGTTGATCGAGGAGTGGTTGAGCGAGCGGCGGGGCCGCAGGGTGCGGCTGGCCGTGCCCCAGCGCCAGCAGAAGGCAGAACTGATTGAACTGGTGGTACGCAATGCCACCTACGAACTGGAGCGGGCCCAACGAGGTGCCGAACAGCAGCTGCTGGCCACCGAAGATCTGGCCCAGCTGCTCGATCTAGCCACCCCACCACGACGCATCGAAGGCTTCGACATCAGCCACATTCAGGGCAGCGACGCGGTGGCCTCCCAGGTGGTGTTCATCGACGGTCTGCCGGCCAAGCAGCACTACCGCAAGTACAAGATCCAGAGCAGCAGCATCGTCGCCGGCCACTCCGACGACTTCATGGCCATGGCCGAGATCATGCGCCGGCGCTTCCGCCGCTGGTCCCAGGCCAAGGCCGAAGGCGGAAATCTGGCCGACCTGCGGCGCCTCGCCGGCACCGCCCTGCACACCGGCGGGCTCAACGACTGGCCGGATGTGGTGATGATCGACGGTGGCAAGGGCCAACTTTCCGCTGTGATGGAAGCCCTGCGGGAACTGGATCTGCATGAAGACCTGGTGGTGTGCTCCCTCGCCAAGCAGCGCGAAGAGGTGTTCGTACCGGGGGCGAAGCAGCCCCTGGACAGTGAGCCCGACCAACTCGGCGTGGCCCTGCTGCGGCGCCTGCGCGACGAGGCCCACCGTTTCGCCGTGAGCTTCCACCGCCAGCAGCGAGGCGAGCGCATGAAGCGCTCGCGGCTCAGTGACATCCCCGGGCTGGGGCCGAAGCGGGTGCGGGATCTGCTGGCCCATTTCCGCTCGATCGATGCGATCCAGCTGGCCAGCCCCGCGGCGATCGGCCAGGCGCCGGGCCTGGGGCCGGCCCTGGCCCGGCAGGTGTGGGAATACTTCCACCCCGAGGCAGAGGAGCCATCGCAGGACGGGGCCCCAGCGGAGCTGGAGACCCTGCAATCCCGATCCGCATGATCCTGCGACGCCTGCTGCTGACGCTGCTGTTGCTGCTGACCCTGGCCTGCAGCAGCGTGGTGGGGCCCGCTCAGGCATCGCCGGGCCTTTGCGTCGGGCCTGTCTGCGGTGATGACTTCCGCCGTGGCGCCCAGCACGACTTCCAGTTGCGCCTGCGGCTGCGCGATCAAAGCGGCCACCAGGAGCGGATCACGGTGGACTGCCGCGACGGCCGCATCAGCCCTGCCGTGGGGGCGGTGCAGCGGGGCTACGGCGCCGCCGTGGCCCGCCGTGCCTGCCGGTTGGTGGGCGAGACTCCCGCCTGAGCATCACCAAGCTCCCCAGCCCATGCCCCTCGCCTTTGTCTGGCCCCCCGAGGCCTACCTCTGGTTCAAGACCCTCCACATCGTCGGCGTTGTGGTGTGGTTCGCCGGCCTCTTCTATCTGGTGCGGCTGTTCATCTATCACCGGGAGGCCGAGGAGCTGGAGCCGGGCCTGCGCACCGCCTTCCAGAACCAGTACGGCCTAATGGAGCGGCGCCTGGCAAACATCATCACCACCCCGGGCATGGTGGTGGCGGTGCTGTGTGCGGTTGGACTGCTCAGCGTCAATCCCGCCTGGCTCCAGCAGGGCTGGATGCACGCCAAGCTGGCCTTCGTGCTGGCGCTGCTCGCTTATCACGCCTTCTGCTACAGGCTGATGGGCCAGCTGCAGCGCGGCGTCTGCCTGTGGAGCCCGAAGCAGCTGCGGGCCCTCAATGAACTGCCCACCCTGCTGCTGGTGATCGTGGTGATGCTGGTGGTGTTCAAGAACCAGTTCCCCACCGGCGCTGCCACCTGGTTCATCGTGGCGCTGGTGCTGTTCATGGCGGCCTCAATCCAGTTTTATGCCCGATGGCGCCGGCTGCGGGCGGAACGCCTGGCGGCGGCTGGAGGCGATGGTGCTGCGGCCTGAGGTTCTCGTCCATCCCCTGACGGCCGTCCTGCGCCAGGTGGACGCCACCAGCTGCCCCCGACGTTTCAACTTCCACTGCCACAGCCACTGCAGTGACGGCAGCCTCAGCCCCGCCGATCTGGCCGCCCAGGCGGTGGCGCTCGGCCTGGAACACCTCGCCGTCACCGATCACCACAGCGTGACGGCCCATGGCCCCCTGGCCGTCGCGTTCGCCCAGCGGGCGGCGAGCGGTCAACGCGTGCCACGGTTGTGGCGCGGGCTGGAAATCAGTGCCCTGCTGGATGGTTGCCTGGTGCATGTGCTCGCCCTGGGCTGCCACGACGACCTCCAGCCCCTGGCTCCTTATCTGCAGGGGGTGTCGGCCGTGGGCCCGGCCCTGCGAGCCGAAGCTGTGGTGGCGGCGATCCATGCCGCCGGTGGCCTGGCCCTGCTCGCCCACCCCGCCCGCTACCGCCTGCCGCATCGGCGCCTGATCGCCGCGGCGGCGGCCCTGGGTTTTGACGGCGGTGAAGCCTGGTACGACTACGAGCAGAAGCCGCAGTGGGCGCCGAGCGCCCTGGTGTGCGCGGCGATTGCTGCCGATCTGGACAAACGTGGCCTTTTGCAGAGTTGTGGCACCGATACCCATGGACTGGTCCTCAGCGGCCGCTAGGGTTTGCTGACGCATTCCTTGCCGCCGATGGGTCTGTTCGATCGCCTGCTGGGTTCCCGTTCACCGTCCGTGAAGATTTCCGGACAAGCCGCTGTTCCCAAGCCGAAGAAGGACGAGGAGACTTTCTTCCTCGATGCCGACGCTGCCAGCAGCCTCGGCGATGTCAACTTCATGCGGCGCCCGAACACGATCCGCCGCACCTTCCCCGGCAATGCCGACAGCCCGGGCAACAAGGAGATGGTGGCTGAAGTCGCCTCGATGGAGGCCAAGCTGGAGCGGATGACGCCTGGTCTGGCCGGCATCAATCCCGACACCAACGTCAAGGTGGATCTCACCGGTGGCGTGCCCAAACCTGTCAAGAAGACCTTCGCCCAGCAGATGTCCAAAGCGGAGCTGGAGCAGCGCAAGCGCGGAGCGGCTGTGGCTGTCAACGTCCCTGGCCCAGCCCCCCGCAAAGCCGAATCCGGTGATCAGACCAACGACCAACCCAGGATCACCCAGCAGCAGGGTGGCAAACCGGGTGACGTCGATCCCTTCAAGTCCATGGCCAGGGATCTGAACATCTGAAGTCAGGTTTCGATCAGGGCCTCGCTGTCGAGCACCAACTGGCCCAGTCGCGCGATTTCGGCGGCCTCGGCTCCCTGCCAGAGGCCGCGATGGTGGGCTTCGAGCAGGCGTTCGGCCATGTCCCGTAGGGCCCAGGGGTTGCTCTCACGCAGAAAGGCCAGCACCTCCGCTGAATCCAGCCAGGCTTTGCTGATGGCCCCGTAACCCCACTCCGGCACCCGGCCGGTGCTGGCGTCATAGGCAAACAGGTAATCGAGGCTGGCCGCCATTTCGAAGCCGCCTTTATAGCCGTGGCTCTGCATCCCCTCGATCCAGCGGGGGTTCAGCAGTCGGGAGCGCAGCACCTTGTCCAGTTCCCGTTCCAGCCGCTGCAGCCGTGGCCGCTGGCTGCGGGAATGGTCGCCGAACCAGAGAGCCGGTCGCTGGCCACTCACCCGTTCCACCGCGGCGCTCAGCCCCCCTTGGAACTGGTAGTAGTCATCGGAGTCGAGCAGATCATGCTCGCGATTGTCCTGGTTGTGCAGCACCACCTGCACCTGCCGCAGCCGCTGCTCCAGGCCGTCACGATCGAGTTCGGCCTCAATGCCGGCGGCGGCCGTTGCTGCACCCTGGTCGCCGTCGTAGCGCCACTGGCTCCAGTTCAGGAAGGCCTCCCCCAGGTCGCCGCGCTCCTCCCAGTGGCCACTATCAATCAGACCCTGCAGACCGGCGCCATAGGCCCCCGGCGCCGAGCCATAGACGCGGCCCCACTGGCCCTCACGCCGGGCCGCCGCCGCCAGCGGGTTGTCGGCATCCTCCTCCGCCAGGGCCGCCACCAGGCGTGTGGCCCGGTTGAACCAGGCCACCAGCTGGGGGAAGGCGTCGCGAAACAGGCCGGAAATGCGCAGGGTGACATCCACCCGCGGCCGGCCCAGCAGGGCCAGGGGCACCACCTCCAGATCCACCAGCCGCCGCGTCGGTCCATCCCACAGCGGTCGTACCCCCATCAGCGCCAGGGCCTGGGCGATGTCCTCGCCGCCGTTGCGCATGGTGGCCGTGCCCCACACCGAGAGCGCCAGGTGGCGCAGGTCGTCCCCTTGTTCGAGCAGGTGCAGCTCCAGCAGCAGCTCGGCGCTGCGGCGTCCCAGATCCCAGGCGGCCTCGCTGGGCAAGCCGCGCAGATCAACGCTGTAAAAGTTCCTGCCGGTGGGCAGTAGATCGGGGCGACCCCGGGTGGGTGCTCCCGCTGGGCCAGCGGCGATCCGGCTCCCCGCCAACCCCTGCAGCAGGGCCGCTCGCTCCGCTTCGCCACAGGCCAGCAGGGCCGGCTTCAGACGCTGGCGCAGATGCTGCAGCACCGCTGTGCTGGCGGGACCGGGGGAAGGCAGGGTGATGGGCTCTACCGGGATGGATGGGGAGTGGCTCACAGGCTTGGCGGTTGGCGTGAATGCCGCAGAGGGGAGCCTGGCCGTGCTGGGCCCGCTTGCCTTCGGCTCGTTGGCTGGAATCCCAGCGCCAACGGAGCGGGTCGGACCCTCCGCTTCATGCTCCACTGCGAGTAACTCGCGCTGCACCAGCAGCAGGGCCCACTGCTCCAGCAGAGCCACCCCATCACCCATGAGCCGTGCCAGAGCCGGACGGCTGCGGCACGGCACTGGTGCTCGGCCGTTGCATTGCCCCTGTTCGGGACCTTGATCAAGGCTGTGGCCGTGCTCCTGGCTTTGCCCCTGAGCTGCAAACTGGCTTTGGAGCTGATCTGGTTCCTGGCCCAGATCTGGATCCACACCGGAATCCTGCTCCAGTGCCAGGGCCAGGGCTGAAAGCCGTTGTCGATCCGCCAGGGAGAGCGGCTGCTCCTCGCCATCGGCCCAGGGATCCAGCTCCAGCCCCAGATCCCGAGCCAGCGCCTGGGTGAATCCGGGCAGGCCGGCCTGGGGCGCCCGGGCGAGGCAGAGCAGCAGTTCGGCCAGCAGCGCTGGCTCGGGCAGGGTGCCATAGGTGTGCAGACCCAGGCGGATCTGGGCCTCCTTCAGTTCGCAGAGATAGCCATCGGCCTGCTCCAGCTGCTGGTCGAGATCGCTGGCCAGGCCGGGCAGCGCCAGCTGCTGCAACTGCTGCGCCAGCTGCTCCCGCAGCAACAGGGCCCGCTCGGCGCCGAGCTGGCTGGCCTCCCAGTACTCATCGAGCAGCGTCTCCAGCCGCTGCAGCGGGCCATAGAGCCCGGCCCGGCCCAGAGGTGGGGTGAGGTGATCGAGAATCACGGCCTGGGCGCGCCGCTTGGCCTGGCTGCCCTCGCCCGGATCGTTGACGATGAACGGATAGAGGTGCGGCAGCGGACCCAGGGCCCACTCGGGGAAGCAGCTGGCCGAGAGTCCCAGACCCTTGCCGGGCAGCCATTCGAGGTTGCCGTGCTTGCCCACATGCACCACCACCTGGGCGGCAAATTGCTGCCGCAGCCAGAGGTACTGGGCCAGGTAGGCGTGGGTGGGGGGCAGGTCGGGGCTGTGATAGCTGAGGCTGGGGTCGCGGTCGTAGCCCCGGGCCGGCTGGATCAGCAGCACGACCCGATCAAACCGCAGGCCCCGGATCGGAAAGGCGGCTGCACCGCCGATGCCGCTCTCCAGCTCCCGATCCGTCTCGGGCGGCCCCCAGACGGCTTCGAGACGCTGGCGACCGTCTGCCGGCAGGCGCTGATACCAAAGCTGGTAGTCGGCGAGGCTCAGCTGGCCCAGGGCCGGCCGGTGGCTGCTCTCCGGATCGTTGCTGCGGCCGGTCAGCAAGGCCCGGATCAGGGCATCGCCATCGGCCGGCAGGGGAGCGGCGCCGAGGCCGTAGCCCGCCTCGGCCAGCCAGCCCAGCATCAGGGCGACACTGGCGGGGGTGTCCAGACCCACCCCATTGGCGAGCCGGCTGTTGCGCGTGGGGTAATTGGCGAGTACCAGGGCCACGCGGCGCTCGGCAGTGCTGCTGCGTCGCAGCCGGATCCAGTTGTGGGTGAGGGTCACGATCCACTGCAGCCGCTCCGGATCGGGCTGCAGGCGCTGCAGCGCCGTGCCCAGCCGATCGCTGGCCCCGGCCACCTCCTTGAAGGCCCCCACCCGGGTGGTGATGCGGCCATCCAGTTCCGGCAGGGCGATCTGCAGGCTGAGATCGAGGGGCCCCAGGCCGATGCTGCTCTCCTGCCAGCTGCACCGCGATCTGCCGCTGCAGAGCAGCTGCAGCACCGGCACCTGCAGGCGCTCCCATAAGGGCGCCCCGAGACCGGCGTCTTCGAATTGGACGGAGGCGAAGCCGGTGCTGCAGAGCACCGCCTCGGCGGCTTCGCGCTCCAGCAGATCGCCCACACCCCGCTGCACGGCGGGATCCCGCAGGCTGCTCACCCACAGGGCTCGGGGGGCCAGCCCCTGGGCCCTGAGTTCCTGCAGGCAGGCCTCGACCAAAGCCAGATCGCCGGCCTGCAGCAGGGCGCGATACACAATCAGCCCCACCCGGGGCCCGGGATCGGGTCGCCAGTCGTGGGGGAGCGGATCCGGACCGGCACACCACTGCGGTGGCTCGGGCATCGTGCCGTTCAACAGGCTGGCGACACAGGTCAGCAGGGCCTCCAGGTTGGCGGCGCCCCCCTCGCGCAGGGCGGCGGCCAGGGCCCTGGCCAGGGGAGCGGGCACGGTGCCGAGCGCTCCCAGGCTGGCGTCCTCCTCCGCCGTACCGGCAAGCACCAGCAGCTGGCGGCATCGACCCGCAACGGCAGCCGGTCTGGCCGCCCAGTCCCGCAGTTGTTCCAGGCCGTAACTCCAGTGCCCCCGGCCGCCCAGCAGGCGCACGATCACCACCTGGGTGGCAGCCAGGGAGGTGCGGATGTAGTGATCGATCACGGCTGGATGGCTGAGCGCCGCCAGGTTCAGGGCCCGCAGCTCCGCCGACAGCAGCTCCGGCCTGGCCTGCAGCAGGCTCTCAATCGCCACCAGGTCGGTATCGGCACTACTGAGCAGCACCACCGGGGCCGGGGCCTGCTCGACGAACAGCTGCCCGGCGGCATCGCCTTCGTCCAAACCGGGAAGTGCTGCCAACCTGTGCATGCCCCCATCCTGCAGGGTGCGGTGAGAAGATCGGGCGAACGTTTCCGCCGCTCATGCATCAGTTCCTTCCTTACGCCTGGTTCGGCGGGACCTGTGTGCCCTTCGCTGAGGCCACCCTGTCGGTGGCTACCCATGCCCTGCATTACGGCACCGGGGCCTTCGGTGGCATGCGCGGACTGCCCAATCCGGTCGATGCGAACGAGATTCTGCTGTTCCGGGCCGATCGCCACGCCCGCCGCCTGAGCCAGAGCGCCCGGCTGCTGCTGACCGAACTGGACGAAGAGACGATTCATACGGCGATCCGGGCTTTCCTCAAGGCCAACCGCCCCACCTGCCCGATCTATCTGCGGCCGTTCGTCTACACCAGTGATCTGGGCATCGCGCCGCGCCTGCACAACATTCAGACCGACTTCCTGATCTACGGCATCGAGATGGGGGATTACCTCTCCCCCGATGGCGTCAGCTGCCGCATCAGCAGCTGGACCCGTCAGGAGGACCGCTCCCTGCCGCTGCGGGGCAAGATCAGCGGTGCCTACATCACCAGCTCCCTGGCCAAGACCGAAGCGGTCAAGAGTGGCTTTGACGAGGCGCTGCTGCTGAACAGCCGCGGCAAGGTGAGCGAAGCCAGCGGCATGAATCTGTTCCTGGTGCGCGATGGCGTGCTGATCACGCCGAGCGTCGATCAGGACATCCTTGAAGGCATCACCCGCGCCAGCATTCTCGAACTGGCGACGGTGATGGGCATCCCCGTGCTGGAGCGCCCGGTCGACAAGACCGAACTGATGATCGCCGATGAGGTGTTCCTCAGTGGCACGGCGGCACGGGTCACACCGGTGCGCCGGATCGAAAATACCGAACTTCCCACCCACCGGCCGATCATGGAGCGCCTGCGCGAGCGCCTGACGGCGATCACGGAGGGCCGCGATCCTGACTATGACCATTGGGTGAGTCGCATTCGCATCGACGCCTGATGGTGGCCGCCAATCAATCCCCTCCCCGCAGCAGCCAGCGCCTCGGCTTCCTCGAGCGGCTGCATGGCCCGGACCGGCCGGTGCTGGTGTTTGACGGCGCCACCGGCACCTCGCTGCAACAGATGGATCTGAGTGCCGAAGATTTCGGCGGGCCGGCCCTGGAGGGCTGTAACGAGAACTTGGTGTTCACCAGACCCGATGCGGTGCAGGCCGTGCATCGGCAGTTTCTGGAGGTGGGAGCCGATGTGATCGAAACCGACACCTTCGGGGCCGCCTCGATCGTGTTGGCCGAATACGGATTGGAAGATCAGGCGTTTGCGATCAACAAGCGGGCCGCAGAACTGGCGCGCCAGGTGGCGGATGAGTACAGCACCGCAGCCAAGCCACGGTTCGTGGCCGGCTCGATCGGCCCCACCACCAAGTTGCCCACCCTGGGCCATATCGATTTCGACACGATGAAGGCCTCATTTCGGCAGCAGGCCGAGGGGTTGCTGGCCGGCGACATCGATCTGTTCATCGTCGAAACCTGCCAGGATGTGTTGCAGATCAAGGCGGCCTTGCAGGGCCTTGAGGAGGCCATGGCCAGCGCCAAGATGCGCCGGCCGGTGATGGTTTCGGTGACAATGGAAACCACCGGCACGATGCTGGTGGGCTCCGACATTGCCGCGGTGGTGGCGATCCTGGAGCCCTTCCGCATCGATGTGCTCGGCCTGAATTGCGCCACCGGACCCGAGCAGATGAAGGAGCATATTCGTTATCTAAGCGAACACAGTCCCTTCGTGGTGAGCTGTATTCCGAATGCCGGTTTGCCTGAAAATATCGGCGGTGTGGCCCATTATCGTCTGACACCGCTGCAGATGAAGATGCAGCTGCTGCATTTTGTCGAAGATCTCGGCGTGCAGGTGATCGGCGGTTGCTGTGGCACCACCCCGGCCCACATCGGCAGCCTGGTGGAGTTGGCCGGCGAACTGAAGCCGGCAACCCGCCCTGTCCGCGGGCTGGTGGCAACGTCCAACGCGGCAACTTCCAACGCGGCAGTGGCGGACGTGAGGCCAGCCTTGGGCTACGAGCCTGCGGCCGCTTCGATCTATGGCGTCACCCCGTACCACCAGGACAACTCGTTTTTAATCATCGGTGAGCGGCTCAATGCCAGCGGCTCTAAAAAAGTTCGGGAACTGCTCAATGTTGAAGATTGGGACGGCCTCGTGGCAGTGGCCCGCAGCCAGGTGAAAGAAAATGCCCACATTCTCGATGTCAATGTAGATTATGTTGGCCGCGATGGCGAACGGGACATGCACGAACTTGTTTCTCGCCTGGTGACCAATGTCAACCTCCCCTTGATGCTCGATTCCACCGAGTGGCAGAAGATGGAGGCTGGCCTCAAGGTGGCCGGTGGCAAGTGCATCCTTAACTCCACCAACTATGAAGATGGCGATGAACGCTTCTTCAAGCTGTTGGAACTGGCCCGTACCTATGGCGCTGGGGTGGTGGTGGGCACCATCGATGAGGAGGGCATGGCCCGCACGGCGGAGCGTAAATTCGCCATTGCCCAACGGGCCTATCGCGATGCACTTGAGTTCGGCATCCCGGCACGGGAAATCTTCTACGACCCCCTGGCCCTGCCGATCTCGACCGGTATTGAAGAAGATCGGCACAATGCAGCCGCCACGATCGAAGCGATCGGCATGATCCGCCAGCGGCTTCCCGGAGTGCATGTGGTGCTGGGAGTCAGCAACGTGAGTTTTGGCCTCTCACCAGCGGCCCGGATCGTGCTCAATTCCGTGTTCCTGCACGACTGTTGCCAGGCCGGCCTGGATGCGGCAATCGTCAGCCCGGCGAAGATTCTGCCCCTGGCCAAAATCAGTGCGGCCGATCAGCAACTCTGCCGCGATCTCATCTATGACCGCCGGCGGTTCGAGAGCGAGACCCCCGGCGCCATCTGCACCTACGACCCGCTCACCGAACTCACCACCCTGTTTGAGGGGGTATCAGCCAAGGAAGCCCGTGCCTCTGGCCCCACCCTGGCCGATCTGCCGGTGGAAGAACGGCTGAAGCAACACATCATCGATGGTGAACGGATTGGGCTGGATGCTTCCTTGCAGGAAGCTTTGCTCACCTATCCCCCCCTGCAGATCATCAATACCTTCCTGCTCGATGGCATGAAGGTGGTGGGTGATCTGTTTGGATCCGGCCAGATGCAGCTTCCGTTTGTGCTGCAGAGCGCCGAAACGATGAAGGCAGCCGTGGCATTTCTTGAGCCACACATGGAGGTGCAGGAGGGGCCAGATGGCCAAAAAATATCCAGTACCAAGGGCAAGTTTCTGATCGCCACGGTGAAGGGAGATGTGCACGATATTGGCAAGAATCTTGTCGATATAATTCTCACCAATAATGGCTATGGGGTGATCAACCTCGGCATCAAGCAGAGCGTTGATGCGATTGTTGAGGCCCAGCAGCAGCACCAGGCCGACTGCATTGCCATGAGCGGCTTACTGGTGAAATCAACGGCGTTCATGAAGGACAATCTCGAAACCTTCAATACGGTGGGTATTCAGGTGCCGGTGATTCTCGGTGGTGCCGCCCTCACGCCTCGCTTTGTCCATGGCGATTGCCAGGCGGTCTATGGCGGCCAGGTGATTTACGGCCGCGATGCCTTCGCCGATCTGCGCTTCATGGATGCCCTGATGGAGGCCAAGACCGCCGGCCGCTGGGACAACCAGGCCGGCTTCCTCGATGGCGTGCCGGCCGGCATAGCCATGGCCAGTGCTGCCAGCACGTCTGAGGTCGAAGCCACCGGCGACCCTGCAGCCGACCCGGACGCGGCTGGGTCCCCCAGCGCAGCAGCGGAAGCCCAGGCGCTGCCAGAGGCCGCGGAGCCGGCTGCAGCCGATGACAGCCGCTCCGCCAGCGTGCCGGAGGAAGCAGCCCTAACCCCGCCCTTCTGGGGCTCTCAGGTGCTGCTGGAGGACGAGATCGAGCTGGCCGAAGTATTTCGCTATCTAGATCGCCAGGCCCTGTTCGCCGGCCAGTGGCAACTGCGCAAGACGCAGCAGCAGAGCCGGCCGCAGTACGAGGCGATGCTGGCCGACAAGGCCGAGCCCGTACTCGCCCACTGGATCGAACGCTGCCTCAGCGACAGGCTGCTCACGCCACGGATTGCCTATGGCTATTTCCCCTGCGGCCGCCAGGGCAACGCCGTTGTGGTGTTTGATCCGGCCGGCATGGTGGCGGGAGCCGAACCAGAGGCTGCCGGCCCGGAACTCGGCCGCTTCTCGCTGCCGCGCCAGAAGGGCGGCAATCGCTATTGCATCGCCGATTTCTACCGTGATCTCAGCGGCCCGTCGGGATCCCGCCCCAGTGATGGGCTGCCGATGCAGGCGGTGACCATGGGCGAACGGGCCACCGCCTTCGCCCAGCAGCTGTTCAAGGCTGATCAATACAGCGACTATCTGTATTTCCACGGCCTTGCGGTGCAGATGGCTGAAGCTCTGGCCGAATGGGCCCATGCCCGCATCCGACGGGAGCTGGGCTTCGCCGAACAGGAACCGGAAGCGCTGCGCGATGTGCTGGCCCAGCGCTATCGGGGCAGCCGCTATTCCTTCGGCTATCCGGCTTGTCCGAATGTGGCCGATTCCCGGCCGCAACTGCACTGGCTCGGTGCCGAGCGCATCGGCCTGACGATGGACGACAGCGACCAGTTGGAACCGGAGCAGAGCACCACCGCCCTGGTGGCCCTGCACAGCCGCGCTCGCTACTTCAGCGCCTAGATCCCGGGGGTGTCGGGTCGGGGGGCCGTGGCAGGCTCGTCAGGCCCTTCTGCGTGACCGCCATGGCCATTGCTGGACCAGACGGTATTGATGCCGCCATCGCCTCAGGACTGGATCTCGACGGCACTCCGATTCCCGCCGCGATGCTCGCCCTCTACAACGAGGTGATGGAACTCGAAAGTCGTCGCGCCCGCAGTGGCGTCAAAAAATCAATGCGCAACCGGATCGTCAAGACCGGCTCGAAGCATCTCGACCAGGCCAGCCTCGATCAACGCCTCCAGGCCGCCGGCTGGGACGGACTCAAGGCCAAGGAGATCGCCTTTTTCTACAGCTGAAGCGTTCGCCGCCTGCCTGGCTCGGAACGGTTGACCATGCACCCAACCCAGATCGACAGCGCGCGGGCTGGTCTGGGTTAGCCATCATGGATTGGCCATCAGCAGTGGCGGCCCAGCCGGCGGGACGTCAGCCCGGATGGCTTCGCTCAGCCACAGAGCTCCTCCAGGGTGTCGATCACCTGTCGCTGGAAATCCTCCAGATCGTCGGAGTCGCTCAGGTCCACCCCCTCGCCAGCGGCGTTCTGGGAGAGCTCCTGGAAGTGGAAAGCGCCTTCGCCATGGGCGAGAAACTCCATGGCGGAGGGCTCACCGCTTTCCTTGTAGGCGTCGCAGAGGGCCAGGAAGGCCGCATCCTCGGTGAAGTCCCAGCTCATGAAGGGGGTCGTGCCGAAAATCGGGATTGGTTCTGAATGACCTTTAACGCCTACCCCCCGGAATTCGTCAACCTCCTGGCCGCACTTTGTGCCAGTCCTCCGGCAGACTGAGCCCCCGACGACTGCGCCCAGGCCATGGTCCAGGCCCCCTTTGAGGCTGTCGATTCCAGTGCTGCCGGGCCTTTGAACGTGCTCGACGAACCGCTGGTCGTGTGTGGCTGCGAGCCGATGACCGGCTGGTTCCGCGATGGCACCTGCCGCAGCGATCCCGCCGACCTCGGCCGTCACACCGTCTGCTGCGTGGTCGATGAGGCCTTCCTCAGCTACACCAGGGCCCAGGGCAACGATCTGAGCAGCCCAGCGCCGGCCTACGGCTTTCCCGGCCTCCGGGCCGGAGACCATTGGTGCATCTGCGCCGCCCGATGGTTGGAGGCCTATGAGGACGGCATGGCGCCACAGGTGCATCTCGAGTCCTGCGAGCGGACCTGCCTGGAGCTGATACCGCTCGAGGTGCTGCGCCGCCACGCGGCCTGAGGCTCACCAGGGAATCTCGCTGCCATCCCAGGCGAGGAAGCGGCCGCTTTCAGCCGGCGTCTGGCGCTCCAGCACATCCAGCAGCTGGCTGGCAGCCCGTTCGGGACTGAACAGCTGCGGCGGCGCCACCGCCGAGCGAAACGGGGCCGACAGGGCCGTGGCAGTCGTGCCTGGGTGCAGCAGGGTGACGCACACCTGGGGCAAACGCCGCCGCCATTCGATCGCCAGGGTGCTGAGCAGCTGGTTCTGGGCCGCCTTGGCGGCCCGATAGGCGTACCAGCCCCCCAGGCGGTTATCGCCGATGCTGCCGACCCGGGCCGAGAGGCTGGCGAACAGGGCCGGTTGGTCGCGGGGCAGGGCCGCCTCCAGGGCCTGGGCCACCAGCAACGGGCCCCAGGCGTTGACGCTGAAACTGCGCTCGAGAGCGTGGCGATTCACCTGGGAGAGGCGCTTCTCCGGGGTCATGGACCCTTCCTGCAGGACGCCGGCGGCATAAATCACCAGCCGCAGGGGCGCGAGCTGGGCCAGGGCCCGTTGACGCAGGGCCTGCAAGCTGTCGTCATCGCTGACATCCAGGCTCAGCTGCCGCACAGCCCCAACCCCGCCTGACACGGTCTCCCCAGCTGGCGGGGCCGCCGCCGCTGTTGAGGCCTCAGCAGCAGCCAGCGGCCGCCTCTGGCTGCACCACAGCTGCAATCCCGGTGCCCTGTCGGCCAGCTCCACCAACAGGGCTTGGCCGATGCCGCCACCACCGACAACGAGGGCGTGACCGCTCCAGGTGCTCCAGGGGCAGGAAGGCTCTGCAGACATGGCAGCACTGGCTTGATGTCGCATGATGGCCGAGCTTCAAGGGGAGATGGGCCTGCGGATCACCGTGCTGGGAAGGGGAGCCTGGGGCAGCACGCTGGCGCGGCTGTGGCAGGAGGGAGGCCATGCGGTAAGCAGCTGGTCGCGGCGCGATGGCGGCGATGCGGTCGCCCTGTTACCGGACAGCGAGCTGGTGGTGTCGGCCGTGTCGATGGCGGCCGTCACCGACCTGGCCCGCCGCCTGGCGCCCCATTGGCCCGCCGCTCTGCCCCTGCTGAGTTGCAGCAAAGGGCTCGATCTCGACGGCCTCTGCAGCGCCAGTCAGCTCTGGGGTCAGCAGCTGCCTGGGGCGCCGTTGGCCGTGCTCAGTGGCCCGAACCTGGCGGATGAACTGGACCGGGGCCTGCCGGCGGCCAGTGTGGTCGCCGCCAGCGACCCTGACCTGGCCCTGCGGCTGCAGCTGGCCTTGCGGGTACCCCATCTGCGCCTTTACACCAACACCGATCCGATTGGCACCGAAGCGGCCGGTGCGCTCAAGAATGTGATGGCCGTGGCGGCGGGCATCAGTGACGGCCTCGGCCTTGGTGCCAATGCCAAGGCCTCGCTGCTCACCCGTGGCCTGGCCGAAATCGGCGAGGTGCTGGTGGCGCTCGGCGGCCAGAGCTCGACCCTCTACGGCCTCGCCGGCCTCGGCGATCTGCTGGCCACCGCCAACAGCCCCCTGAGCCGCAACTATCGCTTCGGCCAGGCCCTGGCCGCAGGCCTCGATGAAACGCAGGCGCTCGCCGCCATCGGCGCCACCGTGGAGGGGCAGCGCACGGCCCGGGCGGCCCTGCGGCTGGCTGCGCGCCAGGGCTGGCGGCTGCCGATCTGTGAGCAGGTGGTGCGACTGCTCGATGGCGCCATCGATGCCCCCCAGGCCGTCCAGAATCTGATGCAGCGGGATCTCAGGGCCGAGGTCAACCGTTGAATCGGGCCGTGCTGATCGAGGCCTTCAGCGAAGGCCCCGGCGGCGGCAATGGTGCGGCGGTGGTGCTGCTCAACCAGCCGGCTTCTGCTGCCTGGATGCAGCGAATAGCCGGCAGCCTGAAGCAGTCGGAAACGGCCTTTCTGCTCCAGGAGCAGAACCAGTGGCTGTTGCGCTGGTTCACGCCGAGCTGCGAAGTGCCCCTCTGCGGCCACGCCACCCTGGCCAGCCTGCTGGCCCTCGCCCACTGGGATCGGCTGCAGCCCGGCGACTCCCTGGACCTGTGGACCCGTAGCGGAGCGCTGACTGTGAGCCTCGATGCCACGTCGCGCCACTGCGGCAGCATCGTGCTTCCCAGCGGCACCCTGCGGGCCGCGCCAGCCCCCGCCGCGTTGCAGGCCCTGCTGGCGGAGCGGCTCGGCAGCGAGGCTGACATGTTCTGGAACTCGTCGCTGGGCTATGGCGTGGCCCTGTTAGCGGCCAGCGCCCAACTCGCCGCCATGGGGTCCATTGCCGCGGATTTACCCCCGGAGCTCCGACCCGGGTTGGTGCTGATGCAGCCGATCGCTGACACCACCCCAGCCCCGGCGAGCCGTCCCCAGCAGCTGGCTGGTCTGCCCCTGGATTTCCAGCTGCGTTTCTTTGCGCCAGGACTGGGCATCGAGGAAGATCCAGTCACCGGTTCGGCCCATGCCCTGGTAGCTCCCTGGTGGCAGCAACGCCTCGAACGCGACTGGGTGGTGGGCTGGCAATGCTCCGACCGTCCAGGGGGGGTGGTCAGCCGGGCCACTTCATCAGGCATGATCCGCCTGTTCGGATCTGGACACCTCCTGTGGGACGGCACCTTGCTGACGCAACCCCAGGGCAGCACGGCCGCTGGCGCGCACGCCTGCGAGGCACCAAGCTGCGACACCAGCGCCAGCTGGCTCTCGCTGCTGCCGGCAGGCTGATCCGCGGACTGCGTCAACATCCGATTCTGCTTTCGGCGCCGCTGGCCCTGGCCGCCCTCGGCGCCGGCTTTGCCGCCCAGGCCCTGCTGCGGCCAGCGCCCCCGGCTGGCGATCTGCTGGATGCCCTGATTGCCCAGCCGACGCAGACTGCCCGCAGTGCCCCCCAGGCCCGGCGCGCCGAGCTGGACGCGGCCCTGACGGCCAGCTCGATCCGCGCCGAGCGGGCCGTCGCTCCCCAGGCTTCTGGGCGCACCCTGGCGGAACCGGCGGCAGGGCCGGCGCTGGCGCTGGAGATCCGGGTGGCGCTGTTGAAATTGTCAGCCAATCCCAGGCTGGGAGCGAGCGGTCCCTGGAGCCTCAGCGACCGATCCGGCCGGGTGCTGCAGAGCGGTGGCGCTGATCAGGTGCCCGCCCTGCTGGCCAGCGAACCGGAGCTCTGGCTCCAGACGGGCCCGGGTGATCAGCTGTTGGCCGATGGCCGCCCCTACGACGGCCGCTTCCGGCTGCTGCGCGGCGGCGGCGGCGTCCGGGTGGTGAACCACCTTTCGCTGGAGAGCTACATCAGTTCGGTGGTGGGCGGCGAAATGCCGAGTAGCTGGAATATTGAGGCGCTCAGGGCCCAGGCGGTGGCCGCTCGCTCCTACGCCATGGCCCATATGGCCAGGCCGGCCGATGGTCAATGGCATCTGGGGGATACCACCCGCTGGCAGAACTACGAGGGCCTCCGCAATGTCAGCGGCCCCACCCGCCAGGCCACCGCCAGCACGGCTGGTGTGATCCTCAGTTATCAGGGGGGCATTGTCGAGAGTCTCTACGCCGCCACTCAGCAGATCGTCGATGAAGCCCATGGCCATCTCGGCGCCAGCATGAGCCAGAACGGCGCCCAGGATCTGGCCCAGCAAGGGCTCCGCTACAACCAGATCCTCGGCCACTACTACCAGGGGGCTTCCCTGGCCCGCCTCCAGGCTGGTGCGCGCTGAGCACTTCTGGCAGGAGGCCCTGGCCGTCTCCGAGCGGGCCCTGGCCAGCGGCGCCCTGGTGCCGCTGGCCACGGAGCTGTTGCAGCCCGCCGGGATCGAGCCCTTCGTCCTGCGCCAGCTGCTCTCCCGACCGCCCAGGCACCTGACGCCCGGCGGCCCCAAACCCAACCCGTTCCAGCCCTGGGATCGACCACTGCAGGTGGCGCTGTTGCCCAGTGGTCATGTGCTGCTGCTGAACAAGTTTCCGGTGCAGAAGGCCCATCTGCTGGTGATCACCCAGCAGTGGCAGCCGCAGAGCGGCTGGTTGGACGAGGCGGACTGGGCGGCGGTGGTCAGGGTCAGCGCTGATACGGGTGGCCTGTGGTTCTTCAACAGCAGCAGCACCGCTGGAGCCAGCCAACCACATCGCCATCTGCAGTTACTGCCCCGGCATCAGGGGGAGGTGAGCTGCCCGCTTGCCAGCGGGCTTGAGGCCCAGCTAGCCGGGGAGGCGCCACCCTGGCCCTGGGCCTACCGCCTCAGCCGCCGCCAGGATCCCTGCTCTGCCCAGGAGCTAGCCGAGCTCTATCACCGCCATGGCCTTGATCTCGCCCTCGGCCAGCCGGGCCAGCAGCCAGCGCCCAGCCACGCCTACAACCTGATTTTCAACGACAGCTGGTTTCTGACGGTGCGGCGGATAAGGGAGCACCAGGCTGGCTTCAGCATCAATGGGCTCGGCTTCGCCGGCTATCTGCTGAGCACGGCGCGGGCCGACCAGACCTGGCTGCAGCGCCATGGGCCCTGGGCCCTGCTCCAGGCCGTGGCGGCCGATCATTCCGTGGTTCCACGGTTGCGTTGCATCGACGACTAAGGGCTCTCTGGAAAGACGGGTGACGGCTCTGGCCAGCACCTGCCTTACATCGAGTCTTCTGTCCAGCGTGTCCCAATCCACCATCCGTCCAGCGGCCGTCGCCCAACGCAATCACCGCGTTGAGCTCTATCGCAATCTTGTGCGGCCCATTGCCCTGCACTACGCCAGCTGCAGCCGGGAATCCAGCGATGATCTCCAGCAGGTGGGGCTGCTAGGGCTGATCCGGGCCGCCGAGCTTTACCGCCAGGAGTTGGCCACTCCGTTCTCAGCGTTTGCCCGGCCCCATATCCGTGGTGCCATTCTTCACTACCTGCGCGATAGCGCCCCGGCGGTGCGCTTACCCCGGCGCCAGGCCGAACGGCAGGAGCGGATTCAGCGACTGCTGGAGGCTGCGGCTCCAGATCTGGCGCCGGGGCTCAGGGAGATTCAGGTGCGCCAACGGCTCGGGCTCAGCCAGCAGCAGTGGCAAGTGCTCGCCCAGCAGCGCCTGCTCAACCGACCGCTGCCGCTGGAGGGTGAGCTGCTGGAGTGGGTCGAGGCATTTGACCAGAGCGAACCCGCAGAGGAGGCCGCCATGCCGGCCGTAGAACCGCTGCTGGCCCAGCTGGAGCCCCGCCAGCGGCTGGTGGTGCGCCAAGTGGTTCTGGCGGGCTGGAGCTACCGACGTCTGGCCCAGCAGATGCAGGTCAGTCCGATGACGATCCAGCGGCTGCTGCGGCGGGGGCTGGCCCAGCTGCGCCACGACCTGGATCAAGGGGCGCTCAGGCCCGCGACTCTGGTGGGTTCCGTTGGATCTGCTGCTCCAGGGTGCTGATCGCCGCATTCAGAGCGGCCAACTGCCGCTCGGCGCCATCACGCCAGAATGTGAGCATCTGGAGTTTGCGCTGCTGATGGCGGCGACGGTAGGCATCGCCGTCGTCCGGGCCACAACAGCCGATCGGGAGGAACATCGCAGCTGGTACCGGGGTCCTTGGTAGCGCCCCTTGGAGTGGTGTAACTCAAGAGGTCCTGTGACCCTTTCTGGAGGGTGAACAGGAGCAGTCAAGGGATGACTGCCTGGAAGCTGATTGCTCAGCTCCATTGATCCAGTATGAACCCTGATCGCTGAATGT
>JAPLIB010000003.1 GCA_026389335.1 Cyanobacteriota bacterium | reverse complement strand
GGATGGCTGGTCGGGATCCGCTCCTCGATCGAGACGTAGGAGAACAAAGAGCTACTGCGCTCCTGTTGGCCTCGCATCAACGAATGGGCAGCTGCCCAATTCTGGCAGAGGGGGCCGGGTTTTTCAGCGAACTCTTAGCCGTTGGCTGAACAAGGAAGTGTTGTTTGAGCAAGGAAGGGTGGGAACCCCAGGGTTGGCTGCACAAGGTCTCAGGCGAGCCGGCTGGATCTCTGGTCAGCGGCTGGGCAATCCCATCCATACCGGGTGGCCAGGGGCTGGGAGGTGGGCGAAATCGGGCTCCGCCCACCGTTTGCGCAAACGCGTCGGTGCCCTGGAACAGGGCCCTACCCGCCTGGGCCCAGTTGGTGGGCGCCGGCCTGCACCCGCTGGACCACGTCCTTGATGGCCGGGGGTAGATGCTGCCGCAGGGAGCCCAGGCGCCAGAGGCGGCCTGAGAGTACGCCGTTCAGATCGGCCAAGGCGCGTATCACCGGTTGCCGGCGCACCATGGCGGGAGCGCGATCCAGTTCGGCGACGGCGGCGCCGGGCCGCCAGTCGGCCAGCTGCACCACCGCCCGATAGGCCGCCGGCCAGGGGTTGGTGGGCTGCAGCTGGCTGAGCCGGGTGTACCAGCCTTCGGCTTCGCCAGGTCTGTTGTTCAAGGTGGCCAGCAGGGCCAGGCACCAGAGGGCATCGCCGTCGTCGGGGTTCCGCTGCAGCTGCTGCCGGGCCCAGGCCCGCACCCGCTGCTGATAGAGAAAGTGGCCATCGAGCTGGTGTTCCGGCCCGATGCGGGCGAACAGGGTCGCCAAGCCCTCGGGGCCCCGCTCCATCCCCCGCGCCAGGGCGATGAACTGGGGATCGAAGCGGGGGGCCGCCCCGTCCCGCCGTTGCCACAGCTCCACACGGCGTCCCTCGCTCCACGGCCAGCGGCCCACCTGGACAAAGCGGCCATCGCGGCGCACCTTGAGGCTCAACTCCCGCATCGGCGGGCGATTGGTGCCTTGGTCGCCGCTGGCCAGCAGGATCCAGCTGCTGCGCTCCAGCACCAGGGGATGTTCGTGGCGCTGGCGGCCGAGCCGGCGGGCTTCAATCCGGCCACCGCCCAGCCGTCCGAAATAGGAGACGGTCTGTTCATTGAGATCGGGGCTGCCTGGCACCACCAGCAGCGTGGTGGGGGTAGCGCCCACCGCGGCCCGCAGCCGCTCGATCACCGCCGGGATCGGGCTGGGTTCGGGCCGCTCGATCGCCGCCACCGCCCCCTGGGCCGTGGCGGCGGCAGCCGCCAGCAGGCCGCCGCCGAGCAGGCTGGCACTCAGGCCGCGGCCCCAGAGCCGCTCCAATCCCAGTCCCAGCTGCCACCAGCCCCGGGCCAGCAGCAGCAGCAGCAGGGGCAGCACCGGGGCGATGTAACGGGCGTCTTTGTTGGGACTGAGGGTGGTGGCCAGGGCGCCGGCCAGGGTGCAGCCGATCAGCCAGGTCCAGTCCGCCGGCAGCGCCTGAAAGGGGTGGCGCAGCCGGCCCTGGAGCTGGCCACGGTTCTGCCAGACGCGGTTCTGCCAGACGCGGCCCTGCCAGAGATGGTTCTGCCAGAGACGGCCCTGCCAGAGCGCCAGCAGGCTGCCCGCCAGCGCCGGCAGCAGAATTGGCAGGCCGATCTGCTCGGGCCAGAGCCGCGGATACCAGAACAGCGAAGCCAGGCTCAGGGGCGATGGATCGCCCTCGGCCGCGGCCGATTCGATCACGGCCCGGTTGGTGCCCCCCAGGGTGGTGATCCAGTTGTGGTGCAGCCAGGGCAGCAGCAGGCCCAGCACGAGCAGCAGGGCCACCAGGGCCTGGAGGCGCCTTCGGCGCTGGCCCAGGCCGCGGAGGGCGGCCCAGAGGCTGGGCAGGGCCACCAGCAGCAGGGCGCTCTGTTTCACCAGCAGGGCTGCGGCCAAAGCCAGGGCGGCGAGGATGGCCTGCCGCCAGCGCCCACCAGCGGGGGGCGGGGCCTGCCAGCGGCCCAGCAGCCACAGGGCCAGGGTGGTGCTGGCGCTGAGTGGCACATCGAGGGTGTAATCCACCCGCAGGGCCGTCAGGGCCGGGCAGAGGGCCACGAGGGTGGCGGCCAGCAGGCCGAAGCCCCGCCCGCCCAGCTGCCGTCCCCAGCAGGCCACGACCAGCAGCAGCAGGCCATGCCAGAGCGACAGGCTCCAGCTGGCCTGATCCGCCGTGTCGCCGCTGAGGGCCATGACGCTGCCGTCGATCAGGGAGGCCAGCGGCGGAATCTTGGGCGAGAGATCGAGCAGCTGGCCCCAGCCCTGCCAGCCACCGCCGCTCAGCAGGCCGAGGGCACGGCCATGGTCGATGGCACTGTTGAGATAGTCGGCCTGATCCCAGCTGGGCAGGCGTCCATCGGCGGCGAGCCAGAGCCGATCGGCCAGGGTGGCTCCGGCCCAGAGCGCCAGCAGTAACAGCCACCAGATCAGCCTCTGCCACCGGGATCCACTGGGCGTCAGGGGCGGGCCGGAGCTGTCAGGCATGGTGATTTCAGCGGCCAGGCGGGGCCTTGGGGAGCAGTGTGACCCAGGGGATCTTGCCCCTGTGCGTTCGAGCAGCTGGCACACAGGCGTTGGTGTTCTCAGCAACATCCCGTGATCATTCCCCCAGGCGCATTGCGCCAAAACGTGTGAGGTTCCCCCATGAAACTTTTCCAGCAACTGCTGGTCGCTCCTGCGGCTCTGGGCCTGTTGGCCCCGATGGCCGTCGGTGCTGCCGAGCTCAACCTGGCCGACTTGAGCCAGTACGCCGGCTCCAGCCAGGACCAGGTCACCAGCGTCACCCAGTTCTCCGACGTCAAGCCCACTGACTGGGCTTACCAGGCTCTCTCCAACCTGGTTGAGCGCTACGGCTGCGTCGCCGGCTATCCCAACGGCACCTTCAAAGGCGGCCAGGCCATGACCCGCTATGAAGCGGCTGCCTTGCTGAACGCATGTCTCGACCGCGTCACCGAAGTGACCGACGAGCTCAAGAAGCTCATGGCTGAGTTCGAGAAAGAACTCGCCGTGCTGCGCGGCCGCGTCGATGGCCTCGAGGCCAAAGTGGGTGAGCTGGAAGCCAACCAGTTCTCCACCACCACCAAGCTGAAGGGTGTCGCCACCTTCGTGCTGGGTGCCAACAGCTTCGGTGGCAGCAACCGGTCGATCTCCGATTACGCCGCTGCCCAGGAAGGAGCCACCTCCTTCAACTACGACGTTCGCCTGAACTTCGACACCAGCTTCACCGGTAAGGACCTGCTGCGCACCACCCTGCGCGCCGGCAACTTCGGTGATTCCGCCTTCGGCAACGGCTACGGCTACGACAACAACGGCCAAGCCATCCAGGGCTTGAACACCCTTGAGGTTGCCTTCCAGGAGAATTGCGGCACCGGCATCGATTGCGGTGACGTGGTGGCGATCAACCGCCTCTTCTACCAGTTCCCGATCGGCTCCAACTTCACTGCCACCATCGGTGGTCGTGTCCGTCAGGACGACATGCTGGCCATGTGGCCCAGCGTGTATCCCGCTGACACCGTGCTTGACGTCTTCACCTACGCCGGTGCCCCCGGTGCCTACAACCTGAACCTCGGTGCAGGTGCGGGTCTGTGGTGGAAGAGCGGCAACTTCAGCATCAGCGCTAACTACGTCGCCGCCAATGGCGACGGTGGCACCCCCAGCTCCGTGCCCTGCCTCGGCGGTGACACCAACAGCTGCGGCGGTATCGGTACTGAGGCTTCCCAGGAGACCGGCACCGTTCAGGTGGCGTACGGCGGTTCCAACTGGGGCTTGGCTGCTACGTATAACTACAGCAACGGCGTCGGCGTCGCCAGCGGCACCCCTCTGGCTGTGGTCGCCCAGGCCGCAACCCCCGGTGGTGACTACATCGGCTTCGGCTCGATCAACTCCGTTGGCATCAGCGGCTACTGGCAGCCCACCAACAGCGGCTGGTTCCCCTCGATCAGCACCGGTTGGGGCTTGAACTCCTACAACTTCAACGACGACGCCTTCAACTTCGACGGCCCCACCAGCCAGTCCTGGTATGTCGGCCTGCAGTGGGCTGATGCCTTCATCAAGGGCAACACCTTCGGTATGGCTGTGGGTGAACCCACCTTCATCACCGGTTGCGGCGATGTCTGCAGCGACAATGGCGTTTCCCGTACCCCCCACGATGGCAACTACGCCTGGGAGTGGTGGTACAAGTTCCAGGTCACCGACAACATCAGCGTGACCCCCGCCATCTACTACCTCAGCAACCCGCTGGGTAACGTTGGCTACCGCGCCAACGAGGCTGCAAATGTCAATGGCGACGGCGCTGCCCTAACCAACTTTGGCGGTATCGTCAAGACCACCTTCAAGTTCTGATTGTGGCCCGGCCGCTCCGGCGGCCAACTCATTTCAACTCACTCCTCCTTCGTTGTCCCGGCTGCATCTCGCAGCCGGGCTTTTTTCTGGCTTGCTGATCTCAATTCCAGTCAATGATTGGCCAGCCTTCCAGGTGCCTGGCCTGATAACTGACTGTTCGGCCCTCCGCTGCCGATTCGTGTAGCCGCGGGTTGGCTGTTCTGAGCTGAGCATGGGACGTTCCAGGCCCGTGGCTCCTTGTCTTTTTCCCAATCTTTGGAGCCAATTCTCGGGTTGGTCCGCTGGCTGGCTGGCCACTACTTTCACCGGCCCCGCCCTTGGGTTGCCCTGTCGCGGGGGATACATCGGCGGGTATCGACAGGGCTCGGACTGGTCGTCTTGGCCTATTAACTTCTCATTGCTTCCCTAGGGAAGCTTCCTCTTTTTGGTGTGAGGATCAAATGAAACTGTTCCAGAAATTGTTGTTGGCTCCCGTGGCGCTTGGCCTGGCTGCCCCTGTGGCTGCCTCCGCGTCGGAGCTGAATCTCAGCGATGTCAACCGCTACGCGCCTACGGCCAGTGCGGCCCAGGTCACCAGCGTCAGTCAGTTCTCTGATGTGCAGCCCACCGACTGGGCCTACCAGGCCCTGACCAACCTGGTGGAGCAGTACGGCTGCGTTGCCGGCTATCCCAATGGCACCTTCAAGGGCGGCCAGGCCATGACCCGCTACGAAGCGGCCGCCCTGCTCAATGCCTGTCTCGATCGCGTCACTGAGGTCACCGACGAGCTCAAGAAGCTGATGGAGGAGTTCCAGGAGGAGCTCGCCCTGCTGCGTGGTCGGGTTGATCGCCTCGAGGCCAAGGTGGGTGAGCTGGAAGCCACCCAGTTCTCCACCACCACCAAGCTGCGCGCTGACACCCGCTGGGTGGTCGGTGGCCTCAGCTACAGCGGCAACCAGGTGGGTGACGACAATAATTACAAGCCCCCCACCAGTGGTAAAGGCACGGTTGCGTCGCCGTACAAATACACCCAGCTGCGTGACGCCGTCACCTTCAACTACGACGTTCGCCTGAACTTCGACACCAGCTTCACCGGCAAGGACTTGCTGCGCACCACCCTGCGCGCCGGCAACTTCGCCGACAGCGGTTTCAGCAGCCAGAACAGTGTCACGCCGCTGGTCAGCCTGGATGCGGCCTTTGAGGAAGGTTGCGGCACCGGTACTGATTGCGGCGATGTCGTCGCCATCAACCGCCTGTACTACAAGTTCCCGGTTAGCTCCCAGTTCACCGCCGTGATCGGTGGCCGCATGCGCCAGGACGATGGCTTGCCCGTCAAGCCCAGCGTCTACACCGGCGACAAGATCCTCAAACTGTGGGACTTCAACGGTGCTCCTGGTGCTTATAGCCAGCTGCTCGGCCCCGGTGCCGGTCTGTGGTGGAAACAAGCCGGTAAGACTGGCTTCAGCTTCGGTGCTGTCTACGTCGCCGCCAATGGCGATAGCGGCCAGCCCAACGGCGAAGGTTGCACCAACTACGACATAGGCGGCTGTGGCGGCATCGGCAACGAGGCCTCCAAGCAGAGCGGCACCCTGCAGCTGGCTTACACCGGCAAGGGCTGGAACCTCACCGGCGCCTACACCTACAACAGCGCTGGTGTCGGCATCGCCGGTACGCCTCTGTCCCAGAACCTGCTGCCCAGCATCTACAAGACCACCGGTGGCGGCCACGTGTCGTCCTGGTCCTTGGCCGGTTACTGGCAGCCACTCAAGTCCGGTTGGGCACCTTCATTCAGCGCTGGCTGGGGCTACAACACCTATTCCTACACGGGTGACACGGCTTCCTCCTCCACGGTGGCCCTTGCCCTCGACTCGGCCACCAGCCAATCCTGGTTTGTGGGTCTGAACTGGAAGGATCTGTTCGCCAAGGGCAACGCGTTCGGCATTGCGGTGGGTCAGCCCACCTTCATCACCGGCGTCAACTACAACGGCGACGATCTGAACGTCTACGACGGTAACTACGCCCTGGAGGCCTATTACAAGTTCCAGGTGACGGACAATATCGCCGTCACTCCGGCCATCTTCTGGCTGTCCCGCGCCCGCGGTCAGCAGACCAGTACCAACAGCCTGAGCGCGACCCTCGCCGATCCCAACCTCAGCAGTGGCGACAACCTCGGCACCTTCGGCGCCCTGGTTCAGACCACCTTCAAGTTCTGATCGAACCCGTTCTGATCAACAGATCGGAACCTTCCTGGGAGCCTCTCCTCACATCAGGTTCTCCGGAGCCATCGCCCCCCGCTTGCGGGGGGCTTTTTTGTTGGCAGAACCACCGCACTGGAGTCCACAGCTGGCCGATGATGGCGGCGGACGATCGAAGTTCCCGTGTCAGGTCAGCGCAGCAGCCTTGCTCCCCAGACGGCTGGGATTGATCATTACGCCGTTCTGGGGGTGTCGCCCCTGGCGACGGAGGCCCAGATCAAGGCCGCCTATCGGGCCCTGGTGAAGCTCCACCATCCCGATGCGGGAGGGGATGACCAGCAGATCCTGGCCCTCAACGCCGCCTGGGAGGTGCTGCGCGATGGACCGCGCCGGCGCCGTTACGACGCCGCATGCGGGCCAGCTCCAGAGGGGAACTGGCCAGCCTCAGGTGCTGCAGCTCCTCGTCGCGCACGTCCCCCCCGGGGCGCCGCCCGCGACGAAGAGCTGCTGGCTTGGTTGCAGCAGGTGTATGCGCCGATCGATCGCTTGCTGGCCCAGGTGATCAATCCCTTTCCGGCCCAGCTGCGGGCCCTCTCCGCCGATCCCTACGACGATCGCCTGATGGAGGTGTTCTGCACCTTCCTCGAGCAGAGCCAGAAGCGCCTCGAGAAGGTGGTGACCCTGTATCGCTCGCTGGCCTGCCCCCGCAGTGCCCAGGGCTTTGGCCTCAGCCTCTACCACTGCCTCAGCCAGGTGCAGGATGCCTTGGGGGAACTGGAGCGTTACACGCTGGGCTATGTCGACAGCTACCTGCACGACGGCCGCGAAATGCTGCGCGAAGCCAAGCGCCGCCGCAGCCTGTTGCAGGAGGAGCGGCGGCGGCTCGAGCTCTGAAGGGCCCCGAGCTTGGGGCGGAACTCAAGCTGCTGCTGTCAGCTCACGGACGCGATTCCAGATGGCTGCTGCCGCGGGCTCAGGGCCTGGCCCATGGTGCC
Source organism: Cyanobacteriota bacterium (assembly GCA_026389335.1). Taxonomy (GTDB): domain Bacteria; phylum Cyanobacteriota; class Cyanobacteriia; order PCC-6307; family Cyanobiaceae; genus Cyanobium. Next base: position 35,170 of record JAPLIB010000003.1, on the reverse strand, counting down.
TTCGGTTGTCCACTGCGACTGTTGCTTCGCGTGCTCCCTGGTTCCGCCAGCTCGATCGACACGGTGGCCGGTGGGATGGGGATGATCGGCTTCAGCCGACGCTGTAGGGCTCGAGCTGGTCGATCCGTAGCCACACGTCCGGAACCGGGCGGCGCCAGCGCAGTTGCGCATGGCTGCCTTTGATCGCCAGGATTTCGCCGGGCCCTTCAAAGATGTAAGAGGGCGGCTGGGGATCGCTGGCAGCGGCCTCCAGGCTGCCGCCATAGGCGGCGCGGGCCACCCTCACCAGGGCACCTTTCTTGAAGGCGGGGGCAGCCGCAGCGGCGCTGGGGGCCGGCGGGGTGGAGGCGGAGGTGTCGGCCATGGCAAGCGTGGCGGCGGGCTCAGGCTAGGTGTTAGCGGCGCGAGCGGGCGTCCCCCTAGCCTCGCCTCCAAGACTGGTGGGGAATCACGACATGAGGCTGCTGCTGCTGGGCTGCTCCGGTTTTGTGGGGCGGGAGCTGGTGCCCTTCCTGCTGGAGCTGGGCCATTCCCTCACCCTGGTGAGCCGCCGCGCCCATCCCTTCCCGCTGCTGGAAAGTGACCGGCTGGTCTGCCTGCGGCTCGATCCTGCCGATCCGGCCAGCTGGCAGAACGAGGCCCTGCGCCAGGCCCTGGCGGCGGCCGAGGGGGTCGTGAATCTGGCGGGAGAGCCGATCGCCGAAAAGCGCTGGACCCCCGAACATCGCCAGCGGCTGCTGGACAGTCGCCTGCACACCACGGCCAACCTGGTGGCGGCGATGGCGCCCCTGCGCCAGCCGCCGCGGGTGCTGGTCAATGCCTCCGCCGTTGGCTATTACGGCACCAGCCTGGATCAGTGTTTCAACGAGGCGAGTCCGGCCGGCGACGATCTGCTCGCCCAGCTCTGCCAGCGCTGGGAGACGGCCGCCAACGCCGTTATCGGGGGGTGCCGGGTGGTGCTTCTGCGCATTGGCATCGTGCTGGGACCCGATGGTGGTGCCCTCGGCAAGATGCTGCCGGTGTTCCGGCTGGGCTTCGGCGGCCCCGTGGGCTCAGGCCAGCAGTGGATGAGCTGGATCGAGCGCCACGATCTCTGCCGGCTGATCGCCACGGCCCTCGAAGACCCCGCCTACAACGGGGCCTACAACGCCGTGGCGCCGGAACCCACGCGCATGGTCATCTTCGCCAACGCCCTCGGGCGGGCGCTGGGAAGGCCCAGCCTGCTGCCGGTGCCTGGGGCGATCCTGCACCTGCTGCTCGGCGATGGCGCCCGGGTGGTGCTCGAAGGGCAGCAGGTGCTGCCGGAACGGCTGCAGGCCCAGGGCTTCCAGTTTCAGCACCCCTCGCTCAGCGCTGCCCTCGCCGCTGCCACCAGCCCAGGGCCCCGCTGAGCAGGGCCGCCGCCATCAGCACCCCGATCGCGGGGGTGAACAGCGGCTCCCACAGGGCCTGGAAGCGGCGCAGGGGAGCCTCCACCCCGCGGCTGTGGAGCACCACTGCCACGGCAAACCAAACCGCTGCCGCCATCACCAGAAACACATCGGCCACCAGGGCCAGATCGAGCCAGCCCTTCAGCCGTTGCAGCAACGTCGCGGTGTCAGTGTCAGTGTCGGTGGAGGTGGAGGGCTGGGGCTCTGGACCTGGACCAGGCGCCGCGCGCTCGGTGCTGCTCCCGGCTACCGCACGCCGCAGTGGTTCGGGGTTGGCTGATGCGCCTGCCTGACTCCGGGGGGCTGCCAGGCTGGCTGGCTCTGAGCCTTGCTCTGCTTCTGCGCTTGCTTGCGCCGCGGCGCGATTTCGCCTGTCTTCGGCAGGGCGTGGTGGCTCCGCAGCATGCGCAACATCTGGGTTGTGGGGAGCCTCTGGGCTCCCCGGATGGTCTGGTCTGGGCGTTGGCGTCGGGATCGGTTGTGGCTGCGTGTGCAGGGCTGCCTCGCTGCTGCTGGCCAGCTCGCCGCTGGGGGCGGGGATGCCGCTGGCGGCCCCGGTTTCGGCCGGTGAGGGGGTCATTGCGCTCCAGGCTGCAGGGTGCTCAGCAGCTCCATGATCGCTGCGGCCAGGCGCTGGCTGCCGCCGGCACTGCCGATCCGCTCGGCGCCGCTGGCCGCCAACTGCCGCCGCCAGGCGGCCCCCCGCTGCGGATCGGCCAGCCGGCCCAGCAGGTCGCCGGCCAGATCGGCGCCGGCCTGCAGGGCCTCGCCACTGCCAACTGCGCCACTGCCCACTGAGCTACTGCCCACTGAGCCACTGCCCACCGCGCTACTGCCCACCGCGCTACTGGCACAGCTGAGCCCGAAGCCCAGCAGGCGCCGCTGGGCTTCGGCGAACCCTGGCGTGAATTGGGGCCCGGGGCCCTCCAGCTGCAGCACCGGCTTGCCCAGTCCCACGGCCTGTTCGGCGGCGGTGCCGGTCATCGATAACACCAGATCACTGCCGCCCAGCACCGCCGCGAATCGCCCCCAGTGCAGCTGCAGCCGCTGAGGGCCTCGCGCCAGCACCAGGGAGGCGTTGCCATCGTCCGGGCCCCGCCCCTGTTCCAGGTTCCAGCCCAGGGGGGCGCCGATCCGGCCCAGGGTGGTGGCATCCAGATCCCCCACCAGGGCGGCCTGTAGCGCCAGCGCTCGCGCTGGCTGCAGGGCGGAGGGCAGCCGAGCGAGCAGCTGCAGCATCAGCTCAAGGTTGCGCAGGGCCTCCGGCAGGCGGCTGCCGGGTAGCACCGCCAGGGTCTGGGCGGCACCACAGGGGATCGGCTCGCCGGCCTCGCTCACGAGATCGACGAAGGGATTGCCCAGGAATTCCACCGGTCGGCCCAGCTGCTCGCTGAGATCGCTGGCGGTGAGGGCATCCCGGCTCCACACCTTGCGGAAACGGCGGCGACGCAGCAGCCAGCCGCAGGGCCAGGGCAGCCGCAGGCGGCCTTCGTAGTGGCTCGAATAGGCCACCAGATACACCACCGCCGGCCGCCGGACCAACCAGGCCGCCAGCACCGGCAGCAGGTCACCCACGGCCACGATCAGGCGGTCGCGGCGGCCGCGCAGGCTGAGCAGCCGTCTCAGCACATCGAGATACTGGCCCTCCCGCAATTCGGTGATCCGGCCAGCGAGGCTTGTGTAGCCCAGTCCGCCAGTGCTGAATTCACGGGTGCGGCTGATCACCGGAATGCCCGCCTGGCGGTAGGGATGGCCGTGACCCACCAGCGGCAGGGCCTCCACCGTGAGTCCCTGGGCCAGCAGCTGCCGGCCCAGCAAGGCACCACTGAGGTCTTCCCCGTGGCCGTTGCTCAGCAACAGCAGCTGGCTCAAGCCTGCAGCCAGGCTCGCACCTTCTCCAGGGCTTGCCAGCCCGGGCGTCGCCGCAGGCCATCGGCCATTGAGTCGTTCAGTTCCGCCGCCAGTTCGGGGGCCATCAGCATCACCCGCTGCACGATCTCGATGTGCTCGCGCACCCCCTTCTGACTGGTTTCCAGCATGGCCACGCTGAGGTTGACGCGGGCCTGGGGATCCTGGGGATTGAGCCGCACCGCTGTGCGGGCGGAACCCAGGGCGTCGTTGGGGCGATCAAGCAGCAGCTGCAGCCAGGCCAGGCAGGTCCAGCCGGCCGATAGCCGCGGCGACTCGGCGGTGATCGTCAGGAAGTCGTCGATCAGCTCTTCGGGGGCGGCCCCCTGCTGATAGCGGCCGACCGCCTGGTCGAACAGGGAGGCGTCGCTGGGGGAAGGGCTGGCCGTCATGGCTGCGGCGATCGGGAAAGGGCGTGACCCTCAGATTCCCACGCCGCCTGTCCGGGTGTGGCCGGCGCCGGGGTCAGACGGCGAAGGAACTGCCGCAGCCGCAGGTCTGGGTGGCGTTGGGATTGGTGAAGTTGAAGCCGCCACCGATCAGGGCGCTGGAGAAGTCGAGCTGCATCCCGTAGATGTAAAGCAGGCTCTTGGGATCGGACACCACCCGGAAGCTGGGCGCTCCGTTCGGTTCGTAGACATAGGTTTCGTCATCGTCACGGATGGCGTCAGCGTCGATGAAGTCCATGGTGTAGCTCATGCCACTGCAGCCGCCGGAGCGCACCCCCACCCGCAGCAACTTGGCCTCGCCCTGTTGCTGCATCAGGCCAGCCAGCTGCTTCATCGCCGGCTCGGTGATCAGGATGCCTTTGCCGTCGACGCCGGTGAAGGTGGCTGGGCTGCTGGTCACGGCGGCAATGGTCGAGCTGGCGGCGATTGCGTTGGTGGTGGCGGTCTCCGTAGTCATGGCGTGGGGGGAGCGGGACGGGGGTTGGGTGGGCTGGCGCTGAGCTGGTCTGAAGCCAGAACTCAGGACAACAGCGGCTGCTGCTCTGAGGGGGCTGGTGTCAAGAGCCGATCCATGAGCGATGTCCGGAACGCGATGGCGCGGTAGTTGGCCTCAGCGGATCGGGATCGGTGATGGGGAGAGGGAGCCGGGACAGCCAGCCGGGAGAGCGGCCAGGGAAAGGGGCGCTCTGCCGGGGATTGGCTCTGGAGCTGGAAGCCGTTGAACTCGATTCACTCTATGGAGTTCGCCCCATCGCTGCCTGCTGCCCCTGGTTCTTCTGTCCCAGGGCCCCGACCCAGCCCCGCCGCTCCATAGAGTCTGGCCTGACACGGGAGAGCAAGCGTGCGGGTGGCCATCGTGGGTGCCGGACTGGCCGGTCTGTCGGCGGCGGTCGATCTGGTGGACGCGGGACATCAGGTGGATCTCTACGAGGCGCGCCCCTTTGTCGGCGGCAAGGTGGGCAGCTGGGTCGACGACGGCGGCAACCACATCGAAATGGGGCTGCATGTTTTCTTCTTCAACTACGCCAATCTCTTCGCCCTGATGCGCAAGGTGGGGGCGATCGACAACCTGTTGCCCAAAGACCACACCCATCTGTTCGTCAATCGTGGCGGCGACCTGCGCGAACTCGACTTCCGCTTTGCGATCGGCGCTCCCTTAAATGGCCTCAAGGCTTTTTTCACCACTCCCCAGCTCGACTGGATCGACAAGCTGCGCAACGCCCTAGCCCTGGGCACCAGTCCGATCGTGCTGGGGCTGGTCAACTACGAGGCGGCGATGAAGGTGATCCGCGACCTGGATCGCATCAGCTTCCAGCAGTGGTTCCTCGGCCATGGCGGCAGCCTGCGCAGCATCGAGCGCATGTGGAACCCGATCGCCTATGCCCTCGGCTTCATCGACTGTGAGGCGATCTCAGCGCGCTGCATGCTGACGATCTTCCTGATGTTCGCCACCAAGACGGAAGCCTCCAAGCTCAACCTGCTCAAGGGCTCACCCCATCGTTGGTTGACCGGCCCGATCCTGGCCTACATCGAGGCGCGTGGCGGCCGGCTGCACCTGCGCCACCGGGTCACGGCGGTCCATTCCGAGGAGACGGGTGGCGCCACGGCGGAGGGCCCCGAAGTGCGCGTCACCGGGTTGACTCTGGGCAGCCCGGAGGGCGACATCCACGTGCAGGCCGACACCTATCTGGCCGCCTGCGATGTGCCGGGCATTCAGCGGCTGCTGCCCCAGGCTTGGCGCCGTTTCTCCCAATTCGCGGCGATCGACAAGCTTGAGGCGGTGCCGGTGGCCACGGTGCAGTTGCGTTACGACGGCTGGGTGACTGAATTAGGCACCAGCCCGGAAGCCATTCGGCGTCGTGGTGATCTGGCCCAGCCAGCCGGGCTCAACAATCTGCTCTATACCGCCGATGCCGATTTCAGTTGTTTCGCCGACCTGGCCCTGGCCAGCCCGGTGGATTACCGCCGCGAAGGCCAGGGCTCGCTGCTGCAGTGCGTGCTCACCCCCGGCGATCCCTGGATCCCCAGGAAGACGGAGGAGATCGTGGCCCACACCGATCGCCAGGTGCGGGAGTTGTTCCCTTCCGCGGCGCCGTTGAAGCTGCTCTGGAGCCATGTGGTGAAGCTCGCCCAGTCCCTGTACCGCGAGGCTCCGGGAATGGAGCCCTATCGGCCGGCCCAGCAAACCCCGGTCTGTAACTTCTTCCTGGCCGGCAGCTATACCCGCCAGGACTACATCGATTCGATGGAGGGTGCCACGATGAGTGGCCGGCTGGCGGCGGCGGCGATCCTCGATCGCCCGGTGACCCTGGCCAGCCATGCTGCGGAGGTCTGAGGCCCCGGGGGTGCTTTGAACCCTGACGTGAACCTCCGCCCCCACCCCTCTGCGGAACCAGACAGGCTGCAGAACCTGATCCGCTGCCTGAGCCGCTGGTTAGCCTGAATCCCCGTTGAGCCTGTTCCGATGATCAAATCCAACCCATGACGCCAGGACAAAACTGATGGGACGCTGGCTGGAACATACGGTCACCACCGAGATTCAGGCTCCTGCGGATCGTGTCTGGGAGGTATGGAGTGATCTCGAGGCGATGCCGCGCTGGATGCGCTGGATCGAATCGGTGGTGACCCTCGACGACCCCAATCTCACTGATTGGACCCTGGCGGCCCAGGGCTTTCGTTTCCACTGGAAGGCCCGAATCACCCGTCGGGTTGAATCGCAGCAATTGCACTGGGAATCTGTAGGTGGATTGCCTACCAAAGGCGGGGTGAGATTTTATCCCCTTGGTCCCGAGCTCACCGCCGTGAAACTAACCGTGAGCTATGAATTGCCGGGAGTGCTTGCCCCGCTGATGGAACCCAGCATTATGGGTAACATTGTGACCCGGGAGCTCCAGGCCAACCTTGATCGATTCCGAGATCTGGTGGAGGGGCGTTAAGCGTTCTCTGCAGGGGTTATTGCTGTCGCCACTGCTGCTGCTGCCGGCGGGCTGCGATCTGGTCCAATTCGTGGCGCCGCCAGCGCCAGCGCCACTGCCCTCGATTCGCCAGACCCCGGAGACGGCGCTGCCCGATGTCGACGCCCGTCTGGAGCCCTTGCCCACGCCCCGGCAGGTGGTGACAGCGGCGAAACTCGGCCGGCGCAATCCTTTCGCGCCGATCATGACGCCTGCCATCCCCCTGCCCCAGGGCGTGGCTCCGGGAAGCAAGCCGGCTCTGGCGATCGCCACCGTGGCCAGGGCCGGTGGCGACGCGGGTGCCCAGTTGGCGGCGGCTCAGGCGGCCATCAAGGCGCAGGCAGGGGCCAAGGCGGGGCCCGGGGCGCCGGTTGGCCCCCTCGTTCCGGCGGGGCTGCAAGCCCCTCAGGGCCTCCAGTTCACCGGCGTGATTCAGGCTGCTGGCCACACCGAGGCTGTCGTCAGCACCGGCGGCCTGAGCGGCAGCCTGCGGGCCGGGGATCTGGGCGGCCGCACCACGGAGCTGCTGCCGGCCGGTTGGGCTGTCATCGCCATCCATCTGGGGGGGCGCGGCCAGGAGGATGGCCCCCGCCTGGTGTTGCAGAAGGGGCGCCAGCGGGTCAAACTCAAGCTCTGAGGCCCATCCAAACCCGAGCCAAACTCGGGCGCTGAGGCCAGCAGTCCGGCTCTGAGGTCCGCAGCCGGGCGTGCGTCCCTTGAGTCTCCAGATGACGCCGTGGGGCCAAACTCGCTCCCATGTTCTGCTCTGATCGGGTTGCACTGAACAAGCTCCGCGACTCCCTGAACCATCCCGCCAACGGTCGCAGTGAGCCTGGAAAACCATCGCTGCGCCTGGTGGCGTTGTGGTTAGATCTGGGCTGTTGATCCGGGGCTCCTCAGCTGTCGCTGCCGAAGCTGCGGCTGCAGGCTGCCACCAGACCATCGAGGTCGTGGGGGTCGGCTTCGGCCTCCACCCGGCCGAGCAGGGCCTGGCAGCGCAGGCTCGTCTGCGGTCCGATCGAGATCACCCGCGTGTGCTTCAGCCGCTGCAACCAGTCGGCTCCGAAGCTGCGCTCCAGCAACTGGGCGGTATGGCTCACCGTCTTGGCGCTGCTGAAGGTGATCGCGTCCAGCTGGTCCCGCTCGATCGCCTGCAGGGTGCCCGTGGGCAGGCCTTCGGGGCAGCGGGTTTCGTAGGCCGCCACTTCCACCACCCGGGCGCCGGCTTCAGCGAAGGCTTCTGCCAGCAAGGTGCGGCCGCCGCTCTGCACCCTGGGCAGCAGCAATCGCAGGCCCCAACCCGACACCGGAAAGTGCTCGATCAGGCTGTCGGCGACGAAGCTGGGGGGCACGAAATTGGCGGCGGCCCCGATCGCCTCCAGGGCGCCGGCCGTCTTGCGGCCCACGGCGGCGAGCTTCACCCCGCTCGGCCGGCCCGCCAGGCTGGTGCCGAGTCGGTTCAGGCGCTGCTGCACCGCCTCGACGCCATTGGCACTGGAGACAATCAGCCAGTGGAAGTGCTCCAATTCGGCCAGGGCGTCATCCAGGGGCCCCCAGGTGTCCGGGGGACCGATCACCAGGGCCGGCAGATCCAGCACCCGGGCGCCGGCGGCCTCGAACAGCCTTCGGGCTTCACCGGCCTGCTGCTCCGCCCGGGTGACGGCGATTGTGCGGCCCGCCAGCGGGCTGGAGGCAGAGGCGGCGCTGGGGTGGGTCATCGGCTTTCCAGGTGGACCATGGCGCCAGCTTTCTGGCGCAGCTGGGCGGCGGCCTCGGGGCGATGCTGAGCCTCCAGCAGGCTGATGGCCTGACGAAAGCCCTGGCGGGCAGCGTCGATCTCGCCGCTGAGCAACAGGGCCACGGCCAGGTTCTGGTGGGCTTCGGCATGGTGCGGCGCCAGTTCGAGTGCCTGGCGATAGGCGCTGATCGCCGCCGGCAGATCGCCACGCTGGCGGTGGATCAGGCCCGTGTTGTACCAGCTGAGCGCCACTTCCGGCGCCGCTGCCGTGGCCTGCCGGCAGTGGCGGGCGGCCTCCTCCAGATGCCCCAGCCGCAGCTCCATGGCCGCCAGATTGAGCCGGGCCGCCAGGGTCAGGCGCGGATCGAGGGGCAGGGTCAGGGCCTGGCGATAGAGCCTGTGGGCCCGCTCGGGATCGGCCTCGCCGTGGGCCATGGCCAGATGCAGCAGCAACTCGTAGCGCTCCGCCGTGGCCTGGGGGGGGCAGGCGGCGAGCCCAGGCTCCAGCAGGGCGATCGCCCGGTCGCGGTGGCCCTCGGCCAGTTCCAGGCCGCCGAGTTTGGCGCTGGCGTAGGGATCGCCCGGATGGGCCCGCAGCTCCGCTTCCATGGCCTGCCGCAGCCTCCCGGATTTGCCGGAGCTGGCCAGCAGTTCGGGCCGGTAGCCGCCATGGCTCAGGGCCGGTTCGCCCCACTGCAAGACGCGCCAGCCGGATTCGCGCTCCAGCAGGGCCAGCACGCTGTCGTCGACCATGGCGTGATAAGGGCGGCTCCAGCGGATGGCGGGATGGCGGCGGAACAGGCGGCTGACGCTCGAATACGGCGATTGCACGGCCCCTTCTTCGGCCCGCAGCAGGTTGATCACCAGCAGGTCGGGCTGCTCGATCAGGGCCCTCAGCGGCTCCCGCACCTCGGGCCGCAGGCGTTCATCCGCATCCAGCACCAGCACCCAGTCGCCCTGCACCAGCTCCAGGGCCCGATTGCGGGCCGGAGCAAAGTCCCCTGGCCAGCCCATGTGGTGCACCTGGGCGCCGCAGCCTTCGGCGATCGACACCGTGGCGTCACGGGAGCCCGTGTCGAGGATCACGATCTCATCGACGAAACCCGCCACCGAGGCCAGGCACTCCTGCAGCTGGGCCGCCTCATCGCGCACGATCATCGAGAGGCTGAGCCGGCTTCTCAATTGGTGAAACCCTCGGCGTTCAGGCCCGTGGCCCCCAGCCCCAGGCTGCGCAGCAATTCGCTCTGAGCCAGGGGCATCTGGCCGGGGCTGTAGGCGGCGGGGATCGAGGGCTCCAGCAGGGGTTGCAGCTGCTGCCAGAGGTAGGGGCTGCCGTAGACGGCCAGCCCCGCCAGGCGGCCGGCCGCCTGCAGCTGGTTGAGCACGGCGGCCCAGGGCTCCCGGCCGCCGCCGGCGCTGCCGCGGAAGGGGTTGCCGCGCACGAACAGCTGCAGCAGCACCGGTCCGGGGGGCAGGCGTTCCAGGGCCAGGGGCGCCTGGGGATCTTCGCTCCAGGGGGAAGGACTCTGGCCAGCGAGCAGGCAGGGGTTCAGGCCGGCCTCGGCCGGCAGCACCAGGGCCGGCGCCGTGGCCGACAGGAAGGGGCAACCCAGCAACGTGTCCACCCGGATCAGGTTGAGGCCGCCACCGGCCGGCGACGCAGGGCTCAGGCGCGGTCCCTGCCTCTCCAGGCTGCGTCGCACCAGCTCCAGGGCGAGGGCCTGATCGTCCAGCGAGGGGCCGTTGCTGAGGCCCCCCAGGGGAGCGCCCGCGGAGGGGCCGCAAAGGGCCGTTGCGCTCTCCATCCCGTCGATCTCAGGCGACTCGAACCCAGATCGATCGCTGGCTCCGGCCGGATCCTGGGCAACGGGCGCCATGGGCGGTGCTGGCGTCCGATCGGGTTGTGATCCCCGCACGGCTATGGAAGCGGGCCTGGGATCGGCACGGCCGCAGCGATCCAGGGCGAGGCGCCGCCGCTCCAGGCTGGCCCCGATCCGTTCGTCACTAAGGCGGCCTGCGGCGACTGCCGCCACGATCGCGTCGAGGGCGGCATCGGCGTCGGCGGGCATCAGCACCAGATCGGCGCCGGCCTCCAGGGCCAGCACCGCCGCTTCACCGGCGCCGTAGCGGCCGCTGATCGCCTCCATCACCAGGGCATCGGTGACCACCAGGCCGTCGAACCCCAGCTCCTGCCGCAGCAGCTTGGTGAGCACGGCGTTCGAGAGGGTGGCGGGCCGCTCGGGATCGAGGCTGGGCAGCAGCAGGTGGGCCGTCATCACCGCGGCCACACCGGCGGCGATCGCCTGGCGGAAGGGGGGCAGTTCAATGCGTTCCAGCCGCTCGCGGCTGTGGTTCAGCAAGGGCAGCTCCAGATGGGAGTCGCTGCTGGTGTCGCCATGGCCGGGGAAGTGTTTGGCGCAGCAGATCACCCCCTCTGCCTGGGCTCCGGCGAGAAAGGCCGCGGCCAGGGTACCGGCCGTGGCTGGATCCTCCCCCCAGGCCCGCACGTTGATCACCGGGTTGTCGGGGTTGTTGTTGACGTCGCAGACGGGGCCCAGCACCCAGTTCAGGCCCAGAGCCAGGGCCTCACGGCCGCTGCAGCGGCCGTAGCGCTCGGCCAGGGCCAGGGCGGCGGCGGGATCGACGGCATGGATGCGGGCCAGGGCGAGGGGCGGCACCAGCCAGCTGGCGCCTTCGAAACGCTGGCCCACCCCCTCCTCCACGTCGGCGCAGAGCAGCAGGGGCTGGGCACTCCAGCTGGCCAGCTGGCGGGTGCGCTGGCCCAGCTCGGCCGCACTGGCCCCCAGCAGGATCACCCCACCCACGCCTGCGGCCAACAGGCGCTGCAGCTCGGCATTGGCCAGCTCCCAGCGCGGATAGCGGCGCTGGCCATCGCTGAGGTAGCCGCTGGCGCGCACCACCAGCAGCGGGGCCACCCGTTGGCGCAGGTCCATGGGTTCAGTCGCCATTGGTTTGATCGCCTGCGGCAGCGCCAGAGCCAGCTCCAGGGGTCTCAGCCTCGTGCCGGCCCTCCAGGCCTGCGTTCAGGCTTTCGGCTTCCGCCCCAATGGCGGTGACTGCGCTGGTGGGGGGGGCGCTGGCAGCGCCCGGAGCCAGGCCCTTGTCAGCGTCCTCGTCATCGCCCTCCCCTTCCGTATCGGTCCCCTCCGTATCGCTCCCCTCCGTACCGGTGCCTTCCGGCACCTCCCCGCGGCTGATCCGTTCCGTTTCGAGCCGGCCGAGCAGGCCCAGCACCGTCGTGCCTCGCTCCAGGCCCTTGTCCAGCAGGAACACCACCTCGGGGGTGCGGCGCATCTTCAGGCGGCGCCCCAGTTCCCCCTTCACGTAGGGCGCGGCCGCCTTGAGGCCAGCCAGCACCAGCTGGCGATCTTCCTCGCTGCCCAGCACGCTCACGAAGATGCGGCAGTGCTGCAGATCACCGGCCACATCGGCATGGGTGATGCTCACCATGCCGTTGTGGACCCGTTCATCCTTGATGCCGTTGATCAGCAGTTCGCTGACCTCGCGGCGGATCAAGGCCGCCATGCGCTCCACCCGTCGGCCCTGTGCCATGCCTATGCCAGCGGTGCTGGATTCACCATCGCATGCAGCACCAGCCCCATGCTCAACACGCCACTCACCAGGGCACCCACCAGGGCCACGGCCGTCACCGGATTGCTCAGCCGGCTCACCAGCGGTTCCAGCACCGAGTTGAACACCCCGAGGCCAAAGGCCACCAGATAGCGCGGGTAGCGCGTCACGTTCAGGAAAAAGTCCTTCATCGCGGCGGCAACCTCTCGGTACAGATGCCCGCTACTCTGCCGCCCAAAGGCCCGCACCGCAGAGTCCCCCGTTGACGATGGAGCTGCATCAGTTCAGGCATTCGGCCTTCTGCGAAAAGGTGAGGTTGATCCTGGCCCTCAAAGGCCTCCAGGTCACCCTCGTGGAGGTCACTCCAGGGTTAGGACAACTGGAGGTGTTTCGCCTCTCCGGCCAGCGCCAGGTGCCGGTGCTGGTGGATGGCGGCGAGGTGATTGCCGATTCCACGGCGATTGCCCTGCATCTGGAGGCCCGCCATCCGATTCCGGCGCTGCTGCCGAGTGATCCCCAGGCCCGGGCCCGGGTGCTGCTGCTCGAGGACTGGGCCGATACGGCCCTGGCCAGTGGTGCCCGGTTAGCCCTGCTGCAGGCGGCGGCCGTCAATCCGGTGCTGCGCACGGCCCTGCTGCCCGACACCACGCCATCACCGCTGCGGCGCCTGGTGGGTGCTCTCCCCGGCGGGGTGATGGCACCGCTGAGCGAGGCGGTGAGCGAGGTGATCGGTCCCTGCGAAGCCCGCCAACTGCGCCGCAACCTCGAGCAGCTGGCCCTGCTCACAGCCGATCGCCCCTATCTCGAAGGCGAGGTCCTCAGCCTGGCGGATCTGGCCGTGGCGGCCCAGCTCAGCCTGCTGAAGTTCCCCGCCAGCGCCGGCGCCCCGCTTGCCGGTCTCGGGGTTGAAGGGATCGCCGATAATCCCCTGCTGGCGGGACTGTTCACCTGGCGGGATCGGATCCTGGCGGAAGTGGGTCAAGCTTGAGCTGCAGATGATCCGTGGCCACGGGGATCGCCAGCAGCCCCGCCGCTGGTGACGGGTAGCTGGCCTGCCATTGCTCGCCGTCGATGCCGCCATCGGCGCGCCGCTGCCAGCGGCCCAGGGTTTCCACCTGGCTGACGCGGGGCTCCTGGCCGGAGCGGTGCAACACCTGCAGGCTCAGTTCGTCGTTCAGAAAGCAGGTGGGAGTTGGTGTCTCGGCGGCGCGGGCGAGCACGGTGGATTCCAGCAGGCGCTCGCCGCTGAGGCGGCTCAACTGGCGATTGGGATGGGCCGGATCGTCCTGCACCGCCAGCAACTGGTCTCCCAGCAGCGCCTGGCCGACGGATCGGGCATTGAAGGCCCGATCCGCCACGGCGCCGCCCCGACCATCAGGGCGGAAGCGCACGCGCCAGACCAGGTCGCCGGCTGCTGCTGGCTCGGCGCCGATCCGGCCGTCCGGCAGCACCTTGCTGCGCACCTGCCACTCACCGGCGAACCAGCCGGGCCAGGCCAGATCACGCTGGCTGGCCCGGGGCAGGGGGGCCGGTAGGTGCCATTCGGGCCACTGTCCCAGTCGCTGGCCAAGGGTGCCGCTTGTCGTCAGCGCCTCGGCCCGCGATCCGCTGGGGCCGGCTGCGGGCAGCAGCAGCACCAGGACGCTGATCAGGAGCGCCAGGATGGCGTTCTGCCGGCAATGAGTCATGTCCGATCCCCTGCTGCGGGAGCTCGATCATTACGTGGTGCTGGAACCGGCCGCGGCCGCAGAACGCATCCTCACGGCGGCGGAGACGCGCCTGTGGCTGATGGAGCAGCTGGGCCGCCTCGATCACCCCCCCGCCGATCTGGCGGGCCTGGCTGGACCGGCGGCCCAGGCGGAGCGCCTGCTCGACACCGCCTGTGAGCTGGAACTGGAGCCGGGGCGCACGGTGCAGTGGTTCGCGGTGCGACTGGAGCCACCCGGGGCGTGAGGCCAAGGGGGCCGCTGCTCAGCCGGTGATCTCCGTCAGACCAGCCTTTACCGCGTGCTCCGGCCCGGTTGGCTGGGCTGGGCCGACTCAGCTGCGACACGGACCTTCCCTGTATGGGATCAGCACGCCAGGGAGTCTTCTGCGTAATCAAGAGCTGATTTTGGCAACCTAGTTGAGGCTTGCCGTGGGCTGGCCGTCGCTGTCCCGCAGCTGGGCAGGAGCACCAGGGGCCTGCTGGCGCTGCCGCAGGATTCGAGGCAGGCCCTCCAGCAGTCGCTGGGCGATCTGGCTGGGCGATTCGCCAGCCTGTTGCGCCACCGTCAGGTCGGCCTGCCCGTAGAGGGGGCGGCGCTCCGCCAGCAGGGCGGCCAGCCGCTCCGCCGGCTCAGCCTGGGCCAGCAGCGGGCGGACGGTGGGATCGGCGATCAGGCGTGCCAGCAGCAGCTCCTGCGGTGCATCCAGCCAGATCACCACCCCCTGCTGCAGATGGCCCCAATTGCGCGGCCGACTGACCACGCCGCCGCCGGTGGCCACCACCAGGGAATGCCAGTGGGCGATCGAATCGAGCACGGCGGTTTCCAGGTCGCGGAAGCCGGTTTCGCCGTCGCTGGCGAAGATCTCGGCGATGGAGCGGCCGGCGGTCTGTTCGATGACGCTGTCGGCGTCGATGAAGCGATAGCCCAGGGCTTCGGCCAGGGGGCGACCCACCGCGCTCTTGCCGGCCCCCATCATGCCGACCAGATAGAGGTTGAGACCCTGCAGCCGCCGGGCCAGTTCGCCTGCAGAGGGGGAGGCCGCAGCCATGGCAGCGATCGACGGCATTTCAGGCTCCGTTTCTAGGATGGAGCGCCCTGGACCTGGGCCATGACCCCCGCAGGCTTGAAGGCGCCGCCCCAGGCTCCAGCCGCCCCGCCACCCGAAGCCCCACCTGGCGACTCCCTGGCCCCTGCCACCCCGTGCTCGGCGCCACCGGGCCCAGCCGCGTCGGCAGCGGCTCCCCATGGTCGGGGGCGCCGCTGCCTGATCACCCGTAAGGCCGTGTTCAGCGCCAGCCATCTCTACCGCCTGCCTGAGCTCAGTGATGGCGAGAACCAGGCCCGCTTCGGTCCCTGCAGCATCGCGCCCGGTCATGGGCACAACTACGAGCTGATCGTCGCCATGGGGGGTGCCCTCGATGCCGATGGCATGGTGCTCAACCTTTCGGAGGTGAAGCACGCCATCCGCCGCGAGATCACCGAGCCCCTCGATTTCCGCTTTCTCAATGGGATCTGGCCCGAGTTCGACCTCAGCCGCCCCGAGGGCCGGCTGCCCACCACCGAGGCGCTGGCCCTGGCGATCCGGGATCGGCTCACGCCCCACTTGCCCGTGATGGGCATTCGCCTTTACGAACACCCCAAGCTCTGGGCCGATGTGCTCAGCGGTCCCCACCTCAATCCCATGGACGCCTTCCTCACGATCCGCAGCCATTTCGCCGCTGCCCACCGGCTGGCCAGGCCCGAACTCAGCCAGGTGGAAAACGAGGCGATCTACGGCAAGTGCGCCCGGCCCCACGGCCATGGCCACAACTATCTGCTGGATGTCACCGTGCGCGGCCCGATCGACGCCCGCACCGGCATGGTCTGCGATCTGGCGGTGCTGCAGCAGCTGGTGGAGGAGCTGGTGGTGGAGCCCTTTGATCACACCTTCCTCAACAAGGACGTGGACCATTTCGCCGCCTGCGTGCCCACCGCCGAGAACATCGCCCTGCACATCGCCGATCTGCTGGCGGCGCCGATCGCTGCCACCGGCGCCAGGCTGCACAAGGTGCGCCTGCAGGAGAGCCCCAACAACGCCGCCGAGGTGTTCGCCGAAACGGCCCAGCTGGAGATGGTGCCGCCGGCCCTGGAGGCCCTCGCCAGCGCTTGAGTCGCCCGGAGCTGCGGCTGGTGCTGGCCATCAGCCTCGATGGTCGGCTGGCACCGGCTGAGGGCGGTGCGGCCCAGCTCGGTGGCGCCGGCGATCGCCAGGTGCTCGAAGAAGCCCTGGCCTGGGCCGATGCGGTGCTGCTCGGGGCCCAGACCCTGCGGCTGCACGGCAGCAGCTGCCTGATCCATCGGCCCGAGCTGCTGGCTCAGCGGAGCGCCGCTGGCCTTGCCCCCCAGCCGCTGGCGATCGTGGTGAGCCGCAGCGGCCTGCTGCCAGCGACGCTGCCCTTTTTCCAGCAGCCGCTGCAGCGGGGCCTGTTGCTGCTCGATGTTCCCGCGTTCGTTGCCGCGGCCACGTCTCTGGATGGGGCCCTGCAGCCGGAGCCGTCTCGGCAACGGAGTCTGCCGTCGCCCCCGTCGGAGGGGGGTCCGCCGTCTCCGGGCTTTGCTCGCCAGTGGGCTGGCCCTGACTGGAACAGCGCCCTGGCGCAGCTGAAGGCGGCCGGCTTGGGGCGGCTGGTGGTGCTCGGTGGCGCCAGCCTGGCGAGCAGCCTGCTGGCTGAAAATCTGCTGGATGAGCTGCAGCTCACCCTCTGCCCCCGGCTGCTGGGCGGCCCCCACAGCTGGCTCGGGGCGGCCGCCCGGCTCGATCTGGCCAGCCAGAGTGGCTGGCGCCTGGTGGAGCAACGGCCGCTGCTGGGGGAGGAACTGCTGGTGCGCTACCGCCGGCCTTAGGGCTTGTTCCCCTGCAGCAGGTTGCGATTGCCGAAGCGTCGGGCCAGATCCTGCAAGGGCACCTCCCGCAGGCTGTCGGCCGGCAGGCCCAGCAGCCGGGCCAGGCAGCGTTTCACCACCACCTCGCTGTCATCACCGAAGCGGCCCCCCAGCATTTCGCTGAGCACGCCGAGGCCACGGCCGCTGTTGTCGGTTTCCTCGATCAGGCACTTGCTGGTGGGCACCGCCAGCTTGCGGCAGGGATCCTGCAGATGGCTGGCCAGGTTCTGGTCGTCGCCAGCGGCGGCGGTCACGCAGGCGGCGGCCAGCCGCTGTTCCAGCTGGGGTCGCAGCAGCATCAGCACCGGTCCCAGCACGCCGGCGCGCACCGGCAGCGGTTGGGCCAACGCCCCTGCCCCCAGGACGGTGAGCAGCAACGCTGCGATTGGTGGCGCTGCGAACGGTGGCGCCGCGATTGGTGGCGGTTGGCCCATGGGCTGGGGGCTCGGTCGCAGAGATGGCTTCGTTAGTTTTGCGCCTTGTGTGACCCTTCGCGGCCTTCCTGCCCATGGCCGAGCTCCAGGCGCGCTGGCATCAGGCCATGGCCGAGCTACCCGAAGACCAGTGGCAGGCGCTGCTGGCGGGGCCCGAGGGCAGCCAGGCAGGCGCCAATCTGCCGTTCTATGACTGGCATTGGCTGCAGCTGCTGGAAACCAGCGGCAGCATCGTGCCGCGCCAGGGCTGGCAGCCCTGCCATCTGGGGCTGTGGCGCGGCGAGCAGCTGGTGGCGGTGGCGCCGCTCTATCTCAAAGGCCATAGCTACGGCGAGTTCGTCTTTGATCAGGCGTTTGCCCAGGTGGCCGGCCAGCTGGGCCTGCGCTACTACCCCAAGTTGGTGGGGATGAGTCCGCTCAGTCCGGTGCAGGGCTATCGCTTCTGGTTTGCCGCCGAGGAGGATGCCGCCGAGCTCACCGCATTGATGCTGGAGCTGATCGACGACTTCTGCCGCCGCAACAGCATTCTCAGCTGCAATTTTCTCTATGTAGACCCCGCCTGGCAGCCGTTGGCGGAGGCGGCGGGCTGTGCCCTGTGGCTGAATCAGCAGAGCCAGTGGACCAATCCCGGCCATGCCGATTTTGAGGCCTATCTGGCCAGCTTCAATGCCAATCAACGCCGCAACATCCGCCGCGAGCGCCGCTCGGTGCAGGAGGCGGGCCTGACGGTGACGCCCCTGGCCGGTGAGGCGATTCCGGCTGCCCTGTTGCGGCGGATGCACGATTTCTATGAGCAGCACTGCAGCCGCTGGGGGGCCTGGGGCAGCAAATACCTGAGCGAGGCCTTCTTTGAGGCTGCCGCCATCGAGCTGCGGCAGCATCTGGTGCTGTTCAGCGCCCACCGGGGTGATCCCCACGAGCCAGTGGCCATGTCCCTGTGTGTGCGCGGTGGCGATGCTCTCTGGGGCCGCTACTGGGGCAGCGACCTGGAGCTCGACAACCTGCATTTTGAGGTGTGTTACTACGCCCCGATTGAATGGGCCATCGCCGCGGGGATTCGCCTATTCGACCCTGGTGCCGGCGGCCGCCACAAGCGCCGCCGCGGCTTCATCGCCGAACCGCGGGCCAGCCTGCATCGCTGGAGCCAGCCCCAATTCGATGCCATTCTGCGCAACTGGCTGCCTGGAGCGAACCAGCAGCTGCTGGCGGAGATTGCTGCGGACAACGCCGAACTGCCGTTCCATGCGGCTTACGATCCACCCCATGCCCCTTCCCGATCCGATGCATCCGCGCCAGCGCCTGGATGAGGAGTTATCCCAGCGCTTCATCGCCCTGGACCCCGCCGGTTATTTCCTGATCAAGCTCGATCGGCAGGCCGGTGAGTTAGTGGCCGAGCACTACGGCAACGGTGTCGATGAGCGGGGCCTGGCCACCGATCCAGACACCGGTGAGGTGCTGAGTTGCCGTGGTGCCGGTCCGCGGCCGCCGCTGGCGATCTATCGGGGGACCAGCGCCAAGCAGCTCGGCATCGCGCTCACGGAGGGGGGCGACTGCCAGGCGCTCAGCCGGCTTGACCACGCTCTCTACCTTGGCCGGGAATTGCAGAAGGCGGAACTGTGCTTGATCGAGGGGATCGAATACGTGCAGGATTGAAGACGGCTTCAACCGCCGCTGGACCGCGTATGAGAATGCCTCAAGCCGGCTGCAGTTCGCGGCTCTGTTCCACCGGCGCCGGCGGCGGCTCGGGCGGCAACGAGGCCAGCTGCACCTGGATTTCGCGGGTCACGATGCCGCGGTATTCCTGGAAGTGCTCGTTGTGCGCCAGGGTCACGACGAACTGCTCGAAGTTGTTGGGGTTGAGTCGGGCAATTTTCAGCAGGGAGCGCCAGAAACGCCAGCGGGTGTCGCGCAGCACCCCTTGACGCCAGATCACGATCAACAAGGCCCGCACATCGGTCCAGGTGGGCAGGGTGGCCTTGCCTAAGGCCGCGGCTTTCACATACTTCTGCCAGCGGGGCTGCCCCATCTTGGTGTAGTAGTGAGTCACCCGGTCGATGTAGGCGTTCGGTTCGTAGAGCCGGCAGAAGGCATCCACGTATTCGTTGGCGATGTCGCGGATCGGACGACTGGGTACGAAGTTGAGCAGGTTGGTCTGGTTCACGCCCTTGGCATCCGCCTGCTCCTGGATCAACCGGCCTTCCTTCTCAAGGCGATGCCACAGGCCGGTGTTGGGCAGGGCCTGGAGCATGCCCATCATCGCGGCGGGAATGCCGGTGTTGCTCACGAAGGTGACGATGCGATCGCCAGCTCCGGTCTTTTCGCCGTCGAAGCCAATGATGAAGCCTGCCATCACCCGGATGCCGAACGAGGTGATCCGATCCACCGAGTCCTCCAAGGAGCTGCGGGTATTCTGGTGCTTGCCGGCTATGGAAAGGCTGGCCTCATCTGGAGTTTCGATCCCCAGGAAGACGCTGTCAAAACGACATTCCGCCATCATCTCCATCAGCTCATCGTCGGCAGCCAGATCCACTGAGGCTTCTGTGGCAAAGCTGAAGGGATAGTTGCGCTTTATCTGCCATTGTTTGAGGGCTGGCAGCAGCAACTTTGCATTGCGTTTGTTACCGATGAAGTTGTCGTCCACCAGGAAGATCGAGCGGCGCCAGCCGAGGTCGTAGAGATATTGCAGTTCGGCAATCAGCTGTTCGGGATTCTTGGTGCGCGGTTTGCGCCCATACAGCACGATGATGTCGCAGAACTCGCACTGGAAGGGGCACCCCCGGGAGAACTGCACCGACATCGAGTCGTAAGCATCCAGTTCAAGCAGGTCGAAGCGGGGGATTGGTGTGCCGGTGACATCCGGTTTGACCCCATTGGAGCTGAAACGTCCAGAGCTTTCGCCTTTCTGGATCGCTTCGATGAACATCGGCAGGGTGATTTCACCCTCGTCGAGAATTTTGAAATCTGCAAGTTGCAGTTCGGGTGCGTCCGGTGTCGAGCTGGCAAAGGGGCCGCCCACCGCCACCGACAGGCCCCGTTGTTTGGCCTTACCGATCTGGGTGGCCATATCGGCCTTCTGCACAATCATCCCGGAGATCACCACCAGCTCCGCCCAGGCCCACTCGGCCTCGCTCACCTCGCGCACATTGCGATCGACGAGCTTCATCTCCCACTCCTGGGGCAGCAGGGCCGCCACAGTCACGATCCCGAGCGGTGGCAGCAGCACCTTGCGGTTCACCAGCTCGAGGATTTTCTCGTAGCTCCAGAAGGTTTTGGGAAACTCCGGATAGATGAAAAGGGTGCGCATGCGGAGTGCTGGTGGGGAGTGCTGGAGGGGAGGAGCCCTCATCGCCTGCCTGGCGGTTCGGGAATGCTGGTTTGGACCTGAGAGCCGCTGTCGCGTGACATGTCACGCAACCTTAAGGGGTCTCTGGCGTCTCCGACGCTCCGGCTGCCACTGGCTTCGGTTGTCCAGGCCCCTGGTGGCCCCGGGATCCGTGGTCGTTCCTTTGCCGCTTGTGGCTTCGCGGCGCCCGTCCTTCTGCTGTAATGGCAGCTCCTTCTTCGCCGTTGTGGCCATGGGTGTGGCGATCTATCTGGCACTGGTGGGCGGTGGCCTCACCGCTGCGTTCCTCTCGGCCGTGATCCTCAAAGGCGTCAAGCTGATCTGAGCCTCAGGCCGCCGTGCCGGCTCAGCTCCCTGATCCCCAGCACCAGGCCGGCGCTGCCCATCAGCGCGAAGGTGGCGCCCAGGCCCACCCGCATTGTCAGCAGTGCCGCCAGCAGCCCGCTCAGCCCACCGCCGCCCAGAAAGGCAATCTGGCCCAGGCCTGCCATGCGGCCCCGCAGCACCATCGGTGCGCCGATCTGGCCGATCAGATTGGTGCCACTGAGCAGGCAGGCCGTACCGGCGCCGATCAGGAAGGTCATGGCCAGGCTCATAGGCAGGCCCCGCGAAGCGGCCATGCCCAGTTGGGCCAGGGCCGTGAGCACCAGGCAGCCGCCCAGCAACAGGCCGGGCCGCTGGCTCAGGGCCTCACTGTTGCGTTGCAGCAGCACGCCACCGCAGATGCTGCCGGCGGCCAGCACGCTGGTGAACAGCCCGAGGGCCTGGGGGGAGGGCCCCAGCAGCTGGGAGGCGATCAGGGCCGCCAGTCCGGGGTGGAAGAAGCTCACCAGGCAAGCCAAGGCGGTGAATCGCAGCACGTGGCGCAGGGTTGGCCCGCACTCCCGCCAGGCCGTCGCCAGGGAGGCGGTGGCGCCGCCGGCACTGCGTTGTTCGGCGGCCCGGTTGGGTTGCAGCAGCCAGAGCACCGAGGCGATCGGCAACAGATAGCTGGTCGCATCGATCGTCAGCGCCAGGGTCGGGCTGCTCAGGGCCAGCAGCCAGCCGCCCAGCGGTGGGCCCACCAGCTTGCCCACGTTGAACACCACCGAAAAGCTCGTCAGGTAGGGGGCCAGTTGCTCCGGCTGCTCCACCAACAGGGCGCAGTACTTGTTGCGGGCGGTGAGCTCATAGCTGCTGGAGACCCCCACCACCAGGGTGCTGAGCAACAGCAGGCAGACCTGCGCCGCTCCCGTGAGCAACGGGATCGCCACGGCGCCCAGGGACGCCCCCGCCACCAGCCCCCACTGGGCCCGGATCAGCACCTTCTCGCAGCCCAGCCGATCGGTGGCCACTCCGGCGGCGCCGCTGAACACCAGGGCCGGCAGGGCCAGGGCGCCGAAATGCAGGGCCAGCAGGATCGGATTGCTGCTGCCATGCAGCAGGATCCAGCCCTTGGCGGTGATGCCCGCAAACGAACCGGCGGTACTCAGGCCGGAGGCCCACAGAAAAATAGTGCGCTGATGGCGGTACCGCCACGCGGCAGGGGCAGCTGGACTCAACCGGCTGCCCGGTGGGCCTGCTGGGCGTCCTGCACCATGGCGGCGGCGCCGACCACTTCGCCCTGGAGGTCGTAGCTGTCGGCGCCGATGATGCGCACCGGCACCATCGTGCCGGGCGCGGCGCAGAGCCCGCCGAGTCCAGGTTGCACGTGCACCTCGCCGTCGACCTCGGGGGCGAAGCGGGCGCAGCGCCCGATCATCGCGCCGCTGCTGGGATTCTCCTGCTCGATCAGCACGTCGACGATGCGGCCGATCCAGGCGGCGTTGCGTTCGCCGGCGAGCGGCTGCTGCAAGGCCATCAGCCGATCCTTGCGCTCCTGAGCAATGGCGGCGGGTACGGGGTTGGCCAGGTCGGCGGCGGCGGTGCCTTCCTCCGGCGAGAAGGTGAAGACACCCACGTGGTCAAAGCGTTGCTCCGCCACGAAATCCAGCAGGTGCTCGAAATGCGCTTCGGTTTCGCCCGGGAAGCCCACGATGAAGGTGGTGCGCAGCACCGCATCGGGGAGCTGCTCGCGGATGCGGTGCAACAACGGCCCGGTGATGCCTTCCTGCCAGGGACGATTCATCGCCCGCAGCACCTCAGGATGGCTGTGCTGCAGTGGCAGGTCCAGGTAGGGCAGCACGTTCGGCACCTCCCGGTAGGCGGCGAGCACCTCCGGGGTGAGTCCGGTGGGGTAGGCGTAGTGCACCCGGATCCAGGGGATCTCCACCTCGCCCAGGGCCCGCAGCAGGTCATCGAGCCGGGGTTTGCCGTAGAGATCGAGGCCGTAATTGGTGGTGATCTGGCTGATCAGGATCAGTTCCTGCACCCCCTGGGCCGCCAGGTTCTGGGCTTCAGCCACGATCGATTCGATCGTGCGCGAGCGCTGGTTGCCGCGCAGCTTCGGAATGATGCAGAAGGCGCAGCGGTAGTCGCAGCCTTCGGCCACTTTCAGGTAGGCCACTGCCTCGGAGGTGGTGCGATAGCGGGGCAGGTGTTCATCGCCCACAAAGGTGGGGTTGGCGCTCACCCGGTTCACCCGCTCGCCCGCCTCCACCCGTTTCAGCACCTCAACGATGTGCTGGTAGTCGCCGGTGCCGACGATCGCCCTGGCTTCCGGCAGCGACTCCAGCAGCTCCTGTTGAAAGTGCTGGGCCAGGCAGCCGGCAATGATCAGTTGCTTGCCCTGCTCCGCCAGTTCCACCAGGGTGCGCACCGATTCCTCACGGGCGTCCTGGATGAAGCTGCAGGTGTTAACCACCACCACCGCAGCCTCCCGTTCATCGGCGCTCACCCCATAGCCCGCTTCGGCCAACAGGCCGAGCATGTGCTCGGTGTCCACCCGGTTTTTCTCGCAGCCCAGATGGGCAAAGGCGATGGTGGGCAATCCCATGGGGCGGAGTCGGGGCCAATCCACCACCCTATGAAATTCGCGGCGGCGCTCCGCGGCGACTGCGAGAATCCAGCCACTGCTGCTCCATGCCATGACCTCCACCCGTCTGGCCGATCGCCTCAACAGCCGCCGTCGCTCTGAGCCTGGCCGCCGCTGGGTGCGGATCGTGATGGCTGTGCTCGCCACGATCGGGGCTCTGGATACGGGCTCGATCACCCTCAAGCGCTGGGGCCTGCTTGGTCCCCTGCTTTGCCCCGGCGGTGGCGGCGATTGCGACAAGGTGCTCAACAGCGTCTGGGGCTCGCTCTTCGGTCAGCCCCTGTCCCTGTTCGGCTGTCTGGCCTATCTGGCGGTGCTGCTGCTGGCTCTGGTGCCGCTGGTGTTCAAGGGAGAGAGCCGCAGCAACCTGAACGAACGCAGTTGGTGGGGGCTGTTTCTGATCAGCACCGGCATGGCGGTGTTCAGCCTGCTGCTGATGGGCCTGATGGTCTTCCGTATTCAGGCGTTCTGCCCGTTCTGTGTGCTGTCGGCGCTGCTGAGTGTGTCGCTGCTGGTGCTCAGCCTGATCGGCAATGACTGGGCCGACCGGGGCCAGTTGATCTTCCGGGGGGTGTTGACGGCTCTGTTGATCACGGTGCTGGGCCTGGGCTGGTCCACCGCCGTCGGCCGTCCGGCGGGATCGGTCGGCAAGGGGATGCCGATTCCGGTCACCGCTCCCAGCACCCCCGCCAGCATCGCTCTGGCTGAACACCTCACCAAGGTGGGCGCCAAGATGTACAGCGCTTACTGGTGCCCCCACTGCCATGAACAGAAAGAGCTGTTCGGCAAGCAGGCCAGCGAGAAACTCATCGTTATTGAATGCGCTCCGGATGGCCACAACAGCCAGGCGGCCCTGTGTGCCTCCAAAAAGATCGATGGCTTTCCTTCCTGGGAAATCGATGGCAAGGTTGATTCCGGTGTGAAGCCCCTGGCCAAGCTGGCCGAGCTGAGCGGCTTCAAGGGAGGCTGATGGCCTGAAGCGGCCCAGGATTTCGGCCCCAGGCACGGTCTGTGGGCCGCTCACTGGTGACATCGCCGACGTCACTTCGGTCTGGCCAGCTGAGCAGCGCCAGGCCGGCGCCATCCACCCGCTGGTTGTCTGGTTCGTCCATGCATGGGCTTACCGAACCCACCGCTCGACTCACTTCAGGGGCTTGAGATCAGTGGCTGGGAATCAGTGGCTTGAGACAGGCACGGTTCGGGGCCTCTGGCCGCGCTGCTGCAGCGTGTGTCGCTGCCAGAACAAGGCGCTGGCTGGGGCATCGGTGCGGAAGTGGCCGCCGCGACTCTCGGTGCGGAACAGGGCCGCTTCGATCAGCAACCCGGCGAGCACCAGCCGCTGGTGCAGGTTCTGCTGGCCCAGCAGGGCCTGGAGCTGAACGGGGGATAAATCCAGGCGGTCGCCGGGCTCGAGATCATGGGCGGCCCGGATCAGGGGGCTGTGGCGCAGTTGGGCCAGGTTCAGGCTCACCTCGCGCAGGGCGGGGGCGAGGCAGCTGGCCCGCCGCTCCACCCCTGCCACGCTCCAGCACAGCTGGCGCAGTTCGGTGATGGCCTGATGCGGTTCCAGCTGCTCACCGCTGCAGGGGCCATTCCAGCCGCGCTCCTGCCCCTCAGGACGCTCGGCCGGCGGGGGTTGCAGTTGGATCGAGGCGAGTTGGCGGGCAAACACCAGGCACTCCATCAGCGAGTTGCTGGCCAGCCGATTGGCGCCATGGACGCCGGTGCAGGCCACTTCACCCACGGCGTACAACCCCGGCAGGCTGGTGGCGGCCTGGAGATCGGTGGCGATGCCGCCCATCCAGTAGTGGGCCGCTGGCGCCACGGGGATCGGCTGGGTTGTGGGCTCAAGGCCCAGGTTGCGGCAGCGCCCCAGGATCGTCGGGAATTGGCGTTCGAGGCGTTCGTGCCCCACCGGCCGCAGGTCGAGCCAGAGGTGATCCACCGCCTGGGCCTGCATGCAGCGGGCCAGGGCCCGACTCACCTGGTCGCGCGGGGCCAGATCACCGCCGGCGAGATCGGCCACCGGGCTGCGTCCGGAACGGTCCTGCAGCCGGGCTCCCTCACCTCGTACCGCCTCTGAGATCAGGAAGTGGGGGGCCCCCGGCAGCATCAGGGCGGTGGGATGAAATTGCACGAACTCCAGATCCCGCACCTCCGCCCCGGCGCTCCAGGCCATCGCCACGCCATCGCCACTGGCCTGGCTGGGGTTCGTGGTGTGGGCGAAGAGATGGCCGCCACCGCCACTGGCCAGCACCACGGCGCCAGCGCGCAGCCAGCGCAGCCTGGTGCCGTCGATCACCTGCAGGCCGACACAGCGGCCCGCTTCCAGCCACAGCTGCAGCGCCTGCATGCCCTTGCGCTGGACAAGCCCCGGCCGCCGCAGTACTTCCCGCTCCAGGGCGTCCACCAGGGCTCCGCCGGTGCGATCCTGGGCATGCAGGACACGGCGATGGCTGTGGGCCGCCTCCAGGGTGGTGCTGAGTGCCTGGCCCTGGCGGTCGAAGTCCATGCCCAGCCGCAGCAACTCCTCCACACAGGCCGGGGCCTGGCGGACCAGCAGCTCCACCGCCTCGCGATCGCAGAGGCCGGCCCCAGCCCGCAACGTGTCGTCGATGTGGCTCTGAAAGCTGTCATCACTGCCGGTAACCGCCGCGATGCCGCCCTGGGCCCAGCGGCTGGCGGAGGGCGGCTCGCTGTTCTTGCTGAGCAGCAGCACCCGGAGATCCGCCGGCAGCGCCAGGCAGCTCATCAGGCCGGCGGCACCGCTGCCCACCACCACCACATCCCAGCTCCCTGGCAGAGGAGGCTCCGTCGCTGCCGGATTCGGGGCTGCCAGGACTGGTGCTGATGCCATTTCCTGTCCGCTGCGCTGATGAGCCTATGGGAGAGGGGTGATCGGCAACACAGCAAAAAGCCGCCGGTGATACCGGCGGCTTTGGTGGGGGCAGGGCCCGTTGAGATGCTGGGGACTCTGGCCTGTTGGGGCTGGCTAAGTCGCCTCTCTAAGCGCGTTGAAAAGAGTTTGGCCTCAGGTTGAAGTCAAACTCACAGGGGTGGGGCTCCGGTCCTGTTGCAACCAGGGATCCAGCGGATTTGGCCCATCGTCAATCACGGGCAGCCAGCCGCTGAATCGAGGCCGTCAGCGGTACTGACCGTCGTTGATGCGATCGAAGCCTTCGTTCAGGGCGATCGAGGGGGCGGTGACGGTGAAGTTGTCCTTGTACTTCTCGAACAGCTCCTGCTGGCGTTGGGTCAGGTCGAGCTTGAGCACGTCATCGACGCTTTCGTAGGGGCCCCCCAGGACGATCTTGCCGGCCAGGGTCGGATACATCCCGGGGTACTGCTGAAAGCGACGCACCGAGCAGTTGTTGAGATCAACCTTGCCGGCCCGCTCGGCAATTTTGTCGTCGGCGCTGTTGCGACGCTGGTCGGCGAAGGCCGGAGCCGGCAGCACCAGGCTCACGAGCAGACCGGCCATCACCACACCACTCATGATCCAGGCAAACAGCCGCTTCATCACATCACTCCGTCGGAGAGAGAACTTGGGGAGGAGGAAACGCCGCCTTGATGGTGAGCGGTTCCTGGTGGGTGCGCGGATTCAGGACCCGACGACCACACCCAAACGTTACAGAAGGCTGTCCACTGGGTCCGGATCGGTTGCCCGGCTTTTGCAGATCTTCAGAACAGCGGGCCTCGGCAGCAACGCTTCAGATCAGCCCACTGAGGCCAGGGGCCAGCAGGGCGGCGGTCAGAAACAGGCCGTCCACCGCCAGCGTGGTGGCCAGGGCTGCCGCACTCACACGCCAGATGCCCCCTCGTCGCCAGAGTTGGCGGCAGATCGCAATCAGCAGTCCGGCGGCCAGGCCGATCGCCAGCAGGGGCAGGGGCTGGACCACCAACAGGGCTGCTTGCTGCAGCAGTGGCCCGGCCTCCTGCAGGGGAGCCCCCACCACCAAGGGCCAGAGCGGCATGACGCCGGTGAGAGCCATCACCCCATCGGTGGCGGCGGTGCCGAGCAGGGAGGCCAGATAGAAGGCCCCGGCCAGGCGCCAGCGGCTGCCCAGGCCGGCCACGGCCAGGGGCAGGGCGAAGGCCTCAATCGGCAGATGCCAGATCGGGTGCAGCCGGCACCAACCCCAGAAGAGGCAGCCCGCCAGCCAACTGCCGCTGAAGCCCACCAGCAGAACCCCGAAGGCAGACCAGGAGGGCAGACGCTGACGTTCGAGCAGGATGCCCAGGGCCAGGAGCGGCGCCGTGACCAGCACGGCACTGGCGGGAGCGACGCGCACCCACGGGGCCTGAAGAAACACGGGCACCGTGACCAGAAAGGCTGCCGCCAGAGGTAGTAGCCAGGCTCCGCTTTCGGCCCTGCTGGTGGCATGAGCTCGGGGTCTGGCCTGATTGGCCACCAGGGTGGTGGTCAGCGGCGTGGCGCTGGAGGACCGGATCGCGGCGCCGGCGGACAGGCTGGAAGAAACCCCGATCACCCGGTGTGAAGAAAGTTGACCAACCTTAAGGGGCCTGACCCCTCTCCCCGTGGCTGCCGCCGCCATAGGGTTTGAGCCATTCGGGCCCTGAGGCATGCCGATCATCGCCACCGCCGGCGTTTTGTCCCTGGCGGAAGCCTGCTGGCATGCGGTCGTGCTGGGGATCGTGCAGGGGCTGACGGAATTCCTGCCCATCAGCAGCACCGCCCATCTCAAGGTGGTGCCTGTGTTGTTGGGCTGGGGAGATCCGGGGGTGGCGTTCACCGCCGTGATCCAACTGGGCAGCATCGTCGCGGTTCTCGCCTATTTCCGCTCCGATCTGCTGGAGGTGGTGTCCGGCATTTCCCGGGCCTTTCGCCATGGCCAGTGGCGCGATCCGTCGGCCCGGCTCGGGGTGGCGATCGCTCTGGGCACAGTGCCGATCGTGCTGGCCGGACTGGCGATGAAGCACTTCGTGCCGGATTATGAACACTCCGGCCTGCGCAGCCTCACGTCGATCGCCATCGTTTCGATCGTGATGGCCCTGGTTCTGGCCGCGGCGGAGTTGATCGGCTCGCGCCGCCGGCAGCTCCACCAGGTCACCCCCCGCGATGGTCTGCTGGTCGGTCTGGCCCAGGCCCTGGCTTTGGTGCCTGGGGTTTCCCGCTCAGGCAGCACCCTCACCGCCTCATTGTTCGATGGCTGGCAACGCGCGGACGCCGCCCGGTTCTCGTTTCTGCTGGGTATCCCGGCGATCACCCTGGCCGGTCTGGTTGAACTCAAGGACGCCATCGCCCTGCCTGCCAACGGCGGCCTGATTCCCACCTTGGTGGGGGTGCTGACGGCCGGGATTGTGTCCTGGCTGGCGATCGCCTGGTTGCTGCGCTTCCTGCAGCGGCACAGCACCTGGGTGTTCGTGGCCTATCGCCTGCTGTTCGGTCTGGTGTTGCTGCTGTTCTTCCGCCAGCTGGACACGGCGACGCCCTGACCCATCCGGTCAATGCGGGCGACAAAGTGGTGCCCGCCCTCTGTGAACCCACCCTGCTGTGTGGAATGAGCCCTCCGCCGCCCTCGCCCTGGACCAGGCCGAGGGTCAGAGTCAGTCGCGGCAGCCCCAGCCGGCGGTGGTGGATACGGTGGCCCCTGGTTCGATTGCCGAGGACCTGGGGTTCCAGCCCGGCGATCGCCTGCTGAGTCTCAATGGTGTCCGCCCGCGCGACCTGATCGATTTTCAGGTTCTGCAGGGCGAGGAGGAGCTGGTGCTTGAGGTGCTCGATCCCGACGGCAGCCTCCATCGGGTTGAGCTGGAGAAGGACTGGGATGAGTCCCTGGGGCTGGGCTTCACCGAGGCGCTTTTCGATGGCCTGCGGCAATGCAACAACCACTGCCCCTTCTGCTTCATCGATCAGCAGCCGCCGGGACGCCGCCGCAGCCTCTACCTCAAGGACGATGACTACCGCCTCAGTTTTCTGTACGGCTCCTATCTCACACTCACCAATCTCACCACTTCCGACTGGCAGCGGATCGAGGACCAGCGCCTCTCGCCGCTGTTCGTCTCGGTCCATGCCACCGACCCGGAGCTGCGTAGCCGTTTATTGGTCAATCCACGTGCCGCTCTGATCCTGGAGCAGCTTCAGTGGTTTGCCAAGCGGCGCCTTCAGATTCATGCCCAGGTGGTTGTGTGTCCTGGTGTCAACGACGGCCCCGCCCTGGAGCGCACCCTCACCGATCTGGCCGCTTTCGGCCATGGCGATTGGCCGGCCGTGCTGTCCACGGCAGTGGTGCCGGTGGGACTCACCCGCTTTCGGCCTGCCGGCGATGCCCTGCGGCCGGTCGATCCGGCGGCAGCCCGGACTGTCATTGCCCAGGTGGAACCACTGCAGGCTCGGTTTCAGCGGGATCTGGGCAGTCGTTTTGCCTGGCTCTCCGACGAGTGGTATCTGCTGGCCGGTCTGCCCCTGCCACCGAGGGGCAGTTACGAGGATCTGCCCCAGCAGGAAAATGGCGTCGGCAGTATCCGGGCGTTTCTCGAAGACCTGGAGCGGGCCACCCAGGCCTTGCCCGTCAGGATTCCCCAGCCGCGCCGCTGCAGTTGGGTGGTCGGTCATCTGGTGGCGGCAGCCCTCCAGCCGGTGGTGGATCGGCTCAATCGGGTCGAGGGAGTGGAGTTATTGCTGATCGGCCTGCCGAGTCCCTATTGGGGGCAGGAGCAGGTGGTGACGGGATTGCTGACCGGTTCCGATCTGCTGGAGGGGCTTGCCGGCAGGGATCTCGGCGATTGGCTGCTTCTGCCCAGGGTGATGTTGCGGGAAGGCGCGGAGGTGTTTCTCGACGATCGCAGCCTCGAGGAGCTCCGGGCAGCTCTGCCGGTGCCGATCCAGGTGCTGGGGGGTGCGGACGATCTGGTGGCCATGTGTCTCGGCAGCTGGGGGAGGGATGCCTAAGCTCAGTCGCATTGTCCTGGTCTGGAAGTGAGGCAACACCAGCTCCTGCTCGTGGCCCTGATGGTGTCCCCCCTGGCCCCTGCTCTGCTTGAGCGAGGCGCCGGCGCCCAGTCCCAGCCCACAGCTGCCCCATCGACTGCGGCCCAGGTGCTGCCGTCAGCTCCCCAGGATCCCGCGTTTCAGGTGTTGCCGTTGGCCACCCAGCTGAAGGGGAACCGTCCCAAGTCCAATCCCACGGTGCTGCCGCCGGCGGCCACGGTGCTGCCGCCGGATCTCAGGTTGCTCCAGGCTCCCTTGCCGCTGGCCCTGCCCAACAAGCCAAACCAGGTGGCCATCCGGGAACTTCGTCCCCTGGGTCTGAGCGCATCGCTGACCCTTGCCGAGGTCAACAACCCCAACCTCAGGGCGCTGGCGATTCAGGTCCAGCAGGCCCAGTCGGCCTTGAGGGCCCAGATTGCTCTCTGGTATCCCCAGCTCAATTTCAGGGCTGGTTCGTTCCCCGCCTACACCGGCGGCCAGCAATACAGCAACGGCCTTACGGGTACGGGCCAGGAGCAAGGACTCTCCCTTTCCAGCATCTGGCGCATGAGTGCCGATCTCGAAGCCAGCTGGGCCTTGATCAACCCCAGCCGCAGCCCCCAGATCGCTGCCGCCCGTGATCAGTTCGAGCAGGCCAAGAATCAGTACCTGATCGGTCTGCGCGATCTGCGTCTCCAGGTTTCTGAGGCTTATTTCAATCTGCAACAGGCCGATGAACAGGTGCGCATTGGTCAGGAGTCGGTTCGTTCCTCCCAGGTGAGCCTGCGCGATGCCCGGGCTCGCTTCCAGGCTGGGGTTGCCACCAAGCTGGAGGTGCTCCAGGCCGAAACCCAGCTGGCCCGCGACCAGCAGCTGCTCACCAACGCCCTCTACGGCGCCAACAGCGGCTCCGGTACGCCGGGTCAGTCAATCGCCAGGCGTTCCCTGGCCGCACTGCTCTCCCTGCCCCAGGACGTCACCCCGACGGCCAAGGATCCCTCCCGGGTGATCGGCACCTGGCTGCCCACGCTGCAGGAAAGCATCGTGGCGGCCTATGCCTTCCGCGAGGAGCTTGATCAGATCATCCTCGACATCTCCGTGGCCAACAGCACGGCCAATGCCGAGCTGGCCAAGGTTCAGCCATTCCTCAATATTGTGAATACGCTCAGTGGAGGCCGCAGCGACGGTTACGCGTTCGTCACCCAGCCGATCCCCAATGAGCAGGGCTGGAACGTGGACAACACGGTGGGCCTGAATGTGAGCTGGAACCTGTTCGATGGCGGCCAGTCCAAAGCCCAGTACCGCCGTCAGAAGCAGGTCGCCGAGGCCAGCCGTTATCGCTTCGCTCAGCGGCGCGATGCGATTCGCGAGGAAGTGGAGAAGAGCTTCTATGAACTCGAAGCCAACAATCGCAACATCACCACCACTTCCCGTGAGGTGCTCTCTGCCCGAGAATCCCTGCGTCTGGCCCGCCTGCGCTTCCAGGCCGGTGTCACCACCCAGCGGGAAGTGGTTGACACCCAGCGGGACCTGACCCAGGCGGAGGTCCGCTACTCCAATGCGATCGCCGATTACAACAAGGGACTGGCCAGTCTGCAGCGGCGTACCGGCCTGGATCAGATCTCGATCTGCCCGGCTCCCAGCCTGCCTCCGAATAAGCCGGTGGTGATGGGGGCCACCGATGTGCCGGTGGAAGTCCAACCGCTGGTGCCCGCCTGTCAGGCCAAATTCCGACCAACCACCACCGCCGTTCCCTCGCTCGCTCCCTGAGCCTCCTGCCCGTGCCCAGTCGTCCGGGTCTCTCGGTTTTCGCTTGCCTCAGGCTCGGGTTGTTTCAGGCGTGCCTGGGTGCTCTGGCGGTGATTTTTGCCGGTCTGCTGAATCGGGTGATGCTCTCGGAGCTGGCCTTCCCCGGCCTGCTGGTGGGCGGAGCCCTGGCCTTCGAGCAGTTTGTGGCTCCGGCCCGGGTGCTGTTCGGGCAGATTTCCGATGCCCATCCGATCGCCGCAAGGCATCGGGTGCCTTACGTGCTCATCGGCACGGGGCTGTTCTGCTTGCTGGCGGTGGCCTCCATCCCCTTGATCTTCCAGGTAGGCCGTCTGCTGGCGGTGGGGGATCAGCCCGGCCTTGCCTTTGGGATTGCTGGTCTTTGCGGCCTTTTCGCCCTCTATGGCCTGGCCATTTCCCTGGCTACAACTCCCTATCTGGCCCTGGTGATCGACCGCACCGAGGAGCTGGAGCGGCCTCGGGCCGTGGGCATCATCTGGTGCATGCTCACCGTTGGCATCGTGATTGGGGCCATCACCATCAGCCTCAGCTTGCGATCCCTGGATGGGGTGGTTGATCCGGCGGTTCTGGAGCCCACCTTGTTGCGCTTCATGGCCATCGCTGCCGGATTGGTGATGGTGCTGACGGTGATCGCCACCTGGGGGATGGAAGCGCCTGGCCAGCTGGGCGGCGGCCAGGCCGGTCGCGAGGATCGGGTCACCCTGGCCCAGTCCTGGGCCTTGATCACCTCCAGCCGCCAGGTGCTCGTCTTCTTCTCTTTTCTGGTGTTGTTCACCCTCGGGCTGTTTCTGCAGGATCCGGTGCTTGAGAGCTATGCAGCCCAGGTGTTTGCCATGCCGATTGCCGCCACCACCCAGCTCAACGCCTTCTGGGGCATCGGCACCCTGGCGGGTCTGCTGGTGGGCGGACTCTGGATCGTGCCCTGGCTGGGCAAGCTGCCCACGGCCCGTCTTGGCTGTCGCCTGATTGTGGTTTCCCTGCTGCTGCTCCTGCTCTGCGGCCTGGCCCCGAACGTCCCGGTGCTCAAGCTCGTCATGGTCGGTTTTGGGCTTGCCGCTGGCATTGCCACCAACAGCACCCTCTGCCTGATGCTGGATCTCACGTTGCCGGAGGCGGCGGGAACCTTCGTGGGGGTCTGGGGTCTGGCCCAGGCGATTTCCCGGGCCATCGGCAAGCTCTGTGGCGGTGCCCTCTACGACCTGGGGCGCTCGCTCCATCTCGGCGACGGCCCCTATCCCCCCTTCGCCCTGGTGCTCGCGGTTGAAATGGTTGTTGCCGTCCTGGCCCTGGTGCTGCTCAACCGCATCAACGTCCACCAGTTCAGGGAGGATACGGGTCGCAGCCTTACAAAAGTCCTGGCCATGGAACTCGGATGATGCTTGCAGCTCCCGCCCTTGATCCGGCGCTCTCTTCCCTGATTGATCGTGTCGCCGATCGGCAACGCGCTGACTTCGGCCACATGGTGTCCGACATCAAGGACGATGGCTCGCTGATCACCGCCTGTGATCGTTGGAGTGATCTCACCTTGGTTAAAGGCCTGGCCGAACTGTTCCCCGGCGAGGGGGTGCTCAGTGAGGAGGGACAGCAGCGGGTTCCTGGCAGTTCCGCCTACTGGGTTGTCGATCCCCTCGATGGCACCACGAACTTCGCCGCCGGTATCCCTTACTGGGCGGTTTCCATCGCACGCTTTGAAGCCGGAAAGCCGGTGCTGGCCATCCTCGACGTTCCACCCCTGCGGCAGCGCATTGTGGCGATACGCGGCGGGGGAGCCTGGCGGAATGGCAAGCCGCTGCAGCCTCCGTCGATCCAGGCCCACAGCGCCGGTTGCGCTTCCCTTTGCAGTCGCTCGATTGGCGTGCTGCAGAAACTGCCGGATCGTCGCTTCCCAGGCAAGATTCGCCTGCTGGGCGTGGCCAGCCTGAATCTGGTGAGCGTGGCGATGGGCCAGACCGTAGCGGCCTTGGAAGCCACACCCAAGATCTGGGATCTGGCGGCCGCCTGGCTGGTGTTGTCTGAGTTGCAATGCCCAGTGCGCTGGCTGCTGCGGGAGCCGGGCGGCATTGCTGCTGCCACCGACCTGTCCCATACCGATTTCCCCGTGCTCGTGGCGGACCGCCCCGAAACCCTCGAACGTTTCATGCCCTGGGCTGAGGCGCTCCTGGCTTAAGTGGCGCCGGCTCCGCTCGGGATGGCCGCCGCGGCAAACAGGCCCAGGTTGGTCTTGAGCTGGCGCTGCAGTGGGTCGCGGTCCCCCGCCCCGGGGTCCCGTAGCCGCACCGTGTACTCCAGCCGCAGCCCGTTGACCGGATCGTTGAAGAAAAAGGAGCGGTAGGGATTCAGGTCGAGCAGCTCCCCAACCACCACTCCGGTGCTGATCAGGGCAAGGCGCCGCTCCTCCAGGGCCTCAAGGGAGTCGCAGCGGAAGGCGAAATGGAAGGTGCCAGCGGGTACGCCGAGGCCACGGTTGATGTCCGTGACGTAGCCCGTGGGTACCCCTGGCACATCGATCCACTGCATGAAGGCCAGGCAACAGCCGCCGCCGCAGTCGAAGAAGGCATGGTCCACCCGGCCCCCTTCCTCCAGCAGGATCCATTCGTGCAGCAGCAGCTCAAAGCCCAGTTGCCCCCGATAGAAAGCCGTTGTGGCCTCCAGGTCGTGGGTGCCGAAGCTGAGGTGATCGATCGCCATCACGGCTGGAGCAACAAGCCACTTTTTAGCCCTGCCTGGCATCGCCGCCGACTCAGCGGACCGGCCAGGCCCCCAAAGGGGCTGCACCTGAATCAGGCCCCACTGGAGCGGGGGTTGACGAAGCCGGGGTAAGGGGTGGTAATCTTTTGGACTGCGCGGGAAACCGAGCAGCCATCCTAACGGCGGGACGTAAGGATCGAGAGCTGTGAAAGGCCTCGAACTGGAAGTCACAAGGAAGGGGCGGAAAGGGTGAGCTGCTAGGTTCACCAAGTCTCGAACGGAGTGGCTGAAGCCGCACCCAAGAGGCGATCTACAACGAAGGAGGCGGAAGC
>JAPLIB010000138.1 GCA_026389335.1 Cyanobacteriota bacterium | reverse complement strand
CCAGCACCAGAGGCCGAGAGGGAAGAAGACGAGGCGGAAAGCGCTTCGTGGTCGTACTCATGGAAGGCCTCGGAACCACGGCCAAGGCGCCGCCAGCCAGCTGTGGCGCTCTGGTAGAGGCGCTCGTGCAGCCCGGTATCGTTGAATTCAGGCAGGATTCCGTCAACGGGAGCGTCTGGCGTGGCGCTGGTGCTGGTGGGGGAAGCGGAGGTGTCGAGCGAGAAGGGAACGAACTGATCGAGAATCTGCTCGGAAGGATGGAGCGCCGGCACGCGGGCCACGGAGGAGAAGGCCAGCGAAATCCAGCCGCCAGCGGCAACGCCACCCTTGCGATAGCCGAGCTCAACCCGATAGTCGCGATCGGAGAGGGGGACAGGCAGATACCACTCGGTGGCATGGGAGTCGACCACCACCTCCTGGAGGGTGTGGGGATGGGAGGAGCCGCCGCTCAGGCCGGTGACATCGGCGACGCGCAGGCAGAGTTGGGAGGCGCCGGCGGCCAGGGCCTGGTCGCGATCCGCGTCGGAGATGTCCCAGAAGACATAGGCCCACTGGGGATCGCGGGGCAGGAAGACGACGCGGGTTTCGGCGGCGGGGCGACTGGCGGGAGGCAGCTCGGCCTCGATCGTTTCGGCGGCCCGCTCGGTCGCGCTCTTGCCGATCGCCTCGGCCAGCCCTTCGCGATCCTGGGCGCTGTAGCGGCTGATGCCTAGGGTGCGGGCCACATCGCGCAACTGCCGCAAACTCAGGGAAGCCAGACGGGAAATGATGTTGCTATCCGTCATTTGGCTTCGTAGAGCGATTGATGCGGAAAGTTTCCGGTATTAAGTCCGTCTGGGATCACCCCTGTCAGCAGATGGCGACACGCCAACTCCAGCCTGCTGGCGTGTCGCCGGCAGGCGCTGACAGGGGCGCCCCAGTCCCTTTCGGCAGCCTGCGCCCCCCAGCGCCGACAGGACTGCTAGGACATGTGTACTCATCACCCGTTGCTGCTGTGCCTCTGTCGCTGTTGTCCCCCGGGCTGCCCGTCGCCCTGTGCGCTGAGCATCCACCGCAGCTCTGCGCCCTGGTGGGGGAGTCCGTTGCTGCGGGCTTCCCCAGTCCGGCCGATGATTATGTCGAAGCGCGCATTGATCTCAATCACGAGCTGATCCCTTCCCCCCTCTCCACCTTCTTCATGCGGGTCCAGGGTGATGCCATGCGCGGCGATGGCATCGTCGATGGCGATCTGCTGGTGATCGATCGCAGTCTCAATCCCCGCGTCGGAATGGTGGTAGTGGCGGTGCAGGCCGGCAGCTTCATCCTGCGGCGCCTCGGCCGCCGCGATGGCCGCCTCTGCTTGCTGGCCAGTGACGCCCTCACTCCGCCTCTCCCCCTGGGCGGCGATGACGACACGGCTGACCAGCTCTGGGGCGTGGCGATTCATGCCATCCACCACCTGGCCGGGGCGCCATCCCGCCGCCATTGAGCCTGTCTGGACAGAGCACCCAGAACGCTGCGAGTGGGTTGCGACGGCTGAGAATCTGGCGCTGCCGCGGAACGGCTCGGCTCAGACGTTGCCGTCGACCTCCGCAATCGGCAGGCTCAGCACCAGCCCCCGGCGCCGCAGCTCCTGACGGAATTGGGCGGCCAGCCCTGGCTCACGCCGGCTGTCGCCGAGCCAGGCCCGGCGCAGATGGCCAAAAACCGCCAGCATCCGCACGGCGAGAAGGAGACAGACGAGCACCTGCAGGCAGATCTTCAGCACGGGGCCACGCAGGTTGCGGCTGCTCAGGAGAAGATAAGGATCAGCCTAGGAGCCGGCGTTTGGAGCCAGGCTTGGGCCCCTCTCCCCGTTGGGGATCTCCTGCGCCTGAAGCCATGGCCAAACCTCTACCCGCTTTGAGTGATGCCGATCTGGAAACCCTGCACGCGGCCCTTGATCCGCTGCTGGCTGGTTTCGGAGAGGGGGAATCCTGTCTCGATGATGCCAGTGCTTTTCTGGCCAGGCTGGGGCTCGCCACGGCAGCCGGAGCCGATGGCCTGGCACCACCACTGATGCAGTGGCTCGAAAGCTGGCGGCAGGCCGGCGGCAATCGCCAGACCCTGCGGCTGATGGTCTCCACCCTGCTGGCCGAACGGGGCCCCGCTGGAGCAGCTGAAGCGGATGGCACCAATTCCGAAGGACGCCGCCGCCCAGAACCAGCCCCATGAAGTCGGCCGGGCCGGGTGCCTGGCGGCCTCGCAGCTGCCCGCTGGGAACAGCATGGGCCTCTCGTACCCGCTCGTAGCGGCGCAACGCGCTGGGTCGCTGGCATCGGCGGGGTTGGGAGCTCGTTGAGATCGCGGCCGTTGGAAACACCCGAGGATTGCCCCCAACTGGGGGCATCGCCTCTCGGCTGACTCCGTCACACTGAAGCCAAAGACCATCAAGGAGGTGGGCCATGGGTGACACCACCACGACAAGGAGTGCCGGCAACTGCCTGGGACGCACCTGCTTGAAATGGGGCGCCGACGGCGAACTGGAGGCCCTGGATCTGAACCTGGTGCTGGAGCGCCTGGCCAAGGTAGATCTGGATCTCGCCACCCTGCGCCAGGGAACCGTGGATTGCGAACCATGTCCATCGATCAGCTGAAAGCCTTTCTGGCGCGGATGCAGGACGACCCAGGCCTGCGCCAGTCGGTCGTGGCGGCAGCAACAGCTGATGACGTGGCCCAGATCGCCCTGGGGCTGGGCTATGAATTCTCTGGCGATGAACTGCTGCGCCTGTCTGGCCAGAGGGTGGGCCGGGTCACAGTCACCAAGCAGGACATGCCGGGCGAATACAACTGATGGCCGCGGCTGCCCTTGGTGGGTGAACTCGGCGTAGTGGCGCCCGGCGCCACCCATGGATGGATGGCGCTGGTGAGTGGGATGGTGCCGTTGCCCCGGAGAGCGGCCGGAACCCTTCAACGGTGGACCTGATAATGGTTATCATTCGCCGCAGTTGATCTGCTGCTATGCACGGACCCCGTCCGCTTCCGGCTTTGTTGTCGCTGCCCGCTGCATTGGCTCTGCTGGCTCCGCTGAGCGTCTCCGCTGTGGAACTGGATCTCGCTGGCGTCCGCCGCTACGCCGCCAGCCAGGAGCAGGTGAGCGCGATCAGCCAGTTCGGCGATCTGCGGCCAACGGACTGGGCCTACCAGGCCCTCAGCAACCTGATCGAGCGCTACGGCTGCGTGGCCGGATACCCCAATGGCCGCTTCGCTGGCCCCAAACAGATGAGCCGCTACGAGGCGGCCGCCCTGCTCCATGCCTGTCTGGATCAGATCACCGAGGTCACCGACGAGCTCAAGCGTCTGCTCAAGGAGTTCAGCCAGGAACTCGCCGTACTCAAAGGCCGTGTGGCTGGTCTGGAGGCCAAGGTGGGCGACCTGGAAGCCAACCAATTCTCCACCACCACCAAGCTCAGTGGACTGGCCACGTTCGTGCTGGGGGCCAATAGCTTCGGCGGCAGCGCCTCTGCCCTGGTGAAGCAAAGCCAGGCCGCCTTCGCCGCCACCACGATCAACTACGACGTCCAACTCAGCTTCGACACCAGCTTCAGCGGTAAGGATCTGCTGCGCACCAACCTGAGAGCCGGCAACTTTGCCGGCAGCAGCTTTGGAGGCGCTGGCCCCAGCAGCCTCTCGCAGCTGGAAGTGGCCTTCCAGGAAGACTGTGGTAGCGGCACTGATTGCGGTGATGTGGTGGCGATTGATCGCCTGTTCTATCAATGGCCGTTGGGCAGCGGCTTCACCGCCACCTTCGGAGCGCGCGTCGGCCAGGACGACATGCTGGCGCTGTGGCCCAGCGTTTATCCCGCGGAGACGGTGCTGGACGTTCTGACCGTGGCAGGAGCTCCGGCGGCCTACAACAAAAATCTCGGAGCCGGTGCCGGGCTCTGGTGGCAGCAGCAGGGCTTCAGCGTCAGCGCCAACTATGTGGCCGCTAACGGGGATAGGGGCAATCCTGCTGAAGGGGGCCTCGCCAGCGAGGGTGCCGGCGGTACCGGCACGATCCAGATCGGCTACAGCCAGGGGCAGTGGGGGCTGGCCGCCATCTATTCATACATTCAGAATGCCAACGATCTGGTTGTCTACGGCACCAACTTTGTACTGGATAGTTTGACCAATCCAGGCAACACCTCGGCCCTGGGCCTCAGCGGCTACTGGCAACCGGCCCATTCCGGCTGGATGCCCTCCATCAGCGCCGGCTGGGGCTTGAACAGCACCAGCTACGACAACGAAGACAACAACAACGCACTGGTCAGCAATAGTCAGTCCTGGTCCGTTGGGCTGCAGTGGCAGGACGCTTTGCTCAAGGGCAATGCCCTCGGTCTGGGCGTGGGCCAAGCCACCTTTGCCACCAGCCTGCAGGGCGGCGACACGCCCCGGGATGGCAATTACGTATGGGAGTGGTGGTATAAGTTTCAGCTGACAGACAACATTGCCGTCACCCCGGCGTTGTTTTATCTGAGTCGTCCGCTTGGAGGCAACACACCCCAGGGTGAGAGCTTTCAACAGCTGGGCGGCCTGATCAAAACCAGCTTCAGCTTCTGAACCTGCTGAGCTGTTTCTGTCAATCTGAACCTTTCAATTTGAACCTATCAATCTGAATCTGTCAATCGGAAGCCTCAAGCTGACCAGCTCGGCCAGCTGGTTGCAATGGCTGGCAGCGAGCCGTTCAGGTCGGCTGAGCAGGTCTAGGATCAAAGTCACTCAACGGGAGGGTTTCCCCGTGGCAACCGTTCCGGCCGACAGTTCAGCCTGTCCGCTTGGCCTGAAGATCGGACAGGTGTCTGACTATTCATGGCTGCCGGTGAAGACGATTCGCTTTTACTGCGATCAGGGCCTGATCAGTCCAG
The DNA here is from genome assembly GCA_026389335.1 of Cyanobacteriota bacterium. GTDB lineage: Bacteria > Cyanobacteriota > Cyanobacteriia > PCC-6307 > Cyanobiaceae > Cyanobium. The sequence continues at coordinate 1,364 of JAPLIB010000138.1, read as the reverse complement.
CAAAGCGATCTGAGGGTGGCTACAGGCTTTTTGATGAAAGTGTGTATACGGAACTGTCGCTGATCCGCACGCTGAGGACGATGGAGGTACCCCTGCCTGAGTTGCGCCGCATCCTGGAGGTGAGGCGCTCAGGTCTTTGCAACTGCTCCGCTCTCAAGGGCTCGATTGAATCGAAAATGATCGCGATTGAGCAGCGCATCAAGGATCTGGGCGAAATGCGAGCTGAATTCCGCAAGCTTCTGGACGACTGGCAAGAGTGCGGCGGCGTGAAGAGCGATGAAACGCCGTAATCCCTGAGCCAACCGCTCCCGGCCCCCAGGGACTCCAACAGGAAGTGCCCAGTCGAGCCGTGCTCCAGACCAGGAGTGCTGCCGGAATCACCCGGGGAGGCCCCTGGATCACGGCCGGCTGAGATGCGGCAGCCGCGATCACGACCTCAGCCACGACTGCGGACCTGACCCTGAACTGGGGCCAGACAGCCTCGACCTCGTGCCGAAACCTTCACAACAGACTCCAGCAAGACGCCTGTGCTGGAAGCTTGCGGCAGGATGCAGCGCAATGCGGATGTCTCTGACCGCAGCCCCCCCCCCGCCTTGGGGCGGGGGCATCAATCCTTCCGCGCTCGCTCAGTCCCTGTTCATGCCTGAACCACGTCGTTTTGTCCTGCCTCTGCTGCTGGCCGCCGTCTCGATCCAGGCCGCCAGCGCGCGTGAGGCGGCGGTTGCCATCTCAAGCCTGGCCGCCATCAACACCTACAGCCAGGCGGAGCAGGTCACCAGCATCTCCCAGTTCGCCGACGTCAGGCCCACCGACTGGGCCTATCAGGCCCTCGCCAATCTGGTGGAGCGCTATGGCTGTGTGGCTGGCTACCCCAATGGCAGCTTCAAGGGCGGCCAGTCGCTGAGTCGTTATGAAGCGGCGGCCTTGCTCAATGCCTGCCTTGATCGCGTCACCGAAACCACCGACGAACTCAAGCGCCTGATCAAGGAGTTCCAGCAGGAGCTCGCCGTCCTGCGCGGCAGGGTCGATGGCCTCGAGGCCCGCGTCGGCGAACTGGAGGCCAATCAGTTCTCCACCACCACCAAGCTCAAGGGATTGGCCACCTTCGTGCTGGGCGCCAACAGCTTCAGTGGCAGCGCCATCAACCCAGGGGCCAACAGCGTCAACCGGCGAGCCAACGAGCTCACCGGTAAGCCTCGCTCCGCCGTGTCGCTGCCGAACGCCGTAGGCGTTCAGGGGTCGGGACAGCACGCGGCGAACTCCATCTCTGCTGAGCCCTTGACAGCGGCCTGATTCTCGTTTGCATCTCAGGCAGAGACTGTTTGCGATGGGCGCGCCACCGACTGGGATTTCAGAAGCGGACT
>JAPLIB010000051.1 GCA_026389335.1 Cyanobacteriota bacterium | reverse complement strand
GGTTTGGTGGTTGTGCTCCGAACAGGGTCACAGACCGGCCCACCCATTGCCACAACAGAGAACTGAGGGAGGCGAGCCGTCAGCCCCGGCTACGCCGGGGCTGCTCCTCCTGAGTTACACCACTCCACGGGACGCTGCTGGTTTCATCGAATCTTTGGTGCCACCCATAAGGATCAGTCGGCCATCCACTTCGGCAAGATCGGCGCTCCAACCGGCGACTTCTATGGGGCGCCGAATGATCCAGAGCGTGCCGGCAGCATCAAGGATTACATTGGTGAAGCCATTATCAATGCTGACTGGCATCGCAAGGGTTACCGTATCTTCATTGCCGGCCATAGCCTGGGCGGAGCCCTCGCCATGCTCTCAGGATTTAATCTACTAACGCATGATTATGAAACCTATAAGGATATTCTGTCCATATGTACGTTTGGCGCCCCCCGGGTGGGCAATCAGGATTTTTGTGCTTGGTTTGATGGGGTGGATTTAGTGCGGTATTTCAATACCGAAGATGCGGTTCCTGCAGTTCCGCCGCCGACGGCGAATCTCTTCGGCTCAGACATGAATGAAACGAACAGCGAAAAGGTTGTTGCGCTGCGCCAGGATGGCTATCGCCAGTTCAACGACATGTATGGTGCGACCAAGGGCCTGGACTACAGGCCGGGTGAAAATCTGAGCGACGAGGAGAGCTGCAAGGCGGCCTATATGCACACGGGTGTCCATCGATCTTTCACCCTCAACAAGGGTAGCGTCAGCTATAATCACAATATGAAGGAAACGTATCGCGAGGGAATCGGCCTGCTCGCCTGAGGGGCGCCGGGCGTCCGGATGCGCTTGCGCCCCTGCCAATCCGTTAGCCAGAGGCGGGATTTGAGCGACTCCCTGCAGGCGTCGCCCAGCCGAGTCAGTCCGCCGAGTCAATCCTCCGCGTCAATCCGCCGAGTCAATCCGCCGCCAGCAGCTGGCGCAGGCTGGCCTCGTCCAGTACCGCCACCCCCAGGCTCTCGGCTTTGCTGAGCTTGCTGCCGGCCTCTTCGCCGGCCACCACATAGCTAGTTTTCTTGCTCACCGAGCCGCTCACCTTGCCGCCGGCCGCCTCAATCAGGGCCTGGGCCTGGCTGCGGCTCAGGGAGGGCAGGGTGCCGGTGAGCACGAAGGTCTGGCCGGCGAGATGGTCCGCCATCGGTTCGCTGGCGGCGGCAGGGTCCAGCGGCTCGCTGGCCAGGGCGAAGCCCAGCTGGTGCAGCTCGCTGAGCAGCTCCTGGTTGGCCGCGGTGCTGAACCACTGCTGCAGGCTCTGGGCGATTTCAGCGCCGATGCCATGGATCGCCGTGATCTGCTCTGGCGCCTCGGTGGCGGCGCTGGCCAGCTGGCTGGCGCTGGGGAAGGCCTTGGCCAGGGCCTTGGCGCTCACCTCGCCCACGTGGTGGATGCCGAGGCCGTAGAGCTGGCGATGCCAGGGCTGGCTGCGGGAGCCCAGCAGCGCCGCGATCAGATTGGTGGCCGATCGCTCGCCCAGTCGATCGAGGCTGGCCAGCAGGGCGCCATCCAGCCGGTAAAGGTCCGGGATACGGCGCACCAGGCCCTGATCCACCAGCAGCTCGATCAACTTGCTGCCCAGTCCGTCCACATCCAGGGCCCCCTTGCTGACCCAGTGGCGCAGGGAGCCCCGCAGGATCGCCGGGCAGCTGCTGTTGACGCAGCGGGTGGCCGCCTCCCCCTCCTCTCGCACCAGCGCTGAGCCGCATTCCGGGCAGCTGGACGGCAGCTGCAGGCGCTCGGCTGTTGCTGGCCGCAGCTCCGTCAACACCCGCACCACCTCGGGAATGATTTCGCCCGCCTTGCGCACCACGATGGTGTCGCCGCTGTGCAGGTCGAGTTCGGCAAGGCGGTCGGCGTTGTGCAGGGTGGCGCGGCTCACGGTGGTGCCGGCCAGGGGCACCGGCTCAAACTCCGCCACCGGTGTCACCACCCCCGTGCGGCCCACCTGCATCACCAGGCGCTGCAGGCGGCTGGGCGCCTCCTCGGCGGCGTACTTGAGGGCGATCGCCCAGCGGGGGGCCTTCTGGGTGAAGCCGGCATCGGCCTGCAGGCGCAGGTCGTTGAGCTTCACCACCACGCCATCGGTGGCGTAATCGAGCCCCTGGCGCCGCTCCTGCCAGTCCTGGAAGAACGTTTCCACCGCCGCCAGATCCGGGCAGAGGCTCGCATTCGGGTTGACGCGAAACCCCACCGCCGCCAGCCACTGCAGTGACTGCCATTGACTGCTGGGGGCGGCGGGGTCATCGCCGCTCGCCGTCCACTCCTGGGGCAGATGGAGGGTGTAGGCGAAGAAGTCGAGCCGCCGGGCCGCCACCACCCTGGGGTCGAGCTGGCGCAGGGTGCCGGCGCAGGCATTGCGCGGATTGGCGAACAGTGCCTCGCCCCGGGCCTGCCGTTCCGCATTGATGGCGGCAAAGGTGCCATCGGGAATCAACGCCTCACCGCGCACTTCCAACCAGGCGGGCGGATCGCTGAGATTCAGGCGCAGGGGCACGCTGGCGATGGTGCGCACGTTGGCGGTGATCTCCTCGCCCTGTTCGCCATCGCCGCGGGTGGCCGCCCGCACCAGCACACCCCGCTCATAGCTGAGGGCGAGGGCATTGCCATCGATCTTGAGTTCGCACACCATCGGCAGGGCGACAGCGGCCAGGCCTGGCAATGCCAGCTCCGGGGCCGGGACGCGATCCAGCACCTTGAGCAGACGCCCATACCAGGCCTCCAGCTCTGCCTCTGAGAAGGCGTTGTCGAGGCTCAGCAGGCTGATGCGATGGCGCATGCTGCTGAATCCCTCCGCCGGGCTGCCTCCCACCCGTTGGCTCGGGCTGTCCGGGCTCAGCAGCTCCGGGTGGGCGCTTTCCAGCTCCAGCAGCTCCCGGTAGAGGCGGTCGTAGACCGCGTCCTCCATCACAGGAGCGTCGAGCACGTAATAGGCGTGGGCGGCGCGGTTGAGCAGGCGGCGCAGTTCGGCGGCTCGATTCCGCTCGGCGGCACTGGCCTGCTCGGCGGCACTGGCCCGCGCGGCGGCGCCGGCCGGCTGGGCGACAGGGGTCTGCTGGCTGGAACCGGCGCTGGTGGCTGCGCTCTCAGGGACGTTCACGGTGGTGGAACGCAGCGGGACAGGTGGACAGAGCGTTCAGTGCGGGGGAAGCCTGAGGCGCAGTGGGCAGGGCCGCACCCCTTGGGCGGGGGCGGATCCTGAACAAGGGTCGCCCTGGTTCACGGCCGGCCAAGCCTAAATCCGCTGCTCGGCAGACCCGGGCGACAGCGGCAAGGGGCTGCACCCATCCTCAGGCGGAATCACCAACCAGCGCCTCAGGCGGCGGTTTGATGAGGCGCCGCGCTCACACGGCGGTTTTCATCAGGCGCCGCGCTCACGCGGCGGTTTCACAAGGCGCCGCGCTCACGCGGCGATTTCACGAGGCGCCGCGCTCACGCGGCGATTTCACGAGGCGCCGCGCTCACGCGGCGATTTCACGAGGCGCCGCGCTCACGCGGCGGTGGGTTTCTGGATGCGGTCGATCCGCCAGGCTTCGTCGATCTTGCTGAAGGTGAAGTCGAGCGGCAGTTCCTCTTTGTCGTCGGTCTTGAGCTTGACGGTGAGGATCACCTGGTCTTCCTGCAGGCGCGGCCGACCGGATTTGAGATTGCGGTACTTGTTGAGCTGCAGGCCCGCCAGGAAGCGGATGAACTGCTGGCGATTGACGTGGGAGCGGTAGTTCTTGGTGGTGAGCAGATAGGCGCCGTCGATCTGACCGGAGGCCACCTGGGTGAAGAACTGCTTGATCAGTGGGTTGATGCCGCGGGCGCTCAGCACCAGCTTCACCGCCGAGATCGTCCAGTAGAGGAGCAGGGCACCAGCTCCGGCCAGCAGGGCCTTCGAGCCGATGTCCCGAACCAGTCCCACGTCCATGATGCGCGCAGCGTTGTCTGTGCCCAGAGTCTGACCGACTGGGGGGCCGCTACCTCTTCCCGATCGGTCCGGGGCCGCCATGATGGGTGCCCCCTCTGCTTCCGGGCCCCGCCGCCCCAGCTCCTCCCGGTGCCCCTGGAACCCCTGCTGCCCCTGTTCCACCGGCTCAATCGCGAGCATTTTGAGCTGTCCCTGCTGCGGGATGGTCGGCCCCTGGTGGCGCTGCGCTGGAGCGATGGCCGTCTCACCCGCACGGCTGGCTTCTACCGCCGGGGGCGCCACAGCGATGGCCGGGATCTCTGCGAGATCGTGCTCTCCCGGCCGCTGCTGGAGCCCCTGCCGCAACAGGCCCTGCTCAGCACCCTCTGCCACGAGATGATCCATGCCTGGGTGGATCGGGTGCTGGGAATCCGGGAGGTGCATGGCCCCCATTTCCGGGCCCGTATGGCCGCCATCAATGGGCAGCAGTCGGGGTTTGAGGTGAGCCTGCGCCATCGCTATCCCGTGCCGGTGGCGGCGGCCCGCTGGATCGCCCGCTGTCCCCGCTGCGACCTGAGTTCCCCCTACCGGCGCCGGCGGCAAGGCCTGGCCTGTCGCTCCTGCTGTCAGCGTTTCCATGGCGGCCAGTGGCATGTCAGCTGCTTGCTGCAGTTCGAACCTGCGGCGGCCTAGGGTCCGGCCAGCGCGGCGCAGCCATGGCCACCTTTCTCTGGTCAATGGAATGGGGTGGCTTCACCATCGCCCTGCTGGGCCTGGGCCGGGAGCACTGGCTGGCGAATCGGCGTCGCTGAGGTCTGAATCCGTTGCTGGAAGCGCCCGCCCATCGCCGCCGGTGCCTCCAGGCCTGGGATGGCCGCTCTGGGGCGGCCCCAGGCGTGCCCTGGCCAAAGGCGAGCGCAAAGGCGAGCGCAATGGCCGACTTTGCGGGCGGCCCCGAGCAACCTGTCTCGGCCAGGGTTGATCGCTTGATCGCCACCCCGCTTATCGCCACCCGGCAGCCCAGTGTTCTTGGGCTTTGTGCCTGGCCGACAGAACACCAGTCAGATCTTCGGAGGGTTTTGCAGCGGTCTCTCGGGAGTCGCTGGCGCCAGCGGAGACTGCTGCTCAGGGGAGTCGGCGCTTGTGGGGACGCACGGCATCGCCATCCATCCCAGCGGTTCACTCCTGCTTTCTATCGGCTTTGTTCTAGCTGAAGCCGCCAGGATTGGCAGGCTTGGTTGTGTTGCAGTGCGCCATGAAGTTTCCTTGGCTCCTGCGTTGTTGGCGATCAGTTGTCGCGCTCGCATGCCTGGGCAGTGTTTGCTGCTGGAGGCGCAGACGCGATCACGCCACCGATCGAATGCCGCCCCTGGGCCCGTTGTGACCCCCGTGTCAGAATGAGGAATCGCCGTAGAGCCATGGCCAAATTCGTCTTCGTGACTGGCGGAGTGGTCTCCAGCATCGGCAAGGGGATCGTTGCGGCCAGCCTCGGGCGCCTGCTCAAGAGCCGCGGCTACAGCGTCTCGATCCTCAAGCTCGATCCCTACCTCAATGTGGACCCGGGCACGATGAGCCCGTACCAGCACGGCGAGGTGTTCGTCACCGATGACGGCGCCGAAACCGATCTGGATCTCGGCCACTACGAGCGCTTCACTGACACCCCCATGTCGCGCCTGAACAGCGTGACCACCGGCTCGATCTACCAATCGGTGATCAACAAGGAGCGGCGCGGTGATTACAACGGCGGCACCGTGCAGGTGATTCCTCATATCACCCGTGAAATTCGTGAGCGCATCCAACGGGTGGCCGCCAACAGTGGCGCCGATGTGGTGATCGGTGAAATCGGTGGCACCGTCGGTGATATCGAATCGCTGCCGTTCCTGGAAGCGATCCGTGAGTTTCGCGGCGAAGTCGGTCGCCATGATCTGGCCTACGTGCATGTCACCCTGCTGCCCTACATCGGCACCTCTGGCGAACTCAAGACCAAGCCCACCCAGCACTCCGTCAAGGAACTGCGCTCGATCGGCATCCAGCCGGATGTGCTGGTGTGCCGCAGCGATCGGGCGATCTCCGCCGATCTCAAGGCCAAGATCGGCGGCTTCTGTGGCGTCCGCGCCGATGCCGTGATTCAGTCGCTCGATGCCGACAGCATCTATGCGGTGCCCCTGGCGATGGAGCAGGAGGGACTGTGCCGTCAGGTGCTGGATGTGCTCGATCTCACCGACCACCCCAGCGACATGGCCCGCTGGGGTGAGCTGGTGCGCAAGCTGCGCAACCCCGGCCCGGCGGTGAAGGTGGCCCTGGTGGGCAAATACGTGCAGCTCAATGACGCCTACCTCTCGGTGGTGGAGGCCCTGCGCCACGCCTGCCTGGATCGCGATGCTTCGCTTGATCTGCACTGGGTCTGCGCCGAGCAGATTGAAACCCAGGGGGCCGAGGTCCTGCTGCGGGGCATGGATGCGGTGGTGGTGCCCGGCGGTTTCGGCAATCGCGGAGTTGACGGCAAGGTGGCGGCGATCCGTTGGGCGCGGGAGCAGCGGGTGCCGTTCCTGGGTCTTTGCCTCGGCATGCAGTGCGCCGTGATCGAGTGGGCGCGCAACCAGGCGGGCCTGGAGGGTGCCACCAGTGCTGAGCTGGATGCGGCCAGTCCCCACCCGGTGATCCACCTGCTGCCGGAACAACAGGATGTGGTGGATCTGGGGGGCACGATGCGGCTGGGTGTCTACCCCTGCCGCCTGGCGACGGGCACCATGGCCCAGCGGCTCTACGGCGAAGCTGTGGTCTACGAGCGCCATCGCCATCGCTATGAGTTCAACAACGCCTACCGCAACCTGTTCCTGGAATCGGGCTATGAGATCAGCGGCACCTCCCCGGACGGGCGATTGGTGGAACTGATTGAGCTCAAGAGCCACCCCTTCTTCACCGCCTGCCAGTTCCACCCGGAGTTCCTGTCGCGGCCCGGTAAGCCCCATCCCCTGTTCCGGGGGCTGATTGAGGCGGCGCAGCAGCAGCGCGAGGGCGTCGCTCAGGAGCGGCAGGTCCCGGCCGATGGGGTGCCGCTGCAGGTCTGAGCCTCGCAGCGGTCGGGCAGGCCTGGGCGGCTTGCCGACCTGGATGGCTACAGGGCCGTGCTTCCTAGCCCACCAGGTTCACGGTGGTGCCATAGCGCCGCAGCTGTCGGTCAGCCGTCAGCAGCAGCATCGGTTCGGTCCTGCTCTGGCACACCAGCAGCCGACGCTGCCGATCACCTGCCCGCCATGAGCTGGTGGGTGTGCCAGCAAGTCTTAGGTGGCGGGTCAGGTGCAATGGATTGTTAGGCACTTTCTTTTCGCGGTTACAGGCCTTAAAGAACGAAGCAGGAATCAGGCAGATGCCTCATAGAGATACCTCTGGAAGCCTGAAAAGAGCTGGCCGATGTCTTCTGGTCTGCCCAGATCGGCGACGGCATCAGCGATGGAGTTCTGGTAGCGGAGTTGTAGCAATGGCGTGAGCTTTTCCAGAGCCAGCTCCTGCACACCCAGCGTCACGTAGTGCTGGAGAACAAAATTCAGGAAGAGCTGCTGCTTGCTCGTGCATTTGGAATGGATGTAAAGGCGTGCATGCGCAGCGCGCTCCTCACGGGGGACGGGCTGCAGGGCATAGGCCACATGGGCCAGCACGTCGAAAAGATCACTGTTCGCGGCATTGATGATCATCTGCATCTCGGCCAGCTGGGCTGCACCAAACCCCTTCTCCTCAAGGCCCTGCAGCAGCTTGCGGCGGGTGTCTGGGGAACTCCAGAGTTCCCGCAGCTCGGCTTCGTCTTTCACGAATTCCGGCAGTTTTCCATAGAGCAGTTCCAGGAACTGCTGGGAACTCATCGGTGTGCCGTCTGGGTGCCAGAAGCTGGTCACCATCATGTGCTGGATGGAGCGTTCCTTGCCGTCGCCCAGCTTGATGCGAGCCTTTTGGCGTTGGGGCTGGCCGCTGGTGTCGTCATCCCCGTCGGGGTCCTTGGGTTCCGGGGGTTCAGGTGGGGGCAGAGCTTGCCCGGGGCCAACGGGTTCGGGCTCCTGGGGTTCGCCATCCCACTCAGGATCACTGAAGTGATGGTGTGCCTTCACGAAGTCGTAGATGGTGAAGTACTCCTTGCCATCGAACAGGCGAGTGCCACGGCCGATGATCTGCTTGAACTCGATCATCGAGTTCACCGGCCGCAGCAGCACGATGTTGCGCACGTTGCGGGCATCCACCCCCGTGGAGAGTTTCTGCGAGGTGGTGAGGATGGTGGGGATCGTCTTTTCGTTGTCCTGGAAGGCCCGCAGCCAGGTGTTGCCCAGTTCACCGTCGTTGGCGGTGACCCGCTGGCAGTAGTTGGGATCGGTGCTGGTCTTGAGCTGGTTGATCAGGTCGCGGATCGCCAGGGCATGGTCCTGGGTGGCACAGAACACCAGGGTTTTCTGGCGTTGATCGATCTGGTTCAGAAAGATCTCCACCCGCTGCTGTTCGCGCTGTTTGATCTCGATGATTTTGTTGAAGTCGGCCTCTTTATAGAGCTTGCCGGCTTCGATCTCCCCTTCCACCACCGTGTCATCGGGCGTGAAGACGTATTCATCGAGAGTGGTGGTGATCTGCTTGACGCGGAAGGGGGTGAGGAAGCCGTCGTTGATGCCCTCCTTGAGGGAGTAAGTGAACACCGGATCCCCGAAGTAGGCGTAGGTGTCGATGTTGCCGGCGCGGCGGGGGGTGGCGGTGAGGCCCAGCTGAACGGCAGGGGCGAAGTACTCGAGGATGCCGCGCCAGGTGGATTCGTTGTTGGCTCCGCCACGGTGGCATTCATCGATCACGATGAAGTCGAAGAAATCGGCCGGGTACTGGCCAAACCAGGGGGAGGGCTTGCCGTCCACCGGCGGGCCGCTCATGAAAGTCTGGAAGATGGTGAGGAAGACGCTGGCGTTGGTGGGCACCCGACCCTTTTTGCGCAGGTCAACGGGTTCGATCCGCGCCAGGGCGTTCTCCTCGAAGGCGGCAAAGGCGGTGAAGTCGTTGAAGGCCTGATCGGCGAGGTTGTTGCGGTCGGCCAGAAACAGAATCCGGGGCCGGCGCGTGGGCTCGCCACTGAGGTTCCAGCGGGCGGCAAACAGCTTCCAGAGGATCTGGAAGGCGATCGAGGTTTTGCCGGTGCCGGTGGCCAGCGTGAGCAGGATGCGGTTCTGGC
>JAPLIB010000121.1 GCA_026389335.1 Cyanobacteriota bacterium | reverse complement strand
GGATGGCTGGTCGGGATCCGCTCCTCGATCGAGACGTAGGAGAACAAAGAGCTACTGCGCTCCTGTTGGCCTCGCATCAACGAATGGGCAGCTGCCCAATTCTGGCAGAGGGGGCCGGGTTTTTCAGCGAACTCTTAAGCCATTCCGCCAGCTTTTCGATGCGGGGATCGGGCCGGTGCCGCTGGGCGCCGGCGATCTCCGCCATCCGTTCCAGCAGCTGCTGATCGCTCTGGTCTGTGTCCATGGTCTGGCGCAGGGCGGCCCGGGTCTGCGCTTCCTCCAGATTCAGCACCTCCTCATCGTCCAGTTCGGCTAGCTCGCTGTCGGCACTGATGCCCCCTTGCAACATCTCCAGCCGGCTCTGGCGCTCGCTCTGCTGCTTCGCCGCCAGGCTGCGCTGATGCACGGCCAGGGTGCGGGCGAAGGCCTCCACCGAACTGAGCAAGCGCTTCTGCAGGTTGGTGATCACCAACCGATCAGCGTTGATCGCCCGCTTGCCCGCCCCCTCGGCCAGTAGGCGGGCCTCACGTTGCTTGCGGTAGCGCTGCAGCAGGCGCGAGAGCTCCAGCTCCGGCGTGTCTGGCGGCAGTGAACCCTTGGGAATGCGCAGCGGCTCAACGATCCGCTCCGGGAACGCCTCGTTCAGGGCGATGCGCAGGTCGTCCTTCAGTCGACGAACGAGCACCGCCTCCAGATCCGCCGGATCAAATGGCACGCCCCGAGTGAAGCGGGCCGGATCGAGCAGCTCCAGCAGCGCCGTAAAGCTGTTGCTGTGGCCGTTGTGGGGTGTGGCGCTCAGAAACAACCGGTGCTCGAAACGCGGCGCCAGGTCGCGCAGGCTGCGGGTGAGACCCGAGTCGATGGCGTAGTGGAGACTGTTGCTCGCCGGGGCGGCGTTGTGGGCCTCATCGAGGATCAGCAGGCTCTGCAGGGGCGCCTGTTCCTCATCGCCCCGACCCTGATCCAGCCAGCTGATCAGCGGCGTGGCGTAGTCGGGATTGCGCAGCAGGGCATGGGAGATCAGAAAGCGACTGCCGGTACTCCAGGGGTTGGTGCCGTAGCCCCGCTCCTGGCGCACCTTGGCCACATAGGCCCTATCCATCACCGTGAAGGCCAACCCGAAGCGCTGGGCCATTTCCTCCTGCCATTGCCGCAACACCGAGGGAGGGCAGCTGATCACAACTCGGCGGATCCGCTGACGCAGCAGCATCTCCCGCAGGATCAGGCCGGCTTCGATCGTCTTGCCCAGGCCCACGTCATCGGCGATGAACAGGCCCACCCTGGGCATCAGCAGGGCCTTGCGCAGCGGCTCCAGCTGGTAGGCCTTCACATCAATGCCGGCTCGGTAGGGGGCCTGGAACAGCTCGGCGTCGGTGGCGGTGACGCAGTTCCAGCGCAGGGTGTTGAGGTAGGCCGAGAACTGCCGGGGCTCATCAAATCCCCGCTTGGTCACCGCTTCCCAGCTGCTCTCCGCCAGCTGCTCAAAGTCCACCTCACTGCCCAGAAACACGGTGAGGCGCTGGCCGATGGCGTCGTCCTCCATGCAGGCCAGGGTCACGACCCGGTCGCCCCCGTCCGGCACTTTGCGGTGCATCGGCGGCTGCACGTCCTCCACCAAGTAGCGGCGGGTGCGGCAGCGGACGACCGAGCCCGGTTTGAGCCTGGGGATGGTGTTGGTCGCACCCATCAGACAGCTCCCATCGGAAGGTGGACCGCCTCCCGCGGCGGGACTCTCATAGGTGACAGGAAGCATTACGGCCAGTCTGCACCTGGCAAGAGCATTTCTGCAGCACGACGACAGCCCCTGGAGCCACGAGCTGGAAAGCTATGCATTGAGCGCATAATTTCTGGCATCCAGCCCACCTCTTGGCTCGTAGATGGATGCGCGCCTGACCCGCCGCTGGATGACGTGCACTGACCTTGCAGCCGTTGCAGGCAGCTCAAGGCCTTGGGCCAGTAGCAGCCAGAGCGTCTCCTGCAGCGGGGGCAAGTCCGGAAGTGTGGAGAGGGACTGATCAGACAGCCAGGCTGCCCCGAGCAAACCTGGACACAGGGGAAGGGCCAGCTCCCGGTCGCGCATGCGCTTGAGCCAAGCTGCAGGCTCATGAGCAGCTCGGGGCTGAGTCACCAGGTTGTGCCCATTGTCCTCAAGGGCCTGATGCAGCACGGGCGCTGTTACTCGGCTGGGAACCAAAATGCCTTCGACTGATTTGCTGCGTGCCATTAGCCATAGGGGGAGAACACCCAGAAGCTGCACTTCGAGCTCACTCCAAGGGGGGAGGCTGCCAGGTGGCACGGCCTTCTCCATCCCCGAGGAGCTGACGATGGCCCCATCCAGCAGACCATGTCGGATCAGTTCTACCCAATGGTCTGCCCTACGAAATCGCGCTGGAGCGGGCTGAAGTGAAACCTGTTTGGAGAGCAGGGTCTGATGCAGGCCGTCTGTGCCGATTCGAAGGACACCTTTCATAACGCGGTGGGCCCTGCAGGCCAGGCGCACCATATCTAGGCAGGCATTTCGGCCGTGCCGACACGCCGCTGAGCGCCTGTCAGGCTCAAGCTCCAGATCGTGCTGGAGTTTTCTTAGGCTTCGGCTGACGGTGGCCTGATGCATCGCTAGGTAGCTGACCGCAGCGTACTGAGAGCCGCTGAGCTCCAACACATCCAAAACATGAACGTCTTCAAGAAGAGCTGGGGGGGAGATAGGTTTTAGCGATGGCCGCTGCAGCAGCATTCGATCTCTGACTGGCCACGAGGGGGTCGGACACGAAGGTATTGAACGGACCAGCCTCACCGCAATGACGGCCACCTAGAGCTGATCACGTGCGAAAGACTGAAAATGTCTGCGCCAATCGGGCGAAGACTTCCCATTCACCCATGGCGCCGAAAAACGATGCAATAGCGACATTATCATAGAGAATTGTGACAACAGCTGGACATTGAGTGTATTGGCGTGGCCTGATTAACCGCGAAGATTGCTTTTCCCGATTGCAATCTGTATTTCCACACCTCGATCCCATGAAAAAATTCGAATACAAGCATATTCGCCTTGACTACAAAGGACGTGGCATCACCCAGGAGATCAACCTGTTGGACATCGACGGCCAGCGCATAAAGGGCTGGGGAAGTAGCTCAAATGTGCCTACCCTGCCTGAAATGTTCTCTGCATTGGGCAAGGATGGCTGGGAGCTCGTTAGCCATGTAGTCAACCAGGACAACACCGCCAATGGAGTCACATTTCACTACTACAATTTAAAGCGCGAGATCGCATGAGTTTAACTTTTTACTATAGGACTGCACAGACGCGGCGAAGGCATCGCTGATTCTGCGCAGTCGTTTGTATATGGCACATCTTCTAGGCCACTTATCCAACCAGCTATGACGGATAAAAATCACGCTCGTTTGAGACCAGGAGACTCCGGCGAGGATGCGCTGAGGAGGCCCGGCATGGAGAGGGAGCAAAAGCATGATAGCGAAATTGCTGGATTAAAAAAGAGGATTGAGGAACGCCTGAGAGATCTTGATTCTCACAAGCCAACTCAAGCTGCGAAACAGAATGTGGCTGATAGTGCTGATGCCGTCATAGGAAGAGGTACGGGAAATGATGACCGGGATAATTTCGAACGACTCCTTAGGGAAGGATCCAAGGGCTCTCGAGCTAAGGGTGCAGGTCAAAATAATGGCTGCATTCCTCTGCTATTGATTTTTTCATTCATTATTTCACTAGCATTGCCCTTGTTCTGGGTTGTGTTTGTATTGCTATTACTTGGAGTCCTTACCTCTTCAGCTCGAGAATGGATGGGCTAAGTAGCTTAATGCGAACTACGAAGGATCCTCGTTTCTCGCTGCTCCCCGGTTTTTTCCTGGTAGATCTTATGGCCTGATCTTCAGCTGATGGGGGCTTTCAATTGCTAAGGGCTGAGTCTTAAAAAGGTGTTGAAGTATGAGGACTCTTAGCCCAGGTCCTCGAAGCTCATTGAGAACCTTGGACACCGAACTCTGCTCAAGCAAGCTGCGATCGATCATCAGGGAGAGTCGCCTTTGATCTGCAGTCGTCATGCTGATGCGGATGCGGTGGCCAACGGGTCCTACGTCATGAATTCAGCCCTCCACAACCTCAATCCGATCGGAGCTTGGGCAGCGCAGATTGAAGACCCCCGCTGGCGTCCCCTCGGCAGAAAGCTTGACACGGATCCAAGGTCATTGTAGGAAGCAGTTGGAGTAGCTGCTACTCACCCGCGCAATTGACAGACCGCGTTCGAAATGGACAACTGTCGGTGCAATGCCTGGGTGGACGAATAAATTATTGATCTGCCTTCTATGGATCTTCACGGAATTGAGCAGGTGTTACCGGCAAATTTACTCGATCGAAACCTCTCCTCCTGGAGAGCCGGTGATGCATGGCTTGGGGGTGGAACTTGGCTGTTTTCGACTGAACAACCTGCACTGCGCCGCCTACATGACCTTATGGCCATACCGATCGGCTCGCCAATCGCTGAAGAAGATAGCGGACTAACTATACGCAGTACCTGCACAATCGCTGAATTACAACAACACACAATAGCTCACAATGATTGGCGTGCGGCCTCACTGATCGGCAAGTGTTGCGATAGCTTTCTTGCCGGCTTCAAGATCTGGAATGCAGCGACAGTCGGTGGAAACATTTGCATGTCTTTACCAGCAGGCCCAATGATCGCCCTTTGCGTTGCCCTCGATGGCACATATACGCTCAGGTCTTGCGGAGGAGAAGTTCGCAAGGTGGCTGCCCTTGATTTCACCATAGGTGACCATGACAGCATCCTTGCGCCGGGCGAGCTTCTTCAAATCATTGAACTTCCGGCAGCAGGACTTAGGCGGCGTGTTACGATGCGCCGTTTTTCCTTAGTCAAGGATGGCCGATCTAGTGTTCTGGTGATTGGTAGTCACGATACAGACACTGGAGCGTTTGCTCTGACAGTTACGGCAGCGACCAGCAGACCTGTACAGCTTCACTTCGACAAGTTGCCAGAAAAGCAACAACTACGTTACTCCTTGGCCAGCAAGATTGATCCACGCCTGTGGTTTGACGATCCGAACGGGACGCCGGATCATCGTCGTCACTTAACAACTTTTTTTGCCGAAGATGTGATCAAAGTCCTCAGCTGAGTTGCCTCATAAGATATTTCCTCCCCGCAACAAATCCCGCCATGGCCTTTTTCACTCTCAACGGCAAGGAGCACCACGAACAGCCTAAAGCGGGGCAGTGCTTACGCACGTTTCTTAGGCAACTTGGCTGTTATGGCGTAAAAAAAGGCTGTGACAGTGGTGACTGTGGAGCCTGCACGGTGTTGCTCAACGGTGAACCCATACACAGCTGTATCACTCCTGCAGTGCGAGCCCATGGCAAGAATGTGATCTCAATTGAAGGACTGACAGATGGCGACGAACTGCATCCAATGCAGCAGCAGTTCCTTGAAGCGCGTGGATTTCAATGCGGTTTCTGCACCCCCGGGATGATTCTGACCGCCTGCGCCCTGAGCGAGGATCAGAAAGGGGATCTTAATCACGCAATGAAGGGTAATCTTTGCCGCTGCACTGGTTACCGAGCCATCCGAGATGCCATTGAAGGGCGCGCAGAGTTGAGCGTTGAGAGCCAGCCAGGCGAATGCATTGGTCGGGATGTTTTGCCTCCCACTGCTCACTCGGTTGTGACGGGCCAGGAAGACTTCACGATGGATGCAGCCATGGATGGGATGCTACATCTGAAGGTTGTTCGCTCGGAGCATGCCCATGCACGGATTTGTGCCATAAACACCCAGGCGGCCTTGGCTGTTCCAGGGGTGGTTACTGTTCTGACCTGGGAAGACGCCCCAACGCGTCGCTTCACCTCAGCCATTCACGACAGCCATCTCGTCGACCCAGACGACACCCTCGTATTAGATCAGGTGGCGCGCTTCGTTGGCCAGCGATTGGTAGCAGTGGTAGCGGAAACCGTTGCAGCCGCGGAAAAAGGCTGTCAAGTAATTGAAATCGATTACGAGTTACTACCTATGGTGCTCGAGCCTGAGGAGGCAATGGCAGAAGGTGCTCCACCGCTGCATCGGGATCAGCCAGACAGCTTCATTATCAACCCAGGCCGCAATATTCTCGTTGACATCGATCTGGCCGGCGGAGATATTGCAGCAATACGCCAACAGGCTGATGTCTTGATTGAGCGCACCTATAGCACTCATCGGCAGCAAGCAATGCACCTTGAGACCCTTGGAAGCATCGGCTGGATTGACGAGAAAGGATGCCTGAACATCCGCACATCCAGCCAGAGTCCATTTATCGCCAAACAAAAGCTCGAGTTTATTTTCAACCTAAACCCTTGCAATGTACGGGTTTTTTGCAAGCGCATAGGTGGGGGCTTTGGTGCAAAGCAGGAGGTCCTAACTGAGGACCTTGTCGCCCTTGCTTGCCTTAAAACTGGTCGACCAGTGAGTTGGGAATTCACTCGCCAAGAAAATTTCATCGGCGCTAGTGTGCGTCACCCCGCCACCATAAAGGTGAGATTAGGTGCGCAAAAGGACGGAACACTGCTCCTCATCGAAGTTGATTCAACCCTAAACACCGGTGCCTACGGAAATCATGGCGGAGAAGCCCTCTATGCCGGCAGTGTGGCACTTGGTCACTATCGAGCACCCGTCAAACACTTTAGTGGTCGCTCGGTGTATACAAATACTATCCCTAGTGGCGCGCTGCGTGGATATGGATTGCCCCAAACGCTGTTTGCAGTGGAGTCTTGCATGGATGAACTTGCATTGGAATTGGGAGTCAAGCCAAACGCCTTGCGACGCCAAAATATGGTTGGAGCAAACGATAGGATAGTTACTATCAGCGATGAGCCCAGTGATGTGGTCATGGGCAGCTACGGACTCGACCAATGCCTTGATTTTGTAGAGGCAGCCTTAGCTCGCAAGGCCGATCAGCAGGGGCCATCTGGGCAAGAGTGGGCAGTAGGTGAAGGACTCGCTATTGGTTATCACGATACCGTGCCTCCGACTGAGCACCGTTCAACTGCGACTGTGCTGCTCCACGATGATGGGACCTACTGTTTATTCACCGGAACTGCCGAGTTTGGCGAAGGCACTAGCACCGTACACCTGCAGTTTGCAGCTGAGGCCCTGGCCACGACACCCGATCGGATCAAGTTGCGGCAATCTGATACCAAGATTTGCGGCTGGGATACCGGTGCCTTTGCAAGTACTGGAATTGTCGTTGCTTGCCAGGCCACGATGCACGCAGCTAAGGCTCTTCGCGAACGGATATTGATCCATGCTGCCCAACATCTTGGTGTTGAGGTTGAGGAGTGCACATTGGATTCTGGCGGAGTAAGTTCCAGCTGTGGTGGCAAACTTTCGCTCATCCAGCTTGCAGAACTTGCCAGGCATAAAGGAATTAAACTGGCTGAAAAACGAAAGGGATACGGCTCACCTGTGAGTGTTGCGTTCAATGCCCATGGTTTCCGTGTTGCTGTGAATCGAATTACCGGTGAAATTATCATTCTTCAAAGTGTGCATGCTGCTGACGCCGGTCGTGTGATCAATCCAGCTCAATTTCGAGGCCAAATTGAGGGAGCTGTGGCCCAGGCAATTGGCTATGCCATGACAGAAGATCTAATGATTGATCGTGCCGGCAAGGTACGTAATCCTGATGTCCGAAATTATCGAATACCATCCTTTGCTGATTGCCCAGAAACGGAAGTTTTCTTTGCTGATACAGTTGATTCAGTAGGCCCTTATGGGGCCAAGGGTGGTGGTGAATCTCCCTTCAATCCCGTGGCACCTGCCCTTGCCAACGCTGTGCAAAATGCTACCGGCGTGCGTTTTCGCCACCTTCCACTCACCCCTCCGCGAATCTATGAAGCCCTCGTTTCCACATTTGCTCGCTAAATGGCATGGAAACTGATTTCTTTGAGTATTCCGTGGATCATCAACTCGATCCTCGTAGAGTCAAGGAAGGATTGGACCTCATTCAGCAATTTTTCCAGGCCGAACTCTCTATGCCAGGTTGTGTTGGGGTTGAAGGACCAACACTTGTTCCGGGTCATGCGTACCCGATTTACAGAACTTGCACACGTTGGAATAACGTTGAAAGTTTTATTGCCTGGATGGACAGTGCGGAGCGACGGCGATTGCTTGAGAATGGCAGCAATGCAGGCTATAGCTTCAATGGCTCAATGAACTGGCGCGGCTACAGCCAATGGATTCATGCCTCCAGCGGTGAGAATACGCCCACTTGGAAGATGAACCTGATTGTATTGCTTACTCTGTACCCATCAATCCTGCTGATTCAAGTTCTCCAGCGTGGATGGCCTGGATACCCTCCTACTACATTGCTCTTAGGCAACATTGCTTCGGTTTCGTTGACCGGCTGGCTTTTGGTTCCATGGGCCAGTCGAGTTTACGGTCCGTGGCTGGATGGAGATCTGAGCACTCGCTGGCATCCTCTCTATATTTCTTCAATCATTGGGCTCCTGTTTTTAGCTTGGATCATTGCTCATTGGATTCTGATCTAACGGGAGGTCTAAGTGGACTTTTGCCCCTATGTGGCTTCTGCTTCGTATATACTCGAGGCATGCTCTGCCCTTGTGCTTTATCACTCATTCGTGATCATCAGGCAGACGGAGCAACTAATGGTGCAGAACATAGCAGCATTGAGACTCTTGAAATAGTCTTATCTGGCCCAACGGCGACTGATTACGACAGGCCTGCGGGTTCGCACCAAGCTCAGGTGGGGTTGAGCCGATCGAGGGTCTGATCTGCCAGCTTGCAAATCCGCCACAGCGGATGGCTGGCCGGGATGCGCTCCTCGATCGACACGTAGGAGAACAGGGAGCCGCTACGCTCCCGGTCACTTCGCATCTCAGCTGGGCAATTGTCCCATTTTCGCAGAGGTGGGCGGGTTTTTCAGCAAACTCCTAAGGCTTCTTCCAGGGCCCGCCAGGGGAGCAGGATGCAGCGGGCTCTGACCCGCATGCCCGCCAAAGGGCGCAAGCACTCCAAAGCAGGGTCCTGACTTGAAGGTTCTGTGGCGCCACTTAGCAGAGCCACAAACGCTTTGCCCAGCTCCAAGGCTTGGTGTGATGTGCGGCCGTGAAGGACCTCAGCCATCAAGTCGGCTGAGACCGTGCAGAGCACACAACCGCGGGCAGCACAGTTCACGGCTGCGAGGTACTGACTAGCTGGACATAATCTCAGACTTAGAAGAACAAGGTCGCCACAACTGGGATTTTCAGCCGTAGCAGTCGCATCAGCTGGCTCAAGCAAACCACTGTGACGAAGTCGTCTCGCCCGCTCGACGACCTGTCCACGAAGCCGGGGTAACCCCACTTCAGGGCTGAAAGATGCTCGCTAATGGTGGCAGGAATCTCCGACAGCCTGCGGAAAAAGATGGTGTAGTCCGCCTGGGACTTCAGCATCAGCTCCAGCAGCTCGTTTACCAGGTTGGCGTTGTAGCTGGCCAGGCCGTGTTTGCTGGCCCACATGGCCTCCAGTTCCTGCTGCATTGCGGCTGCAAACCCTCGCGGATCTGATCGAGCCGTGCCAACGCCTCGTTATTGCCCGCGAGCAGCGGCCGCAGGGCAGCCCAGAACATCTGGTAGTTGGCTTCAGCTGCCTGCGGCTGGTTGAAGAAGCTGAAATGCTCGCCGCCGCCGGTCCATGGCTGGAAGCGGGGATCAAACAGTTCGCAGAAATCGAAGGGCCCGTAGTCGAGCGTGTAACCCCCGGCGGCGCAGTTGTCGCTGTTGAAGTTGCCCTGGCAGTATTCAACACGCATCCAATGGGCCACCAACCCAATGAGCCGGGAACGGAACAAGCCAGCCAGCTCCACCACCTGCTCGCTGAACGGCAGAGCGGGATCAATCTCCTGGCGGTAGTTGCGCTCGATCAGGTGCGCCACGATCATGCGCAGCTCGTTGAGGGCCTCGGGATGGGTCTGGCGGCGCACGCGATGGGCAAACAGCTCCAGCTGGCCCACCCGCAGAAATGTCGGCGCCACCCGGGTGGTGATTACCTCCGTGTTGTTGACCAGGATGTCGGGATTAAAAGACTGGGAACCCTGCGCGTACCAGGGCCGGCGCACGGTTTCAGCTCTGGACACATAAAGGGTCAGCGAGCGGGAGGTGGGAACCCCCAGGGTATGCATGAATTCCTGGGCCAGAAATTCGCGCACACTGGAGCGCAGCACCACACGGCCATCGGCGCTGCGGCAGTAAGGCGTTGGCCCGCCGCCCTTAAGTTGCAGCTCTCAACGCCGGCCCTTGAACAGGCCTTCGAACACGGAAATGGCCCTGCCATCGCCGTAGCCGTTGCCGGTGCCGAATGGGCACTGCTGGATGTATTCGGTGCCATAGATCGAGAGGGCATAGCCGGTGGCCCAACCCAGCGGGCGCATCGGCTCTTGCGCCACGCTGATGTCGCCGGAAAACAGCCGGCGGAAGGACTCGTCATGGACCAGTGCCTCGTTCTGGCCCAGTTCCTGGAACAGGCTGCGGCTGTGCGCCACATACTCTGGCGCTGGAATCGGGATTGGCGTCACAGGCGCTTAATGACCGGAGAACATCTCTCGGGGCTTGTGAACGCGGCCATCACCGCTGGCCTGCGGATCCACATGCAGCCCATAGAGCAGCGAATAGTCGGCCCGTTCTGAAAACTCCGCGAAGGTTGTTGTCGGCACTTTTGTGGGCACTGGTCTCTCGGGTTTCGAGCGGCCTGGGCATGGCCCTTACGCTGAGGTCCACATCCTGGCGACCCTGTGATCGCTATTGGGGCTGAAGCGGCGGCCGATCATCTGCTGAGCAGTTCGATGTTTGATGCGGGCGTCATCGCCACCGGCGCTGCAACGTGGCACTTGCGGCAGCGCGCCTCGTAGGCGCCGGCGGCACCCACCACCACACGCTCCAGCGAATCGGACAGGCGCTGGCTGCGGTTGGCCGGGTTGCCGCACACCACACAGATCACCAGCTCCTTGCTGATGTATGAGGCGATGGCCAGGAGTTGGGGCATGGGCTCAAACGGTTTCCCCTGGTAGTTCTGGTAGAGCCCGGCGCAGATCAGGCGCAGCCCGCGCGAGGCCAGCTCCTGCACCACGGGCACCATCTCCATGCCAAAACTGCACCTCGTCGATGCCCACCACCTTGGTGCCGGGCGCCAACTCCTGCAGGATCTGGTGGGCACGTTGCACAGCGGTGGCATCGATCTTCAGCTGCGAGTGGCTCACCACCGTCAGCTCGTCGTAGCGATTATCGATCTGCGGCTTGAACACCTGCACCTGCTGCTTGCCGTAGAGGGCCCGCTTCAGCGTGCGGATCAGCTCCTCGGTTTTGCCCGAATACATCGATCCGCAGATCACCTCGATCCAGCCGAAGTCCCTGGGGAACTGTTGCATCATGATCGAGCTGAGCGGGGCTCGAGATGGGGATCTTGCGTGATTTCGGCTTTCGCGCTCAACCGAAGCTGAGCGCCCGCGCTGCCGTGTAGATCGCCAGCAGCACTAAGGCTGCGGCAAAGGCGCGCAGACTGCGCTCCGGATCGAGCTGCCCGGCAACCTGACTTCCGAGCTGGGAGCCGATCACGGCGGCAACTGTGAACGCCAAGGCCACGCCCCAGTCGATCTGGGCGCTGCCGAGCCGGGCCAACAGGGCGACAGCACTGTTGATTGCAACGATCAGGAGCGAGGTGCCGATCGCTTCCGGCATGGCGAACTGCATGATCAGCGTCAGCACCGGGATGATCACGAATCCCCCGCCCACGCCGAACAGGCCCGTGAGGAAGCCCACGGCGGTGCCCACGGTGAGCAGCAGCAGGGCACGCCCCGCATCGAGGCGATGGGGTCGTTGCTGAGCGCCGTTGGCCAGCACCCGCTCCTCTCCCGTGCGGGTGCAGCTCGGGCAGGCGGTGAGCATGCGCCAGGCCGCAATCAGGATCAGTCCGCTGAAGGAGAGAAGCAGCAGGTTTGGGTCGATGCGGCGGTTGAGTGCGGTGCCAGCCAGCGAGCCGCCGATGCCGCTGAGGCCGAAAACGATACCGGTGAGGCTGCGCACGCGGCCGGCGCGCAGATGCTTGGGCAGCCCGGCAAGGGCTGCCGTTCCCACCAGCAGCAAACTCGCGGCCGTGGCCTCCTGGGGCGACTGACCGGCGGCATACACCAGCATCGGTACGGCGAGAATGGATCCACCGCTGCCGAGGGCACCCAGCGAGAAGCCAACCAGCAGGCCGAGCGGCGAGGCGAGCAGGCCGCGGGTCAAAGGTTGTACGTGCTTGCCTGCTGCATGGCGATCACCATTTCTTGCTCCTGGTCACTGCCTTCAACATGAGCAAATAATTGCATAAGTTCACTCGCCCTAGGGAGACTCTGGAAAACCCAGAGCACGTGCGAGACATTGGCCCTGTAACCACAGGCCAACACTGGGTTGATGGGCGGAAAGCAGCTTGGTTTCGGCGATTACGAGCAGACCACGACCAAGAAGCGCACCCGGCGCGAAAAGTTTCTCAATGGAATGGATCAGGTGGTGCCCTGGCAGGCGCTGATGGAGCTGATCGAACCCCGTTACCCCAGGAACAGCTAGAAGGGTGGCCGCCCGCCGTATCCCTTGGCAACCATGCTGCGGATTCATCTGATGCAGCAGTGGTACAGCCTTAGCGATCCAGGCATGGAGGAGGCCCCCACTATGAGGTGGGTGCCTTTTATTGGACAGCCTGGGCCCCTGACATCGTCAACCCCGGACGGGTAGGACAGGGTTCGGTCTCATTATAGACCTCATGGGGAGTTCTGCCTCCCAGTGCACTGTGGGGCCTTACATGGCAGTACCTCCATAGGAAGCGGGCCAGGCTGATTTCTGCCTCCCAGCCATCGCTGTAGGCACGGAGGTACACCTCCTCGTACTTAACTGTACGCCATAGCCTCTCCACCAGGATATTGTCGTAGCAGCGGTTTCGTCCGGACCAGCTGATCCTGATTTCCACTCCCTGCAGCTTGGCCACGAAGTCAGCAGACGTGAACTGGCAGCCCTGATCGGAGTGGAAGATCCCTGGTTTGCGGCCGCCTTCCAGTGCGATCTCCAGAGCATCCAAACAGAATTCCGTGTCCAGGCTGTTCGAAAGCTTCCAGCTGAGAATATTTCTCGAGAAGAGATCCACGATCGCCACGAGGTATAGGAAGCCTTTGTGGAGCGGGATATAGGTGATATCAGTCGCCCAGACCTGATCCACAGCCGTGACCAGCTTGAGATCCACCAGGCAAGGGAAACGCTTGGCTGGATCTCCCGCAATCGTGGTACGAGGCTTCTGGTAGATCGCTCGTAAACCCATGCGGCGCATGAGATTTCGCACCCTGTCACGGCTGATCGGGATCCCTTCTCTGGCCAGGTACTCCACCATCCGGCGGCTGCCGCTGCAGGGATCTTCCAGATAGAGACCGTCGATCTTGGCCATGATCCGCAGCGTCGATTCTCGCACTTCCGTGGGCCGGTAATAGAGCGTGGATCGAGGAAGGCCCAACAGCGCACACTGACGGCTGACGCTGAGTTGAGGTTGGTCGTGATCGACCAGCTGGCGTAATTCATTGGCATCACAGCTGCTGAGACTTTTTTTTGAGCCACTCCAGCTCCATCTGCAGCCGGCCGATCTGCTGGAACAGCTCAGCCTCCTTGGCTTGCCCCTCGTCCTTGTCTTTGGTTTTGTTGCCCCTCGTGAACAGCTCGCTGGCGCCATCCAACAGCTGCCGCTTCCACTGGCTCACCTGGATCGGGTGGATGGCGTGGTCGGCGGCAATCTCCTGGAGCGTCTTGCGGCCACTGATCGCCTCCATGGCGACCTTGGCCTTGAACTCGGGACTATGGGTTCGGCGCTTGCTCATGGGTGGGAGCCCCCTTCAAGGGGCGGTGCCCCGCCTCAGAGGTTAACGATGGACCCTGTCCAGAAAAGCCAGACCACCTCAGACGGTGACATCGCCCTCGAGCAACAGGCAGGTTTCCTGTTCGTCGTAGGTCCAAGGGAACGTACTGATCTCACAGCTCCAGATAGGCCAGCTGGTGACGTCCAGGCTCTGCAGCTGCTCTGGATCCGGGTTGGTGGTGACCGTTATGCCGCTGGCCATGGCTGTCTGCGTGAAAACCAGCTCCATTGTTAGTTCGCAGCCTGTTAACAGGGATAGCGAGCGCAGCCCGGATGGGGCGCCCGCAACACCACAGCCGTGATGGGTGATGTCCTCCTCCTTCTTTGAACTGACAACAGAAAACCCCCGGGGCGAGCGGGGATTTTCTGGAGAAGCCGGGCAAGTGAATGCAGGCGCTCATGCCTAGATCCAACTCACTGGCGCCTGCTTTTACTGTGCGAGGGATCACAGCTGAAGGCTGCTCACTCCTCTTCTGGGCTGCCCAAAGGGATCAGCTTTATTTGCTTACGGCCGAGCTTGATCTCGAACTCATCGCCTGGCTTGAGGTCGAGCACCGCGGTGTAGGCCTTGCCCACCAGCAGGTTGCCGTTGCCCTGAACAGTTGCGACATAGCTAAGGCTGCGGCCACCCTTGCCCCGGCCGGCGCTATCGGCGCCGAGGCTTACACCCTTGGCACCGAGCAGGGCCTCATAGAAGGATGTGAAGTTGAGGCGCTCCGTGCCAACTTTTTTGGTGCTCACATAGCCGCACTCACGAACGAGCTCGGACTTGGAGACATCGCCTAGCTCCTTGACCTTGGCGAGCAGTTCGGGGCCGGTAAGCATCTGATCTTTGCCTGATATTCAAAAATACCGAACTCAGATGCTGTGTCAATCCACTACATCAGCAGGCAAACCTTTGCTTCCGCTTTCTTCCGAAGTAACCAGTAGTGCAGCCACGAAACAAGGGAAAGATGACTGTCAGCGGAGTGCTTCACAGGCTTCTCCATCGCCATTGCCATCTAGGTAGCTGTGTCCCTGACGTAGCAGCTCCTGGGCTTTGGCATAGGAGCTGATCTCGCTGCAGCGGTAACGCCGGCCGCCCGGGGTGGTGCCATCAGGAATGACGCCAGAGCGACGACCTCGCCTGAAGTCCCAAGGCCGCGTGATGCCGCCTTTCAACTGCCAGACCCCGTAGCGGCGCCGGCTGGCACGGTATTCCGCGTCCAGATACTCCTTGGCATCGCAGCCGCTCAGGTACTGCCGATACGCCCCCTCTGCCAGGAAAGATGACGCCTCTCCATTCCGACCATTTCAACCACCAGGGGGCCTGATGGAACCGACCAATGCGTCCTTACAGCGAGGCCGTCAAGGCTGATGTCCGCCGGCGGATGGGGCCTCCCCACCGGCAGAGCTGCACTGAGATCGCCCAGGAGCTGGGCATTCACGTGATCACCCTCTACAAGTGGCGCAAGGCCTGGCGGCTGCAGGGAGAGGTGGTGCCAGACACCCAGAAGAATCCTGATGGTTGGGGCCCTGCCGACAAGTTCACGGTGGTGTTGGAGAGCGCTGGCCTCAACGCCACCGAGTTGGGTGGTTACTGCCGCGAGCGGGGCCTGTTCCCTGAGCAGGTAGACCGTTGGCTCCAGGCAGCGCAGGATGCCAATGCACAGCCGCTGCTGACCATGGCCGACCAGAAGGACCTGGAGAAGCG
>JAPLIB010000127.1 GCA_026389335.1 Cyanobacteriota bacterium | reverse complement strand
GCGGATGGCTGGTCGGGATCCGCTCCTCGATCGAGACGTAGGAGAACAAAGAGCTACTGCGCTCCTGTTGGCCTCGCATCAACGAATGGGCAGCTGCCCAATTCTGGCAGAGGGGGCCGGGTTTTTCAGCGAACTCTTAGCGGATGGACGCGAGGAGCTGCGAGCTGACACAGAGAATAAACAGGGGATTTTCCAGTTACCACAGCTAGCTCGGGCGAACTGCAAAGCGTGGGTTTATTCGTCTTTCTACACGATGTGGGGCATCATTAAACTGGTAAATCATGCGCGATGTGCATAGTTTTGAGCTGTATACCAGTCCTGGCGGCTTTTCGGTGGCTCTGGGACTCCAGCAATTTGATCAGCCGCAGTGCCCGCCGGGTGTGTGCAGCGCGGCAACAGGAGGAAAGCCCTCTTCGACCCCATGAGTCACCTCACATGGCTGGCTGCTGGCCCATGAGCCCCAGGCTCTGCGGGCGGGCGCGACGCTGTGACGCCTGTGGACGGCGCATCAGGCTGCGGAAACCGGGTCACCCGCACCATCAACTCTGACTCCGGCATTGGCGACAAGCACCGCCAGCCGAGGCAATCTGTGGTCGTTTGCCTGGTTCAGCCAGCTGGATTCGGCCACCGATCATGGCCAGCGGATGTGGTTCTGCTTGAGCTGCGCCATGCTGCCAGCTTTGGCGAGCACCGCACCAGCCGCTGCCAGCCGGCATCTCCAGCCTCGAGGTGGCCTGCAGCTCGGGGCAGGGCCAGAGCTGGCAGTCCTGGGCAGAGCGTTCGTCAAGCGCTGTGACCGCTGCAGACCCAGAGCTCGGTTTAGGTCTGCTCATTCGAGGAGAAGGTCGAGCCGCGGGGCCTGACGGCCCTGGCCATTAGGTGCTCACTGGGCTGTGGATGGGCTGAATCGACCTGCCTGGCCTCCAGGGAATGCTGAACCCGGCCAACCCGATCGGAATGCTGGTGGGCGTCGAGCTGCTGCTGCTGGCAGGCACCACTGGCCTGGCGAACCATGCCCGGCTGCAGCCGAGAAGGATTCGCCTACGCAGAAACTTGCCACTAGTGTAAAATCTCGTAGATACAAGCTAAAATAAGGAGTGTCTCCTAAGGATAGTTGTTCTATGGCAGTTGCTCTGCCGATGCCGCCGCAGGTTCTCAGCGACGACGAGGTTCAGCAACTCCAGAGCATCGCCAACTCAAGGTCGTTGCCCCATTCGATCGTACAGCGAGCACAGATCGTATTGACATACGGATCTAGTGTAACTAACACAGCTAATTCCAGGCGAATGGGCTTGACGGGCATGACCGTGAGTTGGTCGCGGAAGCATTACCTGGACCTCGGGCTGAGGGGTTTGCACGAAGAGCTCAGGCCGGGGCGGCCCCGCACCTATGAGGATGACAAGGTGGCCGAGGTGATCCACCGGGCCCTGCAAAGCAAGGCCGCAGACGGCAGCACGTGGTGGACAGCTCGCTCCATCGCTGCTGCTATCGCCATCTCCAAAAGCACGGCGCACCGCTGGCTGCAGACCTTCTCCCTGCAGCCCCACCAGCAGAAATCCCACCGCTACGCGGAAGTCTGACGACTACAAGCTCTCCAACGATCCCTTCCAGTGCCTCAGGCGCGCTTGGTCCAAGGCCTCGGCTAGGTCGGGAAGGCATGAGAGATCGTCGGGGTTCACCTCAACCTCAACTCGCCCGGTAAGGCAGTTGTGCTCTGCGTTGACGAGAAAACGCAGATCCAGGCCCTGGATCGCACCCAGCCGCTGTTGCCGATGGGTCTGGGGTACGTCGAGGGTGTTACCCACGACTACATCCGCCACGGCAGCACCAGACTGTTTGCCGCCTTGGACGTGGCCACCGGTGCGGTGATCGCCGAGTGCAAACCCAGGCACCGGCACCAGGCGTTCCTGAGTTTCCTGAGGCGGATCGACAAGGAAGTCCCGCCCGAACTCGACGTGCGCCTGATCGTCGATAACTACTGCACTCACAAGCACGCCGTAGAGCGAAGCTCTTCAACGCAGCGATAAGTGCGCTCCTGGCTGGCGCAGCGACCACGGTGCCACGTCCACTACACGACAGCCTATGCCTCCTGGCCTAACCAGGTAGAGTGGTGGTTTGAGATCATCACCCAGAGAGCGATCCGACGTGGCAGCTTCTCAAGCGTCATCGCCGGAGGCATCCGACCAGCGATGGGAGCTGAATCGCCATAGCCCGAAGGGCTTCTGTTCACAATAAATCGAGCACTTCATTGCCAATTACAACAAGGGCTCAGCTCCTTTCCCCTGAAGTACGACTGCAGATTCGATCCAGGAGAAACTCCAGCACCTTTGCTCATAAATTCCTGGGACGTGATACTAGTAAGTCGTGCTGCGTCAGGCAAAGAATGCATTTATTGCCATTAAAATCGGGCAATGATGTTTGCTCAATGTTCTGGCTTTGGACGTCTATGATGAGGATACAACAACATGTTTTTGGATAACTTGATGACAGTCAGCGTGATCACCCCAACCAGGCTGCTTCCGGATCGGCTCAGCATGCTGGTGGAGTTGAATGTGAGTCTGCAGAATAATAATTGCTTGGTTGAGCATGTCGTTGTTGTTGATGGCGCCAGTCAGGAAGAACTTCCACGTGAGCTATGCGAACGGGCTACTGTCATTGCGACAGGGCGGCCCATCGGCCAAGCCGCTGCGCGCAATTTAGGCCTGGCCATTGCGAAAGGTGAATGGATCACCAGCGCCGATGACGATGACTGGCTGTATCCACGCTCTATTGATATGCGATTGGGTGCAATTCATGGTCAGGCTGGTGCACTTTGGTCTGCGGGATATTGTACGGATGATTCCAAGATAGATCCAGGCATCGTGCCAGTAGGTCCCAGCGCCCCTGGGGATGTCTGGCGTGCCTGGCCAACGCCTATGGCCAGCATCCCCTTGGGGCCAACAACGTTGCTCGTGGAAGCCAACCTTCTAAAGCGTGCTGGTGGCTGGATGGGCTTACCACAGGGAGAAGATATTGGCATGATGATGGCCGTAACCTGTATGGCACCTGGCGTGGTAATTGACGCCTATGTTTATCATATTCGCTTACATGAGGGACAGATGACCAAAGCAACTTGGTTCGACGATTTGGAGCTTATGTCGCGACGATGCGCATGGGAAAGAGGCGAGAGGATTCTCTCCGAACCGCTCCCTGGATCGGCAGCTTGGACCCGTCTTGCTCCTCAGGCAATCAGCCCCCCGGTTGATAGGGATCCTCGTTTCTCCGCATCCAGCTTGGCTGTAGGGTGAATCTGCCGAACCTCCCAGTCCAAAGTTTCAAGTTCAAAGTTTTATTTAAGTGTCAAAGTAATCCACCCTTGGGGTGAAAAGTGATCGCTTGCGGCGCCTGTCGTCAGTTCAATAGATCGGGATCGGACTGGCTGATCTCCTCCCAGAAGGATTGAAAATTCAACCAGCCGGCCTGGGAACTGGCCGTATTTTCGCGGGTGAAGGTGGCCCATTCCGGCCGGATCAGCTTTGGTTTGCCTGCCGCTTCTGCCAGCAGCTGAGCCTGGCAGCAGCGCTCCATCGCCAAAAACCAGAAGGCCGCCGCATCCACCGTCTCCCCCACGGTGAACAGACCGTGGTTCTGGTGAATGGCGGCCTTGCCGCTGCCGAACTGGCTGGCAAAGGTGCGCCCCGATTCCAGTTCAAATACCACCTTGCCGCCATCGGCCTCGATCAGGACGTGGTCGTTGAAAAAGGCGCAGGCATCCTGGGTGATCGGATCGAGCAGCCGTCCAAGGGAAGAAAAGGCCTTGCCGTAGGGGGAGTGGGCATGGGCGGCCGCATTGATATCCCGTCTGGCTTCATGGACGGCGGCATGCAAGACAAAGGCGGCCCGATTGACGGGTCGGTGGCCATAGACCACCTCACCGGCATGGTTCACCAGAATCAGGTCGCTGACCCGCATGTGCCGGAAGGACAGGGCAAAGGGATTGACCCAGAAAAGGTCTGGAAATTCCGGATCGCGCACGGTGATATGACCGGCCACGCCTTCGCCGAAGCCCGAGCGTCCAAACACCCGCAGGGCGCCGGCCAGGTGGCTGAGCCGATAGCGCCTTTCCTCCGCCAGGGTTTCGAACCGGGGCGGGCTCTGGTGGATCAGAGCTTGGGGAACGAGCTCCAGGCCATTGATCTGGCGCCCCTGGTCCGGGTTCGAAGGCGCTGCTGCCATGGCTGCCCTGCTCCAAGCAATCGCAGCCTTGATTCTGCCAGCGATGGCGGCTCCCGGACATGGCCCCGGCAGAGGCACTGGGGTTCTTGGCCGAGGAGCTTGGGGCCCACAGAACCGTGGCTACTGGCCTCTGCGATTCGTGCGCTGAGGTAAACCACAGAATGGTTGCGGAGGCTGGGACGAGCGTGCCGAACGACGTGGGCTTTAGGAGTTCGCTGAAAAGCCCGGCCATCTCTGCCAGCATTGGGCAGCTGTCCATTCGTTGATGCGAGGCTCACAGGAGCGCAGCGGCTCCTTGTTCGCCTAGGTCTCGTTCGAGGAGCGGAGTCCGGCCAGCCATCCGCTCCGGCGGATACGGAAGTCGGCGGATCAAGCTCTTGATCGGCTCAATGCCACCTTCTGCAGGCTGTATGCCCAGGAAGGCCGCCTGGGGAACCATCGGCGAGCAGATGGCAAACCAAGCCCAGCGGCAGAGCTGCTCTCCAGTTGAACCGGGAGCGAAGAGTTGCTGGTGCAGCACCGCCAGCAGTTCAGTTTTGAGGCTCTCCAGCTGACCGGGCCGCAGCCGGTAGCTGTTGGGCAGCCCCTGGGCCGCAACTGCTGGGATCGCTGCGGGCCGACCAGGTGTGTGTTCAACGCTCCCACTCCGGCCCGTGCCCCGTACAGCTCCACGGTGCTGCGGGGACCACCGCTGCGGCTCACCGGGATGGTAAACGACCCACCCCTGCCGCCGATGGGCACGGGACGCAGCCCCGCACCGGAGAAGTTGAAGCGCAGCAGGTGCAGGCGGGTGCAGCGGTGACAGCGCAAGCCCATGGGGGCAGCGCCAGCGGCGGCCAGAGTTGCAGAGCGAAATCGAATAGTCCCACCGGGTGGCTGTCCACCGCATCGGCGTCACCCCAGAGGGGGATGATGACCCCGGCGTCAGGGCCAAGCCCCGGCAAGCCCAGACCCCGAGAGACCTGTGACGATCGGCCCCATGCCAGCCAACTCGAGTGCGTTCGAAGCGCCGACAACGACAAGCTTCGTTGAGTTTGCCCAACGGGCCGACTATTCGCTGTTGGATGCACTCCATGCGGATCCTCAGGCGAGCGCCGATGGCCACGATCACCAGCCCCGCCAGGTGTTCTCCGGTCACTACGTGCCTGTGACGCCCACACCGATTGCAGCGCCGGAGTATGTCGCGCACAGCAGAATCCTGTTCCACGACCTCGGCCTGAGCGATGCGCTGGCCCAGGACGACCAGTTCCGCCGTTTGTTTTCCGGCGACATCAGCGTGGCGCAGGAGCCGATGCGACCGGTGGGCTGGGCCACCGGCTATGCCCTGTCGATCTACGGCACCGAATACATCCAACAGTGCCCATTTGGTACCGGCAACGGTTATGGCGATGGTCGGGCCATCTCCGTGTTCGAAGGTCTCTTCAAGGGCAGACGCTGGGAGATGCAACTCAAAGGCGGTGGCCCGACGCCGTACTGCCGCGGGGCCGATGGTCGCGCCGTACTTCGCTCCAGCGTGCGCGAGTTTCTGGCGCAGGAGTTCATGCACGCCCTGGGGGTTCCCACCTCCCGCTCGCTGACGCTGCTTGTGTCCCGAGCCGAAACCGTGCGCCGGCCCTGGTACTCCCCGAACTCCAGGTCATTCGATCCCGACATCCTGGTGGACAACCCAGTGGCAATAACCACCCGCGTGGCCCCATCCTTTCTGCGGGTGGGCCAGCTGGAGCTGTTTGCCCGTCGTGCGCGCAGCGAGGCGCATCCGGGTGCGCTGAACGAGCTGCAGCTGATCGTGGCGCACCTGATCGAGCGTAACTACCGGCCGGAGATTGATCCGAGTCTGCCCTTCAGCGATCAGGTGATCGAGCTGGCCGGTTTGTTTCGCCAACGGCTCACAGCTCTGGTGGCCAACTGGATGCGCGTTGGCTACTGCCAGGGCAATTTCAACAGTGACAACTGCGCCGCGGGTGGCTTCACCCTCGACTACGGCCCCTTCGGATTCTGTGAACTGTTCGATCTCAGATTTCAGCCCTGGACCGGCGGTGGCGAGCATTTCTGCTTTTTCAACCAACCGGTGGCGGCCGAAGCCAACTATCAGATGTTCTGGGCGGCCATCCGACTGCTGCTCGCAGGACAAACGGAAGCACTGGCGCGGCTGGATCAGATCCGGGAGGGCTTTGGCGAGGCGATGCAGCAGGAGCTCGAGGCCATGTGGGCCAGGAAGCTCGGCCTGATCCGCTACGACGCCGCGCTGGTGAACGAACTGCTGGAGCTGATGGTGGCCTCCAAGGTGGACTACACGATCTTGTTCCGCAGGCTGTCTCAGATTCCAGAGCAACTCTCAGCCTTGAAAGAAAGCTTCTATTTCCCCAGTTCAGAGGAGCGCGATGCGCAATGGCAAAGCTGGCTGCACCGCTGGCGGGCCCGCATCACCGAAGGCGGCGACATCCACAAGACATCCGCAGCCATGAAGTGCACCAACCCGAAGGTCACCTGGCGTGAGTGGCTGATCGCGCCCGCTTATGAACAGGCTGAGCAAGGGGACTACACCATGATCAGGGATCTGCAGCAGGTGTTCAGCCATCCCTATGACGAGCAATCAGCTGCGATGGAGACGAAATACGACCGCCTCAAGCCCCAGCAGTTCTTCAATGCCGGTGGCGTGTCCCATTACAGCTGTTCGTCCTGAACCAATGCCGTGAGGGCCGAACCCTACAGGGAGCAGGTTCAGACCCAGACCCAGGCCGCAGTACGCAGCCTTGCTGATCATCACGACCCCGGCTGCACGACGATGACGGCCTGATGCCCTGCCGGATCTCATCCCAGGACAAGGAATGGCGGCTCGGGGCCGCCACATGTGCTGCTGGCTTGGCGAGGGGCTTGCTGAGGTGATCCCAGTCCAAGCCCCTGCCACCAGCAGCACGGTCCTTGCCTGCCGCCAGCAGGAGCTCGACCGGCCGTTCACAGGCCTCGTCGCCCTGATTGCGGCAGCAACGGGCGACCTGCTGCCGCTGGGGTGGGTCGAGCGCAGGCAACCGTTTCAAAACGTTTTTGAAAACCGTCGATTCCAGGCCTAGACGGTCCTCAACTGTCCCGAATCGCAAGCCTGAAGGGACTGGTGAGACTGGCTGCCGAGGCTGGGCTTTGAACCGGAATCCCGGCTCTGACAAGAAGTGGGTCGCCTGAGATTCGAACTCAGGACCAATCGGTTAAAAGCCGATGGTTAGCGCCCGAGACTCATTGCTACGACTGGGGGAGACCTCAAAAGTTTCAAAAAAGTTTCAAAAACGCCTCGATTCTCAGCATCTCTACCCGGAGCCAGTCTGAGAAAGATCGACGGTTTTACGCCGGTTTTGGCGGTTCGGCTTCGGTGAGTCATGGGCCTGTGCGCTGTGATCTCTAGGCCTTTGGACTCGCGTGTCTCGCCCGTCTGTTCGGAGGCTGCCCGCCCGTGGAGCAGTCCGGCAGGCCCGTCCTGCTAAGGCGCCCATGCAGCCCGCTTGCTCTGTTCGTCCCTCCTGACGCCCAGCGTCCGCTCTCGGAGAGACCAGGAGCGGGTACGGCGTTTTGCCGTAAGATCTGAAGTGCTGGCTGGGTGGAGGGCCCGTGGCCGTTGATGAGCGCCTCGATCTGAAGCTCAGCGCTGCAGACAAGCAACTGCTGGCTCAGGCAGCCGCGATCGAAGGATTGAGCATGGCCGCATTCGTACGACTGGCGGCCAGACAGCGCGCCGCCGAGGCCGTCCAGCGTGAGCAGCAGCTGGTGCTCTCACAGCGGGATTTCACGGCATTCCATGCCGCCATTGCCCAGCCGTTCGCGGCCAATGCCGAGCTGCAAGCGGTGATGGAGCAAGCGCGCACGCGCGTCCGCCGTGTTTGAAGAGCAGCTGCTCGACCCCGCACGGCATAACCGCAAGGACTTCTCCTGTGGCGTCCCAGCCCTCGATCGTTTCCTTCAACAGCAGGCGCACCAGAACATGCGTCGCGGCGTGAGCCAGACCTTCGTGCTCGTTCCCGCCGATGCCCCTGATGCGATCGCGGGTTTCTACACCCTGGCGCCTGCTGAGGTGCGGCTCGCCTTGCTGCAGCTGGCCGATGCCAAACCGCTTCCTCCCTACCCGGTCCCCTGCTTCCGGATGGGGCGTCTGGCGCGCGATCAGTGCTGGCATGGGCAGGGAATCGGCGGGCTGCTGCTGGGGCTGGCTGTGCAGCGCTGCCTGGAAGCCAGGCGATCCGTCGGTGGCTATGCGCTGATCGTCGACGCCAAGGCTCCTGAAGCCAGATCCTTCTACGAGCGGCATGGTTTCCGCCCGTTCCTGGACACACCGTTGAGCCTCTATCTGCCACTGGGCGACTGATGCTGCGTCCCCAGGCCTGGCGATGGAGCGATCATCACCTCAGCAGGAACAAGAGCATCGGTCCCGCCGGGAGACAGAACGGGAGGCAGTTCATTGCGCTGCTGGCCGAATCGCCGTGCCAGTGCCGTACCAGCGGGTCTCCATCCACCCCTCCCCCGCCCCAACAGCTGTAGCCGCCACGCGCGCCTGATCGCTGCTGTCTTGATGAAGCTGCTGAGGGCAGCCCGCTACTCCTGGGGAGGTAGCGGCCCCAGGTGGATGTCTGAGTCCTGCGCCAGCGAACCATCGCCGCTTGGGGACCTCGCGCAAGCAGCCTGAGACGGCGCCGGGACGAGAGAGGCACCGCACAAGCGCCAAGGCCCCCTATTCAGGGAAAAGGCCGTTTCCTTGAATAAGCTGGCGGCGTATTCAAGGTTCGTCCGAGAGGGTTCCGTGCGACGCGAGGCCACCGGCCATTACGAGGTCACCAGCACCGCCGGGGAATCGGTGCGGGCGTTCGTGCCGGCGCCGCTGCCGCCGGATCCGCCGGTTCTACTGCAGGGCGGCCTGCAGTCACTGAACGAGCGGGCCCTGTTGGCCTGCGGTCGTCTGGACGGTGTTTCGGCCCTGCTGCCCGATCCGGAGCTCTTCCTTTACGCCTATGTGCGCAGGGAAGCGCTGCTCTCCTCCCAGATCGAGGGCACCCAGTCCTCCCTGTCTGATCTCCTGCTGTTTGAACTCGAGGAGGCGCCCGGCGTTCCCTTCGATGATGTGGTGGAGGTGTCCAGCTACGTCGCCGCAATGGAGCATGGCCTGGGCAGGCTGCGGGGAGGTTTCCCGCTCTCATCCCGCCTGCTCAGAGAGATCCACGCTCACTTGCTGGAGCGGGGGCGCGGCGCCGATCGACTGCCTGGAGAGTTCCGCCGCAGCCAGAACTGGATTGGAGGCACGCGGCCCGGCAACGCCCAGTTCGTGCCGCCGCCTCCTTCGATGGTTGAGGACTGCATGGCTGCCCTGGAGCAGTTCATCCATGGCGGCCACCAAGGTGAGCACTCCCTGCCGGTGCTGGTGCGTGCCGCCCTGGCTCATGTTCAGTTCGAGACGATCCACCCCTTCCTCGATGGCAACGGTCGCCTGGGACGGCTGTTGATCGTGCTGATGCTGATCGAGGCCGGAGTGCTCCGGCAGCCGCTGCTGTACTTGAGCTTGTTCTTCAAGCAGCACCGCAGCCGCTACTACGAGCTGCTCGACGGCGTGCGCCAGCAGGGTGACTGGGAGGCCTGGATCGACTTCTTCCTGGAAGGGGTGGAGAGCACGGCTTCCGCCGCCGTGGCCACGGCACAGCGGCTGTTGGCGCTGTTCCGCAGGGATGAGGCACGGCTGCAGGACCTGGGCCGATCCGGCCACAGCGTCCGTCTGGGCTACGCAGCCTTGCGGCGGCGGCCGCTCACCAGCATCAAGCAGCTCAAGGAGTTGAGCGGCCTGAGCTTCCCCACCGCTGGCAAGGCGATCGAGACCCTGGTGGAGCTGGGCATCGCCCGGGAGATCACGGGCGGACGACGTAATCGCCTGTTTGCCTACGACGCCTACCTGGCGATCCTCAGCGAGGGCGCCGAGCCTCTCTGATCGTTCTGCTCGATGGCATCGGGCGTTCTGACGGCCATGCCGCAAGACTCTTCAGACGCCGCAGGACTCCGGTCGTCGACATCCGTCCTTCAGCGTGCCACGGCTGTGCCGTGGCCTGCATCGGCCAGCCGCCGCCGCCCTCCGCACCCTGGGCCGGGGCCATGGGTTGGGTGGTTGGCCCGGTTTGTGGCCCGCGGCTGCGGTGGCGCGGCGCCTCTTGGCTGCAGCTGGCCGGGGTTCGGCCCGGTCTGGCCTCGCGCGGCTGCGCGGGCGTTTACACCTTCAGGGCCTTATTTGCCTGGGGTGGCCATTAGCTCTGACCTGGCGCCTGGGTGGTCAGCGCCATATGCAAAACCGCTGCAGCAGAACGGATCCTCCCGGATTTAGTGCGTTTGTACTGGTAGAATAAAGACTGCGCCAAAGGCCTCGAGCCCATCGCCTGCGGCAACGGAATCGTCAGACAACTTGCCTCGTTCGTTTGCTCTGTTGTCCATGAGTCTTTCTTCTGCTGCTAGCGCGGCTCAGGCCGCTGCTCTGGCTCTGCCGCCTTCTGGCGGAAGCAGCCGTTCGTTGGTCGTTGTTGCCGGTGGGGGGCGTGATCTGGCCTGGTCTCCAGCCCGCATCGCTTCTCAGTTGCTGGCCCGCACCGGCGGGCGGGCGGTTCATCTGCTCCTTCATGGCGGTGCCCGTGGCGCGGATCAGGCCATCAGTCGGGCTGCTGATCAGCTCGGCTGGTATGCGCTCTCCCTGCCGGCCGAATGGCATCTCTATGGCCGGGGTGCCGGGCCGATCCGCAATCGCCAGCTGTTGGAGCAGGCCCTGGCCGTGGCCCAGGCCCGCTGCACAGCGTCATCAGCCGTGTCGGTGCTGGTGGTGGCCTTTCCCGGTGGCTCAGGCACCGCCTCGTTGGTCAAGCAAGCCCGGCGGCTCGCTTCCCGTTCGCCAGTGCCCCTCGCCGTGATGGAGGTTTCTCCGGCCTTTGGCGCTGAGTCGGTTCTGGGCTGATCGCAGCGCCCTTGCTCAATCTCTCCCCGTTTGCACCATCGCTCCATTCACCATGACCGTCCTCACAGCCATCAAGCCCGCCGCCCCTGCCACCTCTGCCCAAGCCGAGGCCCCCTCGCCGGGGCTGTGGCAGCTGGGCATCGAGAACCAGGAACTCACCTCCCGTGTCGCCCGCCTGGCTGAGCAGCTCGATTCCGACGAGCCAGAGCTCCGCTCCCAGGCCGTCACTGAACTGGAAGCAGCCCTGCTGCAGGAGGAGGGTCATCGGCAGGCCCTCGACTCCAAAGCCGACTCCTACTGCTGGGTGATCGAGCACCTCCGCGGCCAGGCCGCCTACCGCCAGCAGCAGGCCAAGCGACTGGTGGAACTGGCCCGTAGCGAGGAATCCCGGGCTGATGCCCTGGAGGAATCCCTCGTCCTGGTCCTCACCAAGCTCCAGCCCACCGCCACCCGCTTCTCCTTCCCCCATCACGAGCTCACCAGCCGCAAATCCCAGGCCGTCGAGATCGACAACGAAGACTCGCTCCCTCCTGAGTGGCTCGCCATCAAGACCACCAGCCAACCCGACAAGGCCGCCATCAAAGAAGCCCTCAAAGCCGGCCACCCCATCCCCGGCGCCCAACTCATCTCCCGCCGCTCCTGGCGCATCTGTTGAGCGGAGCACAGGCCCCTCGCAACTGGGCTCCTGGCTGGGCAGCCGGGGCCCCTCCCCTCCTCACACCATCACCGTTCATCGCCATGACCGTCGCCGCTCCTTCCTCCAACGGGGCCAGCACCATCAGCCGCCCTGCAGCGCCTCGACCCATCCAAAGGCCGACATCGGCCCTGGAGCTGATCCGCACCGCTGATCGGGCCGAAGTTCCTCCCGCAGCGGCTCCGCAGGTCCACCCGGCCCAGCCCTCCGGCTTCTCCCCCGAGCAACTCGCTGCCCTTGCCGCCCCCCTCGATCGGGCCAACGTCTGCCAGCGGGAGCAAGGCCGCGGAAAGGTGGCTTACGTGGAAGGTTGGGTAGTTGTGGCGGAGGCGAACCGAATCTTTGGCTTTGACGGCTGGCAGCGCCAGACCGTTGCCATGCGCTGTGTCGCCCAAGCCGAACGCCCGATCGGTAGGGACAAGAAGCCTGGCTGGGGCGTCACCTACACCGCCCGAGTCCGTGTCACCGTCACCGCAGGCGGGCTCACAGCAGTGGTCCGTGAAGGCAGCGGTGCAGGCCATGGCATCGACGTGGATCTGGGCCAGGCCCATGAATCCGCCCTCAAGGAGGCCGAAACCGACGCCATGAAGCGAGCCTTGATGACCTTTGGTAACCCGTTCGGGCTTGCCTTGTATGACAAACAGCAACGGCAGGTCAGCAGCGCACCTGGCCAGGGGGAGGGGCCGCAGCGACCAGCAGTGCAGCGGCCTTCGGCCAGCTGGTCGGCGCCTGTCGTTCCCGCCCCTTCCGCAGCTTCCCCAGCCCAGGACCACACACCGACCCCGGTCCCATCGCCATCGGCCCCGGCCGACCCGGGCCTGGCGCCCCTCGCTGCCGAGACGATCCAGCACCTCCACGGCACCCTGCGGGCGCTACCCCGACCCCTGTTGGAGAGCCTGACGCGCGCTTTCCGCAAGCGGTTCCAGGTGCCCGATGCAGCCGTCACCATCGCCGATCGGATCAGTCAGAAGTGTCACCACGACTGGATTGAGGCGTTTCTGGTGTCGTACCGAGAGGTGCGCTCAGCAGAAAAGCACTGCGAGGTGCGCTCAGCCGAGCAGCACCAGAGGCCTGGCGACCGTTGAAAGCGCCACCAAGGCGCCGAAAAGGTATAGATTCAACTCAGAATGGACTTTGAGTTCGATCCCAGCAAGAGCGACGCCAACCTGCGCAAGCACGGCATCGACTTCCTGGTCGCCTAGGCCCTCTGGCGGGACCCGGCTCTGCTGGAAATCCCGGCACGAACCAGCGGTGAATCCCGCTTTCTGGTCATTGCCCGTCTGCGAGGTCGCCATTGGTCCGCCGTGATCACCTACCGCCAGCAGGCCATCCGCCTGATCTCCGTCCGCCGCTCCCGCCCCGAGGAGGTACAGCTTTATGAACAGCTCTGATTTCGATCGTCGCTTCGACGAGGGGGATTCCGTGATCGATGCGCTGGACCTGTCCGCAGCCCGCCGTCCCCGGCTGGAGCAGAGGCGGGTCAACGTCGACTTCCCGCTCTGGATGGTCGAGCAGCTCGACCTGGAGGCGTCCCGGCTGGGGGTGACGCGCCAGTCGATCATCAAGGTCTGGCTGGCGGAACGCCTCGAGCGCCGCAGGGATCCTGCAGGCATTGCGGTCGCTGATCCGACATCGCCCTGAGGTGCCTGAGGCCGCCGTCACGATTTCTGATCGGATCAGGCAGGAGTGTCACCAAGACCGGATTGAGGCCTTTCTGGTGTCGCACCAAGGCATCAGCACCTGAAGACCGTTGTCAGGGACAATCCTTGATGAGCACTGCCTACGATGAGAAGATCCTGCGGCGTTGCCCGGTCGTGCAATCACAAGCCGAAGAATGAGTCATGGCACTCGGTGGGTGCTGCCATCAGGTGGCCAGATCTGCCAGACTCTGTTGATCACCTCGACGACGTTATCGCTCGCGTAGGCTGTCAGGCGACTAGGGATTGGCGAATCGCGCAGGCCTTCCAATCCAAGTTCCAACTAATACAAGCACGAATCATCAAGGGCAATGCCCGTCAAACCAATCAGCTTAAGAGTGTTGGCGAGCGTTCAGGCGGATTACTGATATAGTGTAGGTGATTTATTGACGCCAAGCACAGGACACATTAATGAGGCCCCTCACCAACCATTTGCTTATCCATAGGGTTCGCGAGCTTAATGACGTGAGTGACAAAGAAATGGCTCGAGAATGTGGCTATATTGGCAAAGCAAGCGGTAGAGTTAATTTGCCGCAGTTCAAGAAGGCACTTGCGAAAGCAAGAGAGCCTATCCTCGTTCGATCGGCGGTAACGGTGGTCTTGCGCGAGGGAGAGGAACGCTTAGGTCCAATGGACTTATTTGCAAGCAAGTATCCGCGCCTAGCCCATCTAGTCCCTAGCGATCAATCACCATGCATAACGATTACCGCCTATGCTAGCGATAGAGATACTGCCAACAAATCGAGTGGAATTTGCGGCAGCATCGAATTTGTCATCATGTCTACTGGCCAGTCTGAATGCTTTCTCATTTCAAACCCAGCGGTGCTCGAAGAGTTCAGAGTCGCGCTATGCTATCCCTTGTGGGAGCCGAAAAAGAATAGCTACCTTGCAATAACCAAGGCCTTCGCTGGATATGAGAATGGAGTTCTTGGCCCGCATTCAAGTCCTATTTTCCGCCTGGCATTGCCGGCGTTGGCAGGAGCTCTTTTCAGCTCCCACATCCCTCAGCCAAATGACATCAAAAAGGCACTTAGCGATACCAGCTATTTACCAGCAGTCGAACTCTTCCTCCCCAAAGGAGAAGGAAAGGCAATTGCTTCATACAGGCCTTGCTATGATGATATTTGGGAGCATGAGAATGGCGATATGTTTATCGAGAAAAACTTACTGAAACGACTTTCAAAGTGTCAAAAAATAGTCTCGGCAGAGTATAGCCAGTCTTTCTGCGACTCTGACAGGGTCATAAAAATCACAGGGTGGGAGGATATCGTGAACCGCCTTGGTGAGTATTATGACATTTCGGGTGGCTGGATAAATGGTCTTGAGTGTACCGATAAACTGAGCTGGCATTTGGTGCTTGACCCTCAGCTTCTTCCCCCAGACTCACCATAAAGCCATCAAGCCGAGTCTGCCTGCTGCCTAGGAGCCTGTCGCGCATAGATCCGCAACCGCTTCTCCACAGACGCCCCTGAATCCGCCCAGAACCCAGTGACTGCAGCGTTTCTGGCTGAGAGAATGGGGCATGCAAAAGCCCAAGTCCTTCCGACCCTGGCAGCCGGAGCAGACAACTCTGCTGCCGCCATCACCCAGTGACTGGCTCTCGGATGACCATCAGGTGTACTTTCTGCTCGATCTGGTGAATGAGCTGGATCTCTCGCAGATCCTGATCCCAGCTCAGGCCAAGGATCCCCGTGGGGAGAAAGGGTTTGACCCCAGGATGATGACGATGCTGCTGCTCTACGCCTACTGCGTGGGCACTGTCTCCTCCCGCAAGATCGAGAGAGCCTGCTATGAGGACCTGGCTTTTCGGGTGCTGACCGGCAACCAACAGCCAGATCACAGTCGCATCAGTGAGTTCCGGCGCCGCAACCTTGATGCCCTCAAGGGGCTGTTCATTCAGATCCTGCGGCTCTGCCAGAAGGCCGGGATGGTGAGCCTTGGGCATGTTGCGCTGGACGGCACCAAGGTTCAGGCCAATGCCTCCAAGCGCAAAGCCATGAGCCACGAGCGGATGCTCAGGGCTCGATGCCCAGGAAGACAAGTGCTACGGCAAGGGGAAGCTGGGCAGTGATCTGCCGGATGAACTGCGGCGGCGTCAGGACCGTCTGGTGCGCATCCGTCAGGCCCGCAAGGAGATGGAGGCGGAGACCGCTGCAGCGACTGCCCGGCAGCGGCAAGAAGAGGCAGAGGAGGCCAGAGCCAAAGCGGCAGCCGCCAGCGAATCCGAGGCACCAGCGGCTGAGCAGACCGAACTGAACAAGAAAGCCGAGGCGACAGCTGCCAAGGCCAAAGCCGCGAGGGAGAAAGCGATCGAGGCTGCAGAACAGGCCGGTGCGGAGCCACCGGATCTGGAGCCACTGGCGACTGATGCGATGCCCAGACGGGGCTTGGCCAGGAAGGCCGACGGAACGCCGACGAGCAAGACCCAGCGCAACTTCACGGATCCAGACAGCCACCTGATGCAATCCGGCGGTTCCTATCTGCAGGGCTACAACTGTCAGCTGGCTGTCGACAGCGACCACCAAGTGATCGTGGCGATCGGGGTGAGCAACCAGCCACCGGATGTGGAACACCTGGTGCCCATACTGGAGCGCATCGCGACCAGCGCCGGTGCCTTACCGGATGTGATGACGCTGGATGCGGGCTACTGGAGCGAGGACAACGCCAAGACCTGCGCCGTTCAGGGCATTGACGCCTACATCGCCACCGGCCGACTCCCGCACGGGCAGCCGCTGCCGCCGAAACGTGGACTGCTGCCCAAGGACGCCGACGCCAAAACCCGCATGGCCCGCAAGCTGCGCAGCAAAAAGGGTTCCAGGATTTACGCCCAGCGCAAGGCGATCGTCGAACCGGTGAATGGACAGATCAAGGAGGCCCGTGGCTTGCGCCGCTTCCTGTTGCGCGGAATTGAGAAGGTCAATGGCGAGTGGCATCTGATCGCCGCCACGCACAACCTGCTCAAGTTGTTCAGGTTCCAGCGATCACAGCAGCAGGCGCTGGTGGCAGCAACAGGATGAGGGGCAGTGGCCCTGGCCGGGGCAGCCAGGGGTGACTGAAGGCCCATCCCCAGCGCCTCGATGGGCACGCACAGCAGAAGGACAGAACCGCAGCGGTACAGGGGGGTGCAGTTCGCCGTGTCAGGACGGCTTCTGCTCTATCGGCAACAAACTCCTAGCGGTCTCTATTGAGTTGGTGATCTCTCCTTTTCTGTAGGCGACATCTCTGTATAAGATGACTGAGACGACAAGGCAGACACTTGAACAGCAAGGGACAAATCGCTGATCTCTCTACGAAACACTGACGGGTAGCGGCATTCAAAATGACAATGGAGGATGTAGATATAGTGTTGACATAATAAATATCGCCTACATTTTTAATGAAGCATGTCGATGGCGAGGACGTGCTCGAGCAGATTTTGCACTTTCCATGACCTCCAGTCCGCAAAAGGATGGACAAATAAAGCTAATCTGATCGTCAGTGAATGCTGTCAAAATAGACTGCCTGAGTGAGGCAAAATAATCAGTTTCGCTCAGCATCGAATACATGGAGATCTTGCCTTTGGAGACTCTGATTCGGTGACCCTGACATGGCTCGGCCCTCAGGTTCTGGCTTCGATGCTCCCGCGCAGTTCCGTGACCTACGCCATCAGCTGCTGATCCTGCTCATCCGGATCCTCGAGGCCAGCCAGGCTGCGCTCCAGCTGCACCAATAGGCTGAGGGCGTCGGCGTCGCGGTCAAGCTTGTGCAGCACCTGGGCCAGATCAAGGCGTTCCAAGTTGGTCCACCAGGCATCAGGCCCCTGATGCTGGAGGCGGTGATCCAAGGCCTGCTGAGCGAAAACCAGCGACTCCTCCAGCTGGCCGGCGGCCAAGGGCGTTGACGCGACACACCCGGTTGTATTCAAACTGACTTCTATCACTCCTTGCTATCCATGAAAGCTGAGCAATCTCGTGCAACCAAGCCGACAGGCCAACTCCCCGCCGGGGTCTATTGGATTGGCGATCTGTCGTATGTCATCGAAGATTGGTTAGGCCAGGGTCTGCATAGACTTGAAGGAGTTCATGTGACCAGGGAGGGCCACTCCTTCGCTAAATATGTAACGGAGCAAGGGGATGGAATCTTTGAAGATAACGACGGCGACGACTATGGATCTGACGCTGGAAATCTCGG
The DNA here is from genome assembly GCA_026389335.1 of Cyanobacteriota bacterium. GTDB lineage: Bacteria > Cyanobacteriota > Cyanobacteriia > PCC-6307 > Cyanobiaceae > Cyanobium. The sequence continues at coordinate 13,227 of JAPLIB010000127.1, read as the reverse complement.
CTGCATCCCAATCGATGCCATCGATCAAGTCTCAGATCTTGGACATCTTGTCCGCTTCTACTCGCCCTTCGTTTGTCGCTGGATTGAGGAAGGGGGCTTCATCTGTTTTGGTGATCTGGCGATCAAGACCGACTCTCTGAGCGACGCAGAGTACCCAGATGCGACGAACCTGCTGCAGGAGCAAAGTGACGAAACCAACTTTGAACATGCTGCCGAGCAGCCCACCTGCACTGCATCAGCACACATCAAGATTGATCCCTATGACCTGATGGATCTGATTCTGCGCGATCTGATTCTGCGCGACGAAGCTGAGGCGGACAGCGATACGCAACTGGTGATACATGAAATCGCTGATTTACTTGCCTGTGGCGGTAGGTTGTTAGGCTATGTTGACTACGACGACGAACTTAAGGAGTCCCTGATCAGTATCTTCAACCTGGTGTTCCATTCAGGCCTGGACGAGTTCACCGACTTTTTCCGGGGTTACTTAGTGTTCCATTCAGGCCTGGAAGACAAGATCCATGACAGAAACCTGGAGGAAGGTCGAACCAAGACGGAGTTGTATGCGTTCTTGGAGAAGCTTGACTGGCCAAGAATCTTTGAGCTCTGCAGAAGGCACAGTAATGTTGACAGCGTTGCCAGACTCTTCCATGCATGGACGGGGTTTGACTACTCCGCAGAGAGGGAGAGATATCCCGTGAAGGCCTGGGACGGGACGCCCAGTTGGCCGATGGAGGATGGCAAGTACCTCCTCAGTTAAATGAGGTTTTGCTGGCTCCCTTGATTCACCCCTCTATCACAGTTGTCGTCTGCATGACAGCCAAGCCCGCAGCCGCTGACGCCTTTACCGTTACGCGGGCGGTTCAGGTTCAGAGGCTTGCCTCTCACCCATTGACTGACGCAGCTCCCTGGCCTTCTGCAGCAGGGCCTGATCATCCTCTTCGGTGTCGCTCTTGGCTTCGAGGCTGTTCAGAACAACATCGAGCAGCGCTGATGTCTCCGTGTAGCGATCCAGGCTGCGCCAACACTGGGCCTGCAGGAGTCGTTACTGATTGGCGTACCAGCTAACTGGCCCTTCATGGTCCTGCCCAGCAGGGGCTGGATGTGCAGCTGGCGAGGTGGGGGAGCTCATGCTTCAGGTAGTCCCTTTTCGATGAGCAGCAACAGCTCAGCGGCGTCGCTGATCAGCTGACGATCGTCGTCATCAAGGTCGTCATTGCGGGCCATGCTTGTCTGCAGCTCTTGCAGCAGGGCAGTTGCTTCTGGGTTGCGCCCCAATTTGTGCAGCACCCGCGCAAGGTCAAGCCTTTCAAGGTTGGTGAACCAGGCATCAGGCCCCTCATGCTGGAGGCGGTGATCCAAAGCCTGCTGAGCGAAAACCAGAGCCTCTGTCAGCTTGCCGGCCTCCTCCAGGGTCTTGGCTAGGTCGCGGAGGGCACGGCCGATACCAAAGTCACTGGGCTCGAGCACTTCCTGACTGGCAGTCACGAGCCTACGGAACAGGGCTTCCGACTCTTTCAGCTCACCAGTGTTGCGAAGATCGATGGCAAGCATGTTGATCGATGCCAGGGTGCCAGGGTCAGATTCGCCGTTCTGCTGTTCGCACCATTCCAGTTCACGCCGGCGCAGGGGAATCGCCTCTATGTGGCTTCCTTGCTCTGACAAAACATTGGCGAGGTTGAAAACCGTGCTGAGGGTATCGGGGTGATCAGCGCCCAGAGCCTCCTCCCGCCCTGCCAGGCAACGCATGTAGAGCGCTTCGGCGGCCTTCAGAGCGCCGAGTTCTTCCTGAAGCGCAGCCTGATTACGAAGCTGGCTTAATGTCTTGGGATGGTTATCTCCCAGCTCATCGGCAATGGCGTGCTGGGCCGCTTCCGACAGGGCTAAGCCCTCCTGCTGACGGTCGAGAGCTGAGAGAGATTCCAGTACCCGGGCCAACGTGGCTAGGGTGGCATCGTCACTGGGCCCAAACACATTGCGGCGCTGGTTCAGACATTGATTGAGTACCATAAGGGCTTGCTCGTGCTGACCATCGGCGAGAAGGTCACAACCCAGCGCATTCAGGGATGTCAACGTGCCTGAATCTGTATCGCTAAAAGTACGCCGACACCACTCCAGCTCAATCCGCCGCAGGGCAATTGCCTCTTCGTAGCTTTCCATCGAGCTGAGGCAGCAAGCCAAGCCATAGCGGCTAGCCATGGTGGCGACATCGTCGTCACCGAGCACTGCAATCCGACCTGAAAAAGCCTCCCGGTAGAGCTGCTCGGCTTCCTCCAGCTCATCAATGCAATAGAGATCTTCAGCTAAGCGGTGAATTGAGATGAGGGTGCCGGGGGCATTCCATCCATCTCTTTCAGCAGTGACTTTGAGTTCTTGTCGCCGCAGCGGTATGGATTCAGCATAGCGCTCTAGGTCGGAATACAAATTTGCTAATCTAAAGCGTGTGCCGTTGGTATCGGGGTGCTCGGGCCCCAGCAGCCGCTCTCGAGTCTTTAGGCAGCGCTGATAAAGTGATTCGGCCTGCTGGTAGTCGCCCTTGTTGTACTCGTACAACAGCGCCAGATTCCCGACGGTGATTAGAGTTGAGAGGTGTTCGGGGCCCAGGAGACGCTCTTGAGCTTCCAGGCAGCGCTGGTAGAGCGCTTCGGCCTGATCGTGGTCGCCCTTGTCCCGGTACAGCCCCGCCAGGTTCCCGACGGTGGCGAGGGTATCGGGGTGTTCGCGGCCCAGCAGACGCTCTCTCGCTTCTAGGCAGCGCTGGTACAGCACTTCGGCCTGCTCAGAGTCGCCCTTATCCCAGTGAAGATCTGCCAGGTTGGCGACGGTGGTGAGTGTGTCGGGGTGCTCACGACCCAAGAGCCGCTCTTGAGCCTCCATGCAGCGCAGGTAGAGCGCTTCAGCCTGCTCGTAGTCTCCCTTGTCCCGGTAAAGATCCGCCAGATTGCCCGCGGTGATCAAAGCATGAGGGTGCTCGGGGCCCAGCAGACGCTCTTGAGCTTCCAGGCAGCGCTGGTAGAGTGATTTGGCTTGCTCATAGTCGCCCTTGCTGTAATGAAGCCCCGCGAGATTGCCGACGGTGGTGAGTGTGGTCGGGTGCTCGCGGCCCAAAAGCCGCTCTCTGGCCTCCATGCAGCGGTTGTAGAAAGATTCGGCTTGCTCGTACTCGCCTTTGAGGTAGTACAGCCACGCCATGTTGCCAACAGTGGTGAGCGTGGAAGGGTGCTCGTGACCCAGCATCCGCTCACTCGCCTCCTTATCTCTCCGGTAGAGCACTTCGGCCTGCTCATAGTCACCCTTGTCTCGGTACACATCCGCCAAATTCGAGACGGAAACAAGGGTATCGGGGTGCTCGCATCCAAGCAGACGCTCTCTGACTTCCAGGCAACGGTTGAAAAGCATTTCTGCCTGCAGATAGTCGCCATTAACATAGTGAAGGCATCCTAGATTGGCGACGGTAGTGAGAGTGTCGGGATGCTCGCGGCCCAGTAGCCGCTCTCTCGCTTCCATGCAGCGCTGATAGAGTACTTCGGCCTGCTCATAGTCACCCTGATCAAACTGGGTACTTGCCAAACAGAACAGGCTGGCGAGGATGGATTCCTCACTCTTCTCATCACTCGCCTCGTCCAACTCCAGCGACAATGTTCGCAGCCGTAGTAACAGCTCTCGATACAGACCGGCTTCATACAGCAGCTCCGCAACTCGATCCACAAACCAGATCAGGTCCTTCGGATCCTTTCGTCTCTTCTCAATTTCCTCCTCGACTACCTCAGAGATCATCTCATCCAATTCACCATCATCTGCACCCCTGGCGACCCGCCAGAAATTCAGCACTTCTCGGCTGCCCTGATCCCATGTCAGCTGGCTAAGGGTATTCACGTTGAGTAGCAGATCTTTGAGTTCCGCTAGTCGACTCGCCTGCTGCAGTTGCCATGGCAGCTCCTCTGAATCCCGCTCATCCCACTCATCCTTCGCCTGAAACCTGTCCGCCAGCTCGCTGTGAGCCTGCCGCCTCAGCTCCTCGCTCGCGAGGAAGCGATCCTCCACCGCCTTGCGCAGATAGTCGTGATCGAACACCAACCGGTTGCCATTCCGCCCGAACGCCTTTTCCACTGCCAGGTCGATCGGGGCCCACTGCAATGGCGACAACCCCGTGATCGCGCGCAGTTCCGTTTCTGCCAGGCCCGCACGGCTGGCCCACAGCGCTGTCATCGCCTTCCTGACGGCCTCGCCATGCCCGTCCTTCTCCAATCGCTCCAGCACCCGTTCATACAGGTCATCCACTGTCGCGGCGCTCAAGTAAAAGCGCAGTTGCTCCTGCAGGGTGTCGAACCGTCCGCACTGGCGCAGCTCCTCGAGCAGCACCTTCAGGAACAGCGGTGATCCGGCAAGCTCATGCTGAAGGATCTGTTGGCGCAGGCCGCCATCAAGTTCCTTGGTGTAGCGAGCCAGATAGCGTTGGATCAGCAGCTCCTGCTCTTGCGGCCCCAAGGGCTGGATGTTGAGAGGTGTGTAGCCCCGCTCGCTGAGGATCTCCTTGGCCTGGCACCTCAAGGCACTGGCCACCACGTGGATCCCTTGAGGCAGGTTTTGGGGCAGCCAAGGCAGCGCCTGCTGATCCTCCTCAGCCAGGCGATCGAGGCCATCCAGAACCCAGATCCAGCGGCTGTTTGTCGAAGTGGCCCGGCGCCCTAGGGTCTGAAGCGCTTCGGCCACCTTTGCCACCAGCTCCCACCAGTCTTCCGGCACGGTCAGAGCCTCAGTGATCAGCTCCGCCGTCAGCAGCTGGCTGGAGGCCGTGTCGATGAGCCGCCCTAATAGAGGCCGCAGGGCACTGGCGTCATTAGTGCAGCCCAGGTGGTGGGCATACACCACATCCTCGGGATGCTGGTGCTGGTGACGCTGCATCCAGTTGGCGAGCAGAGTGCTCTTGCCCGCTCCGGATTCACCGGTGATCAGGATCTTCTGCTGGCCCTCACCGATCCACTGCTCCAGCTGATCCAGGTAGGCCTCACCGCCCACATACTGCCCTGCTCCGGTGCGGGCTCTGCGGTAGTCAGCGTGTTTGCGCTCCTCCTTCTGCAGCGCATCGGGCTGATCTCCTTCCGGGAACTGCCGCTCGATCAGCGCCCACAGGTCTGCTTTGATCCGCTCGGCGATTGCCTGCGGATCGGCCAGCCCCTCCACCAGTGGATGGCCGCTGCTGCGGATGCGGCTTCTCAGCTGCTCAAGCCTCCGGCGATCCTCGGACGCTTCGCTGCGCCAGCCATTGGGGCCTTCCGCAGCGGCCTTGGCGTCACTCCAGCCCGGGTCGCGGAAATAAAAGAAGGCCCGCCCTTCCATCTGGCCGTCGCGCAGAAGCTCCAGGCCGTGCTCGATCTCCAGTTCCGTGTAGCTAGCTTCGCCGATCCGCCCATCTAGCCACTGGCGCTTGTCCAGCAGACCGGGCTCGGTCTGTAGCAACTGCCGTTGCGGTGGCGTCAGGCTGCCGTAGCTGTCCCCCAGCATGCCGATGAAATAGGGCTTGCAGCGCTCGATCTCTCGCAGACAGATCTCCAGCGCGTGGCCACCTTCCGCCTGCTCCTGGGTCACACCCCAGCGCAAATCCACCTCCACCAGCTCCACACCCCGCTCGCGCGCCCTGCGGTTCAGCTCCGGGAACACCTGGGTAGCCAGCAGCAGGCGCTCCTCATTGAAGTCCCGGAAGGTGCTCGACAGGAATACCCGGATCTCGCGAGAGTCAGCGCGGGTCTCGGCGGTGTCTGGGGTCATCGGAAATATAAAACCAGGGAATGGGGCAAGACAGGCGCTGGCCGTGGCTCCAACCCTAGTTCCTATAGCGATTCAGCCGATCCTGGATCGCGCGAACAACCAGCGGAAGACTCATTGCATCCTGCTGTCGTAGGTCCAACGCCGCAGGGTCGTGGCCAGCAACTGGGCGCAGGAAGGGTGCCTGGGGTTGATCAGCAGATTGCTCTCCTCCGGCACGATCACAGAAGGCACCTCCGCCAACAGGGAGCGCTGCGATGCAAGCCAGCGATCGCCCCAGTCGCTCGAGGCCACTCCGCTCGGAGTTGCATCCCAACAGGGCAGATCGAGCGGGTTCAATCTGGTGCGCTGCTGCCATTGCTCCGTGGGGACATCGATGGCCACAAGCCTGCGCTGCAGTGGTAGCCCCGCATCACCGCCGACGTGCACCAGGGTTTCCAGGCAGCACAGGGCAAGGCTGCTGGAGCAGTAGACCATCGGAACCCCGTGGGAGTTCCACCGGCCTGGATCACCAGCGGATCCATTGCCGCTGAGGACATCGGCACGCCAACTGGGCCCCTGGGTGGCGATCCGCCAGATGCGTTGGGCGCCACTCACATGTAGGAGCCGGAGCGCTGGGCACCGATCAGTCGGCCGACCTGTTCGCGGCCTTCGGCGGTATCCATGACGGATGCGGGGAGCTCACCACCCAGGGCTCGGTTGGGACGCTGCAACCAGTCGGCCAACCAGCGGCCGGCCCCAAACGGGCTGCCATCGCCGCAGTCGCGCACCACCGCCTCCACCTGCCCAATCAGTCGTTGCAAGCCCATCAGCCGTTCGGATTCATCCGGGCTGAGCAGGCTCCGCTTGAGCAGCTTGCGGTTCAGGGTGGAAAGCTTCAGGCCCAGGAGCTCGCAAAGGGCGCTGCGGTTCAGATCCGTCGCAGCTTCCGTGTGGCGAAGCCAGCTGGCTGGCACCCCGCGGCGCACCAAGTCGATGCGCTCAGCCAAAGGAGCCTCGTACCACTGCAGGGGCGAGGGCATAGGCAAATCTTCAAGGCCCGTATCAGCCGGGATCGAGGTAATAACCATGAAACCTCGCTCAACCGAGACTCTAGGCTAGCTCATCTGAGCGAGCCAAGATGCCGTGCCCAGAAGATCCACAGGCACCAGCCCCCAAGCCGTGCTGCTGCGACCGGCACCACGGAGCTAAGAACACCTATTTCAACTGCAGTTTGTGCTACCGGACGAAATCGCGAAAAGTGCTGGAGAGGAAGATGATGATCTCGTCGCCACACCTGGGGCGGCGGGGCCGTGACTTCTGCATGCGGGTGTATGCAGGCTTTGCATAGTCGCCTTGGCGAGTCCGTGCTATTTTTCAGCGTGCTTATAGTTCGGCACTTCAGGCAGCTCAACTCATGACCCAAGAGACCAGCAAGACAAAAGATCCGAAGTGGGATGAGTTGATGGCTGTTGCCAAGCAAGCGATTGCCGGTCAGTGCGACATCACGCCAGATGAGGTCAGAGTCGATGAAGATGGGGATATTGCCTATGACCAACTGGAAAGCGCCGTCGTCTTCCTCGGAGCAGAGACTGAGCCACCAGCTTTTATTTTCAAGTCATTGGTTCTGAGTGAAGTCGAAGAGAAACCACTCGTCTACGAGGTCTTGAATGAACTTAACAAAAACATAAAATTGGGCTCATTTTTCTTAATGGACGGAGATGTATACTTCAGTTACACCCTTCTAGTGGACAGCCCAACTCCTGAGCTGGTGACCTCTGCATTGCAAATAGCCCTCGGCATCGCAGATCATTACGACGATGGGCTTAAGTCGAGACTCGGTGGAGAGAGGTTCATTGAGGAGGCTGAAGACGAAATTGAAGTCTGAGACGGGCCAATGATCGAAGTGTTTCGAAGGTTGCTGGCCAACACAATGTTTGACCAGCAATCAAGTGGTACACCTTGGTCACCTAGGGGTTACAACAAAGGTCAATGATTGGCTTTTGCGGTATTGGCAACCTCTCTGACTACATCCTCAACCAATGCTCATTCCCAAAATCAACAACACCACGCTACTGATTCTCTTCGGCCTATTGCTGGCTCCCCTGTCACCGCTGCGCGCCCAGTACGTGCCACCCCACCCAGGCAGCTGTGGCAGTGGCTTTCTCTACTCCGCTGGTGTCTGCGTGCCGCGCAATGGGGGCGGCAATGCCTATGAACCACCCCATACTGGATCCTGTGCCACAGGATTCACCTACTCCGCCCGGGTCTGCGTCCCCCGCGGCGGTGGAGCGATCAACGCCTATCAGCCGCCCAACCCCGGCAGCTGCGCCACCGGCTTCAGCTACTCCTCAGGCATGTGCGTGCCAAGGCGCTGAGGGAGCCTACAAAGTGCTGATTAGTAGTGGCTCCCTTCGAAGGGTAAGAAGCGGATCAACTTTCCACGAAAATAACCAAAAATTTAGATATCCTCATACTTCTCTTGGTCACCTATCAAAACCTCATAACGCAGGAACCGGAGAGTATCAACGGATTCGGCACTGTAGCGGTGCGAGTAGGCAATCTCAACGTCTAACGTATTGATGTCTTCGTCATCATCTGGCTCACAGTTGACAATGAGCCCGTTTTCTCCGACCTCTCCTTCAATAGCTTCCTCTAGGCTGACACCAAGAATTTCTAGGGGGATGAAAGCAATAGTTGCTGTGTCTACAAGCAGGCAATCGTCATAGACTGGTGTGCCTGCCTCAACCTCGCATCCATCGTCATCAAGAGCATCTCCGCATTCATTTAGGTCATAGACGCGAAAGCCCCCATCGCTACCTGTTTCAATACTGATGACGCTGTGCCCAAGAAATTTAAAGAACGTCTCGTCATTTTCCTGAAAGGATTCCCATTGATCTTCTAATACATAGAATGGGTCGCCGACATAGTAAGCTCCAGCTGGCAGGGCGTAAGATTGCCGGGTTATTCTATTGTCAGGGTAATCGACTTCCGCTCCTTCCACATACATCAGTACCCGCTCATAAAGACCGCCGACGTTCAAGAGCTTGCATATATCACCGATACTCATCAGTGATTCCTTGCCCTTGTCATCAGTCTTAACTAGCATTGGAATCTTTACTTTGTACCTAGTTCTCCCGTCCTCTAAGCGGCACTCTTCGGGGTCAAGTTTTTCATAATCATCGATAGAGTGCTTTTTGAGATACAGGACGTACCATGAATTATCCCTGGCCTTGTGTTGGCTAATGTTGGGAACACCATGGCAACCGGGGGCGGTTACTTCCTTGCCATCGACATACATCTGAAGGCGCAGACATCGACGATAAGGAATTTTGTAGCACCTGAAGACATCACTGACATCCATGAACACCTCGTTTTCTTCGGTGCTAGTGATACTGAGAAGAACCGGTATTTTAGCTTTGTAGCGCATGCTGCCATCATCTCTTTTGTACGATACAGGATCAAGAATGGCATATTCATCCCTCGAGTCCGGCATGACATGCAAGACATACCAAGAATTGTCCTTTGCCCTATGTTGTACATTGTTTGGCGTAACAATCAGCGAGGTAGCCATCGTTTTTGTCCATTGATTTATAGTTTAAATCGTGCCCAGTTGTTTGTCAAGACAAGGTCGATGGTGGCGTCGCGGCCAGAATGGGCTGTTCCTCTCACACGATTCAAGGAGCGTCCGCGTGGAAGCTTGGCGACGGCTATGCGCGTCAGAGACCTACTTCAAGTAGGTAATTGATGGGCTCTTTTATTACAGTTTCAGCTACTCCGCTGGCATGTGCGTGCCAAGGCGCTGAGCGCAACACAATGGCAGAGCCCACGGCTGTGCAGGATGAGGTTTTCCGCCATGCCGGTGGCGAACGGCCCATGTTGCTGAATGCCTTCGATCCGGTGCAGCGTCGCACGGTGCTCCTCAGAAACCGCAGCAGTCCACCCCCAGGGCCCATGGCTCATCTGATCTCGCCCATAGTCGAGATCAGCATCTATTGAATGCCCGTCGTTGGCCTCATGTCGTTGTCGGCAGAACCTCTGCGTATTTCTTCTGATCGGCAATCAACACTTCATAATTCAGGAACCGGATACTATCGACAGATTCCTTATTGTAGTGAAACGAGTAGACAAGCTCGATTCCTAAGATATTGCTATCTTCATCATTATCAGGCTCACAGTTGACAATGAGCCCGTTTTCTCCGACCTCTCCCTCAATGGCTTCCTCTAAGGTAACACCAAAAATTTCCAGGGGAATGAACGCAATAGTTGAGGTGACAACTTTTAGTGCATCTTTACATACAGCTGTACCGGCCTGAGCCTCGTTTCCATTGTCGTCGCGAGCGTCTCTAGATATTTTTAAGTCATAGATGGGAAAAGACCCATTGCTACCTGTTTTAATACTGATGACTTGATGCCCCCAGAACTTGAAGAACGTCTCATCATTACATTCACCGAAATGCGATAATTCTTTGTCGCTCAAAACATGGAAAGGGTCGCCAACATAGTAGGCTCCAACTGGCAAAGAGTAGGATGGACGGATTGTTTTATTCTCAGGGCTCTCTGCTTCTGCTCCATGCCCTTTCAAGAGAGAGAGCTTTTTCTGGAAGTCTTTAGATACTGTCCAGGCAATCTCTAGAGGTATAGAGTTTTTAAATGAGAGTTCGAGATCATCTTGATGATCGATTTCTGATCTGAAGAATTTAACAATATTTTTACACAATTCAGGGTATCCTTCGAGAGAGGCAACCTCACGAGATGCTGCAGCATCCAGCCAGAATAAGCATAACCGATTTATTTCATCGAGATCTGCTTCCATCTTTAGTTTTTTCAATTCAAGAATATTGTAGAGGACGATGGAGTTATATTCCTTGCTGAGCTTCACTTGCTTCTTCTTGGTGGCTATCTCTGGGCTGCCAACGTAGAAAGTTAAAAGGTTGGGCGTATATTCGAATAGTATGCATGGCTCCGCGTCCAAGGGCATGGGCTTTGGTGGTCTGCTCCTCCCGGAATTTCTTAGACGTGGATAAATCAAATTATCACCGTACAGTTCTTCAATTACATATAGGATTATTTCACTGTTTTCGACCCGGTTTCGCTTAAGTGTTTCCATAATGATACAGTCCCATGGATGATCTTCGCAATTGAGAGGATTGTCATCCTGTTGATCGATCAGGATTTCAACTGTACTATCATATTTGCTTCTGCAGAAGGCTGTGAATAGCTCAGGCAAGCCATAATCCCCAGGGTCGCAGCTCTCGATTAATGCCAAGAACCAATCAGAATACTTCAGGAAGTACGAAATCTTTTCGTTGTCACTTAATTGATTGAACTCTTTCCTCAAAAGAATCGCTTGTTTTTCCATGCTTCCTCATTGCTTTAAGCACATTTTACTCCATGCCAGGGAGATACTGCAAAAAATGTTCGGGCCGACATTAGAAGGCGGATGTGCCCGCCTCGCAGCTAAAGCATGGTTTGTATTGGCCAGCTGCTTTACCAACCCGGCCGAGGCCCATGAGCGGGTACTATTAATAAATTGATTGTTATAAGGAATGCCCGAGAAGAACACTATATTCGCCCGGGTCTGCGTCCCACGCGGCGGTGGAGCGATCAACGCCTATCAGCCGCCCAATCCCGGCAGTTGCACCACCAGCTTGAGCTACTCCTCAGGCATGTGCGTGCCCAAGCGCTGAGCGCGCTACAGGGGCATAGCCCCCGCCGGGGCAGGATGGGGTTCGCTGCCTTGCCGGTACCGAGCGCCCATGTTGCTGAACGCCTTCGATCCGGTGCAGGGGCGCACGGTGATCCTCAATGCCGGCGACCTGTTCGCCGAGGCGATCGACGTCGATCTGCTGGTGATCTCAGCCTGGGACGGCTTCTACCAGCCGCAGGCGGGCAGCATGATCGCCACTCTGCGGGAGCGCTGCGGCCTGGATATCGAATCCCTGCCGCGGCAGCTGGATCTGACAGCAGCCGAAACCATCCGCGCCTGGATCACCCCAAACCTGGAGGACCTGCCGCAGCCGCCGCAGTGGCCGGCCGACTCGTTCACCCGCTTTCGCCGCATCGCCGTGGTAGAGAGCCCTCGCTTGCTGCCGGACGGGGAAACGGAGCGACCGGTGTTTCAGCAGTTGTTCCGGTTACTGGCGCTGTTGCCCCTCTATGGCATTGAGGTCCAGTCCGTGGCGACGCCCTTGCTGAACACCGGCCGCCAGCAGGCCACTCCCGATCAGCTCTATCCGGCCCTGATCCGCGCCATCAGCACAGGCTTCCGCCACATCCCCGACATGAAGCGTCTGGTGATCGTCGATCACAAGCTCGAGGAGATGGAGAAGCTGCATGAAGTGATCAACAGCCAGTTGCGCCGCTCCAGCGTGCAGCGGCGGGTGTTGACGCTGGATGAACAGAAGCAACTGCAGCTCAGCCAGCTGCGCAGCGAACTGCTGGCTTTTCAGCAAGCCACAGATGACCTGGAAATCAAGCGGGAAATCGCCGGCCTGCTGCATGAACTCAACGGCGCAAGCGTCACGATCGTCACCCTGGGGGTCAGCGCCAGACGGCTGGTTGAACGCCTGGTTCAAAACAAAATCCATCCGCGTGGATCGGGGCTGAGCCTTTACCAGGGCATCAACCTGCTGCAAGGTTCAATCAACGCCTGGACGATCAGCTGTCTGCATCAGGTGCGCGTGTTCGGCAACTGGATGGCCCATGCCGATCAGGGCGACGGCAGCGATGGGCTCACATCACGCGAAGTCAGCCATGACGATATGGTGGCAATGTTGATGGCGTTGCTGCGGGTGCTGCGGGATTATCCGTGGCCGATTGGGCCTGGTCACAGCCGGATAAGCACAAAGAGAGCAAGGGATCAGGCTCGGATCTGAGCCTGAACGCTGGTGGAAAATGGAGGCTCTTGTGTGCGCCAAAGATAAATTGGACTAATCAAACATCCAATCTCTTCATCATTTGCCTGGTTCAAATTCGATTGCTGCTCTCAAGGCAGTGGCATCTGATAGCAACTGCTGTTCATCGTCACTAAGCTCGCCTTTTGAGTTGAGGCTGGCGTCCAGTTGATTGAGCAGAAGCAGCGCCTCCGGGTCGCGTTCTAGCTTGTGGAAGACTCGGGTGACATCTAGCCGACTGCGGTTGGTGTAAAAACTATCGGGGCCTTCGTATTCCAGGCGGTGGTTCAGGCATTGTTGGGAATAATCCAGGGCTTCTTCCAGTTTGCCGGCCCCCTCAAGGGTTTTGGCCAGTTCGCGTCCCCTGCAGTGGTGTAAATCCCCTGGCCTCAGCCCCGGCGTAGCCGGGGCTGAGCTGATCACCACTCCAAGCTCCAGCGCTTGAAAGGGGTGGGCAGGCCCGTTTCCCTGGTTTGAGTCCTACCTCAACCAGACGAACCATGCCCAAGCGAGATTCTGACGCCTCTGCCCTGGCGTCGCTACTGGATGGCAGCAAAGCCGGGGAGTTGATCCCCGAGCTGGCCCG
>JAPLIB010000004.1 GCA_026389335.1 Cyanobacteriota bacterium | reverse complement strand
GATGGTCGCGGCCAGCAGCGTGGGGATCATCAGCACACCGAACCAGCCCACATAGAGGCGGTTGTTGGTGGAGGTGACCCACTCGCAGAACTGATTCCACGCCGAGGCGCCGGAGCGCTGTTGGATTGTGGCGGTCATGAGAACGGTTTTAGGGGTGCTCGTGAGAGCGGAATGTATGGCCGGGGATCCGACCCACTCAACGTAACGGAATCTTTCGGTTGTGCGGGCATTAGGCAGCCCAGGGACTATCAGCGGATCGGATGAGAGTGATCAGCTGCGCTGATCAGAGCTGTGCTGGCAGGCGCTCTGGCCCGCTCAGTCGGGGCTCGGCAGCAGCTCGACGCCAAGGCTTCAGGGTGGCAGTGCTCGCCACTGGGGGGCAGAAGCTTTTGGATGAAAGCATGGGTTGCATCCCCAGCCGCCATGTGTCGTGCATCAGCCGCATTACCAGCTTTTCGCGCAACATCGGTTCGCTGCCCGAGAACTGGATCGGCTGCACTCCCGCGGTTGCGGTCTGCCTCAGAATCTCGAGGAGCCGCTCCTGCAACGGCGGGTCCTTGACAGTGGGGCTTGATTCGACACTGCAGCTGTCGCAGGCGATGTTTCAGTAGAGCGTCAGCATGAGCGCTAGCAGCCTGCCGACGTTGGGATTGGTGGGGGTGCGCATGGGGCGTCAGGGTCTCTTGGGAGCAGGCGCTCCACGGCGGCGAGCATGGCGGGGAGCGGCGCTCGGCCCAGGTCGTGAGCGGGAGTGCGGGCCAGCAACGGCTGCAGGCGCTCCAGCGCGGGCCCCATGCCTTCGTTTCTGACGATGTTCGAATAAGGGGCCAGGGCCAGCAGCGCCTGGGCCGGCGGGATCGGTCGCAGTTCGGCCGGTCCGAGGCTCACCCCGCGCCGGGCGAGAAAAACGATCCCGGCGGGCGCGAGGTCCGCCGCCGGGAGCGACGACCCCGGCAGCTCATGGGGGTGGAACAGACAGCCCTCGGACGTGGCCATGAACGACGGGGTGGCGGCGAGGTGGTGCCAGAGCGCCTCGCCGAGGAGAGCACGGCTGCCATGGCGTAGTAACACTCGCCGGGGATAGGCCGAGAGGAACGCGGAATCGGGGGCGACCAGGGCCACGTCATCGCCCCAGAAGGCAAGCCCCTGTCGCCAGAGCGCGGTGGCCAGGGTGCTCTTTCCCGACTCAGAGGGCCCCACGATCAGCAGTCCGGCCCGACCGCGACCGAGAAGGGCGGCGTGAAGGCTGATCGTCGAGGGACCGGTCGCCAGCAAATGCTCCATGGTGGCAAACTCAACGGCGCGAATGGCATCCGCTGGCGTGGCGAAAACTTGAGTGTGATCTGCGGCAGGTCCACGCACTTGCCAGGCGTTTGTATGGGTGGGATGGTTGTCGACCTCCCAGACCCGCTCACCGGCAGACGGCGACGCGGCAGTTGCATCTCGGCCATGGGTCAGCACCAGCCGGCCGATCTCAAGGATCGCGGCGCTGGGGCTGCGGAGTTCACAGCTTCTGCCGCTGATCTGCCAGCGGAGAACTCCCGCTGCGGACATAGAAACCGTTCGGTCTGAAACCGTAGCTCCGAAAGCCTCAGCCATGGCGGATCAGGAGACCTTGAGCCAGCAGGCTGTCCAGGAAAGCTGTGGCGTCCACCCCGGCTCGCTCGGGCGTAAGGCCCTCATGGATTTCTTGCAGTGCAGCGGCGAGATCCGCCACGCTGTGCGGTTCAGCGAGCAACTCCCAGAGCCTGGAGCCCGTGGGGTTGATGATGATGGTGGTCTGGGTGAGGCGATGGAGCAGCACCACCCGATCGCCCACGACCGTGGACTGGGCCTGTGGGTCTTGCTGAAAAAGGGGCATGGCACTCCCTGTTTGGGTGTTGGAGCGGCGATCCGCTGCAGCCATCGCCCCTGCTGCGATCGTCGGGTTGTGTTTAGCGAGAGGGGCCGCCTGCGTAAAGCACTTCGCGCTCGAGATCCTTGGCTTCCAGCAGCTTCTCGATGCAGGGGGGCTCGTAGCCGGTGGGGTCGGGAGAGGTGACTTCACTGGTCATGATCTGAATTGGGGAAATGGAACCCTGATTATATCGTAACTGCATGAGGGATGGGGGTTTGGCCTCCCAGGGTCGGCCTTCAGGGGCTGGCACCAAACCACTTCATACTGCTGCGTTCAAAAGACGTGCTGGTGAGCGATGGGGAAAGGCGGACCTGATCCTCAGATGAGCGAATCGTTGTTAGCGCAGGCCTTGAGCTCCTTGCTATTGATCGGGCGGGAGTCGTTGGCAATGTTGGGCTGTCCTGCGCAGAAGCACCTGAATCCATCTGTCGTGCCTGTTCCGTGAAGATCCAGTCTCCGTGCGATTGACTTCCGCACGTAAGTCTGGATCGCTGCGGACAGCATCGGGGAGACGGTGCTGGAGCCATCGATCCGGATCGGGGCATCCATGCTGCCTGGCTGCTTGGCAAGCAGGTCAGCGCCAAGCAGCCAGGCAAGCCACCAATGATTATTGAGGGGTTATGGTTTTACTGTTTGTCCGCCCACGCCATGGCCATCATGATCTTCTTTCTGGCCTTTGTGGCTGGGGAGGAGTTCATGTTCAGCTATCGGCCGTCAGGCCTGAGTGCAGAAGCCCTCCGCTGCTGGAGGGCGAGAGATTGTCCCGATCCAGCGGCGTGGAATCGCTCATGACACGCCATCCTGCCGCATCCATTTGGCCGGAAGCGCTGCAGCGGTGATGACCGCTTCAGTTCGATCGCCTGAACCAGCGGTTCAGCTGCTCCGGCCAGTGCTTTGGTTGATCGTGACGTTGCACGCTGATCTGGAACATCGACGTGGCCAGTGCCGGGCCGCCTCGGCGCAGCACGCCGACCAGATGCCACAGCAGGGCCAGGGCGATCAGCAGCCAGGCCAGCAGGTGGATGTGGTAGACGAGGTGCTGCAGCTCCCCTTGCCGCAGCCAGTCTTCCTGCATCAACTTGCCGCTGCCCACCGCCAGGGCCAAGGCCCCAAGGGCCGTGGCATTGGCGGGTTGTTTCAGGCGAGCGCGACCCAGGCTGAGGGCATAGAGGCCGAAGAGCAGGGCCAGGGGCCACAACAGCACACCGATGCTGCCGTGGATGTCGATCCAGTTGCCTGCAGGCTGCCAGATCAGGCGGCCCCAGCTGCCGTCGTAGCGGCTGTAGACGATCAGCCCGCTCAGCCAGGCCAACGGCACCAGTAGTGCCATGGCGCTATGCAGCAGTCGCAGCAGGGAGGGTTGATAGGGGCGGCCCATGGCAGACAGGGAATGGATCAATCGGGTGTAGCCTTGATTATCAGCCGTTGAGCCCGTTGGCCCAGCTGCAGGCTCTGGCTGCCTGACCACCGCATGCCGGTCGCGACCGGTTCAGACGCTGAAGCCCACGGCCGAGGTGCTGTCAGAGTTGGTGTAGCTTTTCAGAGCAAAGTTGGTGCCGTAAGTAGTCAGATTGTTGGCATTCTGGATGTAAGAATAGATGGGGCCAGGTCCCAGTGCTGCTGGCTGTAGCCGATCTGCACGGGGCCGGAGCCACCGAAGCAGCTGTCGGCACAGTTGCCGCCGCCGAGGATTGTCCGCAGGAGATCCTTGCCGTTGACGTTGAAACTGGTGTCGAAGATGAGGGCGCAGCTTCCGAGTGGAAGGTGTGAATGTTGCTTTGCATTTCTTTGTCGCGCCATGATTCTAATCCATGCCGCTTGATGATTGGCGTGTGCAGCATGATTGCCCCTCGACTCGACGCTATGGAGTGAGCGAACTCTTGCCGTTTCCACCTTGTTGAGTAGGGCTGGGGCTGCATGAGAGGCGCCACTGCAGCGGCTGTAGCCTCCACTCAGCGCAATCCAGAGGGGATTCATCATGAACGCTCAACCGCAGACCAGCCTTCGCGGCGCTTCCCAGGCTCAATTCCGGACCAGAGAGGAACGGATTGTGATCGGTAAAGCGCTGCGGCAGCAGATTCCCCGTGAACGCCATGCGGTCTGGCAGCCCCACAGTGATCGGCGCGATCCGATTGCTGTACTGGAAGACTCTAATCACGATCGACTGTCCGAGTTGATCCCGATTCGCTACGGACGCATGCTCCGCAGTCCCTTCGCTTTTCTGCGCGGTTCTGCCGCCCTGATGGCTTACGACCTGGCGACCACGCCCAACATCGGCGTCCAGGTGCAGGCCTGCGGTGACTGCCATCTGCTGAACTTCGGGTTGTTCGCCACCCCCGAGCGCAATCTGGTGTTTGATCTCAACGATTTCGATGAAAGCCACCCAGCACCGTGGGAGTGGGATCTCAAGCGTCTGGTCACCAGTGTGGTCGTCGCCGGTCGCGAGAATCATCTGGACGACGAGGCGTCAGTGGCGGCCGTTCGCGATTGCGTGCGCTCCTATCGCCAGCATCTGCGCGAGTATTCGCACATGAGTCCGCTGGAAGTCTGGTACAACTGCCTAGATATGCAGAGCATCATTGCCATGGCTCCTGATGCCAAAGCCAAAGAGCACCGTGAGGCGTTAGCGCGCAAGGCCCGCGGGCGGGTGATCGACAATCTGTTCCCCCGGATTGTCACCAGCGTTGGCGGTCGACCCCGCATTCTCGATCAACCGCCAGTTCTCTTCCATCCGGCGATCGGAGATTTCGAAGCGCTCGTGCGTGAGGGGTTGGAGGATTATCGTCAGACGCTGTCGGATGAGCGCCGCGTTCTATTTGATCGCTATCGCTTTGAAGATGCGGCCCTCAAGGTGGTCGGCATCGGCAGTGTCGGCACCCGCTGTATGATCGGGCTGTTCTTTTCGGAGGACAACCATCCGCTGATCCTGCAGGTCAAGGAGGTTCGGCGTTCCGTGCTTGAGCCCTACACCGAAGTCAGTCACTATGACAATCAGGGTCAGCGGGTAGTCATGGGACAACGCCTGACCCAGTCCTCCAGTGACATCTTCCTGGGCTGGGTGCGCGGGCGCCATGGTCGTGATTTTTATGTGCGCCAGTTGCGCGATATGAAGATGTCCTTTCCGCTTGAAGGGATTTCAGCCGTTGAGCTCTCGCGCTACAGCGAATACTGCGGCTGGACCCTGGCTCGCGCCCATGCCAAATCGGGGGACGGCGCCAGGATCAGCGGCTATCTCGGCAAGGGGGGGAAATTCGATCGAGCCCTGGGTCAGTTTGCCCTGGCGTATGCCGATCAGACGGCTCGCGATCACGCCGCCCTGGTTACAGCTGTCAGCACGGGGCGAGTCGCGGCGCTGCTGGAAGAAGGCTGATGCTTCTGCTCGGCCAGTTCTTCTGCTCGGTATGCCTCCAGCCCGTCACGTTCGGGCTGCTCCCAGGGGCGGCGCTTTGTGCCATCGGGCTGCCGCTGGCGATGTCCCGGTGTTGTCGCGCTGGCGGGCGCTGATCGATTCCGCTGGCTTGCCGGCTTGGTCAGCGCCGCCCCGCACCCCTGCTTCCGGCCTGCAGCCCCCGACCCGGGCCGCCACCATCTCATCGGGCCGACCCCACCCCATAGGATTGGGGTATGCCTGATCGCCCCATCACCGGCTCCGTGCCGCCCCTGGGCGAGCTGTTCCCCTTTCCACTGGATCCCTTTCAGCTGGAGGCGATCGATGCGCTCAGCCAGGGGCACTCGGTGGTGGTGAGCGCCCCTACCGGCTCAGGCAAGACGCTGGTGGGGGAGTACGCCATCCACCGGGCCCTGGCCCACGGCCAGAAAGTTTTTTACACCACCCCGCTCAAGGCCCTCTCGAATCAGAAGCTGCGCGATTTCCGCCACCAGTTCGGCGATCACAATGTCGGCCTGCTCACCGGTGACCTGAGCCTCAACCGCGAGGCCCGGATCGTGGTGATGACCACCGAGATCTTCCGCAACATGCTGTATGCGGAGATCGATCGCGAAGGCGATGATCCCCTGGCTGATGTCGAGGCCGTGGTGCTCGATGAGTGCCACTACATGAACGATTCCCAGCGCGGCACTGTCTGGGAGGAATCGATCATTCATTGTCCGAGCCGGGTGCAGCTGGTGGCCCTCTCGGCCACGGTGGCCAATGCCGGTCAACTCACCGACTGGATTGAGAAGGTGCATGGGCCCACCCGGCTGGTGCACAGCGATTTCCGACCCGTGCCCCTGGCATTCAGTTTCTGCAGTGCCAAGGGACTCCATCCCCTGCTCAATGACGAGGGCACGGCGCTCCATCCCAATTGCAAGGTGTGGCGGCCTCCAAAAACCACCCGCCGCAAAGGGCCCAAGGAGGCGCGCCCACCCCAGCCGGAGGCGCCGCCGATCGGTTTCGTGGTGGCCCAGATGGCGGAGCGCCAGATGCTGCCGGCCATCTATTTCATTTTCAGTCGCCGCGGCTGTGACAAGTCGCTGCGCGATCTCAGCAAGGTCTGCCTGGTGACGCCCGAGGAGCAGGCCCGCATCCGCGCCCGCCTCGATGCCTACGTGGCGGCAGCCCCCGAGGCGGTGCGCGATGGCGGCCACGCCGATGCCCTGCTGCGCGGCATCGCCGCCCACCATGCCGGTGTGTTGCCGGCCTGGAAAGAACTGATTGAAGAGCTGTTCCAGCAAGGTCTGATCAAGGTGGTGTTCGCCACCGAAACCCTGGCGGCCGGCATCAACATGCCCGCCCGCACCACGGTGATCTCGGCGCTCT
The DNA here is from genome assembly GCA_026389335.1 of Cyanobacteriota bacterium. Classification (GTDB taxonomy): domain Bacteria; phylum Cyanobacteriota; class Cyanobacteriia; order PCC-6307; family Cyanobiaceae; genus Cyanobium. The sequence continues at coordinate 32,934 of JAPLIB010000004.1, read as the reverse complement.
CCAAGCGCACTGAGCGGGGCCACAGGCCGCTGATGGGCAGTGAGTTCCTGCAGATGGCGGGTCGGGCCGGCCGGCGGGGTCTGGATACCCAGGGTTATGTGGTGACGGTGCAGAGCCGCTTTGAAGGCGTGCGCGAGGCCGGCGCCCTGGCCACCAGCCCCGCCGATCCACTGGTGAGCCAGTTCACCCCCAGCTACGGCATGGTGCTCAACCTGCTGCAGCGCTACGACCTGGCCAAGGCCCGCGAGCTGGTGGATCGCAGTTTCGGCCGCTACCTGGCCAGCCTCGATCTGGCCGACGACGAGGCCCGTATCGCCGAACTCACCAGCCAGCTGGAGCTGCTGGCCGCCGGAGATGCCGATGTGCACTGGGATGAATTCGAGGACTACGAGAAGCAGCGCGGTCGTTTGCTCGAAGAGCGGCGCCTGCTGCGGATTCTGCAACAGCAGGCCGAGGAGACCCTGGCCCACGAACTCACCCTGGCCCTGCAGTTCGCCAGCGAAGGCACGCTGGTGAGTGTCAAGGCGCCCCAGCTCAAGAGCCGGGTGACCCCGGCGGTGATCGTCGCCAAGCTGGTCGGTTCGGGCCAGTTCCCGCTACTGCTCTGCCTCACCGACGAGAACGTCTGGATTTTGCTGCCCTGCGCGGCGGTGGTGAGCCTGCATGCCGAACTCAGCTGCCTGCAGGTGGAGCAGCTGCAGCCGCCCGAGCTGCATCATCCCGGCGAACTGCGCCACGGCAACGATCTCAGTGCCGGTCTGGCTCTGGCGGTGGCCTCCATGGCCCGTCGCTATGACATGCACACCCCCCGCTACGACCTGGCCGGCGAGGTGCTGCACCAGGCCGGCCTGGTGCAGCAGTTGGAAGCAGAGCTGGAGCTCCATGCGGCCCATCGCTTCGGCGATCGCAAGCAGCTCAAGAAGCATCGCCGTCGCATGGAGGAGCTGGAGCTGGAGATCGACGAACGGCGCCGCATCCTGCATCACCGGGCCAACCGCCACTGGGACACCTTCCTGCACCTGATCGAGATCCTCGGCTTCTTCGGCGCCATGGACGGCGAGGACGGCCTGCAGCCGACCGAAGTGGGACGCACCGTCGCCTCCCTGCGCGGTGACAACGAGCTGTGGCTGGGTCTGGCCCTGATGAGCGGCCATCTCGATGGCCTCGATCCGGCCGAACTGGCCGCCGTGCTGGAGGCGATCTCCACCGAGGTGAATCGCCCCGATCTCTGGTGCGGCTGGCCGCCGCCGCCGCTGGTGGAGGAGGCCCTGCATGATCTGCGTGGTCTGCGGCGCGAGCTGCAGCGCCAGCAGGAACGGCGTTCCGTAGTGGTGCCGGTGTGGTGGGAGCCGGAACTCACCGGCCTGGTGCATGCCTGGGCCAAGGGCGCCAGCTGGAGTGAACTGATCGCCAACACCTCCCTCGACGAGGGCGATGTGGTGCGGATCCTGCGCCGCACGGTGGATCTGCTGGCCCAGGTTCCCTACGGCGAAGCGATCAGCGAGCAGCTGCGCACCAATTCACGCAAGGCGCTCAAGGCGATCAATCGCTTTCCGGTCTGTGAGATCGAGGATCTGCTGGCGGGGGCTGCGGCGGGGCCTCCGCCTCTGGATCCGGCCCTGGCGCGGCCGCCTGGGGCCTGAGTACCAGGGCCACGATCAGCAGCAGGCCGCCGATGCTGAGCACCGCCTCGATGCTGTCGGCGTAGGGGGTCCAGGGCATGGTCCTTAGGATCCCATCACCAGGGTTGCGGTAGCAGTGGCAATGAAGCTGAATCTGGGCTGCGGGCCGCGGCCGATCGCCGGCTATCTCAACATCGATTCGGTGGCGAGCTTCAAGCCCGACCGGGTGATGGATCTGGAACGCACCCCCTGGGAGCTGCCGACGGATGGGGCTGAGGAAGTGCTGCTCAACCATGTGCTCGAGCATCTGGGCGCCAGCACCGACACCTTCCTGGCGGTGATGACGGAGCTGTACCGGGTGTGTGCCGACGGCGCCCGCCTCTTCATCAACGTGCCCCATCCCCTGCACGAGCACTTCCGCACCGATCCCAGCCATGTGCGCCGGATCACCCCCCAGACGCTCTCGATGTTCTCGCAGGCCGAATGTGATCAGGCGGCGGCGGTGGCCTCCCCGATGACACCCTGGGCCCACATCCTGGGGGTGGATTTCGAGCTGGCGGCGGTGCAGTACGTGGCCGATGTCCACACCCGCCAGCTGCTGGAGGCCAAGGGGCTGCTGGCGCCCGCAGATCGCCTTGAAGACTTTGCCGAGATCTATAACAACCTGATTGAGGAGATCCGGATTGAGCTTCTGGTTCACAAGTCCTGAACCGGGCCCGATCGCTCCCCCTTAGGGGGCAGGCGCGAGCAACCGGCACACACCTGTCGCGAGACCGCAGCCAGGGCTGATGCAACCGGCACCCCAAGCGCCCGGGCCTTGGCTCAGACCAGGGCGGCACCTTGAAACGCACAACGGCTGGATCGTTGGCGCGAACGCTCCAGGCGGGAGCCCTGGCTCCCAGGGCCTCAGTCTTTGCCCCTGGGGGTGCGGGGTGATCCGCTGCAGGCCAAGGCGCTGGCCGCCGGCAGTGGGGCGGCCCTGTCGGTCACGCGGGTAACGGCCACAGACAACCCTGGCTCCGCTCGCTGTTTTTCCCTGGAGTCATAAAAAAGCGCCCTCGAAGGGGCGCGTTCTGCTGAAGTCCTTCAGCGCACTGAGGGATGTCGTCGCTGCAGCGATCAGTAGTCGAAGTCGCCGCCGCCCATGCCGCCGCCGGCAGCCGCAGCTTCCTTCTTGTCGGGCATATCAGCCACGATGCACTCGGTGGTCAGCACCATGCCAGCAATCGAGGCGGCATTCTGCAGACCGGAGCGGGTCACCTTGGCGGGGTCAACGATGCCGGCTTCCAGCATGTCGACGTACTCACCGGTAGCGGCGTTGTAGCCCTCGTTGAAGGGCTTGTTGCGCACGTGCTCGGCGACGACGGCACCGTTGGCACCGGCGTTCTCAGCGATCCGCTTGAGCGGCGCGGTGAGGGCCGAAGCGACGATGGTGGCGCCGATCAGCTCTTCGCCAGAGAGGTTGGCAGCCGCCCACTCCTCGAGGGCCGGAGCCAGGTGAGCCAGGGTGGTGCCACCGCCAGGGACGATGCCTTCTTCAACAGCCGCCTTGGTGGCGTTGATGGCATCTTCGAGGCGCAGCTTCTTGTCCTTCATCTCGGTTTCGGTGGCGGCACCCACCTTCACCACGGCCACACCGCCGCTCAGTTTGGCCAGACGCTCCTGCAGCTTCTCCTTGTCATAGGAGGAGTCGGTTTCGTCCATCTGCTTGCGGATCTGCTCGCAGCGAGCCTTCACCGCCACTTCGTTGCCTTCGGCCACGATCGTGGTGGTGTCCTTGTTGATGGTGATGCGGCGGGCGGTGCCCAGCATCTCCAGCTTGGTGTTCTCCAGCTTGAGGCCGGCATCCTCGGTGATCAGCTGACCGTTGGTGAGAACGGCGATGTCCTCGAGCATGGCCTTGCGGCGATCACCGAAGCCAGGAGCCTTGACGGCAGCAACGTTCAGAACGCCGCGCAGACGGTTCACCACCAAGGTGGCGAGGGCTTCCTTCTCGATGTCCTCAGCGATGATCAGCAGGGGCTTACCGGTACGGGCGATCTGCTCGAGTACGGGCACCAGATCCTGCACCAGGCCGATTTTCTTGTCGGTGAGCAGGATGTAGGGCTCTTCGAGCACCGCCTCCATGCGCTCGGTGTCGGTGGCGAAGTAAGGGGAGATGTAACCCTTGTCGAAGCGCATGCCTTCGGTGACCTCCAGTTCGGTGGTCATCGACTTGCCTTCCTCGAGCGAGATCACGCCCTCCTTGCCGACCTTGTCCATCGCGTCGGCGATCATGCGGCCCACTTCTTCGTCGTTGCCGGCGGAGATGGTGCCCACCTGAGCGATGGCGTTGCTGTCGCTGATCGGCTTGGCGTGCTCCTCGATCTTCTTGACTAGGAACTCGGTGGCCTTTTCAATGCCGCGCTTGAGCGTGATCGCATTGGCACCGGCAGCCACGTTGCGCAGACCGGCCTTGACCATGGCGTGGGCCAAGACGGTGGCGGTGGTGGTGCCGTCGCCGGCAGCGTCGTTTGTTTTGCTGGCGGCCTGACGAATCAGGGCGACACCGGTGTTTTCAATGTGATCTTCGAGCTCGATCTCCTTGGCGATCGTCACGCCATCGTTGACGATCTGGGGAGCACCGAACTTCTTCTCCAGCACCACGTTGCGGCCCTTGGGACCGAGGGTGACGGCGACGGCCTCGGCGAGAATGTCGATACCACGTTCGAGGGCCCGGCGGGCTTGCTCGTTATAAATAATGCGCTTGGCCATTGGGGTTGGGGTCGTTGGGAGGTGTTAGGGCAGAAAGCTCAGGGCCTGGAAGGGCCGAAGCGCCGCTCTCAGCTGACGATGGCGAGGATGTCCTTCTCGGAAAGCAGCACGAATTCCTCGGTGCCGAGCTTGATGTCGGTGCCGGCGTACTTGCTATAGAGAACTTTGTCGCCGATGCCCACTTCAGGGGCGGTGCGGGAGCCGTCGTCGTTGCGGCGGCCGGGGCCGACCTGGACGACCTCACCCACCTGGGGCTTTTCCTTGGCGGTGTCAGGCAGAAGGATGCCACCGGCGGTTTTCTCCTCCGACTCAGACACTTTGATGAACACGCGATCTCCGAGCGGCTTGACCGTGGAGACGCTGAGGGAAACAGCTGCCATGGATAAAAGGTTGGGTATTCGCGAAAGGGGTGAACGCGGAGCCAGCGGCGAACCCAGGGCCTCAGGTCGAGAATTCGACGCCTGGAGGCGGGGCAGAAGCCACCGATGAGGACGCGCTAGCACTCGCGCCCTTCGACTGCCAACCTATGCGCCGGAACGCTCTTGTCGCCAGGGGGCTGCAGTTCGGGTGACCGAACCGGTAGCCGTGATCACCCCGTTCGCTCCTTGATTGGCCCCCTGCCGGCGTGTATGTCGGCGCTGTTTCCGGAGCCACTCCCAGATTCACTGCCGGATTCACTTTCTGCACCACGAACTGTCTGCACCACTCGTTGTCGCCACGGGTGCCTGGTGGCTGGTTCCGGTGGCGGCTTCGGCCCACCGTTTTTGGTCCACCGTTTTCGCCCCACCGCTTTCGGCCACCTTTCCCGCCTGAGCTGGTCCCCAGCTCGCAGTCCGCCCAGGTGCGCTGCGGGGGCGCGGCTCCACGGCGGATCGGCACTGGGTCGGGACTGCCGCGGCAGCCCCTGGATCCGCTGCGGCGGCGGTCGTCCACTGGGGTCTGACGCAGTGTTAAGGTTGCGCCGCTTCATGCGGGATGGTTCCCGCTGGGCCTCCCCGCCACCCTTTCTTCACCCCCATGGCAGCTGCTGCTCCCGCCACGACCGGCACTCAAGGCATTGTCAAGCAGGTCATCGGCCCGGTGCTGGACGTGGAGTTTCCCGCCGGCAAGCTGCCCCGCATTTTCAACGCCCTGCGAATCGAAGCCAAGAATCCTGCCGGCCAGACTGTCGCCCTCACCGCTGAAGTTCAGCAGTTGCTCGGCGACCATCGCATCCGCGCCGTGGCGATGAGCTCCACCGATGGCTTGGTGCGCGGCATGGTGGCTGTGGACACCGGCGCACCGATTTCCGTGCCCGTGGGCGAGTGCACCCTGGGCCGCATCTTTAACGTCCTCGGCGAACCGGTGGACGAGAAAGGTCCCGTGAGCAGCACCCTCACCTCGCCGATTCACCGCTCGGCGCCCAAGCTCACCGACCTTGAGACCAAGCCCAAGGTGTTCGAGACCGGCATCAAGGTGATCGATTTGCTGGCTCCCTACCGCCAAGGCGGCAAGGTGGGCCTGTTCGGCGGCGCCGGCGTCGGCAAAACCGTGTTGATCCAGGAGCTGATCAACAACATCGCCAAGGAGCACGGCGGTGTGTCCGTTTTCGCCGGTGTCGGCGAGCGCACCCGCGAAGGCAATGACCTCTACGAAGAGTTCAAGGAATCCGGGGTGATCAACTCCGAAGACCTCTCCAAGTCCAAGGTGGCGCTCTGCTACGGCCAGATGAATGAGCCTCCCGGCGCTCGCATGCGCGTGGGCCTCTCGGCGCTCACCATGGCCGAGCACTTCCGCGATGTGAACAAGCAGGACGTGCTGCTGTTCGTTGACAACATCTTCCGCTTCGTGCAGGCCGGTTCCGAAGTGAGCGCCCTGCTGGGCCGCATGCCTTCGGCTGTGGGCTACCAGCCCACCTTGGGTACGGATGTGGGCGAACTGCAGGAACGCATCACCTCCACCCTGGAAGGTTCGATCACCTCGATTCAGGCCGTCTACGTCCCCGCCGACGACCTCACCGATCCCGCTCCAGCCACCACCTTCGCCCACCTCGACGCCACCACGGTGCTCAGCCGCGGCCTCGCCTCCAAGGGCATCTACCCAGCTGTGGATCCCCTCGACTCCACCAGCACCATGTTGCAGCCAGCGGTGGTGGGCGATGACCACTACCGCACCGCCCGTGCCGTGCAGTCCACCCTGCAGCGCTATAAGGAACTGCAGGACATCATCGCCATCCTGGGCCTGGATGAACTCTCTGAGGATGACCGCCGCACGGTGGATCGCGCCCGCAAGATTGAGAAGTTCCTCTCCCAGCCCTTCTTTGTGGCGGAGATTTTCACTGGCCAGAAGGGCGAGTACGTCAAGCTTGACGACACCATCAAAGGTTTTAATCAGATCCTGGCTGGTGAACTCGACGATCTGCCCGAGGCTGCCTTCTATCTGGTGGGCAACATCGACCAGGTGAAGGCCAAGGCCGCCAAGATCCTCGCCGCCGCCAAGGGTTGATCCGATGACTCTCACCCTTCGCGTCCTCGCTCCCGACCAGAGTGTCTTCGACGGCACCGCCGACGAAGTGATTCTCCCCAGCATATCCGGCCAGGTGGGCATCCTCACCGGCCACGTTTCCTTGCTCACCGCGCTCGATAGCGGTGTGCTGCGGGTGCGTGAAGGCTCCACCTGGAGTTCGATCGCCCTGATGGGTGGCTTTGCCGAAGTGGAAGCCAATCAGGTCACCGTGCTGGTCAATGCTGCCGAACTCGCCAGCAGCATTGATCCGGCCGCCGCTGAGAAGGCCTTCGAAGCAGCCCAACTGGCGGTTGCCGCCCTCGATGGCCAGCCCGCCAGCCCGGCCAAAGTGAAAGCGCAGCAAGCCCTGTCCCAGGCCCGGGCCCGTGTGGCGGCCGTCCGCGGCAGCTGAGCAGCGGCACTCAGCCGGATCTCCTGCTCCTCGCCTTGGAGTCTTGGATCCCCCAGCCCCGGATCGCCTGCCAGGAGTCCGAGGCTATCTTCTATTTTGGCTTTTACCAGGCGCTCTGCAGTTCCCCGAGGATGGGCATTGTTTTCGGCATTTATAAGATGCCTCGACCAATTCTGAATCTCACTAGTCACGCGAGGTTAGATCCGCGACGGCAACTTGCCTGTTCTGGCCAAGGGTGAAGGGTGAGCGAAGGCGGCGATTCTTCCTGATCCCCTTTCGAGAGCGTTGAACAACCCCTCGGCAGCTCTGCCTGTTCTGCTGGTGGCCGTGGAAGGGCTGGTGCTGACTGGGTCCCTGGTTGGCGAAGGGGCGCACCGTGGCCAAGACCGGTTTTCAGCAGTTGCTTCAAGGTGGTCATTGCCCGGTCTTGGGTGGCTGCAAGAAGCGTGCTGCGGCCCTGCTTCGCTGAGACCCCGCTTCGCTGAGACCCCGCTTCGCTGAGACTGATGCTCTACGGCCTTGCCCCATGCGTTTGCGCCTGTTTCTCGATTCGGCTGATCCCGAGGCCTGGAGCCAGTGGCTGCCCTCGGGCTTGTTCCATGGAATCACAACCAACCCCACTCTGCTGAAGCAGGCCGGCCAGCCCTGCTGCTTGGAGCACCTGCGAGAGCTCAGCCAGCGGGCCCAGGATCTGGGCTGCCGCGAGCTGCATCTGCAGGCCTGGGGCGGCGATGCCGCCAGCTACCTGGCCTGCGGCCGTCAGCTGGCCGCCCTGGCCCCCGGCCAGATCACCGTGAAACTGCCGGTGACCCGCCCGGGAGCCGCCGCCGCCCAGGCGCTGATCGCCGCCGATGTGCCGGTGACCCTCACCGCCTGCTACGAGGTGCCCCAGGTGCTGATCGCGGCGGCTCTTGGTGCTGCCTACATCGCTCCCTATCTCGGTCGTATCAACGATCAGGGTCGTGATGGCGAGGCGGAGCTGGTGGCCATGCAGCGCTGCCTCGAGGGGCTGGGCTCCTCCGTGCGTCTGCTGGTGGCCAGCCTCAGGCAACCCGCTGATCTGATGCGACTGGCGGCGGCGGGGCTCTCCACCTTCACGATCAGTCCCGCCCTGGCCGCGGGGTTGTTCGCCAATGAGGCCACCGCCGCCGCCGCCCTGCACTTTGACGCCGATGCCGGCGGCACCAGTTCCTAAGCTCACGCCACATCGGTCGCTCGGATGGGAACGGGGCGCGAACTGGGCCTGAAGCTGCGCAGCTGGCTGGAGAGCGGCAATCTTGGCCTCGACAACGGCCAGGCCCTCGCTAACCGGCTGGTGGATGCCCTCGGGGCGGAGGAGGGCCTCAAGGGGCCCGTGCGCGATCTTGCCAGCCAGCCGCTGCTGCGTCAGCTGCTGCAGCGCCGCGCCCAACCCAGCGTCACGGCGGTGGAAGCGCTCTCCAGCCACCTGGCTCGCACCTACACGCCGGCGGTGCTGGCCGAACTGCACGACCTGATCGAAGCCGCCACCGGCATCACGCCGCCCGCCGCCGCCAGCCCCCAGCCCCAGCCCGCTGTTGAGGCGTCGGAGTCAGCTGATCAGCAGCCACCCGCCCCCAGCCGTCGCCCCTGGCGGCAGGTGCTCGGGCCAGGTTTTGGCCGCGACCTCCAGGCTTTGGGAGCGGGACTGGCCCTGGCCGCCAGCTTCAGCCTGGTGCTGGCCTGGGCCGCCGGCAAACTCGACCAGGCCGTGTTCGATCGCTGGAGCTGGAGTGGTGGCGTGGTGCTGGCCCTCAGCCTGGCCCTGGTTCAGGCGCTGAGCCTCGGACCGCTGCGGCGGCTGAGACGGCGCGGTCTGCTGAACCTCAGCCGCAGTGGCGATCCGCGCCGGGCCTGGTGCTGGCTCAGCTCTCCCTGGATCCATGGCCGCCACGCCGAAGCGCTGGTCAACGTGCTGCTGTTGCTGGTGCTGCTGGGCCCCTCGCCCCTGTCGCTGGCGGATGTGGTGCTGCGCTACAGCCTCATGAGCCTGGCCACCAACGCCCTGGCCGCCCTGTTGGCCAGGCGGCTGGGAGTGGCCCAACGGCAGTGGTGCGGAGCGACGGGGGCGATCGCGGCCCTGATCAGCATGGCGGCAATCCTCAGCCTGCTGCGCTGGCAGGAACTGGGCTTCCGCCTGGGCCCCGAATCGATCCCCGCCTGGGTGTTGCTGGTGGTGTACGGAGCGCTGCAGCTCGGCTGGCAGTTGCCCCGCGCGGCGCCCACGGATGCCAGCCGACCGAGCGAGCGACTCTGGTGCAGCACCTGGTGGTGGGGCACGCTGCTGGGACTGGGCTGGGGACTGCTGACCTGGGGCTCGGATCTGGCCGAGGCCGCCTTCAAGGTCCGGCCGGGGGGCTGAACCCGCTGAGCGGCACCAGGCCTCAGCTGGCCACAGCCCGCATGTAGCGCCCCCAGAGATCGGCCACCAGGGCGCCGGAAGCCGCCTGGGCTGGAGTGTTGTCGTCGTTGCCCATCCAGATGCCGGTGAGGATCCCCAGCGCCGGCGAATAGCCGATGAACAGCACATCAACGCCGTCGTTGGTGGTACCGGTCTTGCCACGGGCATCGGCGACGCCGGCCGCGGCCCGCCCGGTGCCCTCACTCACAACCCGGCGCAGTTGCCGGTCCATGGCGGCGGCCACCGCCGGCTCCAGCAGCTGCCGCGACCGCTCGCCGATCGGGGTGGTGACCCCGCTGGCCGGACATTGGGCCAGGGTGTCGATCGAAGGACAGATGCCCAGGTCGTAGATGCGGCGGACACCATGCATCGGTACCGAGCGGCCGCCGTTGGCCACCACGGCATAGGCCCTGGCCAGCTCGTAGAGGTAGGTCTCCTTGCCGCCCAACACCATGGTGTAACTGGGATCGAGCGGGGTGCTGATGCCCAGCCGCCGCGCCTGTTCGATCACCTTGTTCAGTCCCACCCGTTCGGCCAGCCGCAGGGCCACTACGTTCTCCGAAAAGGTGAGACCATCGGCGTAGCTGATCCGTCCCGTCGGGCCCACCGGCCCGTGCTGGCAACCGGCCACATAGCCCAACGGCGCACAGGAGACGGGTTCGTTGAGATCCAGATCGGCCGTGAGCGCCGCCAGATAGGTGAACAGCTTGAAGGTGGAGCCTGGCTGCCGCAGCGCCTGCACCCGATCGAAGCTGGAGCGGGCATAGTCGCCGCCGCCCACATAGGCCAGGATCTCGCCGGTGGCGATATCGAGGGAGATCAGGGCTCCCTGGGTGAGCCCCACGCCGGCGGCCGGCCCCTGCAGGAAGCGGCCCAGCTGTTTCTGGGCAATCGCCTGCATGCGGGGATCAATCGTGCTCACCACCTGGTAGTTGCCACCCAGCTGCTCATCCCTGAGCTTGAGGCCGAAGCGCCGCCCCTCCAGTTCACCGAGCACGTAGTCGCTGAAATAGGGATAACTGATCAGGGTCGACTCCCGGCAGGCGGAGGGGTCGATGTTCAGCGGGCGGCGCAGGGCATCGATCAGCTGCTGATCGGAGAGATAGCCCTCCTGCTGCATCAGCCGCAACACCAGATCGCGGCGCTCCCGTCCGGCGGTCGGATCCTTGCTGTTGCAGGGGCTGTAGCCATTGGGATTGGGCAGCAGACCGACCAGAAAAGCGGCTTCCGAGACATCGAGCTTGCGGGCTGACTTGCGGAAATACAGCTGGGCCGCCTGCTCGAAACCCTCAGTTCCCAGGCCGAGATAGGCCCGATCGAGATACATCTTGAGGATGCGGTTCTTGCTGAAGCCCGCCTCCAGCTGCCAGGCCACCCCCAGCTCCCGCAGCTTGCGGGCCACACTCACGTCATTGCCGACGGCGGGGTAATACATGCGGGCCACCTGCTGGGTGAGACCGCTGCCGCCACCGGTGCCGCGCAGGGCTGATCGCAGGGTGCCGAACAGATCGATGCCGCTGTTCCAGCCGAAGCGCGCCTCCTCCGATGCCATCAAGGCCTGACGCAACTGCAGGGGATAGGCGTCCAGGGACGGCAGCGCCACGGGCGCCCCCTCGGCCGCATCGATCTGGCGGCCGTTGTCGGCGACGATGCGCACGGGCCCGCCGATGGCGCGGATGCTGGAGCCACCAGCGACGGTGGTCGCCGCCAGCAGCAGCGAGAGAGCAATCGCCGAGCCCCCCAGCAGGCCCACCCCACCCCAGTGGATGGCCTGTTCCAGCGGGCTGCGCGGTTGGCAGTAGCGCAGGGTGGGGGCCTCTGCCCGCAAAGGGGAGCCGAGCTGCAGCTGATCGCCATGGCGCAGATCGATGCTGCGGATCCGTCGGTCTTGCCAGAACACTCCATTGGCAGAGCCGAAGTCCTCGAAGCGATAGTCCCGGGCCTGGGGTCGCTGCTTCTCGACAATTCCGTGCACCCGGCTGATGCCGTTGCCCTCAACCGGCAGCTCCAGCTGGGGATCCCGGCCGATGCGATAGCGGCCCTCCCCCAGCGGCAGGCGTTGGCGGCATATGTCCCCCTGCCAGAGCTCCAACCAGGCGCGGCGCTGGCGCAGACGCCGCAGGGCCTTGGCCAGCGCCTGGGGCCGCCTGGCCACAGGGCCGCTGAGCAAGGCGCGCCCAAGGGCGGACCAGGCGGCACCGGGCGCGACCGGCTCGGGCATCCCTGGGATCTGGAGGAGCCGATACGCTAGCCACAACGATCACGAGCCCCTGGGTGGAGCGTCGCCGGGATCCCTGGGCCCCCTTCCGCATCTGGATTGCCCTCACCGTGGCCGTCTACGCGATCCGGGCCAGCTTTGCGGCCACCTGGGTCGGGGCCCTACCGGGCTGGGTGCTGCTGCTGATGCTGCTGATCGGCCTGCTGCTGGCGGCGATCGCCCTGTTGTTCCCCGGCCGGGTGAGGCCCTGGCGGGAAGGGGAACCGGGCCTGCGCGCCGAGATTGCGGCCGACTGGCGTCACTGGTGGCAGGGCCACGGGTGGCGGCGCCACGGGTGGCAGCGCCGTAGTGGCGGTGGTCCTGGGGGTGGGGGCTGATGCAGTTCGCCAGCCTCGAACTGCGGGACAATCCGCGGCGGCGGGTCAACCTGGACCCCGCCAAGGGCCTCACCATCGGGCGGGCTCCGGACAACGGCCTCTGCCTGCCGGAGGCGGCGGGGCTGTCGCGTCAGCATGCCCAGGTGCGCCGTTCCCGCACGGGCAACCAGTGGTTGGTGTGCGATCTGGGCAGCGCCAATGGCACCTGGCTGGAAGGGGTGCGGGTGCGCCAGTGCCGCCCGCTGGGCGACGGCGATGAGATTCGCCTCGGCAGCAGCGGACCTGTGTTGGTGTTCCGCTGCGGCGCCGCGCAGGCGGCAGGGCCCGATCCCCTCAGCATCGATGTGGGCGATCAGCGCCTGAGCGCGGCGGCGATTCGCTCCGTGCGGGTGGAAAGCCGCGCCCTCTATCCCCACATCTTCAGCTGGTGGTTGTTGCTCTGCCTGGGCGGCCTGCTGCTGCTGCCCCTGCCGCTGCTGTTCTGGCCCCTGGAGCTGCTGGCCCTGGCGGGCTGGATGCTGCTGGGTGCCCGTAAGGAGCACCTGCTGGAGGTGGTGACCAACGACGGCCTGGCCCATCGCCATCGCTTCCGCAACCGGCTCACAGCCCTGGCTCACCGCAATGGCATCCGCCGGGCGATCGGCCAGAGTCAGGGGCCCTGATCCGGCCCGGCGCGTCCCCATCCCTTGACCTGGATCCTGCCGATCGGTGCCGTCCTCCAGCTCGAGGGCCTCTCCCGAGAGCTGCGCATTCTGGAGGGCGTCGGGGGGGGGAGTCAGGGCCAGGTGTATGCGGTGGAACTGGGTGGCGAACGCCTGGCCCTGAAGTGGTATTGGCCGGCCTGCATCGCTCGTGATCCGAATCTGCAGCGGCGCCTGGAGGAGAGCATCCAGGCCTCCAGCCCCAACAGCGCCTTCCTCTGGCCGATTGCCCTGGTGGGTGCCACTGCCGCCAGTCGCAGCCAGATCCGCCTGCGGGAGCCGAGCTTCGGCTACCTGATGCGGCTGCGACCACCCTCGTTCCTGGGCGCCAGCGCCCATGCCGGTGGTCGGATCGAGATCAGCCTGCAGAACGTGCTGCGGGCCGCCTTCTTCCTGGCCGACGCCTTCCACGCCTTGCACCTGCGCGGCCTTTGTTACAAGGACATCTCGCTGGGGAACCTGTTCCTCGAGCCCGGCAGCGGCCGCATCCTGATCTGCGACAACGACAACGTGGCGGTGGATGGCCGCGATCCCGGCAGCGTGCTGGGCACACCGGGCTTCATGGCGCCGGAAATCCTGCTGGGTCAGGCCCGGCCCGGAGCCAGCAGCGATCTGTTTTCTCTGGCGGTGCTGATCTTCCGGCTGCTAACCCGCCATGACCCGCTCAAAGGGGCCCTGGAGCAGGCGATCCGCTGCCTCGACGAACCGGCCCGGCGCCGCCTCTACGGCGAAGATCCGGTGTTCATCTTCGATCCGATCGACACGCGCAACCGGCCCGATCCGATTGAACATGCCGCCGCCCTGATCACCTGGCCGATCTATCCCGAACCGCTGCAACGGCTGTTCCTGCAGACCTTCGGCCCGGGCCTTAAACAGCCGAGCCGGCGTGCCCTCACTGGCGAGTGGACCGCCGCCCTGGCCGCCAGCCTCGATCGGCGTGTGCTCTGCCCGTCCTGCGGCCAGGAGGCCTTTCCGGCGATCGGGAGCGCCGCCGGCTGCTGGAGCTGCGGCAATCCACTGCCCCAGGGCCCCTGGCTGCGGCTGCCCCGGGGCCTGGTGGCGATCGCCGCCGGCAACGAGATTCAGGCGCACCATCTCGATCGACTGCTGCCGCTGGCCCTGGACCAGCCCCTGGCCCGGATCACGGCCCATCCCAGTGATCCGACGCTGCTGGGGCTGTGCAACCTCAGTGATGCCATCTGGGAGGTGGAACTGGAAGACGGCCGCCGCCTGGCGGTGGAGCCCGGCAGGAGCTGCAGCCTCGTGGCCCTGCGGCGCGTCAACAGCCGCCACGGCGTTATGGAACGGGTGACCCGCGACGGCTTCTGCAACGGCGAAGCCGAAAGCCGCTGAGTTGAAATCCGTTGAGTTGAATTCCGCTGAGTTGAAATCCGTTGGGTTGAAATCCGTGGCTGACTGGGGCCAGGGCCCCTGCCCGCCCCGCCGAGTCTTTGCCAGCCTTTCGCCTCAAGACGCCTGATTCGCGAGAGCAGCAGCGGCGTTGTCTGCCTGATCCAGGGCACCTGAACCATCACCTGGGGCGCTCACCCTTGGTCAGGGTCAGCAAGTGGCTGCCATCAATCTGGCGGAGCGCAACGATGGCGATTCAGGATGGTTCGAGGCGCCCTCAAGCCAGCCTGTCTTGATGTCCCAGACCGGTACGGACTGTGTCCCCAGCCAGCGATCTCCCTCAACGGCGCCGGAGGATCTGGCTGGGCGGGAGCCGGCGGCCCTGCCGGCGAGGCGGATCTTGCTGGCGCATCCAGAAGCCTTTTGCTCTTCAGCCCATGGCGCCCGTTGGCGCGGTGCCCTGCTTCGGGGCCACGATGCGTCCAGACTTTGGCTGCTGTCGGTTCAGCCCCGCTCTCGAAGCCACCCCGTCGCGATCGCCCGTCCAGCCGCCGCTTTTCGCCCCGTTCTCTCCTGCTGATGTCCTTCCCCAACGTCCGGCTGGCCAATCGCCCCCTGCACTTCATCTACCTCTGCGACTGTTCCGGCTCGATGGCCGCCCAGGGCAAGATGCAGGCGCTCAATCAGGCGATTCGGCAATCGCTGCCGGGCATGGCGGCCGTGGCCCGCGACAACCCGGAAGCCCGGGTGCTGGTGCGGGCGGTGAGCTTCGCTGATCGGGCTCTCTGGCACGTGGCGACGCCGACGCCGGTGGAGCAGTTGCAGTGGCAGGACCTGCAGGCGGGGGGCATCACCGCCATGGGTGAAGCCCTCGAGCTGGTGGCGGCCCAATTGAGCACTCCCCCGATGGAGGAGCGGGCCCTGCCGCCGGTGCTGGTGCTGATCTCCGATGGCCAGCCCACCGACAACTTCCAGGCCGGCCTGACGACCCTGATGCGTTGTCCCTGGGCCCAGAAGGCGGTACGGCTGGCGATTGCCATGGGCCACGATGCCGATCTGGAGGTGCTGCAGCAGTTCATCGGCAATGAACCACAGGCGGCACCGTTGCCGGCTGGCGAGATTGCCGGGGCCAGCGGCCTGGCGCCCCGCCCCGCCGCCAGCGGCCGTTCACCGCGACGGCCGCTGCAGGCCAGCAATGCCACCTCCCTGGCCCAGTACATCCAATGGGCTTCGACAGCGGTGGTGAATGCGGCCTCCATGCCGGCGAGCCGCACGGTTCAGGCCGCTGACGGCAGCAACATTCCCCTGCCGGATCTGCCGCCCACCGTGCTCGATCCCAGCGACGACGTTGGGCCGCTGGTGTGGTGAGCAGCTGGGCGGAGCCGATCCATTGCAGCCGCCGTGGTGCCGCCCACCGGCGGCGCCAGCAGCCCTGCCAGGACGCCTCGGCCGTCGGCTGGGGCCTCAGCCTCGATGGCCAGCCCGTGTGGGTGATGGCCGTGGCCGATGGCCATGGCGGCTCCCGTTATCGGCTGAGCGAGCGGGGCAGCCGGCTGGCCTGCGAGCGGGCGCTGGCGCTGGTGCAGGCGGCCGTGTCCCAGCGCCGGCTCGGCGCCGGCGACGACGAGGCCATCCGGGCGCAGTGGGCCGCCTGGCTGAGCCGGGAGCTGCCGGCGGCGATCACCACCGCCTGGATGGCGGCGATCGCCGCCGATTGGAACGCCAGCAAGCCCGAGGCCGCTGCGGCCGCAGGACCGGCGGTACAAGCGTGCGAGGCCACCACCCCAACCTTCCAGCCCTTGCTGTACGGCAGTACCCTCGGTCTGGTGCTGATGACACCCCGCTGGTGGGGCCAGACCGGTCTGGGGGACTGGGATCTGGTGCGGATCGACGGCGACGGCCAGGCCAGTCTGCTGAGTGAAGAACAGCAGGAGATCGCCGCCGGCGAAGCCACCTGCAGCCTCTGCCAGCGCGAGGCCGCCAGCCTGTTCGCCGGCCGCAGCGGCCTCTGGCCGATCGCCGCAGCGGCCGCCCCCTTCGCCTTGCTGCTGAGCACCGATGGCCTGCGTAAATCCTGTGCCAGCGACCCGGATTTCCTGCTGCTGGCCAGCTGGTTGGCGGGCATGCCCGACGCCGCTGAGGCACCCCGGGGGGCCCAGCTGGCCGCCAGTCTCGATCGCATCAGCCGCGAGGGCAGTGGCGATGATGTGAGTGTGGCGATCGGCCGGCTGGAATCCGCGCCTGAGCAGCAGGCTCCTGCGTTGGCCGCGGCCAGTCCATGGGCCGACTCGGCGGCGGCGACCAGGACTCAGCCAGCAGCCAGAGCCAAGCCGGAGGCGGGCGCTCAGTCCACGCAAGCGGCAGGCTCGGGCGTCGTCGATCAAAGGGCTGTCAGCGATGCGGCGCCCGCCACCCCTGACCGCACCTCCACCTCAGAGACAGCCATCACCTCAGAGACAGCCCTCGGCATCGACAGGGGCGCTCCAACGCAGCCCACCACCCCAGCCCAGACAGCCTGGCCAACCAAGGCAGCGCTCTCAGTCGAGGCCGCTTTCACAACAGAGGCAGCCTTCTCCGCTGAAACAGCCCTCGCAACAGAAACAGCGGTTGCCCCTGAGCCCGCTGGATCGATGGCGACCCCAGAATCTCCAGGCAGGTCTGCCGCCGCCTCGGTCAGTGCCGTCTTGGTCAGTGCCGCCTCGTTCAGTGCCGTCTTGGTCAGTGCAGCCGCGCCAAGCCCGGCTGCCCTTGGCTCTGGTTCTGGCTCTGGTTCGATGCACCAGGACGCGCCCACCGGCTCGCAACAGCCATCCGCTCCGGAGCCTTCGCTGCTCAGGAAACCACGCGCCGTTGCGGTGCTCGGTCTGGCCCTGCTGCTGGCTGGGGTTGGGGTGGGAGCCACGGCGCTGCTGCTGCCCTGGCCCCGCTCGCAGCCGGCGAAGCTGGCGACATCCACGGACCAGCAGGCCCTGCAGCAGAAGGCCCGCCAGCTCTGCAGCGCACCGGAGACCATCAGCCGCCAGCTGAAGCGCCGCCGCACCCTGATCGAGCAGTTGCGCCAACAGTTGCACCTACAGCGGCCCAAGCCAGGCTGGCTTCAGGTGGAAGCCCGCCGTGATCCCTTGGCGGCCTGGATTGCCATCGGCCTGGATCCGGCCCTGAGTGTCGCCAGACGCCAGCAGCTCCTCTCGCTGTTGGGGGCCTGCCCCGCCCTGATCCAAGCCTTGCCGGCAGCCCAGGCACCAGCCCAGGCACCACCGGAGTCCAACAAAAAAGCGCCCGGAACGGGCGCCTGAGGGCTTGTCAAGCCTGAATTGATCGGATTGAAGACCATCCTTTGCAGCCCATCGGCTTGTAAACCAGGCTGCCCTTGGTGGCATCCCCCAGGCGGCCGCCTGGGGTGCAGGGGGACCGCTGCTGGATCAGGCGGTACCGCAGAAGGTGACGTCGGGGAACTTGGACTTGGCTTCTTCGAGGGCCTTGCCGCGGCCTTCCTCCTGCCAGTAGTTGATCACTTCAGTGGCCTTGTTGAGGATCTCGACGCGTTCGTTATCGGTGATCCAGCTCTTGGCTTCGAGCTCGGTCTTGAGGGTCTCCCAGGCATCTTCCCGGGGCCAGAAGAAGTAGGCGGTGAGGGGGCTGGGGCCGCCACCGACGATCTGATCCACCGCCAGGGCGACGTTATCGGGGAGCCAGAGGATCTTCAGCAGGAAGCGGCCCTCATCGGCCTTGGGGGTGTAGCCGGAGGGAACGCCGTCTTCATCGATGGTGGCGGTGGCGAGCGCAGCGCTGCCGCCGCGCATCACCGGCCGCCCTTCCGTGGTCGCTGGAATGGCGGGCACGGCAGCGTCGACCACATCAGCGGGGCTGCTGGTCGCGTCCACGGCGCCCTCGGGTGCTGTCATGGTCTCGTTGCCCAAGGTATGGAAGCAAACAAGTAACTTACCAGCCAAGCTGCCGCTCCTCTCCTGCCCGCCCGCGCCATCCTGCTGTTCGACATCGATGGCGTCATCCGCGACGTGGCGGCCAGCTACCGACGGGCGATCGTCGAAACCGTGCATCAGTTCAGTGGCTGGCGGCCCGAACCTGCCCAGATCGACGCCCTCAAGAGCGAGGGCTGCTGGAACAACGACTGGCAGGCCTCCTTTGAGTTGCTGCGGCGTCACGGGCTGGCGGGCGGTGTGCTGCGAGCCGACCAGCTCAGTGGCGACCGCCCCCTTGACGACGGCCAACTTGACAACCGTCAACTTGACAACCGCCCCAGGGACAACGGGGGCCGTGACAATAGGAGCCGTGGGGTAGCAATCAGTGCAACGCCGGTGTCTGGAGGCCAGAGCAGCAGCACCCCACTCCGGGGCGCCCCACGCCGTGGCGCTCAGCCCGAGGCTGATCCGTTGTTCCATGGCCACGAGCCCAGCGGCGATCAGCGCCACCGCGCACCAGCCCCCAGCGCCGCCTTCAACGGTGACTGCGGCCAGCCGGCCATCGGCTCAGGCACCCCGGAGGGTCTGCCGGCCTTCGACACCATGGTGGCGGCCTTCGGTGCTCACTATTTCGGCGGTGATCCCGAAGGAGATCCGGCCCTGTGGCGTGGCTTCATCGGCCAGGAGCCGCTGCTGGTGGGGCCGGAGTTCTTTGTCGATCTGAGCGCGGCCGGCTTCCTCTGGGGCTTCGTGAGTGGCGCCGAGCCCCCTTCAGTGCGCTACGTGCTGCAGCGGCGCCTCGGCCTGCAGGATCCCGCCGTCATCGCCATGGGCGAGGCCCCCGACAAACCCGATCCCACAGGTCTGCTGCGGCTGGCAGCGGTGCTGCTGGCCAGCAGCGGTGCTGCTGGTAGTAACCCAGAACCTGGCACCAATCCAGACCGCTTCAACCTGGGCCGAGAGGCCCCACCGGTGGTCTACCTGGGCGACACCGTTGCCGATGTGCAGACCGTGCTGCGGGCCCGGGAACGGGTGCCGGGCCAGCGCTTTCTCAGTCTGGCGGTTGCGCCGCCCCATCTGCACAGTCCTGGCCAGGAGCAGCCGCGCCGCGCCTATGAGCAGCAGTTGCGGGCCGCCGGTGCCGATCACATCCTGGAGCGCAGCGACCAGGCCGGCGCGGCCCTGGACGCCCTGCTGGGCTGAAGCCAGCCCCCACCGGCAGCGGACCGCTCCACAGACAGGCCAGCTGTTCAGCGCTCCATCGCCACCGGCGTCTTGAGTGCCGCGGCCGTGAGGTTCTCGTGGCCGTGCTCGCGGACGGCCACGTCGTCTTCGATGCGGATGCCGATGCCTTTCCAGCGATCGTCAATCGCCGGCTGGCCCTCCGGCACCGCCAGTCGGTCGCTCACATAGAGGCCAGGTTCCACCGTGAGCACCATGCCCGGCTCCAGCTCCACGTGGTGTTCCCCCAGCCGGTAGGCGCCCACATCGTGCACATCGAGGCCCAGCCAGTGGCCGGTGCGGTGCATGTACAGATGGCGGTAGGCCCCCTGTTCGATCACGCCATCGACCGAGCCCACCAACAGCCCCAGCTCCAGCAGGCCTGCCACCAGCACCCGCACGGCGGTGTCATGCACGCCTTCGGCCGTTTGTCCGGGTGCCACGGCGGCCACGGCCGCCTCCTGGGCCGCCAGCACCAGGTCATAGAGGGCCCGTTGTTCAGCGCTGAAGCGACCGTTGATCGGGAAGGTGCGGGTGATGTCGCCGTTGTAGTAGTCCCCGAGGGAACAGCCGGCATCGATCAACACCAGATCGCCGGCGCGCAGGGCTGCGTTGTTGGCGGTGTAGTGCAGCACGCAGGCGTTGTCGCCGCCGGCCACGATCGAGCCGTAGGCCGGCCCGCGGGCCCCCTGCTCCAGGAAGTGGTGCTCGATCACCGCCTGGATCTGGCGCTCATTGAGACCGGGGCGCACCACCTGCCGGGCCAGCTCGTGGGCCTCGCTGGAAATGCGGGCCGCCTCCCGCAGCCGCGCCAGCTCCTCAGGGCTCTTGCGCAGCCGCAGCTCATGCAGCAACGGGCAGGGGGCCACCAGACCCAGGGCGGCATGGCCACTGCGGGGCGCCCGATCCAGCTGGCGGGCCCAGGCCTTGAGCACCAGGGGCTCCACCTCCGGATGGCGGCCCACCCGGAAGGCGATGCCTTCGGCCCCTTCCAGATAGCCGCCGAGCCGCTCGGCCAGCTCGCTGCGGGGGTGGGCCAGGTCGGCACCGAAGCCGGCGACGGCCCCCTCACAGCCCCAGCGGAACCCATTCCAGACTTCGGCACCGGGATCCTTCGGCTCCACGAACAGCACAAAGGGATTGTCGCTGCGGTGCGGCAGAAACAGGGCCACAGCCCCAGGCTCATCAAAGCCAGTGAGATACCAGAAGTCGCTGTTCTGGCGAAAGGCGTGCTCCACGTCGGCGTGATGGGTCACCAGCGGGGCCGCCGGGATCACGGCCGCCGCCCCGCCGAGCTGGCGCAGGAAACGCCCCCGCCGTTCAGCCAGCAGCAGCGGATCGATCAGGGGCTCAGGCATCTCTGAGACGGGGGAATACAGCGCGAAGATGGCACAGCCGCTTGAATGCGGTGGATCATGAGCAGCATCAGCCTCCACCCCATCACCTCCATCGGCAGTCCCCCACCCCTGAAATCAACCCGGCACCAGCGCTGGCCGCAGCCATGAACGACTTCGTGCTGCTGGCTGTGGTTGTCGCCCTGATGCTGGCGGGCTCCTTCATCTGCTCCGGCATCGAGGCGGCCCTGCTCACCGTCAACCCGGTGAAGGTGCATGAGCTGGCCAGCCGGGAGCGGCCGGTGCGGGGAGCCCGGCGACTGGAACAGTTACGCCAGAAACTGGGCCGCACCCTGGCGGTGCTGGTGATCGCCAACAACATCTTCAACATCTTCGGCAGCTTGATGGTGGGCGGCTTCGCCGCTGAGGTTTTCAACAAACGCGGCATTGAAGGGCCGGCTCTGCCGCTGTTTTCCATCGGTCTGACGGTGCTGGTGATCCTGCTGGGCGAGATTCTGCCCAAGGCGATCGGCAGCAAGTTGGCCCTGCCGGTGTCGCTGGCCACCGCACCGGCGGTGGGGCTGTTTCAGAAGCTGCTGCTGCCTTTGGTGCTGCTGCTGGAGCAGTTGATGCCGGCGATCACGGCCGAAAATGAAATCAGCACCGATGAGGAGGAGATCCGCCTGCTGGCGAGGCTTGGCTCCCAGAAGGGCCAGATCGAGGCCGATGAGGCGGCGATGATCGCCAAGGTGTTCCAGCTCAACGATCTCACCGCCCGGGATCTGATGGTGCCGCGGGTGTCGGCGCCCACGATCGATGGCAACGAAAGCCTGGAGAGTCAGCGGGCCCTCCTGCTGCGCAATCACGCTCCCTGGTGGGTGGTGCTGGGCGAAGAGGTGGATGAGGTGCTCGGCGTTGCCAGCCGCGAGCGGCTGCTCACGGCCCTGGTGCAGGGCGAAGGCCATACCGATGGGGTGGGGCTGTGCGAGCCGGTGGAATTCGTGCCGGAGATGATCCGTGCCGACCGTCTGCTCACCAGCTTTCGCCGCCATGGCTCCGGTGTGCGGGTGGTGGTGGATGAATTCGGCGGTTTTGTCGGAGTGGTTGGCCCGGAGGCGGTGTTGGCGGTGCTGGCGGGCTGGTGGCGCAAACCCCTTGGGGTCGGAGAAGCCGCGGCGCCATGAGCAGCGCCACCGCCCCGGCCATCCCCGAACGCTGCCGGCTGCTGTTGCACCGCTGGCGGCTTGAGCTGCAGCTCAGTCCCCGCGAAAGCAGCCTGCTGGGACCCGAACTGCAGGGCCTGGATCGCCAGCTGCAGCGCCTGGAGCAAGGGCGGCTGCGGGTGGCGGTTTTCGGCCGGGTGGGGGTGGGCAAGTCGAGCCTGCTCAATGCCCTGCTGGGCGTCGAGCATTTCGCCACCGATGTGGCCCACGGCTGCACCCGGCGGCAGCAGCAGCATCCCTGGTCGCAGCCGATTCGGGGTCTGGCCTCGGTGGATCTGGTTGACACCCCCGGCATCGATGAAATCGCCGCGGCGGCCCGCGCCCGCCTGGCCCATCGGGTGGCCCTCGGCGCCGATCTGGTGCTGCTGGTGATCGACAGCGATCTCACCCAGGGCGAACTGGAAGCGCTGGACATCCTGCTGGCCAGCGGCAAGCCGCTGCTGCTGGTGCTCAACCGCTGCGACTGCTGGCCCGCTGCCGAGCTGCCAGCCCTGGTGGCCAGCATCCGCCGGCGCCTGCCGGCGGCAGCGCGCCATCTCGAGCCGATCGCCGTGGCGGCTGCACCACGACGGGCCCAGCTGCTGGCCGACGGCCGGGTGCGCAGCGGCCTCGAAGCCCCCCGGATCGAGCCCCTGGGTGAGCAACTGACGGCGCTGTTGAACCAGCACGGCGAGCGCCTGCTGGCGCTCAATGCCCTGCGGGCCGCCGATCGCTTCAGCCAGGGCCTGCATCAACAGCGTCTGCGCCAGGGTCGCCGCCAGGCCCAGGGCCTGATCGGTCGCTTTGCGGCGCTCAAGGCCACCGGGGTGGCCGCCAACCCCCTGCTGCTGCTGGATCTGGCCGGCGGCATCGCCTGCGACAGCGCCCTGGTGCTGCAGCTCTGCCAGCTCTACGGGCTGCCGATGACCCGCGGCAGTGCTCGCCAGCTGCTGGGGCGACTCTCCGGCCATAACGCCCTGCTGGGGGGAGCCCAGCTGGGGTTGCAGGCGCTGCTGAGCGGACTGCGCCAGGTACTGCTGCTGGCCGCCCCCTTCAGCGCTGGCCTCAGTCTGGCGCCGGCGGCGCCGGTGGCCTTGGCCCAGGCGGCCCTGGCGGTGGCCACCACCCGCCGCACCGGCCGGCTGGCCGCGGCCGAGCTGCTGCGCAGCACGCTGGCGGCCGGTCAGCCGGGGGCGCTGCTGCGCCGCCTGGCGGAGCAGGATCCGGAAACACGGCGTTGGCTGGGTGAGTGGCGGCCACTGGTCCAGCCCGGTGGCACTTCCGGTCCCGTGAGCTCCGGCCCCCTGGGCCTCGGTTCCGTGGGCCCAGGTCTGCTGCCCTGAGCCGCCCGTGACTCCTCACCCCGCTGCCATCGCCCTGTTCGGCACCAGCGCCGATCCCCCCACCCATGGCCATCGAGCCCTGCTGGAAGGGCTGCTGAGCCTCTATCCCCAGGTGGTCACCTGGGCCAGTGATAACCCGCTCAAGCAGCACACCGCCCCCCTGGCGGTGCGCATCGCCCTGTTGAACGCGCTGGTGGACGCGATCGAGAATCCCCGGCTGAGCCTGGAGCAGGAGCTCAGCAGCCCCTGGACGATCGAAACCCTGAAGCGGGCCCACCGGCGCTGGCCGGGACAGCCCCTGGTGTTCGTGGTGGGCAGTGATCTGGCGGCCCAGATTCCCCGCTGGAAGGAGGCCCGCCAGGTGCTGGCCAGCTGCGTGCTGGCGATCGCCCCCCGCCAGGGCTGGCCCCTGAGCGAAGCCACCCTGGCGGCGCTGCGGGGCCTGGGTGCGGTCGTGGAGCTGCTGCCGCTCACGATTGCGGCCAGTGCCAGCTCCAGCGTCCGGGCGCGACCCGACCGCAGCGAAGTGCCGGCGGAACTTTGGCCGGTGCTGCTGCAGCACAATCCCTACGGACTCTCCCAGCCCTGATGCGTCTTGCCCTGGCCCAGCTCAATCCCCTGGTGGGAGACCTGGAGGGCAACGGCCGCCTGATCGAGCAGGCCGGCCTGGAGGCGATGGCCCGGGGCGCTGATCTGCTGCTCACCCCCGAGCTCTCGCTCTGGGGCTATCCGCCCCGGGACCTGCTGCTGCGGCCGGCGCTGCTGGAGCGGCAACAGCTTGAACTGACGCGCCTGGCCGCCTGCCTGCCCAGCGAACTGGCCGTGCTGGTGGGGGTTGCGGAGCCGACCATCGGCGCTGGCAGTCCCAACCTCTACAACGCCCTGGCCCTGGTGGAAGGGGGCGGCTGGCGGGTGGTGGCGCGCAAGCAGCTGCTGCCCAGCTACGACGTCTTCGATGAACGCCGGTACTTCCTGCCGGGGGATCAGGCGGCCGTGCTCGAACTGGAGCGCCGCGGCCGCCGCTGGCGATTGGGGCTGAGCATCTGCGAAGACCTCTGGGTGGAGGAGGCGTTGCAGGCGCAGCGGCTGGTGGGTGCCGATCCGATCGCTGAGCTGGAATCACAGAGCATCGACCTGCTGCTGAACCTCTCGGCCTCCCCCTTCGGCCAGGGGAAGCTCAATCTGCGGCAGCAGCTGGCGGCGCGGGCCGCGGTTCGGCTGGGCTGCCCGGTCGTCTATGTCAACCAGGTGGGTGGCAATGACGATCTGGTGTTCGACGGGGCCAGTTTCGTCGTGGATGCCGCCGGCAGAGCTGTCTGCCAGCTGGCCTGCTCCGAGGAGCAGCTGGGCCTGTGGGATGCGGAGCCAACGCCACCGGGCCCGTTCGGGCTCGTCAACGGCGCCGGCGGCGAGCCCCCAGCGGCGGCAGCTCTGCTTACGCAACAGCCACTGCTTACAGAACAGCCACTGCTCACGCAACAGCCCGCAGCTCAGCAGCTGCTTCCCCAGCCGCCACTCCCCACGGAGGTGCTGACCACCGAGCCGCTGCCGATGCCGTCAGCGGCCATGGCCGCGGCTTCCCCAGCGGACCAAGCTTTCCCCGCGGCACCAGCCTCCCCGGATGTGCAACCGGCAGCAAAGGAACAGCCGGCTCCACAGAATCAGCCGGCTCCAGAGGACCAGTCAGCCCTGCGGGGGCAGGGGTTCCTCCAGCCGCCTCCCCTCCAGAAGCCGCCCTCAGCCGAGGAACAACTGCTGCGGGTCTTGGTGTTGGGGGTGCGCGACTACGCCCGCAAATGCGGCTTTCGCGGCGCCCTGCTGGGGCTCAGTGGCGGCATCGACTCGGCCCTGGTGGCCCTGATCGCCAGCGCCGCCCTTGGGGCCCAGCGGGTCAGCGCCCTGCTGATGCCCTCTCCCTGGAGCTCGCCCGGCTCCCTCAGCGATGCCGAGGCCCTGGCCAACCGTCTCGGCCTGACCACCGACATCGTGGCAATCGCCCAGCTGATGGCGGCCTTCGATAACGCCCTCAGCGGTCCCCTGGCTGGCCCTCCCCAGGGGCTGACGGCGGAGAATCTGCAATCGCGCATCCGCGGCACCCTGCTGATGGCCGTCGCCAACCAGCAGGGCCAGCTGCTGCTGGCCACCGGCAACAAATCGGAGCTGGCCGTGGGCTACTGCACCCTCTACGGCGACATGAACGGCGGCCTGGCCGTGATCGGCGATCTCTACAAAACCACCGTGTTCGGCCTCTGCGACTGGATCGATAGCCCGGCGGCCGCCCCTTGCCGCGCCGCCCTGGGATTGCCGGCCAGCGGCGAGCTGATCGGCGCGGCGATCCGCCACAAACCACCCAGCGCCGAGTTGCGGCCCGATCAGTGCGACAGCGACTCCCTGCCCGACTACGCCGTGCTCGATCCGCTGCTGAAGGCCTACATCGAGGGGCTGGCCAGTCCGGAGCAGCTGCTCGCAGCAGGCAGCGAGCCGGAGCTGACGCTGCGGGTGCATCAGCTGCTGCGCCGCGCCGAATTCAAACGACGTCAGGCGGCACCGGCGCTGAAGGTGAGCGGCCGGTCCTTCGGAGCTGGCTGGCGAATGCCGATTGCGGCGGCTTGATCGCTGGCGGCGCCTAGGGTTGGCGCCGGCGCTCCAGCCCCCCTTCGGTCATGGCAGTTATGGCCCAGAGCACACGCCTGGCATCGCCGATGGCCACCATCGGCGTCCCCACCGAGATCAAGCGCGATGAGCAGCGGGTGGCGCTCACTCCCGATGGGGTGCGTGAACTCGTCTCCCAGGGCATGGAGGTGCGGATCCAGGCGGGGGCAGGCCTCGGTGCCGGCATCAGCGACGCCGCCTACGACGAGAGCGGCGCCCGCCTCGTGGACCGCGAGCAGGCCTGGGCCGCCCATCTGGTGGTGAAGGTGAAGGAGCCCCAGCCGGAGGAGTTCGTCTTTCTGCGGCCCGATCTGGTGCTGTTCACCTATCTGCACCTGGCCGCCTATCCGGAGGTGGGCAGAGCGCTGCTGGCGGCGGGCACCACCGCCCTGGCCTACGAAACAGTGCAACTGGAAGACGGCAGCCTGCCGCTGCTGGCGCCGATGAGCGAGGTGGCCGGCCGCCTCGCGGCCCAGGTGGGAGCCCATCTGCTGGAGAAGCCCCACGGCGGCCGTGGCGTGCTGATGGGTGGCTGCACCGGCGTGCGCCCCGCCCGGGTGGTGGTGCTGGGTGCTGGCACCGTCGGCTGGCATGCGGCCCGCATCGCCGCCGCCATGGATGCGGAGGTGTTTTCCTGCTGGATCGCTCGCCCCAGCGCCTGCGGGCCCTGGAATCAGACCGCCGCGGCCGCATGGTGAGCCTGGTGAGTAGCAGCGGCCTGATCGAGCGGCTGGTGCCGGAAGCCGATCTGCTGATCGGGGCCGTGTTGCTGCCCGGCGGCCGTGCTCCCACCCTGGTGAGCGAAGCGCTGGTGCAGCGCATGCGCCCGGGCTCGGTGATCGTCGATGTGGCGATCGACCAGGGCGGCTGCATCGCCACCAGCCGCGAAACCACCCACACCGATCCGGTCGTGACCATCCACGGCATCCAGCACTACGCCGTCGGCAACATGCCCGGCGCCGTTCCCTTCACCTCCACCGAGGCGCTGGTGAGCGTCACCTTGCCCTACATCGTCGGCATGGCCGGCCGT
Organism: Cyanobacteriota bacterium; assembly: GCA_026389335.1. Lineage (GTDB taxonomy): Bacteria > Cyanobacteriota > Cyanobacteriia > PCC-6307 > Cyanobiaceae > Cyanobium. Next base: position 5,892 of record JAPLIB010000004.1, on the reverse strand, counting down.
GGCCTGATCGAAGCGGTCACCGACCGGCCCGAGCTGCTCTCGGGGCTCAACACGGTGGACGGCTCCGTCTGCCATCCGGGGGTGGCCAAGGCGCTGGGGGTGGCCCCGCGCCATCCGATGGCCTGCCTGCGCTGAGCCCCGCTTGTTGACCATCTCCAGCTACCCGGAGAACCAGCTGATGGCCTGGCTATCGGCACCAGGCTTGCGATTGCCGCCGCTGCCAGGAGAGGGCCATTGACCTCAGTCTTTCTCTCCCTGGCCCTGATCATCGGCATCGGCAGCCTGCTGCGCTTCACGCTCGGCGAGGCCGACAGCGCTACGGCCCGGCGGATCATCGGGCTGCTGGTGCTGCAGGTGCTGTTGCCCGCCCTGGTCTTTCGCGTGGTGGTGCAGGTGCAATCGGGCGACGAGCTATGGCGGATTCCGCTCACGATGCTGCTCGGCACTCTGGCCACCATGGGACTGGCCATCGCCCTCTTCAGCCGCATTCCCCTGGCGCCCGCTGAGAAGGGTGCCCTGGTGCTGGCCAGCAGTTTTGGCAATGTCACCTATCTGGGACTGCCGGTGCTGCAGGGGCTGTTCCCGGCCCTGGGACTCCAGGCCGCCAAGGTGGCTGTGCTCTGTGAAGTGACCACCACGCCGTTGAATCTGAGCGTGGGTCTGAGTACAGGCGCCCGCTATCTGAGGGCGTCAACGCCAGCGCCCCCAGGCCTGAGTGCGGTGCTGGCGCCGGCCTGGCGGATGGCCCGCGAGATTGGACAGATGCCGGCCCTGTGGGCTCTGCTCATCGGCCTGATCTGGCGTGGCAGTGGTCTGGCGGTGCCGGCCTTCCTGCTGCAGGCCACCAACCTGCTGGGCCAGGCGGTTTCCGGCTTGATGATGCTGAGCCTGGGGCTGGGGCTGCGCTTCAGGGCCCTGGCACGCCCGGGCCCCCTGCTGCTGGCGGCGGCGGTGAAGCTGGTGCTCTCACCGGTGCTGATCCTGGCGATCGCCAGGCTGGTGCAGCTGGCACCGCCCTATCTCGAGGCGGTGGTGATGGAGGGGGCGATGCCGAGCCAGTTGCTCACTGTTGTGATCGCGGAGCGCCTCGGCCTGAATGGCGAACGACTCGCCCTGGCGATCCTGATCAGCACCGGGGTCTCCTTTCTCACTTTGCCGCTGATGCATCGGATCCTGCTGGGGTAGCTGAGCGGCTCGGGAGCTCGATCCAAGGCAGCAACGGTCGCCGCAGCGCCGCCGGATCGATCCCTTCCCGCAGGGCCAGCACCAACCCGGCGGCCTCGGCATAGCTGGCCGCTGTCAGCACCTCCAGGCCCAGGGCCGCCGCCGACACCTGCAGCAGGCAGGAATTCTGCACCGCAATCAGGGGCACCCCCCGCTCAGCGCAGGCCAGCACGGCTTCGCCGCCGAGGGCAGCGGCGGGAGCCACCACGGCGCCGAGGTCTGAGGCCAGCAGCAGGGGGCCGCTCCCCCGCGCCCCTGTCGCGGCGGCGAAACGCTGGGCCGATGACCAGCCGGCACCAGCCAACGGGGCCCCAGCCAGCGGTACCAGATCCGGCGCCCGGCTCAATCCCACCAGCACGCAGGGCAAAAAGGTATGGCCTAGTTCCTCGGCCGCTGCCCTGGGATCGAGATCGGGATCCAAGGGCAAGGGTGCCAGGGCCGGCGCATGGGCACAGGGGATGCCCAGGTGCTGCACCAGCAGATGGCTGATCACCGCCTCGGCGCCTGCCAGGGCATCGACGCCGTCGCCATGGCGGTAGGCGGCCAGGGCCTCGCTGCCAGGATCATCGGGGAAGCGAGCCACCACGGCAATGGCGTTGGCGCCTGCGGCCACCAGCTGCTCGCCGGCGCGCAGCAAGGCATCAGGGCGCCCCAGGGTGCCCCAGCTGGCCCCGCTGGGGCCCAGGCTCAGGCCCACCCCCAGGGGCACGTCGGTCGTGACCATCGGGCCGATCGCCAGGCCCAGGGTGGCCCGACAGGCAGCCGCCGCCTGAAGCTGGCGCTGGCGCAGCTCCGGCTCGATGCCCGCATCCAGCAGCAGCCCCACCTTGCGACCGGCCACCGGCGCCAGGGCCAGTTCGCCGCCCGCAAAGCGATCGAGGGCCCAGCCCTCCACGTAGTGGATGCGGCGATCGCTCCAGTAGAGGGAGGCGCCATTCATCACATTGGGATGGGTGATCAGGCAGCCGCTGGCCGCCGCCAGCAACCGGGCCGCCGGCAGGCCATCGCCCGCATAGCCGCCCACGGTGCAGCCCACACCGGTGGGGATCACCAGCAAGGTGGGCAGGGGTGGCTGGTCAGGGCTCATGGTCCCGCGCTCACGGTGCCGAGGCTGCAGTGGCGGCCCGGTCGGCAGTGGGTGCCGGTGCCACAGGCCTGCTGCCTTTGTTCCCTGGTCCAGGCAGCCGAGGAGGCTGGAGGCTGTCGGCACCGCATTCGGGCAGGCCGTTGGCCTGGGTGTCGAGTGCCGGTTGCTCCAGCCGTTGTCCGGCCGGCTGCTCCGCCAGCACCCCCACCAGCACCACCGCTTCAATCCGTAGGCCCCGCTCCGCTTCAGCGGCGGTGATCGCCCAGCGCAACAGTTGCGCCCCGGGCCCGGCCTGCGCCTGGGCGCGGGCCAGCAGAGCGGGCCGCAGCTGGGGCAACAGCGGCCCCGGCCGCGGCTGGAACCAGGCCTGCAGAGGCTCCAGCCTCACTTCTGGTATTGGCCGAACTGGGCTTCATAGAGGGCATCTTCCTGGCCGGCCAGCAACTCCAGATCGCTGCGGGGATAGGACACGCACAGCAGCGCGTAGCCCTGTTCCCGAAGTTCCGCCCTGACGCCCATGGCATCGGGCTGGTGCACCGTGCCACTCACCAATTTCGCCGCGCAGGTGGTGCACACCCCCGAGCAGCAGGAACTGGGCAACGGCACCCCCGCCGCCTCCGCAGCCGCCAGCACGGTCTGGTCGGGGCGGCAGGGGAAGGCGTGGCTGGTGCCCTTGAGGCTGGCCGTGATCAAAAAAGTGGGGGTTTCGCTCAACGCTTTGCCGTGGTTGGGGATCATTCTCTCCGAACGTGGCGAGCCCTTCGGTGCCTGGGCGCTGTCCTGTCGGTGGAAAGGGCTGCTGATCCCCGAGCCGCGGGCGTTGGTGGCAGGGGAAAGCTGGTGTTCGGGGCAGGCGATCCACTCTCCAGCGCGTGCAATCAGCCCGGGGCTCGTTTCGTGGGGGCCACAGGCCGTTCTCCAGGCGCCGCTGGAGGAGAGGCCGCTCCACTGCCGGTGTCCACGGGGGAAAATCGGGGCTTGAAGGGAGTGGCGCTGGTGGCCCCGCCGGTCTTGAACGGCGGCGGCGGTTCGTAGACCGGCCTTGGCGCCTGGTTCGAGGCGCTGGCGGCTGAATTGGCGCCTGGAATGCCCAGGTCGCGGGCAATGGAGGCGCCCAGCTGCTGAAACTGTTCCTGGGTGATCAGGCCCTGTTCCAGTAGGGCGGCACCGAGGGCAAGTTTGCTGCGTTGCTCCTGCAAGGCCGAAAGGCGGCCGCAGCCATTCACGGACCTTCCGCCGAAGGGAATCGTGAGCATCAAGCCACCGCCGAGCTGGGAGACCATGGCACTGCTGCTGGCATTGCCGCTGCTGGCCTGCGCACTGGTGCTGGGATTGGCGCTGAGGCCCGCCACGCTGAAGCTGGGCCGGGCCCCTTGGCTGTAGCGACAGCGCACGTTGTCTTCCGTTTCGATCTCAATGGTGGGGCCGTTGGTATCCCGAAAGCCGGGCCACACCTGAAGCTGCTGAGCGGAGGCAGGATCGGCCGCCAGGCTCAGACCAAGGGCCGGAGCCAGGCAGGCCACGAACAGCCCTTCGCAGCAACGCTGGCGCAGGCCCGAGCGGATGGCCATGGCCGAATCAGGGAGTGAGGAAATAGCGCTTACATGCCCGCACGCGCATGGAAAGCTGGCCGATGGCACCGGTGGTGTTCAAGGCCTTAGCCTCATCTTTGCTGATCGAAACGGCGCAGACGGCCCAGAGAGAATCGGGGTCGAAGCGGATAAAAGCCTGGCGGGGGCGGTTGCGGCCCACGGTGAGCTGCTCAGGGTTGGCGCTAAAACTGCCTGGACCGAGCTCAACCCCATCTTTGTTGATGCCCACGATCTGGAAGATGGTGTTGGCAGCAGGGTTGTTCACTGTGATGCGGGCTTGGGAGCCCAGGGGCGGCTTGGCGAACCAAACCGCCACCGCCAGCAGGGAGGGAAGGACAAACATCAGGAAAGAGGTCGAGCCCCATGCTGGAGACAGAACTGATCAGTGTTGACGGTTAATTGCTAACGCAAGTCAGGGTGGTTTTTAATTCGTAAATGCCGGCCGGAAGGACACCAGTTTTGGAGGCGACACTAACGGTTGCCGATGTTTTTTCGTCGGATAGAAACTCTTTGACTTCCAGCTTTTCACCGGATGAAGTGCTTGCCGTTAGTTCGCCCTGGGAAGACTTGAGCAGCACTGTTGCCGACAAGCCGCCAGCCATTGCTAATTCCGGACCAGATATTGAAACGGTGTCTAAAGCAAAGATGGCTGGACCGCTGGATTGCATAACCGTAGCGCCAGTGGCACTCAAGTCGTTTGGACCTGACATCTCCAAGGGCAGTGATGTGCCAGTCACGAAGCAAGCACTGGGAACCTTGCCCGCTGCATTGATAGTCGCAGAAACATCCGCTTTGGCACCTGTTGTCGCCCCAGTGATCAAACAAGCGCTACAGCCAATCGACAGAAGTAGCAAGCGTTTCATGAGTGGTGACCCGAGAAAAGATGAGGACCAACTCAGTTTCATTCACTCCCCTAGAGGCGTAAGGGGCCAGCGTCCCCGATCTCCCTCAGTTGGACGAGGCGAGCAGGAATTTTGGTAGTATCTGATACAAAACAGGGCCAGTCCCTGTCTCGCATGGGGGGTGCCCCGGGGTTGCGGGAGAGTCTGATCAGCCGTGCCACGCCAACTGGATCCAGATCCAACCGACAAGCCCCGTGATGCCGCGGGCAACGGCCAGCAATCCAGCCAGTATCGAGCGCCATCCATTGCTGCGGAGCCGGTTGCTGGCCAGAGAACGCAGTCGGGGCAGGTGAAGGGCGCAACGGCCTGGGACTTTCAGCTCTGGGTCACGATCAGTCCCAGTCCCAGTCCCTGGTAGTGCAGGCAAGCCCTGCAAGGGAGTGGGCAAAACGTCCGCTACCTCAGATCGGCTCCCGCCCAGGCTGACCGCACTCCTGACTGGTTTCTTGACCGAGCCTGGGCAAGGGATGAAGGAAGAAGTGTTGGGCATGAACGATTCAGCCGCATTGCTTCAGCTATTCCTCGGCCTAGTGCCATCTTGATCCGCTGCTCATCCAGGAGCGGGTTGCATAGGATCCGATGCAATCCTTTGGGCCATACGGCCTCTGAGGACGGCAGGTCATGCACCAGTGCGATGCCATCTCTGCCGACAGCCAGCACCACCTTCGCTGAGAACGACTGCAGCAGCTGAACCCAGGCAAACTCCGGGGTCTGCGTCCAGCTTTAGGTCAATTTTCAAGTCGGCACAGGGAACTCCCCCGTCAGGTCTGAAGAGTGCGTTCCGAGTTCCGGTGGCCCCCTTAATGTCGGGACCAAAATCACGCCCCCTGGTTGGTGGAACATTTACCGCGCATGAGGCAAACGAGGCCAAATTTCTCAGCTGCGATTAATTGGCTGCTGACCAGTGAGATTCGGCTCAAGGTGGGCGTTGTGTCCAGTCAGCGCCTGTACCCATTCAGGGGTCGGGACGTACCGCCGCGCGAATGCACGCCTGATCGCTCAACGCCGAGCGGTCAAAGAAGCCGTGCTGCTCTTGCTGCTGAACTCAGGTATCCGGTAGTAAAGAAGGCATTACGCCATCGCGGTG
>JAPLIB010000145.1 GCA_026389335.1 Cyanobacteriota bacterium | reverse complement strand
GCGGATGGCTGGTCGGGATCCGCTCCTCGATCGAGACGTAGGAGAACAAAGAGCTACTGCGCTCCTGTTGGCCTCGCATCAACGAATGGGCAGCTGCCCAATTCTGGCAGAGGGGGCCGGGTTTTTCAGCGAACTCTTAGGCTCCAGCAGGCCAGCGGCACGGCGATCCGGCTTGAACTGCTGATTGAGGGCCGTGACGATGCGACTCACACTGGATTGATGCAGGTGCAATACCTCAGCGGCCAGGGCCTGGTTGCCGATCAGTTCCCAGAAATCCAGCACATGCAGGGGCCGCAGCAGCTCCGGCGGCCTGTAGGTCGCTCTGCTGTGCCGGTCGAGTGAAACGTCGCTGGCAGCACGGCTGGACTGAATGACCATGGCAACAAAGGGTTCGGCGGATGCGGCGAGTGAGGGGGAAGGGACTTAGGCCGCCGAGCACGCGCTGGGGACCAGAGGAGCATCACCGCCCTGACCGCTGCTTGGGTGCTTGTTCCTGCGAAAAAGGAGCTCGGTCCCAGGCGACGCGACGGTTGGTTCGGTGTCAGCACGCTGGTCACTGGCCGAGGCCATGGACTGGTCATCATTACCGTCGGCATCCGCATCGAATCCCCCCAGGTCTGGGCCGTGAAGCAGGACCACCACGGCCTGCAGCTATCGACCAGCACCGCGCAGCTCCGCGGACGCCAGTCCATTCAATGGCTATTTCAATTGCCATTCAGTTGGTCCATCAAGTTCCGAAACACAGTGCCAACTAAAGTGCACCTGGATCGTCCTGATTCTCAAAGCCGGTGCTGCGCTAGATCCATCCCAGTACCTTGCTTTCCATGGCTAAGGATGCGTGCTATGGACGGTTTTTCAGGCTATTGATCACGATGCGGCAATCCGTCTATCGATACAGCATCGAGCCTGCTTAGCATGATCCTGATGCCGCATGGCCATCTCCTCAACGGCTTGGTCTGGCCCGCGAACCGCACCGACCTCAGGTTCGCTGAACGCAGTTGGGAGATAGGATGGGATGCCTCTTAACGAACGCTGATCGCAGTGGTGCCAGACATGCGTTGCTGAGCCAGGGCGGGGCGCTCCCCAGCGCCATTTCGAGCTGGCAGCCCACGCAGATCGGAGTCCCAGCGAAAACGCCACCAATAGGATCACCCGCTCAGATTTTGCATGGATCATCAGTTTCAGCAGTTTGATCAGGACCCCTGTTTGCCAGGACATCCCGATCCCTACAGCACGTACGCGTCCCTGCGCCAGCGAAGTCCGGTGCATTGGTGTGAGGGGCCGCAGATGTGGATCATTCTGGGCCATGCTGAAGCGCTGGAGTTCATGCGAGATTCTCGCTTCAGCCGGCACGATTACCTTGACAAGCTTATTGCTCGCTTTGGCCAAAATGGACATATCTATGAACGGCAAAAGCTCGATATCCCCTACATGGATGGCAAGCAGCATCTGAATATGCGCCAACATGTGATCAAGGCCTATCATGGGATTGATCTGGATGCTCTCGCTGCTTTCACCCGTCGTTTCGCCGCGGATCGCCTCGCCAGCGTCCAGGGAAATCAGCCCTTCGACTTAGTGGCCATGCTCGCCAACGTGTTACCAGGGATGGTGGCCAGTGAATTGATGGGTGTACCGACCAGCCAGCAGCTAGAGGTGGCCAACAAGGTTTCTGCCTTTGTACGGGCGCGGGGATTGATCCAAACCGAGCAGAGTGCCAATGGTGGTGAAGAGGCCCTGGCGGCTTACGCCTATTATTTTCTACCCCTGATCCAGGCGCGGCGCGGTGGTGACCGCCAAGATCTCCTCAGTCGTCTGATCGCCGACCCCACGGAGGGTATCTCCCTCTCCGATGAGCAACTGCTGCTGATCATCAGCAGTAATTTCTATTCAGCCAGCGTTTACACCATCCGCTTGTTGACCGGTACCATCGCCTGGGCCATGGCCTGCCATCCAGATACCTATCAACGCATTCGCAATGACAGGAAACTGTTGGCTCCGGCCATCGAGGAGGTGTTGCGCTGGGATGCGCCCGCCCAGGCTCTCAATGCCAGCATGGCGACGGAAAATCTGGAGCTGGCGGGTCAAACCATCAAGGCCGGCGATTCCATCACTGCCCTCGTGGGTGCAGCGAATCGGGATCCCCGCGTCTTTGATCAGCCCGATACGTTTCTGATCGACCGCTCACCCAACCTCCATCTCAGCTTTGCCCCTGGGCTGCATCAATGTCTTGGCTTGCAGCTGGCCCGGATGCAAGGGGTGGCGGTGTTGTCTGTCCTTTGCGATCAGTTTGAATCTCTGCATTGGGATCCAGCTGCATCCAGGCGGCTGATTGGTGATCGTTTTCGGGGCTTTGAACGGCTTATCCTGCATCGATGAACGATATGGATTCCTTTTCTTCCCAGCCCGGTGACTGCGATTACATCGAATGTCTGTTCATCAGCGACGACCACTGCCTGCCCCGGCCGGCGGCGATCGAGGGTTGCTCCATTCACAGTGTGGCCTCTGCCCTTGTGCATCTTGAGCGCCGCCTGGCTCAGGGATTGCGCTATGTCTTGCTTGTTGCTGTCAATGCCCAGCCGGCGCTGGCACTGGCCCAGTCCGATGATTTCTGTGTACGCAAACTCCTGCTTCAGGCCCGCAAGCGCTGGGGCCAAGCAATCACTTTGATTGCGGATGTTGGCTTATCTCCTTATCAGGAATCCGGCCATAGCGTGATCAACACGGCCGGGCAGATTGATGTGGATGCTTCCTATCAAGCTGTGGTTCAGCTGGCTGTTGCTTTTGCCCAGGCAGGGGCTGATGCCGTTGCCCCTTGCCTATCCCTGCCCCAGCAAACTCATGTGATACGTGAGGCTTTCGATGCCGCACAATTGAGCTGTGGCGTCTTTCCCTATAGCACCAAGTTTTCATCGTCGCTCTATGGCCCCTATCGCCGGGCTATCGGCTCAAATCTGGGTACTGGGCGCAAGAGCTACCAGTTCGACTTCTGCGATACGGCCGAGGCGATCAACCAAGCGGAGGAGGATCTGCGCCAAGGGGCTGTGGCCACGATTGTGAAACCTGCTCTGCCCTATCTCGATGTGCTGGCGGAAACGGTACGCCGTTCAAGCAAACCCGTGGCTGTCTATCACGTGAGTGGGGAGTTCATGATGGCTCGACTAGCGGTCCGGGCAGGTTTGTTGAACGAAGACGACTATTACGATGAGATTCATGCCGCCTTCCGTCGCTGTGGAGCGCGCTGGATCATTGGCTATGCCGCTGACCACTTCCTACGCCAACAGCACCGCAGCCTTTGACCCGAGGTGGCAACGGTTCCAGGCTGCCATTGGCCACCCATTCTGATTTCAATCACCGAGCCAGTTCTGATTCCGTTTCCGCTGTTGGCAGCGATCCAGCCTCTCCCCTGGACGCCGAGGTGCTTGTGGTCGGGGCTGGGCCCGTGGGCTTGCTCACGGCCTATCGCCTGCAAAGTCTCGGCATCTCTTGCCTGATCCTGGACAAGCGCCTGGAACCTTCCAGAGCTTCGCGAGCCTCCACATTCCAGCCAGCCTGTCTGGATCGTCTCGCCGAGCTCGACCTGCTGGCTCCACTCCTGCCCCAGGGCCGCCGGGTGACGCTGTTGCGGCATCTTGCTCTGCCCTCCGGTGCCCGCCGGGATCTGTCGTTCGACGGCCTGCAGGGCCAGACCTCCCATCCTTTCCGCCTGCATCTGGAGCAGCACCATCTCTGTGAGCTGCTGCTGCAGCGGTTGACGCACCTGCGGGCTCCCGGCCAACCTGCCGTGCTGTGGGGCCAGGCGCTGGTGGGCGTGGAATGCAATCCGTCGCCGAATCAGCAGGGAGCAGTCGAGGCCTGGGTGCAGCGTGCCGATGGCAGCGCCCAGCAGCAGCGGCTAAGGGCCCGCTGGCTGGTAGCTGCCGATGGCGCTCGCAGCACCGTTCGCCAGCTGCTGCAGCTGCCCTTTGAGGGTCACGACCTGCCAGCCCCCGTGCTGAGAGTGATGCTGGCGACCCTGCCCCAGGCCGTAGCTTCGCTGCTGGCGGGCCTCACCTACATTCGCCACCCCCTGGGGTCCCTCAGTGCCCTGCAGATGCGGGCGGACTGGCGTCTGATCCTGCGCCCTGGAATCACAGACGTTGAGGCTGCCCTGGCTGATGATCGATGGGCCAGGCAGCGCCTGGGCCAGATCTTTGCCTCAGTCTGCGATCCCAGCACCTGGCTGAATCTGCCGATGGCTCGCGATCACTACAGCGTGAGTCAGCGTTGCCTGGCTGTCCGCCAACAGGGTCGCTGTGTGTTGATCGGCGATGCGGCGCACATCACCAACACGCGGGGCGGTCTGAATATGAACTTTGGCCTGCTTGAAGGTCTGGATCTGGCCGCAACATTGGCGGCTAATGCGACCCAATCCAACGGACAGCAACAGAAGGCCATGGCAAACTGGGCCTACCACTGGCAGGAGCGCACCACGTCGGTGTTACTGGCTCGTACCGCCCGACTTCTTGACTCCAACCCTGCACTGCAGCCGAACCTTGACCACAAGGCAACAGAACAAGACAGTACACTGTTAGTTCAATCTTGCCTGCTGGACCTTCAATCCTGCCAGTCGTGAGATCTGAGACATGGACCACGCTCGGCGATTGCTTCAGTCGCAACAACAGCATGTTTGTCACAATTTATGCAGGAGCATCTTCCCATCATCCGTCAGCAAAGCCGAACTGCAACGGTCGGCGTTGAGGCTGTCGGGCTGATTGTGCCGCCCTCCAACCCAACACTGGAGCAGGAGATCGCCAGCCTCCTTGATGGCCCGCCACAGATCCATGTCGCCCGCCTGCCCTATTGTCCAGAGAGAGATCTGGCAGCCCGCAACGAGCTTTACCTGGATCGCACGCTTGAAACAGCCCGCAGTTTCGGCACCCTGCCACTCCAAGGCATTCTTGTGGGCTGCACGGGCTCCAATTACCGCCTCGGTCCGCAGGAAGATCAAAGGCGTTGTGACGCCGCTGCGGCTGAGCTAGGTGTGCCGCTGGTGACAGCGAGCCTGGCGGTATTGGAGACGATTCTGTCGCTTGGCTTCACCCGGATCCAGCTGGAACTCCCTTACCCAGAATGGTTGATCACGTTGGCAGTGGATTATTGGCAGGCAGCTGGCCTGGAGGTGGTATCCCAGCACAGCCTGCTGGACTTCATGAACGCCGACAACGCTTACACCATCGGTAGCCAGGAGCTTGAGCGTTATCTTCAGCAGCTGCAGGTGCCGGCTGAGACGGCGGTGCTTCTCTCCGGTACCGGTATGCCCACGGTTGAGGCCATGGCTGATTTGATTCAGACCTATCCTGCGCCTTTGATCTCCTCGAATCTCTGTATCGCCCAGTGGCTGCTGGGCCGCTGTCAGAACTCCCGCGGCACCAATCTGCAGCGCCAACTGCAAGCCAAGTTGGAACGCTTCAGTACGGCCCCTTCAATGGCCGTCACCGACAACCTGTTCAACCCGTTCGGCAGCATCAACTGAGGGGCCAGAGGGGGCTGGCATCCGGAGCCTCGAGCCAGTGGTTGATGAGGCTTTCGCAAACCGTGTCACCCAGCACCGGCGCCAGCAGCTCCCTGGCCTTGCATAGCCGTTGCGAGTCTGCAATCGGCATACCGGGATCCCCCGGTAGGCCATCCACCCGGGCGCTGCGAAGGGTTCCCTCGCCATCGGCCAGCACCAGCTCGGCCCAGCGCCCGCCCTGGCCGGCGACCGCGATCAGTTCGATGCGCGCCAGCAAGGCCCGAAAATTGTCATCCAGCAATGCCTCCGGCGTGAAATGCTCGCGACCCATCTCACCCCAGTGCAAGGTGGAAGCCACCGCAAAGGCCAGGCTGAATTGGGCCTGAATGCGATTGGCGGGGGCGAGTTGTCCACAGTAATGAATGGCTTCGGGATATGTGCGCAGCTGGATCGGACCGCTCCAGCGTTCGTTTGACCCCGGCTGGCATGGATCCACCCCCCCGCCTCCATGACGTTGCAGCCACTCCTTGGCCGCTGCGGCGGCGTAGTGCAGATGGCGGGCTCCGGGCAGCAGCTTCACGTAGCCGGCGCTGATCGCCGTCGTGCGGCGCGGTGCCAGATCAACCGGCATGGCCGCCAGCGCCTGCAACACCGGGTCAGCGGCGAGAGCCTGTGGCCCGCTGAAACCGGCAGCGGCCGCCACCGCCAGATCCATCCCGCGACTGGCCGCCAAACCGGGAACCAGTAGCCGGCAGCTGGCCCCCTCCCGCACCGAGGCAAACAGGCTGCGGCTCATCTGACAGAGGGCCGCAGTCACCGCCTCAAGCTCGCCACTGGCCCCAATCTCCAGCAGCACGGCTGCCGCCAGCGCCGCCACCGCCGTCCCCCAGGTGCCATCCACATGCTCCCCAGGCGGCACGCGATAGGCCTCGCCCAGCCTGGCGCCCAGTTCATAGGACAGGAACAGGCTTCCCAGGCTTTGACCCAGGCTGCGGCCCAGGCCCATGGCCACCGGCACGCCATGGAGGGCTGGACGGCCATGGGCCGGGGCATAGCCCTCCACCAGTTCATCCCAGCAAGCGGAGGCCCCCAACACCAACACCGCCCCCGCGGGCGTGAGCCCGGTACAAAATCCGGGCAACCGACAATCACCCGGAGCCAGGCGGCCATGCAGCCGCTGCAGGGCAACCAGTTCTGGCTCCGAAAGGTTGGCCAGAGCCGTGGCCGCCGTATCGAGCCACAGCAGCCGCAGCTGGCGCTGCAGCAAGGCATCCCGCTCGGCCAGGCGATGACGCAGCTCCAGCAGGAAAGCCGCCAGCTGCTGGTGCCAGGACTGACTCAAGTCGGTGACCAACCTGGTCGGCCAGCGGGGCGAATCCGTCGGTTCTGAGCCCATGGATCTTTGGTTACCGCTAGGGATCTCAGGTGGCTGACTGGTCTTTTCGTACTGGATGGCGAATCCAGAACTGGGCAGAACACGCAGCAAACCTACCCTCCGGTGCCCAGCTCCTTGTGATGACCATGACCTGGAGTCGCCCGACGCCCTAGGTTGCCAATCCGCAGATCTAGAGTTGCCGATGGGCTCCACACTCATCCTCGCCATCATCACCGGCTTGAGTGTTGCCAACCTCTATTATGTTCAGTCCCTCTTGCCATTGATTGCCAGCCAACTGGATCTACACGCTGGTGAGGTGTTCTTGATTCCGACGGCGATTCAGATCGGTCTGGCCCTCGCGCTGCTGCTCTTGCTGCCGATCGGTGATAGTCGGGAGCGTCGCCGGATGCTGATCCTTTCAGCGCTGGGGATGGGCGTGGCGTGTGCCGCGATTGGACTGCTACCTAGCTTTTCGTTGTTGCTCCTGGCCTTCTTTCTACTTGGTTTGACAGCCCTGGTTCCCTATCTGCTACCTGCCTATGTTTCAGCCCTGGTTCCTGATGCCTTTCGCGGTCGCACCCTCGGATTAATATTGAGTGGACAATTCACCGGGATGCTCCTCTCGCGATCCGTGAGCGGCCTGGTGGGACAGTACCTTGGCTGGCGCACTATTTTCTTATCATCTGCCGTGGTGATGGTGGGTGTCGCCTGCTGGATCAGAAGCCAGTTACCACGTGAGCAAAACGTCAAGCCGATAGCTTATCTGGCACTTCAGGCGTCCCAGTTGGGCCTGTTGCGTCGCTATTCTGGCCTGCGCCAGGCTTGCCTGTCCCAAGGGCTGCAATTCGGCACGTTCATGGCGCTGTGGTGTGGCCTGGCACTCCATCTGGCTGAGCCACCTTGGCGGCTGAATTCGGCCTGGATTGGTGCCTTTGGCCTGGTGGGGATTGTCAGCATTGTGGCGGCACCCCATATCGGCCGGTTGGTGGACCAGTTCGGAGCATCCAGGCTGGTGGTGGCGGCCACCCTGGTCTCCCTGCTCGGTGTGACGCTCCTCCTTTGCTTCCCCCACTCCCTGCTGGCCATTGCTGGGGGCTTGATTTTGCTGGATCTTGGGGTGCAGGGCTCCTATGTCGCCAACCAGACCCGGGTCTTCAGCCTTGACCCGGCCGCCCGCAGCCGTCTGGGCTGTCTGTTGTTCTTCAGCGCCTATCTGGGAGCCGCCATTGCTTCCAGTCTGGTGGCCGTGTTCTGGAGCCACTGGCACTGGTCTGGTCTCACCCTGTTTGGCGCGATCCTGGTGCTCCTGGCGCTGCTAAGTCAGTTTGGCGGCCCCCGGTGTCGCCCTGCTGCTTCGAGTTCATGATCGTGGCTTGCAGGGAGTTGGCTCGCCTCCAGGCATGAAGCGTTTCAGAGTGTTCTGAAGTCGCAGACGGTTGTATCGCTGCACCGCCAGACACGGGACGTTGAAGAGGGTGGCAAACATCATATTGAGCACCACTCCCAGCGGTGGCAGCCACAGGCTGGTGACCAGCCAGAAGGGCCAGAGTGCCCAGTGGACCAGTTCTGCACGTCGGGTTTCCATCATCAATTGCTCCAGAGCTCGCTGCTCGCGCCGCACCAGGGCGCTCTTGCCAATCCCCCCCGGTAAGGCCTGGCCCGCATCGGGCAGCCTGCCTTTCCAGCTACGAATCAGCAGCAGCTGTTCATAGCGATGACGCTGCTCCCAGGTGTGCCGGCGTGTGAGCCCGTTGTCCCGAAGCAGGGCGGCCTGGGGCAGGCAATTGGCAAGCATGCCCACCAACATCGACCAGGCGAACCAGGCGGCAGCGCAGGTCAACACCGGCACCAGGAGCTGGCCAGTTGTGGTCATCGCGTCGGGAACTGGCGTCCTTTCCAGCTGACACTGCCCCGCTCCAGATTGAAGATGGCCAGCAGGAACACCGTGAGAAAGAAAAGCACCGGTAGCGGAAACACCAGATTGATCCAGCTGAAGCGACCCACCTGCCGGCTGAGCAGCAGCAGTTGCATCGCGTAGGCCGCGTAGATCAGCAGGTTGAGCAGTGGATCGGGATTGCCCACCAAAGGCCAGCCCAACAGGGATGCCGGCAGGGCCCAGGCTATCCAGAACAACCCGGACAGCCACAGCAGCACCGCCAGCATGCGCGGCCAGCGCACCTCGCCAGCCGCCGTGGCGAAGTTCTTATCGAAACCCACCACCAGATCGCCCAGGCCCCCTGGATACATGCGATAGGCGATCTGGCTCTCGCCGATATAGGCACTCACCGGCAGGTTTGCCCGCTCGTAGACATGGGCTAGAAACCAGTCCTCCACCACCTTGTCCGCCACGGCGCCATGGCCGCCGACCCGTTCATAGTCGCAGCGGCTGGTGGCCATGGCCGGGCCGAAGGCCACTCCCGCCTGCTGCCCGAGGGGCACGGCCATCAGACCCACCAGGTTGAACAGCAGCGATAACTGTTCATAGGGCTTTTCAGTGCGATGGAAGGGCTGCACCGACACCAGCCCCCCCAGCTGCTGCTGTACTCCCACGATCCGCTGCAGAAACTGCGGACCCGGTTCGGTGTCGGCATCAAGAAACACCAGCAGTTCGCCGCCGCTCCTGCGGCTGCCGTGATCCAGGGCCCAGGTTTTACCGCACCAGCCAGGCGGCAGCGGTGGTGGTTGCAGCACCTGGACCCCGGCCGCCCTGGCGCATGCGGCTGTGCCATCGCTTGAGTGATCGTCGATCACAATCACCTCCAGGGGCTTGAGCGTCTGCTGTTGCAACGCCCTCAGCAGATGGGGCAGGCTGGTTTCTTCGTTGCGAGCCGGGATCAACACTGAGAGGCTCGGCGCCTGCGGGTCCAGTTCAGCTGCGGGGAGGCGCGGCAGTTTGGCGCAGAGCAGCCAGCCGAGGATCCAGCGCACCAGCAGAGACAGGAGCAGCAGATCCATGGTGCTTCCGCTGATCCCCACAACAATCCCAACAAATTTTAGAAGCGTCTGAAAAGACCAGTCGCCCTTGCCATGAAGATGTTCCGGGGGAACGGCACTTTGATCAAGCCTTACTCACCAGAATCCGGCCCTGGCTCACGGTCACGGTGTAGCTGGCCAAGGGGCGATTCACGGCCTTGCCACCAATCCAGCGGCCACTGGCATTGAAGCGGGCCTGGTGACAGGGGCAGACGAAGTTTTCGGTGGAGCCATTCCAGGCCACCAGGCAGCCGCGGTGGGGGCAGATGGGATTAACCGCCTTCAGCTGCTGCGTGGCCCGGTCGCGGATCACCAGCACCGGTCCGAGTGGGCTGCTGCGAATCAACAGTTGGCCTGTCTTGTTGAACTGAGCCAGGCTGGCCACGTCCACGGGCCGCACCAATGCCGTCAAATCGCTGGACTCTTGGGCCTGGGGCGCCTGCGGCAGCTGGGCCGAACGAGCCTGGAATGGCCGCAGCATCTGGCTCAGGAGCGCACCGGCCCCACTCACGAATAAAAAGGCACGACGACGCATGGGGTGGAAAGCTGCCGAACCAATCCCTGTCATCTTCCCACAATCGAATGCGGATTTTGGGCCGTATCGGTGGCTTTGCCCCTGGATTCATTCCAGTTTTGCAAGAATGCTGCCTGATTCCCTGGCTGATGCGTGTGATGGTGGTAGAGGTTCTGGGGGATCAGGAGCGTTTCAAGCTCGATCGCAGCGACGACGCGCTCTTTTATGCCGAACCTCGTTTTGTGCACCATCTCGACGGCGCCTTTCGGGCCCGACTCACGGCGCTCTATCGCCAGCGAATCCCACCCTGTGCGGTGGTGCTCGATCTGATGAGCAGTTGGGTGAGCCATCTACCGGAGGATGTTGCCTATGAGCGGGTGATCGGCCATGGGCTGAATGAACAGGAGCTGGCGGCCAATCCTCGGCTCGACCAACACTGGATCCAGAATCTGAATATCGAGCAGCAGCTTCCCCTTGGCGATGCCAGTGTTGATGTCACTTTGATGGTGGCCGGCTGGCAGTACCTGCAGCAACCGGAAGCAATTGCGGCTGAGTTGCTGCGAATCACACGCCCGGGTGGCGAAGTGATCATTGCGTTCTCCAATCGCATGTTCTTTCAGAAGGCTCCCCAGATCTGGACCGATGGCGGTGATCGAGACCACCTAGATTACATCGTTAAGGTGCTAGTCGCCCAGGGCTGGCCGCCGCCGACCATACTGGCCGAATCCACCAGAGCGGTAGGGCCTTTGGGCTGGCTGGGGGGCAAGGGCGATCCTTTCTTGGCCGTGATGGCCAGCCAACCGCTCAAACCGGACGATCAGCTCCAAACACACTGATGCAGCTGAGTTCCTCATAGCTTTCCTCAGCCATGGGATCAATGCGGAAGGCGGTCCAGGTGGCGCACTCCTCCGCCTCGCTGCGCAGCAGGGGCCATTCGATGCGGCGTTTGTTGTAGGTGAGGCCGACGCAGGTGAGGGCCCGGTCGTCGGCCATCAGCGACCAAAGCACGTGGATGTGATCGCGGCGATATTCACTGGGATTGTCCTGGGGCGGCATCTCTGGCAGGTATCCAGGCTCGGTGCGCAGCCGGCAGCGGTTTTCCCAGCTCAGAAAACGGCCTGTATCGGTTGGGTAGAACCAGCAGGTTTCGTTCTCGGCATCGCGAAGCGCAAAGCGATCAAGGCAACGGATCGCGCGGATCGATAACCCGGAGGGGCGATGAAGAATGCCTGTCTCGTCTGAAGCAGCGGTTGCCGTTTCAGCTGCTTTCAGCACCGATGGCGGATTGGGTCTGTCACTGAGCTCATAAACCCCGATGCCCAGGCTCTTGGGATCGATGTGTGGCACGAGCGCATCACAGAGAGGCCTGCCTGCGGCTTGGTCGAACGGATTGCTGCCGCCGATATTTGCCGTGCCGCGGCTGATCAGGACGTCGAGCGAATCTTGCTGCTCCGGAGCGACCGAAAAAATGCGTAAATGAATGCCACTACGCAAGCCCTGGGCTTGCAGCAAGTCGCTCCAGTCGGCTCCATCTGCGGGAAGCCGAGCTTCAGGTGCCAGTACGAAGACGAGGGCCGATGCCATGGGCCGTCCCGGTGTGGATTGAGCTTGATGCCAACAAAACCCGGATGGCAGGGCCACCCGGGTTGATGTGATGGCCCGGTAGGGCTGAACTATCAGCCGAGGCCGACCTGACCGAGGATGCCTTGACCGGTGAGCAGCTCGGTGGCCAGGCCGATCACGAAACCGAGCATGGCCAGGCGGCCATTCCAGGTTTCAGCGAAAGCAACAAAACCGAAGCGGGAAGTGGAATCAGCCATGGAGGGTTCGTTGGTTACGAAACTTGAAGTGACTGTAACAGATCGTGAAGCCGTTGGGAAGTGCGACCTGGGGCAGGCGGTGGTCAGTCAGGGGCTGCCGACGATCCCTGGGGCCGGCAACAGCATGGAAACCCTGGTTCCATGCTTCATGGCGCAACGGGCGACCCCTATTGGCTCAGTACTTATGCTGCTGATCTGTGCAACGGCACCGGCGCGCTCGGAGCTGCCGCCCTGGGCCTACGGCGACGACCAGCGGCGAGCCCCGGTGGTTGTGGAGCTCCAGGTGGACCAAAGCCAGGCCCGCGGCCAGCTCCAGGTCCTCAGGGCTCGCCTGCGGAGCATCCGACGCCAGCCGCTGGGCCTGCTGTTGCGACCCTGGCTGCCCGACACATCTCAGCTGCGAGATTCACGCGACAGCCAGCTGCGGAGTGTGACGGTGGGTTGATCGTGATCGCGTTGGGAGCTCAACCTTTGAGAACCAGGCCTGGGCCTGCTTTTGGCGGGCCCTGAGGC
>JAPLIB010000123.1 GCA_026389335.1 Cyanobacteriota bacterium | reverse complement strand
CAGCATGCAGCCGGGCGTGGGAATCCACGAGGGATTGGTTTGGTGTAGGAACCCCAAGCTCTCACGGCTCCCTGCCCACCCAATGGACTGAGACCCGTTCTGTTGCAAGGGGTCTCGGACTTGTGTCGGTCAGCCAGGGCGGGCGCTCCTCTCAATCCATCCAGAAAAGGCACCTACATGCCGTTGTCGTCACCGCCACCTGGGGCCCAGCAGGTCAAAGTCGGATTTTATCCAGTGGCGATTTACGATCTCGATCAAGCCAGCAATACATTTTATGCAGATGCTTATGTTTGGCTGCGCTGGAAAGGGGACATCGATCCTTCCTCAACCATTGAGTTCACTAACATGGTTGAGGAGTGGGGCAAGCAGCTGGAGCCACTGATGGAGGCTCCCAAGACTTTGCCGGATGGTAGTAAGTATCAACAATTCCGTGTGGAGGGTCGTTTCGTGCAGCCCTTCAGTCTGGCTGACTACCCGCTTGATCACCATAATCTGGGAATCAGGATTGAGGACACGACCAATGGCGTGAACCAGCTGTCGTTTGTGATCGACGAAGACTCCTCAGGCATTGATCAGAAATTGGAGATTCCAGGCTGGAAACTCCAGGGTTGGAGAGGTGAAATTCTGGAGCACGCCTATGGCACCAACTTTGGCGAAATGGAGCAACCTTCTAATTACTCCGTTGCTAACTTTGAGATGGTGATTGAGCGTCCGCTGAGTTTCTTCCTTTGGAAGCAGATGCTGCCCTTGGTGATTGTCGTGATGGCTGCCCTTGTTGCTCTGCTTGTTAATCCTAGATCTCTGGATGCACGACTGGCTCTGCCCATGGGCGCCCTGCTCTCAGCAATCTTTTTGCAGAAAGGCTATTCCGATACACTCCCAGATCTTGGCTATCTGGTGTTTATGGACAAGATTTATCTCTTGGCCTATCCGCTCATTCTGATTGTATTGATTCGCGCGATTGTTGCTTTCTTGAAAGCTACTCAAGCCAGTGACGCTGAAATTGAGCAGATGCAGCACGTGGATCGCAAGGTCGTCGTCGCGCTGGGGATTTCCTTCGCTGTTGGCACGGCCGTGGTGACTGCGCTGCGTTAATGCAGGGCTTGTCCAAGTGTCCATCGACAGCAACGCTTGCGGGTTCCTCCCCCATTGTTCAAACCCTCTGGAGTGGGCGGTGTTGGATGGCTGCCACCACTTGTTGGTGAAGAGCCATCGCTCGCTTCAGCCCCTTGCAGGCAGAGAGCTTTTTCCGCTCCTGATTTTGTCATGGTCAACTAGTCCCTGGGGCTGAATGGCGGCGATGGTGTCTGGTTTTATTCTGTAGGCCGCTGATAATACCGCCGCTCTGGCGAGCTTCTACGCGGCATTGCTGGAGGTGCAGGCCCAGCCTGGGCGCGATCACCAGCACTGGCGCCTGAATTGGCCCGCCGGCGGCAAGTTGGAGATCTATGCCCCCTCCAGGACCCGGCCCCAGCCTCGCCAGGTCGGCCGGCTGGCGCTTGGCCTGCTGCAGCGCCGTTCAGATGGTGCCGATCCACTGGTGGTGTTGTAGAGCTGGATTGTGGTTTGTGCCGCTCTGGGGGCGACCCTGCTGGAGGCTCTACGCCGGCGGGAGACCTTTGGTGTGGAGGCCTGGCTGGGGGATCCGGAGGGGAACCGGCTGCTGTTGTTGGTGGCTTCCATTCCAGAGGTTCCGCAGCTGGGCGGTAGCCTTACCCCCTCGCCATCAATCCAAGAGGCGCAGTGAGCAGGTACCGAATCATTCGGGATGATGGCAGCAGTGATGCCATCGCCGTACAGTCGTTTGCGAGCTATGACGAAGCCTATGCCGTGTTGGAGCGGTACTACGGCGATCTGTGCTGCTCGGATGAGCGTGAGTGTTATCACATCGTCGATGAACCGAACGGATTGGGGTCCTAGTTGCTGTCGACGGGGAATGTTACTTCGGGAGTTCTTGATTTACCCGGCTTTCAGATTTTCCCCATTAAAAAGCCCCCCTCGTAAGAGGGGGGCCGAATCCGGCAACTGCCGGTGGGATATTCCTGAATGTACAACCAGCGCAGCTGGTCAGCCGATCGCGGGAGCGGTCAGCGCCACGGGGGTAGCGGTGGCAGCAGCCAGATCGAGGGGGAAGTTGTGAGCGTTGCGCTCGTGCATCACTTCCATACCCAGACCAGCGCGGTTCAGCACAT
>JAPLIB010000072.1 GCA_026389335.1 Cyanobacteriota bacterium | reverse complement strand
TGTTCGCCATTTCCGCGATTGGAAGGGATCGGTGGATGTGGCCCAGTTGGATGGCGATGGCCTCAAGGATTACGGCAATCTCTGCGGCTGGACGCTGGCCAAGGCCCATGCCAGAGGCGGCGACCGCCGTGCCATTGCCGCCCATATCGATGACCCGAAGCGTTTTGCCGAGGGCGTTCTGGAGCAGGCGATCCACCATGCGGATCTGGCCGAGGCAGACCACAAGAGCTTTGTGGAAGCCGTTGCCGAAGGGTGAGAGCTGGGCAGGGACGCCCTAGGTCCGAACCCCCTGCTCAACGCGCTGTTGCTGGTGGCCGATCACCAGGAACAGCAGGCTAATCGCGCCGAGTAATCCCACAAGCAGGGCTGAAACAAGCATGGTGCCCGCCAGGCCACTGGCGTAGGTGTCGGACATCAGCTGGATCGCCTGCGCCGGCAAGCCTTTGGCGTGGCTCAGCCTGCCGCTGCCCAGGGCCGCCCGCACCTTGGCTTCGAGTTCGGAACTCCAAACGGTTGTGGAGTCCAGCTTCAGCACCTGTGCATGCAGGTTGGCGGAACCGAAGCCATTCACCATCGCGCCGCTGGCCGCGAAACCAAAGGCGAAGCCAAATTGCCCAGTCGTGGTGCGAAAGGCCGTGACGGGTCCGAGCGAGCCCGGCGGAGCCTCCTGGACGAACAACGCCGCCTGGGGCACGGCCATGGAGGCCAGACCACTGCCCACCAGCACCATCGGCATCACCAGGGAGCTGTAGGTGCTGTCGGCGCGGATCGCGGCAAACCACAGCAGCCCGAGCACGAGAGACACGGTGCCACCAGCCATCAACTTGGTGGTGCGGCGACTGGACCCCATCAGCCGGCCGGCCGGCACAGCGCCAACGGCACAACAAACGAGCAGGGGGAGCTGGGCCAGGGCCACCTGAGCGGTGCTGAAGTGCTGCACCAGCTGCCAGAAATTGCTCGTCTGAAGCTGCACCACGGCCCAGGCGAAATTCCCGGCGATGCCGCTCACGATCGCCGCAGCGAAGCAACCACGGCGGTAAAGCGCAACCGGGAAGATCGGCTCCTGACGGCTGCGCTCGATCAGCAGATGCACGCCGAACAGCACCATCCCAGACAGGGTGGGCACCAGGAACTGGGGCGAGGTGAAACCCTTGATGGCGTGACTCACACCGCTGAGAAAGAGCACCATCGCCCCAGCGATGCTGATCAGCCCTGGCCAATCGGGCCTGAGCTTGGGGTTGGCGGGCATCTGCGGCAACAGCATCGGTAGCCACGGCAGACAGAGCAGCGACAGCAGGGGCACCAGGCCGAGGGCCAGGCGCCAGCTGCTGTTGGCCAACAGGCCACCCAAGAGTGAGGCGGCGATAAAGCCAGTGATGGTCCAGAGGTGCCACACGCCCAAAGCCTTGCCCAGCTGGTCGGGTCGGCTCACGGCGCCCACGGCTGCAAAGGACAGCACGAGCACGGCACCCACGGCGATGCCGGCCAGGGCGCGACCCAATAGAAACAGGCCCGCATGGGGTGCCGCCATAGCGATGCCATCGCCGGCAATGAGCATCAGCAAGGCGGCCATCAACACCTGACGGCGCTCCAGGCGATCGCCGAGGAAGCCCATCAGCAACACGGTGGCAGCCTGAGCCAGGGTGGAGATGCTGGCAGCAAGGGCCAACGTGGCGCCCTGCATCTCAAGTGCTTGGCCGGCCTTCACCAGGGCTGTGTTGGCCACGCTCGGGTCGATCAGTTGCAGGCCGGCCAGAACCCCGAGGAAGGGCACCGCCAGGGCTCTGGTAGGGGGAGGGCTCATGGGGCTGAGAACCTCTATCTCAGCGGACGCCCTGGTGCACATGAGGTGCTGGTCCCGTAGGGCCACGGGCCAACAGACTTTCCTGGGTATTAACGGCGAAATAGTGGGTCAAATTAACGACCAGACCACTCCAGCCGGTCTGATGGCTGGCGCCAATGCCGGCCCCATTGTCACCATGGAAGTACTCATAAAACAGCAGATGGTCCTTCCAATTGGGGTCGTTTTGAAAGGTCTGCTGACTCCCAAAGATTGGTCTAAGGCGGTCCTTCCAGTGGGGGTCGCCCTGAAAGGTCTGCTGGCTGCCAAAGACTGGCCTTAGACCTTCAGTATTGCGTGTGAAAATGGAAACGAGTCTGTCCGCGAGATTCTCGGCAATTTCGTAGAGGTTTGCCATCTGGCCGCTGCCTGTCGGGAATTCAACCTTGAAGTCGTTGCCGTAATACGTGTAGTAGACAGTCAAGGAGCGAATGATCGCGAAGTTGACTGGCATCCAGATTGGCCCGCGCCAGTTGCTGTTGCCACCGAACATGCCTGAATCGGACTCGGCCGGCAGGTATTGGACAACGAACTCCTGTTGATTGTGGACAAAGCGATAGGGATCACTTTCGTGCCGTTTCGAGATCGAGCGAATGCCATGGTCACTGAGAAACTCATCAGGATCGAGCATGATCGCCAGCACGCGGCGAAGATTGGTTTCATCGAGGGCTGACATCATTTGTCGGTTGGCATAGCCCTTGAGGCTGATGTCGTGAAAAGAGCTTTGTTGGTCTGGGAATCTATCCCGCATGCGTTGCAAGATATCGCCAATTTCTGGAAATTGTTCCACGACATCCTGCTCGAAAACGTGTACTGCGCACAATGGAATCAGGCCGACCATCGATCTGACTTTCAGCCGATTAGAGCTGCCGTCGCTTTTGCGGAAGACATCATAAAAGAACCCTTCCTCTTCATCCCACATGCTCTCGCTTGCATTGCGATTGATCATCGCATTGGCTATTCTTAAAAAGTGCCTGATAAATTTGGCTATGTATTCGCGATACGTTTCATCGCTTCGTGCCAACTCAACGGCGATATTGACCATGGTTTGGGCGTAGAAGGCCATCCAAGCCGTGCCATCGGCCTGCTCGAGCCGGCCGCCCATCTCTGTCGATTCAGTGCGGTCAAAAATGCCAATATTATCGAGACCAAGGAAGCCACCTTGGAATACACTATTATCATCTGCATCTTTTCGATTAACCCACCAGGTAAAGTTAATCAGAAGCTTGTGGAAGCTTTGTTTTAGCCACTGATGATCACTCTGGCCATGCAGTGATGCATCGGTTAAGTAGACGAGATAGGTTGCCCAGGCATGCACGGGTGGGTTGACATCGCCGAAGTTCCACTCATAGGCTGGAATTTGCCCGTTGGGGTGCAGGTACCGGCTGCTCAGCATCAAGCTGAGCTGTTGCTTGGCGAAGCTCGGATCCACGAGTGAAAACGCCATGGCGTGGAAAGCAAGATCCCAGGCCGCGTACCAGGGGTATTCCCATTTGTCTGGCATGGAGATCACATCACAGTTGTTCATGTGATACCACTGCTGATTTCTGAATCCCTGGCCGGTTGTAGAACTGTTTGGACCACAGCATCCCTGCCATCGCCTGCCTGAACACCAGCTTTTGCTCAGCGCTGAATCCAGCTGGCATCACCCTGGCGTAGTAGTCATCGCAGTCCTGTTTTCTGCAATCCAAGATCTGATCAAATTCTTGATCGGCAGAGTTGTTCTGTGTTTCAGGTGTTGACTTGGTCAGTCGTAACTTGATGGTGCTTGAGGCATTGGCAGCAATCGAGAGGTTGTAAACGGCGGATGCTTTGGTGCCTTGCTGGGAAGGGTTGACGGCTGCCGTCTCGCCCTGAACCACGTAGCGGTTGATGCCACATTTGGTGTAGGGGGATTGGTTGGGTTGCTGGAAGATGACCTCAGTGTTCGTTTCGTTCTCCGTCAACAACAGTTCATCGGCCCCGTTGCAGTGCAGCGCGAAATCACCAAGGTCGGGATGCGTTGCGTGGAGTCTCCCTTGGCCTGCATGGCAAGGCTCTGCCTTGATCAAGGGTTTTGGGCTGCTGCCCTGATCCCATGTATTGCGAAACCAGAGGGTTGGCAGCACGGCAAGCTTGGCCGTTTGATTGGAGCGATTGTGCACAGTGATCTGGATCAGTACATCCTCTGGCCCAGCCTTGGCATACTCCACTTCGACATCACAATATTCATTCTTGTCAAAGATCCCCGTATCGATCAGTTCATATTCAGGCTCGTATCGCGACCTGGCTTTGTTGGTGGCAACAAGGTCGTTGTATGGGTAAGCATTCAGTGGATATTTGTACAGGTACCGCATGTAGGAATGCGTTGGCGTTGAGTCCAGGTAGTAGTAATATTCTTTGACGTCTTCGCCATGGTTTCCCTCGCTATTGGTGAGGCCAAAGAGTCGCTCCTTGAGGATCGGATCCTTGCCATTCCAGAGCGCCAGAGCAAAGCAAAGAAGCTGGCGGTCGTCGCTGATGCCTGCAAGTCCATCTTCTCCCCACTGATAGGCACGTGATCTGGCCTGATCGTGGCTGAAGGATTCCCAGGCATTGCCATCAGGGCTGTCGTCTTCACGCACCGTGCCCCACTGCCGTTCGCTCAGATAGGGGCCCCACTTGCGCCACGGATGGAAGCACTCATTGGCCTCCTTCAAGCGTTGATGTTCGGCTGTCTGATCCAGAGCGAGTTCGCCTGCGGACGTTGCCACGGAATGGATGCGCGTTGGAGTGGGAAATGAATGGAGGCAAGGTCCAGCCGGATCTAACGCATGCCATCTCTATCCACTATAGCATCAGCAGTCGCGGCCCCTCTCATCTCCGTCACGGCTTGACGACCGCAGCTAGGGCACCCTGTTGAAACGCCGCAAGGAACAGACGCGAGTCCAGCCCGATGGGTTGACCCGTGGGGCAGTTGACTGGGTGACGCGTCGAACGAGGCCGCCTGGGATGACATCACGCACTCGGGCCATGGTGTTGGTGCTTGTGGTGGTGCTCTGCTTGGTGCTGACGGAGCAGATCGCCCGCGGGCTTGGCATCGAACGGGCCGTGGGCCTGCTCAGCCTGGCGAGCCTGGCCACCCTGGTGATTGGGATCAAGCTGGGCTGGCGTCAGGCCCTGCTGGGCATTGGCGGTCTGGCGGTGCTCACCATCCCGGCCGCGCTGAGCCAGGGCGATCCGGCTGCGGGCACCGTCGTCATGACGCTCACAGCCCTCGCGCTGGGCCTAAGCGCCCGCTGGCAGCTGCAGCCGGTCTACTGGCTGATGGTGGTGAGCCTCTGCCTGCTGGTCACCAACAGTCCGCTGGCAGCCACTCCCACAACCAGCGACCTGGCCAGGCTGGTGTTCGGCGTGCTCGCCTCAGGCAGTCTCACCACCCTGCTGCTCAGCAAGCTGGTGCCCCGCCCTGATGGGGCAGGCACCCCAGCGGCGTTTGCGGTGGCGCACAGCTGGCGCCGCGCCCTGGCCTATGGCTCGCTGCTGGCGGCCACCACCGTGATCACCACCCCGATCGCCCTGCAGCACCACTGGCACACCAATGGGCTGTGGTTGATCCTCACGCCATTCCTGGTGCTGCGGCCGTTCGTGCGGGATGCCTGGAGGGTCGCCCTGCACCGCTCCCTGGGAACCCTGGCGGGCGTTGCGCTGGTGATCCTGGTGGCCCCGGCCTTGCCCCACACCCTGCCCCTTCAGGTGCCGGCCATCGCCCTGGCCGCGATCACCGCCGCGATCGCCGCCCGCCAAGGCCATCCAGCCCTGATGGTCACCGTTCTTACGGGCACGATCGTGCTGTTCAACAGCAACGCCGCCGACCTGCCGCTGATGGCGGACAAACGTCTGCTTGCCTGTGCCATCGGCATCGCCATCAGCCTGGGCGTGATGGCCCTTGCCCACCCGATTGAGCAGCGCTTCCTGGCAGTCCGCGGCGGAGAGGGCCGTTGATCGCTACACAAGGGAGTTCTCCAAGCCCGTGACAGGGGCTGTCCGCAGAGCCACGTCCGCCCACTGAGATCGAGCTAAGACCACCCTTGCTGTAGCCGCAGGCCCGCGAAGCGGTAGTTGAAGCGCAGCGGGCCCAGGCGGGTGGAGCGGCGGAAACGGAAGCCCATGGTTCAGCGGCTCTTTACGCAGTAGTTGCCGGAGCTGAACCAGCCCAGCGGGCAGGAGTTGCCCGTTTTCTGGATGGCCTCCCGCTCATTGCTGGGGCTGCTGAGGCAGTAGTTGCCGGAGGCGTAGAAGCCGAGCGGACAGCTGTTGCCGGCCTTCTCAATGGCACCGCGGGTGTTGCCGCTCTTGGAGGGGATGCAATAGCTGCCGGAGGCGAAGTACCCCAGCGGGCAGCCCCCCTCCCTGAGCAGAGGACGTACCGGTTGCAGAGCCAGGGCGTCACCACCACTTGCCACAACGGTCACCGCAGCAGTCAACGCAGCAGTCAGCTGGAACCAGCGCACGAGCATCGCGACTCCATCACCCCTTCCAGAGTGCCCTGCCTTGGTGGCTGCCAGCCCATCCATGCAGGCATTGCATAGAAAAATCCGCCAAGGTGGAGGGCTGTCAGGCTTGTTGGTTGCCACTCCTGGGGTATCATCCCCACGCCCCAACCCCTGAAGCCACAGCTCCTGCTGCTCCTGGCGATCGCCGCCAGCATCCCCAGCGCTGCTCCTTGGCCCGCGGCCGCCGCGCCAGCCACCGAGTTCCGCGCCACGGTCCTCTCGATCGGCGACGGCGACACCATCCGCGTCAGCCGCCAGGGCCTGCCGATCACCATCCGCCTGGCTTGCATTGACGCGCCGGAGATGGCGCAGAGCCCTTATGGGCAGCAGTCGCGCAACTAACTGCAGACCCGTCTGGCCAAGGGGCGGGAGGTCACGATCCATCCCCACACCATCGACCGCTATGGCCGCACCGTGGCCGAGGTGATCTCAGGCATCAACATCAACCTGGTGCTGGTGGAAGACGGTCAGGCCTTTGCCTACCGGCAGTACCTTAGCGGGTGTGAGGCCAAGAAGTACCTCGATGCCGAGTACCGGGCCAGCCGCCATCGCTATGGGGTGTGGCAGGTCCCCGGCGGCATCACCCGTCCCTGGGACTTCCGCCGGGGACGCCGCAACCCTGTGATTCCCGATGGCACCACCCCCGGTGGCCGCCGCTATCGCTGCCAGGAGATCGGCTCCTACGCCCGTGCCCAGGAGTTGCTGCGCCAGGGGCACAGCTATCTCGACAGCAATGGCGACGGGGAGGCCTGCGAGAGCTTGCGCTGACAGCCCTCAGCCACATCCATCCAGGCCCAACAGAAGGGCGCTACCCTGACTGATCGACACTCCAGCCGCACCGCCGCAGGTGCCCTCAGGAGGAGCATCCGCCCCACACCTGGAATGCATGGCACCAGGTGCCAACGCCAGCAGCATCTATCAACCGCCATTGGAAT
Organism: Cyanobacteriota bacterium; assembly: GCA_026389335.1. GTDB lineage: Bacteria > Cyanobacteriota > Cyanobacteriia > PCC-6307 > Cyanobiaceae > Cyanobium. Next base: position 7,443 of record JAPLIB010000072.1, on the reverse strand, counting down.
GTTCTTAGCCAGGGCCCCTGAGGTATTCCTCAGGGGTTTTGTTTTGTAAGTACTGATTTCGGGCTAAAGCGCGCTCAGTAGTAACGGCCGGGATATTCGCCAGGGTGATCGATACGGCTGATACGGATCCCAGAATCTGTGTCCACCCTGGTGTGAAATCACCACGACTTCGACATGACCCCTGATTCAAGCGGAACACACAATTTTGGCCTCAGACGCCAACACTCATACACCTTGCCGGAAACAAATGGGTGGAGGTAGTGGCCAAACCATATGGCCGCGCGAACCATACGGGGAAGGCCTCCCCTGGGGACAAGGAGGCCGACTTGGGGGCTGACAAAACGGGCGAAAGGGGAAGGCCCTCGATCAACACCCGCCTGATATCAAGATTAATATGTGTAATAAGTAACTACGACTGAATGCACTGTCGTGTCATCTTGAACAAATATGTCAAGTGATGGATTCGGCGCCGCTAGGAGCCACGAAGACCAATTTGCTCCCGAGATGGAAATGGTCTTGGTGAAGGCACCTGAGACCTGAGCGAGAGAGGCAGAGCCGAGCACCGGGTAGTTCCAGGTCCAAGAGGGGGCCCCATTGTTTTGAATTCCAGGCTTACTGGCCCCGATCACCGCGATGCCGTCGTTATTCTGACTTCCTTGATTGACGAGGCCAGTCATTTGGATCTCCACGCCACAGACGCGGCAACCTTGCTTGGGAAAAGCGGGGAAACTGTCTAGAAACGACTTGTTTAGACCCGCCTCTCCGTAGGCACGCTGAGCCCACCCTATGCTGCCTGAGCGAGGGGTAGTGAGCTGCATGACGCCAGATCCTGGAGCTACGCTCTTTGAGTAGCTGGATTGCTGAATCACAGCGCCATTACTCCTCAATTTTAAACATTGCTCGGGCAATCTTCCCTTCTCCGAGTCAGAACGTTCACCAAGCTCTGCCCCTTGAAGTCTGCTAGGAATGATGTTCGCCTCCTGGCCATGGGCACCCTGGACTCCGGTTAATGTGCCAACCAAGCCAGCCAGCACGGCGAGGCGAAGCGCGGCTTTATGGCAGCTTGCGACGTCAACAAGCCTGATGCGCTTGGAAGATTTTTTAACCCCAGGGTAAAAATTCATTGCCTTGTAGATCTTGTGTGAACGATTTATTTCTATACGATAATTATGCGATAAATCGAAGGGCTACACGAATATTCACCAAATCTTGAGAGGCTCTGTAGACACAAAAAACGCCAGGGGACAACGGAACTGGAGATTCCTGTCTCGGCCATTGGCAAATCAGCCAAACCAAGCGACCATCTTAATTAGATTTATGCAACAATTGCCATGCTAAAAATATGCACAAGATGGGGAAGTAAGTAGAAGCTCAGGACCTTGAGCCTCCCGGAGGCATCATTTTTTTTTGACCCCATTCTACCTTGTAAAACTTCTGACCATGTACATGGTCATGCAGCCTAGGACATGCTTCACACATGCTGCGATTGATGATTTAACACAGCTCAGTTTCTAAGCTGCTGCTCAAAGTGGATGATTTTTCGTGCTCTGTCCAGCCTTGAGATCGAGAAATTTATCGATAAGGCATGCAGCGTGACCTACCCGAAAACGCCTGCAAATTTATGATCAAGAACCTAAATTTGGGGCCGACTACCTACACCGCTAAGCTACCCTCCACCGACATTGTGACCGGCCCGTCGGGCGTCACCATCGACGGCGTAAGGCTGGCCTGGCACACGCCGCCGGACTGGACTGGTAACGATTCACAACCGGTGAACTGCACGATCAGTGACCATTCCGGTAAATGGTCAAATCACGTACTCGCTATGAACGACGATCGACGGACCGATCCTGCCGCAATAGAACTGCGACGTCCTGACAGTACCAGTCTCATCCCAGTCGTATAAATAATTTTAGCCACATCGACCTCGGCCTCGTCAGCAGAACCCACGCTACAGACCTCGCTTAAAGGGACGACGTTCGAGTGACTGATCTCCAGCACCTGGCCCTGGCTATCGCCATCCAGCCTCTCCACATCAGCTCGGTGTCTACGCAGCCGACCTTCATGCGTCCGGCCATCTTGTCGGCGACGGTCAGCGGAAAGTCGCCGTGGAATTGCTCCGGACCCTGGATTAGGTTCATCTGTGCGCTAAATGTCTTGAGAGGCATCTTCTCAGGCATGCTGATCTAACTGCTGGTTAACGTATTCTAAAATCATCATGCTGTCGGTCAGTCGATTTCCTTCAGCCACTAGTTCAAATTTAATGTCAACGCCGATCCTGATCCCTCCAATAGCTCCACCTCGGTGATCACGCCTCTGTCGTGAGACATCGCTCTTTCCGTCACCGCAAGCATGGTCGAATAACACAACAAGCACGCTCGCCATCCGCGTCTTGGCGCTCCCCGCAACGCCGCCAGGCCAGCGGGCATCGCGACGCCTGTTCGCTGGTGATGGCGATAGTGTAAGTCCGCTCCAAAGGCAATCACCGCCATGTGGCCCACCGCCTCAGCGAAGAAGAAGCACAGTGGATCTTGCTAATCAGCGACGAGCCCTAATTCGCCCCGGTGTTTTTAGGCTTGATTGTGCCCGTCTTGGCAAACCAAGGGCTATATATTGGTTCTAAGCTCAGCTTTTGCGGAGCTCTGTATGCGCTATGAAACAAACTGTTTCCGTCAATATTTAGAAGGAAGAGCGCAAGCCCCTAAAGCTCATCATAATCCTTTAGCTTTATGCGGAAGGACTCATCTCCGCTATTTGTCCACCGCCCGAACATGAGTCGGCAAAATCGATCGGGTGCCGAGAGAAAACCAACTTCAAGCGGCAGGTAAAAGTCTAAAAACCTATAAATACAGTTATCAAAGGCGGAACCACTTTGCCCGAAGCTAGGCTCAGTCGACAATCTACCTGAAGTCGGCATCGAACATACCTGACGTAGTTGTGGCTGAAAAATGACCGGCATTGATGGAGAATAAGAGAAAGCCCAGGACGAATCTGAAGGTAAAGGTCATTTCTTCAGGATTTGACGAGCTGATCATCCTCCGGCCACGCCTCCTGCATAATGAGGCCCTAAACCTGGCAGCCCGTCCCGCGGCCGCCTGTAGACGTAATGTTCGGAATTTTTAGTCCCTTAAAAAAGAACATACCCTTGTCAGGTTTCTCGAGAGGCTCGGGGAATCCTTTTCTCCACGAAACCCTCACATCGTAGATGCCTGGCTGAAGAGAGGGAATTGGAAAAATTTCAACATCAGAAATAAAAGCACTTCTTGTCGGAACCACCGTTCGTGATAGCCCACTTTGCACATTCGTGATCGTTATTTCGTAAGGGCTTAACGATAAACGTTTTTCAGCAATATGTATCTGCAGGGGGCTCACTACCCCGTTTACATATTCGCAGGTCACAACGAACTTTGACACTTGTGGGGGGCGCATCTCCATCGTAATGTCGGCTTGAGCTGGCAGAATCGGAAGTATGGTGCTGGCGAGGATGCACGGGGCCAGCCGAAGAATTCTTCTTATAATAAGTTTTAACGCGGCCACGTTTTTGAATTCGGTTAATTTTCAAGTACAATTAAGGCATATGCAGACTTGGATTGGTGTACGGCTTCATTAAAATTGACAAGCATTTCGACGGCTTGATTTGGTGCAGTTAGCTGCTGCGTTGAGGCACAGTTGGATATTCGAGATTTCTGTGTACTGGGGCCCCGCTGCTTGTTCAAGAAGGATGGTGGCTGAAGCACTGCGCTCCAGCCGCAAGCCTACCGACCTGGAAGCTTGCAGAATGGTTTATGCAGGTAAAGCTGCTAATCAGCAGGCCCAATCGTTGGCAGTCTGTTGCTCCGTGACCCTTTGCAGCTCTGCCGCAGCGCTTCTCGCCATAGTCTGCACCGCTCGCTCGACGGTGCACAGGCTCTCACCCCGATACCCTTCTGTTTCAGCGGCTGCTGCCGCACCACCTCGCCGTTGCCGGGGTGCCGTACTCCTTCGGAGAAGGCTTCGCCTACAAACTGCTGATGCACCACTGATTGCATCCTTCGAGTTGTCCTGGACGGTTGATGGTGCAGTACGGCTGCCACTCATCCAGCCGCAGGTAGCGACTCAGCGTGTTGCGGGACATCCCCAGCTCCGCCACAATCCGCCGTGCCTGCTCCAGCCGCCCTCAAGCAACTGGCGCATCACCAGCACCGACTACGGCGTCTGCATCGCACCATCCAGGCCAATCAAATCCCGTGATCCATGGCCCGGCCCACTTAAGCAACGCCAAAGCCGACACCCGCCGTTGACGGCACTCCCGTAGCACTCTTCGGCTCGAGCGGAACAAGGACAACCCCTGGTGGTTTGCTCGATGGATCGTCTGCCAAGTGGCTCAGGTTTCGTGTCGACTCTGGCTTAGTTTTTGATGTCGCCTGACACAACCCTGGGCCTTGAGCTTGCGCCACAGCTCCCTAGCGTCATTTCGGCGCATGTGACTACAAGTTTTGAGCAACGGCTTTACCCCAGGCAGCGGCAGACCTGAACCGACGAAGTACGTCGGGAAAGCGCTTCAACTAATTGGGTCCAAGTAGAACCGCATCGTGTTGAGGTCTTTGGGACTTGGATCCAAGCCTGCAAATCCATCATCCTAGAGGTTAGTTTTGATGCACTAGTACCGGTATTGATAAATCAGATTTACGGCCGCTGCAACAGCTGCCTACTCCAGCAATCGGTGGTTGATCGAGTGATGGACAGCTAGTGAGTGTACTCTTCAAGCCGTACAGTCGTGAACCCTTGCAACATCCCGCCAATTGAGGCGCCATTGGCAGCAAAGGCAGCGAGTTGTCAGTACTGACATGGCAGCACTGATATGGCCGCGACCTGGCTGTTCCGAGCGAACCAACTGGCTGTGTGAGCACCATTAGGCTGATAGTTCCACGATGGTCATCGCTTGGCGCTTGCGTTGCAAAAGGGCAGGAATGCATTTAAACTAAGTGGCATAGTGACTGAGTGAAGAGAGCGACGGTCCTTGAACTCAGTCAGCAATTGGGAACTCGCGAACGGCGAGTCAGCTTTCAGGATCGAGCAGCTGAACCTAGTCGGGCTGAGAAGCTTGCTGGCAGCTCTCATCGTCTCTTCTCTAGGACGCAAGTCCGATAGCGATACTCTTCCCCCCATGCCCGATGCCGCGGCGCTGTGCGCCCTACACCACGCCGCGACGGTATTCCTTCTGAAGCGTCCGGGCGCCTATCGTCATTCGAATGTAAAGCTTCGGCAGGAAGGGGGGGGCCTGCTCCGGCCGCCGACCTGGAATGTGGTCCCCGGGCTAATGGAGGCGTTCTTCGTCGAGCTGGAACGGATATGGACGGAGGGCGACGCCTTGGATGTCGCGGCTTATGCCTTGTGGCGCATCACATGGATCCATCCCTTCCGGGACGGCAATGGGCGCACCGCCTTCGCCTTCGCCTATGGCTGCCTGTGCCTGAAGCTCGGCGTCCTTTTGCCCCAAACTGAGACAGTATTGGACCAGATGCTTGCTGACCCGGCGCAATGCAACGGGCCGCTAGGAGTGGTGGACAAGTCGGTCCGCGGCGATGCTGACCGGGCGCCGGACCTGACGTCATTGAAGCGCTTCTACGACCAGTTGCTGCTTCGGCAGATCAGAGCCGCCGAGTGACCTCCGCGTCGGGCCTCCCGCCGCGCCCTTGGACGCTTTGCGGACCACAGCCCGGGGCGTGGCTATACAGGCGAAGGCGCCCTTACGTAAGATGACACTATCGCTGCTAAGCCTGCAGCTGGCTAGCACTAGCTGGGCAGCCCGGCCGAGAATAGGTACTTTCAGGCCCCGAACCGGCGCGGCCTTGGCAGGGCGCCAGCAGATCAGCGCGCGCGCCTTGACACTGAACATGATCGCGGCGCCACTGGTCAGGCACTTGGTGCTTGGGGCCCCGGGTCCATACATCCTGGTTCTAAACCCAGTTTCGTAAGGAGGTCCCCAATAGGTTGGAATTTTGTCCATTTGAACTTCATTCATGAAGTCGTAGACCTGCTCTAGGACAGATTGCTCGCTCGGCAAGTATTCCAATTGGAATGCGTCAGACTGATCTCCACCAACGGAGTCGCAATTCACCCCGGTGTATTCGTTGCACTCCCCGTTGTCTTCGCCCTCGGTGCTTTGGGCCAGTCGGAAGCTCCCTGCGTTCCGGGCGTCGGCCTCAAAGGAAGTTGAGGCCGGGCTCGCCGCGGCTGAAAAGGCGTCCTGGCGGAACTGGTCTGCGCTTTTTTCCGTGACGGCCGCGGCAGAGGGGCAGGCGGCGATGAAGGCCAGGGCGGCGACTTGGCCGACAAAGCCTATGGATGAAAGTGGAGAGGCGGCGGCGGTTGGGTCTTTTGGCTTACGCGTCATCTGCTGGAATCCAACCGGGCAGGATTCGTTGACTTGTCCATTCATGTGGGTCAATTCATTGGACCCCAGAAACCACTAGGATTTAAGACAGGTTGAGTTTTAGCCCGACCGAGGGACGGAGATACTTTTGCCTGGCAAAACTTTTTACTCCCTATTACCATCACCATGCCGGCGGGGACTGTGATGGGATAAGGCTGCGAGGAGCTTGCACTCGGCCCAGGACCGGTTCTGATCTCCAATGTGTAGACGCCAGGAGAAACCGCGAGGGTTACTGGGTTGTAAACATCAGCAGGATGCGGAAGGTATTGAGGTATGCCGGAGGTGGTGGGCGTAAATTTAAACGACAGGGATTGGCCGTAGAAGTTAGAAGCGGTGTTTTCCAGAGTCACCGACACCGTCGTCGCCGTGCCGTCTGGCAAGATCTTGCATCTAGCCTCTACTTTGGTGGCATAAATCAGGGGCCCCGCAACAGCTGACGTGGAAAAGCCCATGCACATTGCGCCGGCGATCGCCATTGAGAATCCAAATTTCATGATGTTTAGGTCTTTATGATTGTCAAAGGGTTAAGAAGATGGTTGCCCACAAAGGGGAAGCTACGTTCCAAAAGCGAAATAATTGATTTTGCCCTGGTTTTTGTGCCGGAACGTAGATGATCAGTACTTTCCTGATTACTCTACAGCCTTTCCCCGAAATTACCATCATGTGATCGTGGAGCTCGTGGGATCCTGACTACCCGACCTGGCTACCCGACACATCTCACCCGAGACGCTCATGCGACAGCGAGCGGCAGGGGATCGCGGCCCTGAGGCTGTGATCGTGGCGGCAGCTCAATCCCCGTGAACCAGGGCTGCTTCCGGCGGCGCCTGACGCCGCGGCTGGGAATGCAGGGTCCCAGATCCCGCTGGGGGATGGGCATCCAGGTCATGAGTCTGGCTTTGGTATCAGCGACGAACGTCTGCAGCGTCGCCAGGCCGATCCGCACAAAGCTCAGACCCCGCTGCCAGTGGGGATCGACGCGGCGGCGCTGGCCGGCCAGAGTCACGGAGAATCCCTGCAGACTGCTGACC
>JAPLIB010000015.1 GCA_026389335.1 Cyanobacteriota bacterium | reverse complement strand
GCAGGGCGGTGGCGCAGCTCATCCCAGTGCAGATACCGCTCTCCCCCGCTGGTCTGGGCGAGCTGCGCGAGCACGGGCATGGCTTCATGCAACCCGCCGGCCTGGGCGAGCAGTGCCTCCAGCGATGGAGGTCTGCGGGGTAAACGGGTGGGCAACTCCCAATCAACTCCTAATTTTGTCCAAATTAGGAGGTTGCTAGGAGTTGCGCGAGGTCCGCGCTGCACTCGGGCATCCCGAGCAGTGCCGTCCGCTCCTGGCTCGTCCTGCCCTGCTTGTCTGCCAGGCATGGTGAGGCCGGCGGTTCCGGCTGCGCTGGCGACGCGCTGCGGTCGACGACGACCGTCCTTCAGCGTGCCACGGCTGCGCCGTGGCGTGCATCGGCCAGCCGCCGCCGCCCTCCGCTCCGGGGCCGGTGTTGGGGTGGCAGGCAGGGCTGCTCTCCCGCGGCTGCGGTGGCAACGCACCGGTCAGCCGGTAGGGGGGGGAGGGTGTGCTCAAGATTGCCTCGCGCGGCTGCGCGGCCGGTTGATTGTTCGAGGCCAAATCTGATCGTTCCCCTTGTGAATGTTCAGGCCTGCCTGCGGATGGCTTTGCTTCGCTTCGATCCATTGCCCTGCAGCCGTTCTGCCGAGCCTGGAGTGCGTCTGTACTGGTAGAATAAGGGTTGCGCCAAAGGCCCTGAGCCCATCGCCTGCGGCAACCTTATCCCCTGATCTCGCCATCGCTGCCGCACTCTCGTCAGCGGCATGATGCCCCGATCAGTTGTCCCTCAAGACAGCTGATTCCATGGTTGTTTGTTATTCATCTGGGCCAGGTCCAGGTCCTGCTCGCTCCCTTGTGATCGCAGCCGGCGGCGGCCGTGATCTTGCCTGGCCCCATCAGCGGGTCGCCGCTGAGCTGCTGGCCCGCAGCGGCGGCCGGCTTGTCCATCTGCTGCTCCACGGCGGTGCCCGCGGCGCCGATGCCGCCATTGCCCGTGCCGCCCATCAGCTGGGCTGGCCGGCCATCGCTCTGCCTGCCGCCTGGGAGCGCCACGGCCGGGCGGCTGGGCCGATCCGCAATCGGGAGCTGCTCCAGTTGGCCATCGCCGAAGCCCTGGCCCACACCTCCCCGCTGGCGGCCACCTCGGTGCTGGTGCTGGCCTTCCCCGGCGGCCCTGGCACTGCATCGCTGGTGCAGCAGGCCCGCCGCATGGCCTCCCGCTCTCCGGTGCCCCTCGCCGTGGTGGAGGTCAGCCCATCCGCCGGTCTCTGGGCCGTGCCCGCTGCATCCGCCTGCTCCTGAAGCTTTCCGCGCCCATGGGCGCCATCCGATCCATTCCCCACATACCGCCATGCCTGTTCTCACACCCGTTCCGATAGATCTCTCCTCCCCCCGTGAGGCCGCCCCTCCAGAGCCCACAGGGCCGGTCTGCTCGCTGCAGCGATCCGGTTCCCTCTGGCAGCTGGGCATTGAGGCCCAGGAGCTCACCACCACCATCGGCCACCTGGCTGAGCAGCTGGAAACCGATGACCCCGAACAGCGAGCCCTGGCCCTCGCCGAACTGGAGGCGGCTCTCCTCGCAGAAGAGGGCAACAAGGCGGCCCTGGCGGCCAAGGCCGATGCCACCTGCTGGGTGATCGAACACCTGCGCGGTCAGGCCGCCTACCGGCAGCAGCAGGCCAAACGCCTCACCGCTCTGGCTGCCGGCGACACCAGCCGGGCCGATGCGTTGGAGGAGTCGTTGGTGTTTGTCCTCACCCAGCTGCAGCCGGCGGCCACCCGTTTCTCCTTCCCCAATCACGAGCTCAGCAGCCGCAAATCCCAGGCCGTCGAGATCGACGACGAAGAGGCCCTCGATTCCGAGTGGCTCACCGTCACCACCACCAGCAAGCCCGACAAGGCAGCCATCAAGGAAGCCCTCAAGGCTGGCCGCCACATCGAAGGCGCCCAACTCATCTCCCGCCGCTCCTGGCGCATCCGCTAGGGACCAGAGGCCCCTTCCATATGGGGTTCTGGTGGTGCAGCCGGGGCCCCTTTCACTCCTCACTCCTCACTCCTCACACCCATCGCCACGCACCGCCATGACTGTCGCCGCTCCTTCCACCAACGGGGCCAGCACCACCAGCCGCTCCGCAGCTCCTCGTCCGGCCCAAAGACCGACCTCGGCCCTGGAGCTGATCCGCCACGACGCGAGGATCCCACCCTCTCCTCCAGCCTCCATGCCGCTGGGTGCAGGCTTCTCTGCCGAGCAGGTCGCCGCCTTGGCCGCCCCCCTCGATCGGGCCAACGTCCGCCAGCGCGAGCAGGGCCGCTCCAAGGTCAGCTACCTGGAGGGGTGGCTGGTGATCGCAGAAGCCAATCGGATCTTCGGGTTCGATGGCTGGCAACGGGAAACCATTGAGGTTCGCTGTGTGAACCAGACCGAGCGCCCCATAGGCAGGGACAACCGCCCTGGCTGGGGGGTGACCTACATCGCCAGGGTCCGGGTCACGGTGTCGGTTCCTGGTGGGGCCCCACTAATCCGCGAGGGCAGCGGCGCCGGTCATGGCATCGATGCCGACCTGGGCCAGGCCCATGAGTCCGCCCGCAAGGAGGCCGAAACCGACGCCATGAAGCGTGCCCTGATGACCTTCGGGAATCCCTTCGGCCTGGCCCTGTACGACAAGCAGCAGCGGGAGGTGACTCACGCGGCAGGAGAGAAGAACAGCGCTCCTCTGCCTGTCAGTGCCAGCAACGGCACGCGCTTGATCCATCGCAGCCCTTCGCCAGCAGCGCCAAGCGCCAGCGACGACCCCGGCCTCACGCCGCTCGACCCGGCCGTCATCTGCCAGGTCCTGGGCACCCTGCGCGGTCTGCCCCGGCCAGTGCTGGAGGGCTTCACCAAGGCGTTCCGCAAGCGGTTCCAGGTGCCGGAGGAGGCCACTTCCATCGCGGATCGGATCCTGCAGAAGCGCCACCACGACTGGATCGAAGCCTTTCTGGTGCAGCACCAAGCCCCGGCTTCCAGCCAGCCGGACGCTCAGCCCGGCTGAGCCGATCAGACTCCACTCACTTGGGCTGCAGGACCGTCCCTGCGGCCCCTTCTCTTCCCATGCGTCATTCCCTCGGACGAATCGTTGCCACGGCCGCTGTCGCAGCTGCCGTCCCCCATGAGGTGATCGTCGGCCTGCTCGATCGTCACGCGGGCCGCGACTGGGGGGAGCTCGACGAGGAGGACAGAGCCTCCAACGATTCGGACCACTCCCATGCGGAAGGCCGCCTCTTCTCCAGCTACGACACACCAGAGCACGGCACCATCTGGGTGATCACGGAAGACCTCCGCGGCCAAGGCGATGGGCCCATCACCACCGTGCTGTTCCCCGAGGACTACTGAGCCCTCAGATCCGGCTGAGCCCTGGGGGCTGGCGATCACGCCACCCGGCCTGCCCCGGCTCCCGCACCACGCAAGGGCTGAAGCAAGTCGCTCCACTGCGTTCCGCGACCCTTGCGCGGCGCTGGCTTCACCGGGACGCAGCGGTGGTGTCGTTCGCCATCCCTGCCATGGCTCGCCCTCTCTTCCCCGCTCAGCCAGGCCACAGGTCAATCGAGCGCCAGTGTCCGATCCGAGTGGTTTCCGTCCATCTGCTGGGCACAGCTGGCCAGCTGCTGCGGGTGCTGTTCCTCGATCGCGAGGGGCACATGGGGGATCTTTAGTTGATACAGCGGTGGCACAAGAACAGAGCGTCGCCAATACGTTTTGACAACACCTGCCACCTACAGCTTCTCCGGCTTCCCCGGCCAGCCCGACCGTTATCTCTACCTCCACCACGATGGCTACCCCACAGGCGCCGCCTGGCGGTTTGCCGCAGCCTTACGGATCTGCGGTCAGCTGGCTGAGTTCCCTACCTGCTTCGTGAACACGCAGCCCGGCAGCATCCCCCTGGCAGGTCCCGACGCCCCAACTGATGCGGCGTACCGCTACCGAGTGGAATTCCAACAGCAGCCAAACGCTGAGCTTCAGGTGCAGGTCTGGCGTCGGCTGCCCGGGAGCGATAGCTTGATGCCCCGTTGCGAGGTTCTGTCTCTGAACGCTTTCATCAAGCGCTTCCTGCTAGAGCCGGATCAGTGCCGCAGCGCCTCGCGGTGAGCCTGCAGAAACTGCTCCTGTTCCCTGTTGAAGGGTCGGATCAGATTGGCTCCATCTATCCCCCAGCAGCGCAACGCCTCGCGTGCAGCCTCGTGCTCGCAGAGGAGCTGGCCGCTGGAATCCAAACTGATCCAGTGCCGGTCAAATAGCTTGTCCACATGGGGTGAGAGCAGCAGCCCGTTGGCACCGCTCAGTCGCTCATTATTGTCGCAGTCGCGCCAAGGCTTGATGTGACTCGCGATCAGAAACTCCTGCCTCGCCATCCCTGTCACACGGCAAGACGGTTCAAGCTTTGCTACTTCATGACGGAACAATCCTTGCCCCAGCCGTGCCTTGGTGAGCGCATCGCGCTCCGTGATGCTGGGCACTTTCTGCAACTGCTGCATGTCGCTCAGCAGAGCGGCTGTGTAGTCGCCTTCCTCAGTCAGCACAATCAGATGAACTCGTACAGCCGGGTCAGCGTGCTCCTCGATCAGCCTTAGCAGCAGCTGGCCCAGCACTTCGCTCAGCTCAGCCAAATAGATGCCCTGATTGCCTCGTCCGCTTGTGGTGCTGATCGGGCTGTGACGCTTGGGTAACAGCGGCTGCAGCAGCTCAAAGAAATTCTGAGGAACTATAGGGTACTGCAGAGGCCACCAGTTCACCCGCACCAACCATCCCTCCGGATTCCAATTCTCCCCGGCTTTTCCGAATTCCAGGGGCTTCTGCGCAGTGATCGCCACCGTTTCCACCATTCCGATCTGGCTGATCCGGCCATTCGCATAGCTGAACACCACATCTCCCCGCGCACAGCGGGTGAGGTTGTCATAGCTCACATTGCGGGCGCCGTTGGCATTGGTCTTCGGTGACCACACAAAACTTCCTTGAATTTCTTCCTTGAAGGTCTGCTTGTGGTTGACCCACCAGAAGGCCATGGATTAGTGGCAGGGCTCTGATCCTTTGTAGACGAGCCCCCTGGCGTTGTCAGCCCTCAGGGAACCTGAGGGGCCTGGATCAAAACCTCATACGAACCCCATTGCTTTTCGTAATCCCCCGCTGTCTGCCCCCTCCTGGAGGAGGAGGTGATCCCCGCAATCCAGCAGAGCCTGGCGCGGGTGGATGAGCTCGACCAGCGGCTGCTGGTCGAGCAGGAGCTGCTGCAGCGCTGCCAGCTGGAAGCCGAGCGCGAGGCGCTCTCGGAGCTGAGGCGGCAAATAGCCTGATCAGCAGGGGGCTGTGGCGATTTGCGCGCTTCCGCAGCCAAAAGAGGCCTGGCGGGCGCAAGACAGCACCGTGGTTCCTTCAGCGCGTCCGGGCACGCCAATGATGACTGCAACCCCTCAGCTCAGCACGTACACATCGCCGGTGATCTGATCGAGGTAGAGGTCACCCGGAACCGATCCGGGCACCGTCGTTGGTGCACCACTGCCGGTGAACCAGCCGGTGCCGCGGTTGCCCTGCGGGCCGGTAGGTCCCTGAAGGCCCTGGATTCCCTGCGGTCCGGCATTCCCCTGCAGGCCCTGGATCGAACCGCCGTCCACCCAGGTGCTGCTGCTGCTGTCCCACACCTGGAACGAGTCATCCGCCTGAACGATGTAGGCATCGCCCTGGCTGGCCGTGCCGGGAAGATCCGCCAGGGTCGGCACGTGGCCCTTGAAGGTGATGCCCAGGCCCGGGGCGCCCTGGATACCTTGCTGCCCCTGTGGTCCCTGCGGTCCTGTCGCTCCCTGGGGGCCGGTAGGTCCCTGCTGGCCCTGAGGGCCAGCCATCCCGTCGGCGCCGGGCAGGCCCTGCACCCCCTGAAGCCCCTGAGGGCCCTGTTCACCCTGTGGGCCCCTCAGTGAACCGGAAGCAATCCAGGCCATGGCAATGCGGGCCGTGGCCCGGATCAGGTCACTTCCTATTGCCGAGTCCGATCAGTGCTTCAGGACCTGCCACCAGGAGCCCCGGGCCAGATTCACGGCACTGCCGTTCACCTCGGATCGGAAGCGCAGCAGCAGGCTGCCGCCGCTGCTGCCGTTTTCCACCGTGCCGCTCACCTGGGCCAGCAGGATGTTGTTGCTGCCCCCGGAACCCGTGCCGACCAGGGGCGTGTCGTAGCCGGTGGCGCTGAGATTCCGCAGGTTGGTCGTCGATTCCCCGGTCAGCATGTTCACGATCACCGCCGCCGCGCCTGCCGGCCCATTGAGGCTCGTCACCAGTCCCGTGCCCGGTGTCGCTGCCGTGAAGTACAGCCAGGCCTGAAACGAAAGACATGCCTGCGGTTCGATCGTCACGCTGAACACCGAGCTCCATGTGCTGTTGGAGCTGCTGCTCAGCGCTGCTTCCAGTCGCCCCAGCCGCAGCGCGGAAGGTCCTCTGAGATTGTTCTGCAGCTGCCAGCCCATCAGGGTTCCTCCAAGGCGTAAACCTCGCCGCTGAGGCCATCGAGGTAGAAGTCACCGCTGCGCGCCTGTGGCAGGTTTCCCGGCGGTCCGTCGCCATGCCACCAGCGGTTGCCCCCACTGATTTCCCTCCACTGGCCATCTGCGGCCAGAAACCGGTCTGCTGCGCCGCTGGAGCCGGGCACGCCACCCGGAATGCCGGAACCGTCAATTGAGAACGGCGCCAGCGCCAGGGCCGCATCGCCCTCCGGTGGCTGCGCAACGAACCGCAGCCCGCCCGCCTGGGCGAGCCGCAGCTGCCAGCGCACCGCCTGCCGGCCGTCATACAGATTCCCCTGCAGGCCGGCTCCTGGGATAAGGGGCTGCAGGCCAGTCGGGCTGGGCGATGGCGCCTGGCTCTGCGGCTTCAGCAGGCATGGGCACCGCAGACCATGCACCGCCAGCTCAGCCTGCAGGCTCGCCGGCGGGAGTGCGGTCACGACCACGGCCAGGTCGGATGGGCTCAGGTAGCTGTGCCGCAGCCGATTGCCGGTCGGCCAGGCCACGGATTCGCTGGTCCCATCGCCCCAGGTCACCGTGATCGCGGTCGGTGGGCTGCTCTGGCAGCGCAGCACCAGCCAGATCACAAAACCGCCCGGGGTGCATGTTTCCGGCAACCAGCTCAACTCCAGTGGTGGCGGTTGCAGGGCAACGCGCCGGTACCCCAGCGCCAGCCATTCGCCGGCATCCACCGGCCACACCAGCTCCGGCTCCCCGGGACAGCCCAGGGGCGGGAGCAGCCGTTGCCGGCTGTCGCCTCCGGTGCTGTTGCCGGACGTGAGCGGGTACGGCACGGCCGGGCTCCTTCTTCAGGTGGAGGGGGTGTCAGCAGGCAACAGTTGCCAGCCCAGAGCCAGCCAGTCGGACACATCCACCGGGTGCACCTGCCGGATCTGTTCACCCTTGCCGATCCGCCGCAGGCCGGGTTTGGCGGCAGCGGCGGTGGCAGCTGCCGGTTGCGCTGCGGTCTGGGGTGGCGGTACCAGCAGATGCCTTGGTGTCAGTGCCGCTGCGGGAGGCGGCTCCCTGGCGGCAGCCGGAGCGGGGACCACCACCTCAGCCATGAGGGATGTGGACTCAACTGCCGGCTCAGGAGCGTCAACGGGTTCCGGCTGATCGCCGGCCGTGTTGCGAAGTCGTGCCATGGCGTCTCTCCTCAGGCAGGAACGGTCGCGGTCAGACACGCCAGCAGTCCGGCCGGGGTGTCCGGGGTGATCACGGCCTTGGCCATCGCCACCGCCGGGAACTGCACATGCGCCTGATCGGCAGGATCCAGGGCGATGTCATGGCCGCTGATGCGGGCCTCTACCAAGCCGCCCTGGGCCGGCACGGCCACCTTGCACAGGCTCACGAAGCTGCCCTGGCTGCCGTCATCGCGCAACGGTGCCACCAGCAGCTCGGCCTCCACTGCCGTGGCGGCGCCGGGATGGCTCACCACAAAGGAGAAGCTGCAGGCGGCATCGAGCTTGGTGTTCAGCTGCACCACCTCGCCACTGGTACGGATCAGCGGGAAGGGACGTGTGGCGCCGTGCTGGACCGCGCCCACCAGCACGGTCTCGGCATCGAGCAGGGGGTTGGAAGTGTGTCGATACATCGGTGCTCTCCTGCCTCAGGCGGCGGTGATGTTGAACAGGCGGCCGGCACTGCGGTCGTGCAGCACCGCAAAGCCCACGTACCAATCGACGCGGGTGCGGAACACGGGGGCATCGGGCACCTCGCCCAGGTCGCGCACCGAGATCCCGTAGCGCCCCTGGAAGGGCCCCTGTAGGCCGGTCATGCCCTGATCCCCGAAGGCCAGGCAGTAGATCGAGGTGGCGTCACCGGCTTCCGAGAAGCCGAGGATCTCGCGGCCCTGGGCGTCACGGTCCACCGTGAGGATTTCGCACTCCTGATAGCGGTGCACCATGGCGCCGAGGCTGTCGGTCTCGGCGGTGTAGGCACAGCAGCTGCCGGCGCGGGCCAGGGCATTGAGCTGGCGGCGCACCGCCTTGCTCATCAGCAGGTACTTGGGCCTGCCCATGCCGTCCACGCTGTCCACCAGTGCGTCGAGGGCATCGAGGTTCACGGTCCGGCCACCGTTGTCCACCACATTGCCGCCGCCAAGGGGCAGGCGTTTCTGCAGCCCGTCGAAACCGCGGGGGTTGGAGGCGGAGTCGCCTTTGACGATCGTGGCTTCCAGCGTCAGCCGCATCGATCGGATCTTCATCTCGATCTGGCTGGCACGGGCCTCGGGGCCCATCAGGTCCACGATCGAGCGGTCCACATCCACGTCACCCCCGAAGAGGTGCACGGCCTCGGCGCGCTGGTCAGCGACGCCGTAGCTCTGGGTGTAGCCCTCGTTCACGGCCCGAAAGCCCACGGTGGGCAGCTCGGCTTCCTGGGCATAGAAGATGCCGCTGCCGGCGATGTTCATGAAGGGGAGGCGGCTCAGCAGTTCCCCTTCCGCGAAGGTCTTGAGAACGGCAAGGTGCTCCAGCCTGTTCTCGTACTTGGCCGCCTCGATCAGCGTGAGGCCCATTACCACTCCCGGGGCCTGACCCCAGCAACGTCACCTCCTATTGCCGAGGAGGAGGGGCTTCGCCGCGGCCGGGCCATAGGGTACAAAAGACGCAGAAACCACCCTGGATCGGACACTTATGGAGAGCAGCCCAAAAACATCCAGCCCGTACCCCGACTATTTCCCTGAGGGCTGCCCTGAGCAGGGGTCTACAATAAATGATGAAAGAGAAGTGTATAGAATCGTGAAGGGTGAAAGCGTATCTAACGAGGACTTCCTGTCATATAAAGAGCTGGGGATTAAGGACGACTGTCGCGCTTGTGGCGTATCCGTCTACGAGAGTCTTGAAAAGGCAATTCACTACGCAAGCTTGCGGCCGGCATTGGGCAGGATGGTTGCCAAGGGCGTTATCGGTAAAGATTCGGGGGAGTATCGATTGACCTGCCCAAGGTCGGGGCACATCTGCTGGTGGCCTTTTCGGGATGTCGAGCGGAGCAATTGTTTTTCCGAGGTAGTGCCATGTTTTCCATAGAGCCGCCTCTAGGACAGCCTGAAGTGGAATGGGGAATTTCTGCACTCCCCGAGACAGAGGTCTTATACGAGGCGGAAGAACCGATCATCTATGTTTCGCAAATAACCTCGAAGCTGAGGCTGCTTATCTACTTGGCAGAGACTTCGAGTGCATGTGATTGGCTTGTCGCGGCTCCAATTGGAGATGAAAGGCTTCTAAGCCTTAAAGCCGGATTCCTCCCCGTTCGTGCGGCTCTATTCGAATCCTGGACTCTTCTCTGCCGACGATCGCGTGAAGGCCCGCTCCGGTTTTGGAGCATTGACGAAGATGACCTTCCATCAGATTGTCTTCCTTTAGCGGGAACCCCGCTGTATTCAGAGCATGTGCCTGTGCTGGTGGCAAAAGCCATTGGCTCAGGGCTTGTCCCTGGTAGGTTGACCTCCAGCGTGATCTCTTCTGTCGCCGATTCAGGGAGGAAAGCCCTAAAGACATTGCTGGATTACGTCATGGATCAGGCAGCTGATGGCAAGCCAACAAATGCTTATAGAGCAATGTATGACCTGCCGGTCAGGCGCCTTGGATTCGGAAGTTTCGAAGTGGCATTTGGAGCTCCGCAGTGTGATGAAAATATGCGCTTTATAACTCTTCAAGCTGCCGAGACACTTCGGTCGGGGCTTCACTGGCTGACTGGATTGGCGTCGGACCGGCCACCAGGTAATACAGACGAAGAAAAGCTGGTTTTACTTGAATCGCTTGTTGAGCTGACTCCGACTCAAGGAGGCCAAGTTGAGCAGATGGTGATCTCGGGCTCCTGGGTTGGTCCGCATCCAATCTCTTTAGACAAGAGATCGCGATTGAAAGTTAGAAGTCAAATCAATGCCTTGCGAGCCGAGCGCGTTATCAGTCAGAATGGTCGAGTGCGGGAGATGGATCAGGATCGTCTTTCCTTTACCTTGCGCGATTTAAGGGAGGGAGGGTCTATGCGCGTGCTTTTCCCCGAGGAGATGCTAGACGACGTATTGAGATATTTCAACGAAGGCCTCGTGGTGAATATTGTGGTTGTTTCCAGGCTTTCCAGGTATCTGCTAAGGGCGATTACCGAAGCCTCAGATGAGGAAAGTTCCGAAGATGCTCTTTGCGAGTAATGCTCACCTGGTGTTGAGTTTTCCAAACCCCGCCCGGTACAGCTCGGCAGCACTCATGGCCTGGGGGTTGATCAGCTCCCCGTTGGCGCCCACCGTGCCGGTGCCGTAGTTCACCGCGGCAGGGCCGCCCATGGCGCCCCGCTGCTGGAACAGGAAGCCGTACACGGGGTGGACCCTCAGGTCTTCCAGAAACTCAGAGGCCGTCAGCGGTCTGCCGTCATCACCCAGCATCGGCTGGCTCTGGGCGTCGAGCGGTTCCAGGCTGTCGCTGCCGTCCTTGCCGGGCACCAGCCGGAAGCTCTCCCACAGCTGGCCCTTGAACACGTCAAAGAACGTGCCACGGCCATCGCCACCCGTGCGGCCCTCCGCTTCTGAAAAGGCCCGCTCCAGCAGCCGCTCCTTGCGCAGCTGCAGCACCCGTTCGGCCGATGCATCCCGCTCGGCGGCGATCGCTGCCACCTTGCGGGCGCTGGCTTCCTCCATCTGCCGTTCCCGCCGCTCCAGCTGCTGTTCGAGCTGCTGCTTCTGCTTCTCGGCCTCCTGCAGGCGGGTGTACTCCTCGGGGTTGATCTCCGAGAAGCGGTTCAGCTGCTGTTTCAGGGAGCGGATCTCCTTCTCCAGCTGGTTGCTGCGCCGCCGCTCGGCCTTCAGGGCATCGGGCACCGTCGGGGAATCGCTCTCGCCGACTTGGTGGCCCTGGCTGTCCCCAGGCTCCCCGTAGCCATGGCCGCTGGTGAGGGCGCTTTGCTCCGCCCTGGGCTCAGCAGTCCCATCGAGTTGAGCCGGGCTGTGGTCGCTCTCAACGCCCTGGGGGGCGGCAGAGACGGTGCGGTTGAGGCTGGAAGTGCTGGTGGCCATGACCCGTCGCGGCTGTCAGTGGAGCGAGCACCCCGTCCGGGCTGTGCTGCCTCCCTATTGCCGAGCTCACAGAGGTGGCGCTGATGTATCCGGAAGCTGGTGCAGCTTCATCGTTCCGTAGATCCGCTCGCCCACCAGCGGTTGGGTGATGGCGCCGATGCCACCGGAGCCGTAGTAGGCGCCGAATTCGATCACCTCGAAGGCGGTGTAGACGCGGCGAGGGTCGGCGTCCGTGCTGGGTGGATCGCTCAGCCGGCTGAGATCGCCCAGCCAGATCAACCCCTGGCAGGGCACCTGCACCGTGCCCTCCGCGCTTGTGGCCACTCGAGTTCGAGCGGGTCGGCGCTCTGCAGCGGTAGGCGGCTGGCGCGGCAGATGAAGCCGCTGTAGGTGAAGTCGCCCGTGTCGACCCCAGGGCTGTTTTCCTTCGCCGTGATGTAGTTACCGCGCCGCAGGAAACACTCAAAGACGTGGCGCCACAGCCGCGGGGAGTCCAGGTCGCCGGGGATCAGGTTCTGGAACTGCAGCAGGCGGGCATTCGCGTAGGGGCTGAGGGGATTGCCACTGGCCGCAGGGATGGCGGCCTGCAACGGGACTGGGTTGCTCGGCACCTGCAGGGCCGGCGATGGCCAGATGTTCGGCATCGTTCAGCCCCGCAGCAGCGCCGCAGTGAACGCCGGTAGGGCGTTCTGGCCCTGGCGGCTCCAGCTCTGCAGCGCCGGCATGGTCAGCAGCAGCTGGTTGCACAAGTTCAGCCGCTGTCGCTGGAGTGCTTCTGCAGTGCTCACGGGCTGGCTGCTCACCAACCGCTCCTCCACCTGCAGCAGCTCGGTGGCGTAATGGACAACGTCCACCTGACTGGTGGGAGGCACGCCGGCCGCAGCGCTGCTGCCGGGCAAGGGGCCTTTGCGGTGCTGTTCACTCCAGCTCTGATGATCGACGGGGTTCAGCTGCAGCAGCTGGGCATCGAGCACGCCGATCTGATCCAGCAGGATCCGGGCTGTGGGGATGGCATCGGGGTAGCCCTGCTCCAGCTGCAGCATCGCCTGGTTGATCGCTTCCACGGCCGACCTGGTGGCGCTGATGCCCAGGGCGATCCGGATGGCCTCCAGATCGCCAGGTCGCCAGCCGTTGGCAGGGGTGGGGCTCATGGCGAATCGGTGGCGGGCAGCAGCTCAGCGCCGCTGGTGACGCTCTGGCTCACCTGCACCGGCGTGGCCAGCTCCAGCAGTTGCCGCAGCTCATCGCGGCTCACCACGCCCTTCTCCTCCAGCAACAGCCATTCGCTCACTGTCGGCCGCGGCGCCACCGGCGGCGTCAGCGGATTCACCGACACCTGCAACGCCGCCTGCGGGCTGAGCGGTTCGCCGGTGATCGCGCACCAGTGCACCAGCAGGCTGCTGAACAGCGACGCCTTCTGGATCGCCTGGCTCTGCAGCAGGGCGTACGACTGGCTGGCGGCCAGCGAAATCTCGGTTGCCGTCCGGGCCACGCCACCGCTGCTGCTGGGGATCAGCGCATCGCGGCGCATCGCCGCGTCCAGCACCTGCAGCCAGGCCCGGTGCTCCGCCAGGGAGCGCGCCTGCACCTCGGCGAACTGGAAGCTGGCGCCTTCCGGCAGGTCCATCACCGTGTTGGGTCCCAGCACCACTGGTTCATTGCCTGGTGGCTGCCCCACGGCACCCACCACACCGGTGCGCACACCCACCGGCAGGGCGCAGCGGCTGAGCAGCTCCTGGTAGTCGCTCTGACAGCGGAACTGGTTCAGGTATTGATGCGCCAGCCCCAGGTGCGGCAGTTCGCCCTCGCCGAAGCCTGCACCGTCGCTGGAATACCAGAGGCCCGGCAGTTGCTGGAGGCCCTGATAGAGCCGCTGCTCCAGCTGCTCCACCTGCCAGCCCGAGGTGCTCTGTGGATCGGCTACGAGCGTTTCGGTGCTGAGGGCAACGCCCTGCGGTTTGAGCTGCAGGCTGCGGTACAGCCAGGGGCAGGGCTGCTCGGGCCAGAGCCCGATGGCATCGATCGGCGGCGGCTCGCTGCCCGGCCTCAGTTCCCGCCAGGTGATCCGCACCGGCAGGCCATGGGAGTGGGGCAGCTGCCAGTTGAGCAGGTCCGTGCGGGGGATAAGCTGCAGGCGGGGCAGCGACAGCCGATCCCCCCGGCGCAGGGCCTGTTGCCGGTCTCCTTCAGAAGGCCAGAGATGATCGGGCGGCAGCACCAGCAACAGGCAACCGCCGTCGCGCAGCACCAGTACGTCGGCTGCGGCCAGAAAGGCACCCAGGTCCGTGCCGCGTCCGTCCACATCGCTGAGCACCAGCTCAAGCCCAGAGGGCAGGGCCGTCCAGTTCTCCCGCGACAGCATTCCCGCGAAGGTGCGCAGCGCATCGCGGAAGAACCCCGACGGCAGGGCTGCCTCCACCCGGCGCCGATAGGCCGCCTCCGGTTCGCGCTCCCCCCGCGGCAGGTAGTGCTCGCGCCGCCCCTCCAGCAGGTTCCAGCAGTCGGCCACCAGTTGCAGCTGGCCGCGGCGGCGCTGGAGTTCAGGGGCCTCCTGCAGCAGCAGCGCCGCGGGATGAACAGCAGTGGCGGTGGCCTGGCTCAGGGCTGTGCCGCTTTCCCCCTATTGCCGAAGCCCCCTTGCCCCGGAGCGCCGGTTACGCCTATTACGGTTAAGCAACGACAGGAAGGAGGTTTCGATGGTCGCGACACCCGCGGTGCCAGGCACCATCACGCCCGATTCCATGCTGCCGGAGCAGCTGGATGAACTGCTCGCCCTGTTTCAGGCCGGCGAGGCACGCCTGGTCGGTCCCCGGGGCGAGGAGCACCTAGTGCCGGCGCCGCTCTATGGCCTGATGCGGGGCCTGCTCGACAACCTCAAGCGCGGTGAGGCGGTCACGGTGCTGCCCCATGACGCCCTGCTCACCACACAGCAGGCTGCCCAGATCCTCAACGTCTCGCGGCCCTACCTCTACCGACTGATCGACGACAAGGCCGTTCCGGTTGTGATGGTCGGCAGTCATCGGCGCCTGCGTATTCACGATGTACTGCAGCTGCGTGATGCGCGCAGGCAGGCCCGCCGCGGGGCCCTGGATGAGCTCAGCGAGCTGGGGCAGGAGATGCAGGTGGAGGCGGTGTGAGCCTCTGGCTTGAACCTGCCGTCTCCCCCGTTCTTCTCGACAGCTGCGTTCTCTATCCCTATGAGCTGAGAGATCTGCTGCTGGAAATAGCCCATGAGCACCTGTACCGGGTCCACTGGTCGCCGCAGATCCTGGAGGACACGGTCCGCAACCTTCTGGCTGATGCGCGCAGTACCCAAGAGAAGGCCAGTCGGTTCTGCGCCGCGATGGAACGGGCCTTTCCCGAGGCCCTGGTGGAGCCGCCACCGGGTCTCGCTGATCAGCTGGGCTGCGATCCCGGTGATCGCCACGTGCTGGCGGCAGCGATCGCAGCCAAGGCCGAGGTGATCGTCACCCTCAACGTGCGGCACTTCCCGGCCGAGGTTCTGGAGCCCCTCGGGATCGAGGCCGTGACGCCCGATCAGTTCCTCTGCAACCTGCTGGATCTCGACCCCGGCGCGATGCACGGTTGCCTGGAAACCATCGCGGCGCGGCAGCGCAACCCGGCCCGCACGGCCCAGGCCCTGCTGCAGATCCTCAGCCGTCAGGCTCCCACCTTCGCCAGCCGTTGCATGGAGTTTCAGATCGACTCCGACTGAACCCCCTCAGGGTTCCGGTTCCACTCCTTCCACAGGCCAGGCCACCACCCGCACGGCGCAGGCCCGCACGATCTCGGCCCAGCGATCCAGGCTGATCCCCAGCCGGGCAGGCACCTCCTCGGGTGCCAGTCCGCTGGCCAGCAGCTTCCGGCCGCGGGCATGAAGTTCCCGCCAGCGGCCGGGAATGCTGATCGGGAATCCCTTGTCGCGCAGGTAGTGTCGACTACCTTCCAAGCAAAAGGATCTTGTGGCAAGCTGGTGGAAAGGCAGTCATGGCAGCGCAATGCGGATCGGTTACGCAAGGCTGAGCACCAGGGAGCAGGCCGAAGGGATCGCGCTGGAGCAGCAGGTGAAGCGGTTAGTGGATGCAGGCTGCGACAAGGTGCTGACTGACCTGATCAGTGGATCGGTTGATCGCAGGCCATCACTAGACAAGGCGCTGGGGATGCTTGAAGACGGGCAGGCCACTGAGCTGGTAATCACGCGCCTAGATCGCCTAACCAGATCTGCTAGCTACAACTGCTATCTGGCCGAATTCTTCGGGCGTGATAACGGCCCACGCCTGCGGGCTCTAGATGATGCTGTCGATACGACCACGGTGATGGGGCGGGCTGCCTTTCGGATGATCGGCGTCTTTGCCCAGGCCGAGGTGGAACGGATCAGGGAACGCAGCAGCCATGGAATCCGCCATCGCCGGGAAGTCTTGAAGGCTGCTCAAGGTCGTGCGCCGTTTGGGTTCAAGCGTGAGCGTGGCGATCTATTCCTGGCCTTGGCAGATGCCAAAACTGTTGCCATCGCATTGGGCATTCTTGAACGGTTCATCGCAACGGCTGATGCGCGTGGGACATGCGGTTGGCTGCATAAGACCCATGGCGTGCGGATGTCTGCCCGTGGTCTCAAGAACTGGCTAGTAAACCCAGCATTGGTAGGCGATACAGGAAGGGTGCACCCTCGCCCGATCAGCAAAGAAAACGGCAAAAGGGCTGCGCCAAAACCAGGGTGGTTGGGGATTGATCCAGACACGCATCCGCCATTGATCAGCCGGGCCAAGCAGGCAGAAGTCCTACGAGCTTTGGAGATCAGCAAACGAACTCCTGGGGGGCAAAGCCGTGGCGTCTACAAACCGAGTTGGGCATCAAGCCGATTTAGGTGCAGTAGCTGCGGCCACCGCATGACACCCAGCACGGGGGCGATCCACTGTCCCTACGAAACATGCGGAGTTCGTTACAAGCTCGGCAGCGCCCCCCTTAGCGAGATCCGCCACGACCTTTTGCGCGGGTTGTTTTGGATTGGCCGGGGGATTGCCCATCGCCTTGCTGCTGAAGTTGCAAGCAGCTCCCAAATGGTGGTCGAGTCACCTGAGATCCAGGAGATCAGGGCAAAGATCGCCAGCCTCAAATCCACCGGGATGGCAGAGGTGGAGCCACTGGTAAAAAAGCTTGAGACTGAGATCACCCAGGCACTGCAGAGCTACAAGGCCGTTTCAGTGAGCGAGAAGGTGGCCCTCCAGACATTGGTGGATCAACTGGGGAGCTGGGAAGGATTGAAGGCTCTGACGGATGAAGAGCTGCTCAAGCTCTGCCGTGATGCCGAGATCGAGGGGGTGGTGGAGCGCAGACGGGTGCGGTTGATCGTCTCGAAGCGATGGCAACCCCTGGCCTGGTCTCTTGATGCGGATGGATCTGATCTGATTATTTCGATTGGCGATGAGGCCGTGATGGAACTGGTCAGGCCAAGCGAGGAGGGAGCGGATCCAGGGTGCAAAGAAGAAGACCTGGGATTGTTTCACTTTGCCAAATGGATGACTACTGACCCGAAAGAACAGGTGTTCGTCATGGGGGTCATGCTGCCAGAACCGGAGCCTACGCTTATCAATGCCGCGAATCAGATAAGGAAAAAATAAAATAGCTAACTAGCTAAAAAGGGTCTACCCACTGGTATCACTGGGCTGGGCAAAAACGCGCTAAAAATGGTGGCGAAAGGACGTTGGCAGTTGCTGGCAGTTCGATGAGGGTTGACCCCGTACCCAGGTACGGAGAACATGCCTGCCCCGATTGTCGAGACCCGGCCAACCGCACGCGTTGAGCTACGTCTCACCCCAGAACTAGCCCTGCAGCTAGACCAAGCGGCTCAAGTTCACAACGCCACACGCTCAGCGATTGCCCGAGCTGCAATTCGTGCTGGCTTGCAACAGCTTGCGACCACCTGAGTCAAAAAAAAGCCGCCCGGCCAAGGACGGCAAAAGCAAAAACTTCTATTGAATACTAGATGAAAAACCAACCCAGGGAAAGCCTGGTGCGGCGCCGTGCTGTACCCGCTGAACTCCCAATACCGTCAGGCCAAGCGCAGACAATCCTGATCGACCTGGCCTTGGTGACAGCCACCAATCGCCTAGCCAAACGTCAAGGTTTGACCCTGAAGCAACAGGTGAACATCTGGAGGCCGTTCTCATGACGAGCGAAAAAGATGCTTGGGAGCGCTTGATCACCCTGCAGAAGTTGCCGCCTGATTCGGTGTTCTCTCCCAGCAGGGCAAAAGATGGGTTCTATGGCGCGCACCTAAAGGTGACGCTTGACCAGCTCGACCAGCAAGGCGCCAAAACCAGAGATGGTGCGGAGAAAGTTTTTAGGGCTGCGACCCCCCATCCGGATCCTCCGCATCCTCCGCAAACACCCCAAGACCAGGCAACAAAAGCCAGGCAAACCATCCTTGATCTAAATGCTCTGGCGGTTGCATTGGTTGAAAGCTCACCGGAAGCACCCCTGTGGGAGCTGCGGGCCATGCTCAGAAGTCAATGCAAGGGTGTCGAGGCTGCGGCGATTACTGCAGCACTCAAGGCAGCCACCAATAGCGACAACGGATCGGCTGATGGTTACGGGCCAGGCGATGCACTCCCAGACCTTGAGACCGCTTGGTTGTTGCCGGATCTAATCCCTGCTGGTGATTTGACCATGCTGGTGGCCGCCCCTAAAGCAAGCAAGACACGGTTCTATCTGGGGCTACTTGCGGCGATGGTGCGCGGTGATTCCTGCCTTGGGCATCAATTACCACCAATCCCCCCAACGCTGTTGATAGGCACCGACATGCCCCGCAGTCTCTGGCGCAACTACCTGGTCAAAAGCGGTTTATCAACCACCGGCCAGGTGCCTGCATTCATGCACAAGCTCTTCACCTTGGATAGGCCATTGCTGCTGGATAGCGAAGGGTTCCGCATGATCCGCACTCAATGCCAAGCAAACCCTGGAATGCTGGTGATTGTGGATTCCTTGCGCTCCTGCAGCAGAAGCCTGGGCATTGATGAAAACAGCGCTGAAGCCTCTGATCTGCTGTATCAGCTAGGGGAGGTGGTTACAGGCGCTGGCGGCACTTGTCTGGTCGTTCACCATGCACCCAAAAGTATCATCCGCGATGGATCGGTTGGAGTTGCAGCCATACGGGGCAGCAGTGCCATCGGTGGTGTTCCATCCCAGGTGCTCAGCCTTCACCATCTGACCAAACAGAAGGATGGTTACCCGGTTGCACTGAAAGATGACCCGCGAAGGCGCTTGTTTGCCGAAGGTCGTTTCTCAGTGCCTTTAGACCTGCTGGTGGCTTCTAATGCTCAGATGCAGTGGGAGCTGCATGGGGATTACAGCGACTACGAAAAGGAACAGGCTGCAGAGAAGGATGCAAAACGCCAAACCGAAGGCCAAGGGAAGCTCCTAGAGCTGATCCAAGCCGATGGACCCGTTGAGGTGAAACAAGCGGCAGAGGTGCTGGGCGTTGATGCACGAACGATTCGAGAGCAAGCCAAAGCACTGGAGACACGTGGGCAAATCAAACGCCAACCAAATGGCAAAGGGTTCCTCCTTGTCGTTGCTGATGCGGATGATGCGGAGGATCCGGATGCACCCCCGCAGGGGCAAATCCAGTTAATGGTCCCCCCTTGCCCGGTGGCTGTTGGCTCTGCTTGGGACATCCCCGCTGATTGGCAACGAAAGGAATAGTTCTTTTGTGCTACCCTCAAGGGTCCGCCTTCCTGGTGTGACCCGCAGCAAGTTCCCGAGCCCCGCCGATGACTACATCGAGACCGGGATCGACCTGAGCCGCGAGTTTGTGCCTTCCCCAATGAGCACCGGCCAAATCACCGTTTTCGAATGCTGGCCTGATTAGGTGCCTTCTAATGCCTTCCTAGCGGCCAAAATTATCATCGCTGACAGATCCGACCATTCCTACCACTATGATAGCAGATAGAGGGTACTGCCATACCAATAGCAACTTGGATAATTGCGATTACAACAAGAAGCTCAACCAAGGTAAAGCCAGCGCTTTCGAAACTAAATTTACGGCGACCACTTAAACCTTGCTTGGGCCGAAGAACTTTCAAGATGGCCATATCAAATGAAAATCTAATCAGTTTTTTATAGCACGTGCCTGGGTGAGATTACGGTGCTCATTCATATCTCTTGATGCCCCTGTCAAGTCTGTAGCCGCCCCATCCGCCAATTGCCACTGGAGGCCGCCCAGGGTGTCGCTGGTGGCCACTGACGGCATCTCGCCCCCGATCCGGTTCGGCCAGGGTTCAGACCCGGAAATCCTGGGCGCCGTGACAGTGGGTGTACACAACCTGCTCGTCTAGGGGTCTGCTGCAAATCCGCTGCAGCCCGCTTCCCTGCGTCGCTGATGTGCCTTAAATTTGTGGTGGGCCAGCGCTGCTTCAACAGCCTGACCCGTGACCAACCCACTTGCGATGAGTTGATGACTCCATTCTCCTCGGGGGCCGTGTCCCCTGCAATGTCTGCTGCTGCATCTGCCGCAGAACTCGCCATGCGTAAACCCGTCCGGGTCACGCTCACCATGTCCTGGGCCACCCACCAGCGCCTGCTGGAACGCTCGGGGTATGAGGGCAGGAGCATGAGCAACCTATGCGCCCACATCCTGGAGCTAGGGGCTCAATAGCACTGCCGCAAACCAGCTGAATAGCCCTCCCGCTGTCAACAGTGCAGCCATGGTTGATGCACCTACCAGCTCATACCTGCTCGCAGCATGCCGACCTCTCACTTGCCTCGCCCAGCGAGACCAGGCCCCGCGATAGATATTGACCAAGCAGTTAACTACATCCGCTGGCATGCAGACAATCTGCAACGTCATATTGAAGGAAGCCCAACAGAGGGCTTACTGGAAGAAGATGAAAAGCACCACCATTTACTTGTAGAGGCGGCTCGTGATTGTGGGTGGTGCATCTTCTTTCAGAGAGGGGATGAGGGCTTGAGAGAATTGGCTGATGCAACAATCATTGGGACGATTAATCCATATCGATTCGAACTTCGCCACTTGATTGACCACTCTTTCAATGGCATTGGAGAATGGGAAACATACGGAGAAGCCTAAATGCAGGATGAGCAAAAGAGGCCATCCTAGCCATTGCTAGCCTGTTGTATTAATAGCACTCAGGCCATGTTCCGCCCGTTTTTGAATCGCACAGAGGCATTACATCAACCTGATGATGATCGCCCTTCCTGGCCATCACCCTTAGATGACTTTGCATCTCCTCAAGCAAAGCGCCTAGAGCGATTGATTCAAGCCGCCATTGAAAAGAACGCCAAAAAGTCTGAATAGCCTAGAGAGGCAAGTCTTGCATTCTTTGGCATGCAACCATCAAAACAAAGCGGGAGGGCTTATGGCTACAGCCCTTGAAATTAACCGCCGTTCAATGGCCCTGGAGGCCGTCGCAACGAAAGACGACACCTTAACGCTCAGCTTCAGTTCAGAGTCACCCGTAGCCCGGTCTTTCGGGGATGAAGTGCTCAGTCACGCTGCTGGCGCTGTGGATCTATCACGCCTGAATGATGGCGCCCCGTTGCTCTGGAATCACGACCCTAACCAACTGCTGGGGGTTGTCGAAAGCGCCCAAATAAGCAGCAGTAAAGGTCGCGCAGTCGTGCGTTGGGGGGCATCTCCTGAAGCACAGCAACGTCGCGCTGATGTCGAAAACGGCGTGATCCGAAATGTATCCGTTGGTTATCAAATCGACGAGCTGCAACGCCAAGGCGAAGTTTATGTGGCCACTAGCTGGACCCCATTGGAAATCTCTCTCGTCTCTATCGCGGCAGACCCAAATGTGGGCATCGGCCGTTCACTTTCTCAACCTGCAACACCTTCAATGACATACGCAAAACAACAACCAATCGCGGGCTCTGGCGATCTGGACTTCACTCCTGCAGACCATAAGCGCTACAGCTTGATCCGCGCCGTCAAAGCCGCTGCAACTGGTGATTGGAGCCAGGCAGGGTTTGAACGTGAATGCAGCCGGGCTCTGGAGCAACAGATGGGCCGCGAAGCTCGTGGTTTCTTCATGCCTGAAAACCTCAGCGTTCGCACCCCGTACATCACCAGCACTGCTAACGCTGCAGGGAATTTGGTCGGGACTGAGCTTCACGGTGAAATGTTCATCGATGCCCTGCGCAATCGCCTGGCAGTTGCAGAACTCGGCGCCACAATGCTGCCCGGCCTGGTGGGCAACGTTGACATCCCTCGCCGCACTGGCTTGACCAGCACCTATTGGGTGGCTGAAGGGTCTGCTGTTACCGAATCAAATGGCACGTTTGATCTTGTGTCCCTCCGGCCTAAGACCGTTGGTGCCCTGTCCAGCTGGACCCGCTTGATGTCGTTGCAGTCCACCCCTCAACTGGAGGACTTGATCCGCCAAGACATGGTGACCCAACTGGCTACTGCAATCGATCTGGCTGCCATCAACGGCTCAGGAAGCAGCAACCAACCCACTGGACTGCTCAACACCTCAGGCGTGAATGCCGTGGCTGGTGGCACTAACGGGGCATCGATCACCTTCGATCATCTCGCTGATCTGAAGAAAGAGGTGGCCATCGATAATGCAGATTCTGCATCGGCTGGTTATCTCAGCAATGCCAAGGTCGAAGCCAAGCTGATGAAGCTCACCACCTCAGGCTCTGGGGAATACTTCTACGGCCCTGGTGCTGGCACTCCTGGATCGGTCTGGGGTCGTCGTTTTGTTATCAGCAATCAAATCCCCAGCAACCTCACCAAAGGCTCTGCTAGTGGTACATGCTCGGCTGTCATCTATGGCAACTGGAGTGATTTGCTGGTCGGTATGTGGGGCGCCACGGATGTATTGGTGAATCCGTTTGGTAGTGGCTTTAGTGCTGGCAACCTAGAGCTGCGGGCCATGCAGACAATCGATATTGCAGTGCGTCACCCTGAATCGTTCGCGGTAATGAAAGACGCTTTGGTCGCATAGATCTAGGTAGCCTGTAAGAGGCAGTTTCCATCTGTGGTTGTGGTTTGCGGCGTGCAGGGGTGTGCGCCGCCTTTCTTTTCTTCAATCCACCATGCTCCCAGTCCATCACCTAATCAGACAACATCGCCTCACCGTTGGAGAGCTGAATCAATTCGAGGGCTGGGCTCTCAAGTTCCCAGAGCTACTAGGCATCCAGGCCAACTGCATCAACCCTGGTGTCTTTGCAATGTGCGTTCACGTCATCCGCCATCGCGGTTATCAGCAAGATCTAGAGCTGCAAGATAGTGTTATCGAAGGCGTGCTGATTGAGTGAGCAAGCAATAGCCAACGGGTCCTTCCTGTGAGTGTTAGCGAGGGTCCACGAAAACCTCAGATAATCCGTAGAGTCAGCGCCAAAAATAAGTTACAACGCAATCTCTCCCCTTGGCTATTACTTAGTGGCCATAGAAACCCCTACCCCTGCAGCATTTGGGGTGGGTAGCCTGTAACCAGGGGCAGTTACAACTTAATGGCGTTAGTGAGTATTGCTGATGGTGCGGCAATCATTGGCTGTGCCAGAAACAGCCTGTACCGCAAGATTCGCGGGGGTGAGCTAAAGGCGGTTGATGGCCCAAATGGCTTGTGCGTCGAAGCTGAGGGGTTGAGGGATCGATGGCTCAGGATCACCAGGACCAGGACTGACAGCCCCGCATGGATGGGGTCCAAGGCCAACCCAGCAGAGGTGGAAGCAGCGCTACAGGAGGCACGACTCCAACGACGGATTGCGGAGCACCCACACATCGGCACCCCAGAGCACACGGCGGCGTGGGCATCCATCACCGCTGCTGTCAATGAAGCATTGATCGATGAGGACCTGAAGGTGGTGCTCACCCCTGCAGTGGTGCAAGAGGTGTTCTTTGCCGCCGAGCCGCTGGTGTTTGATTTGCTTCCCCTGGAGCACACGCGCAGCCCTGAGTTTGAGCGTGAATACGGCTGGTTGTGAACTGGGTTCTTCAAGATCTGGAACCAGCAGACCCTGCCAGGGAGATCCTCAACAACGGGATCGCGCAAATCCTCCAGCAACTCGAAGCCCATGGCCTAGGTGGCGGCCCAGTGCGGATGGTGCCGGTTGATCAGATCCAGGTTCGCCCTGAAGTCTTTCAATTCAGGGTTGCAGCTATCGGGCAGGGGGGAACGACTAACCGGCTGAGGCATTGCCAGAGGTACAACCCCGCACTGGCCAAGGTGTTGAGCTGTTGGCTGAACTCTGCTGATGGCTTGATCTATCTCTGTGATGGCCACCACCGCTTGGAACTGGCCAAAAGGGATCGGGTGACGCATGTGGCGGTGATGCTGCTTGATGCCCCTGATGCGACTGCGGCCCGGTCTCTGGCTGCCCTGCAAAACATCGCAGAAAACACAGCGACGCCGCTCGACACAGCCAAATGGCTCAGGGATACAGGCGCCAGGACTTCGGATCTTGAGGAGTTCGGCATCACCCGCCATAGCTGCTTGATTCGTGATGCGGCCCCCCTCCTGCGGCTGGATCAGGGGTTGTTCACCCGTGCATGCAATGGGGAGATTCCATTGGCAGCGGCGCAGGTATTGGCGGGAGCTGGTGACCCCGTAGCGCAAAGGGATCTATGGGGACTGGCCAGCCGTAAGGGATGGGATGCAGGCCAAATCGAAGAGGCTGCTGGGATTGCTCGGGCCGCCACGATCACCACCTACACCCCTGATGGATGCCTGCCTGGTTTTGGGGAGTTACTGCAAGAGGCAAATAGCAACCTGTCTGAGCTGCTGGCCATTAGAGCTGAGATTCGCCGTCAACTACGCCTAGAGGTAAAAGCCCTGGCACTGGCATCACGGCATAGAACCGCCGCAATCCTTGAGGCTGCCGATGCGGCCCTGGTGGACGTTCAAGCAGCGCAGGCAGCGAGGGGACAGGCGCAGGCTTTGGCTGGGTTGTTTGCTGCGATCTGCAATGCAGGGGGCCCACTGGCAGATCTGATCCATGCGCTGGCTGGGGAGGTGCGTGGACAGACTTCGGCGGGGATGGTGGTGGCCTCCAACCTGGGGCGGATCAGGGCTGTGATTCAGTTGGAGATGGGTTGAGGAGTGTTACAGCCGTCGGCCCCGGGGCCGTGCAAGTTGCAATGGCATTTTTGCCTGTAAGGCATCCGCGGATCTCGCCGTTGATGAACGGGCGGGCATAGGCGCGGAAGTGGCCGGGCCGGGGGCTGCCGTGACCGGGGTCGTAGCGGCGGGCTGCCTTCAGCAGGCCGATGGCGGCCTCCTGCTGTAGATCGTCGCGGGGGATCGGTGTTCGGGCGGCGTAGTGCCCGGCCACCCGGTAGGCGAACTCCAGATGCTCCAGCACCAGGGCATCGGCAGCGGCATGGGGGCAGCGGGCGGCACGCGGTTGCCTGGAACGGGGGGCGCGGACGGCAGGGTTTGCGCCGGCAAGTTGTCCGCTTGGTCTGGGGCGATGGAGGGTCATCGGGTTCCGATGCAGAAGATCAGTGGGAGAACAGCAGTGGCCGCGGCGGCTCACTCCGGCCTCTGCCGCGCCAGTGCTGCTGCTGCAGCCAGATCACGCCCTGGCAGAAGGCATCCACCAGGTCGTCATGGGCGCCGGTGGGGAAGCTGACCAGTTCGCTCTGCAGCGCCTCCGTGGGGCGCTGGAAGCCCACCTGCCCCGCCTCAAGCCAAGGTGCGACGGCATGGGCGCGGCTCACCTTGCTGCCCTGCGGCCGGATGGCGATCAACCCGGGGATCTGGCGCCTGAGCAGCTGACACACCGCCGGGCCATTGGCGGCGTCTTCGATCAACACGGCATCGGGGCTGAGGCCCTGCCGCTTCAGGGCATCCAGGCTCTGCAGCAGATAGTTCACCGTGCCCGGCAGATCGAGCTGATGGCGCTGGGCCCAGAGCACCTCGACCAGAAACGGCGGCGTACCGCGAGGGTCCGCTGCGGTGTTTGCCAGGGCAGCACTGCTCGGGTGCAGCTGCAGGCCGCTCTCCCGGGCCTGAAGCAGCGGTTGCGGCGCCCGGCTCTGATCCACCATTCCCAGCAGCACAAAGCCACAGGGGTCGTTCTCGGCGCCGCCCTTGAAGGACAGGTCGCAGGAGAGCACCAGTGGGGCGAAAGCCCTGCTCTCCCTGCTGCTCTGGCGCACGGGGGCCGTCCGCAACCACTCGCGGCGAAACAGCAGACCCTCTGCCGGAGAGGGCCGTTGTTGGTACAGCGCTTCCCACCAGTAACGGCCGGCGCGGATGCGGATCTGCTCCAGCTCGGCCAGCGGGAAGCGCTCCGGGCAGAGAGGAACACCGGCCTCACGCCACTCGGGTTCCACGCTGCAGGTGGGCGGAAAGCTCAGGCGGGTCTCCCGTGGTTCAGCAAGAGCTGGCAGGTTGAGCACATGCCAGTGCTGGGGGGCCTCCCCCGCCTCCTGCTTCAGCAGCCAGCCGATCAGGTCGTCCTGATGCCAGCGGGTGAGCACCACCACCTGGGCGGCCCCCGCCGTGCCGCTCACCCCGGGTTCGGCGCGGGTGAGCCAGACGGACTGGAACCACTCGATCAGCTTCTGCCGCTGGGCAGCACTACCGGCATCCTCCGGGCCCTTGTAAGGGTCGTCGATCACACCGAGGGCATACCCCTTGCCCGTGAACGGACCCCGCACCCCGGCAGCGATGCAGCCGCCGCGCTGGGGCGTCAGCCAGTTGCCCACCGCTGTTGAGTCCTTTGAAAGGGGGTGGCCGCAGGAGCGGTAGAAGTGGCGCGCCTCACGGCTGTGGGCGTAGGCGAGCTCGGCCGAATAGGAGGCGATCGCGCAGAAGCGATGTGGGTAGCGACTCACCCAGTAGGCGGGGAACAGCTTGGAGACCAGCAGCGATTTGCCGAGCCGCGGTGGGCAGCAGACGATCAGGCGATGCAGCTCGCCATCGGCCACCCGCTGCAGCAGGGCAATCAGGCGTTCGGCCCAGGTGTGAAAGGCGTAGCCCGGATAGGCCGCGGTGATGAACCTCCGGAAGTTGTCCGCGGCAACGGAAGAGGCATCAGGAGCCAGGGAGGGATCACGCACACCCAGCAGTCCCCAGTCGCCCCAGGCATCCCCCGCTGCCGTGAGCAACCCCTGCTGCTGGCCGGAAGCTGTGCCAAGCCAAGGGCTCACGGTCATGGCCGGGGCTCCGGTGCCTTGAGCGGAGCCCGCAGCATCCCGGTCACCTCGGCCATCACCCGGTAGGCGCCGACGGCTGCATTGAACTGTTCAGCGGCCATCGAGCGACGGATCAGTTCCGAGAGCCCTTCGATGTAGGCCGCCTGGTGCTCCAGGCGGTTCTGCACGAGCTCCTCCACCATCCGCTGGCGGGCCAGCGAGAGGTAACGGCCCACCGTCTTGGTATTGGTGATCCCCCAATTTCGGGCGGCATTGTCCCGAATCTCGATCAGGGGCAGCCGCTGCGCGATCCAGAGCTGGGCTTCGGCGATGCGTCGCTCCACCTCCTGACGGCTGGGCCGCGGCGCAAAGGGGGCCTCTGCCGTTGGGCGTGGCGGTTGGCTGCAGCGGGGGTGAGCGCCTTTGGCCTGCTTCTTCTGCTTGCCGTCGCCCCAGACCGGCTTGCCATCCGCATCTTCTGTCGGCGCGGAGTTACGCAGTTCTTCCACTGCATCGGCGCCTTGAGGATGTTCCCCGCTGTGGCAATCTTCTGCGGGGACGTTGTCCACGGGCTGCCATCTGGCTGCCACAAAGTCTAAGCCAGATTGGCCCATAGAAGGTAAGACTTATTGGCTTTGTCTGTGCTTCTCGGTGTTGATTTGTGCTGTTGCTCAGGAGCTGTTGTGATCTGGGTGGCTCAGTTCAGGTAATCCCTGGCGTTGCACGTCTTGTAGGCCGTCGCCTGTGCCCCATCCGGCCAGTTCCTGCCGAACGCCAGGGTCGCGATGGCGGCATTGAGTCAGCTGTCGATGCGTTGTAGGAGGTGCGCTCCGCGGTGGCCGCCGGAACCCGCCTCCACCAGCATCCATCCCTTGCTCGCTCCACCCAGAGGTTCGGGCTGTTGTCGTCCGTGCTTCCTGAAGCGTTCGGCTGCGCGGTACAGCTGCTTCTTGAAGCCGTGGACAAGGTGCGGCTCCAGCTGGGCGATCACCTCGGTGGAGCTCAGCCGTGGGGCTTGCGCTTGCTTGGGTGCTGGCGGGGGCGATGGAGGTGCCGACCTGGCCCGCTGAGCCTGCTGGGTCTGCTGCAGGCGTTGCTGCCACGCCGCCTCGATCTTGGCCGGGTTGGTGTGGAGATAGGCCACCAGGGCGTGGCTGGCCTTGCGGCTGATCGGGTCGTAGCCCCAGTTGACGGCTTCCCCACTCAGCCACCAGCTGGCGAGGGCGACTTCGCTGATGGCGTCCTGGATGGCATCGGTGCTCCAGCCCTGGCGCATCAGCAGGAACAGCCGGGCCGTTCGCAGCTGATGGCGCGAGGAGTGCTTCCAGTTCAGGTAAGCCACAGGGCTTTGTCCTGCCCTGAGGAAGAGGCCCTCGGCGCTGCCATGGGTGTTGCCTTCCGGGGAGGGTTTCGGCTGTGGCCATCGGAAACCCCAGGGCTTGAGGGCCTCGCCCAGTTCTCTGAACTGGCCTGTGGCCCAGTGAGGTGGCTCCGTGTCTTGATGGGCTCCGCCGGCGGGTGGCTGTGAGCCGTTGCCGATCAGGGCTGGGTCCAGCCAGTTGAGTGGGGCGTCGCCGGCTTCGGCGCCAGGTACGCCTGAGAACCGTTCCCGTGTCATCCCGTGTCGATCTGTGACTAAGGCAAGCTAGCCGCGATATCTGGTGTCACAAGGCGGGAGTGGCGCTACCCCTGGTGTGAGGAGGCCCTCCTGCGCAGTCGGTGCCCCTTCCCATGCCCTCCTGATTCCAGTCCCAGCTCCACCAACTGCCAGTCGTTGTGTTGCCCGCCCAGCTGCAGGGGCAGGGCCTCAGGGGTGTCCCTAGCGGTCTTTGCGGCACGTCTGAGAGCGTTTTCGAAGGCTTTCAGGGTCACAGGCCTCCCGGTCTCGATCTCCTCCTGGATGAGCTTCTGGGCCTCGCTGCTGGTCATCAGCGGGCCGTAGCCAGGACCCGCGTATGCCGGACTCTCCACAGCCTTTTCCTCGAGGGCCCCTTTCTCCCGTGCTGCCGCTGCTCTGCGGGCTTTTCCTTCGAGCCAACCCTTGGCCAGCTTCAGTTCTTCTGTCTCGTCGTCGAACGCCTCGCTGGGCCAGCCGCTGCCCAGCCTCGCGAAGGCGGCCATGGTCTTGAGGCTCGGCAGGGTGCCAACCCTCCAGAACAGGTAGTAGGTCCGGCTGTAGCCGGCCTCCATGAACAGCCTTTCCACCGGTGTCAGGGGGTCGCTGCCATCCACGGCTGTGTCGATCGGTGTTCTGTTGAGGCTATGGAGGTCGGCCTATCACTCCCCATCTGGGTGGGGCTGGGCCCTTTCAGAGCGGTTCAGCTCCTTCGCTGAGAATCGCCAGATAGGCGTCGTAGGCAAAAAGGCGGTTGCGCTGCCCGCCGGTGATCTCCCGCGCAATGCCCAGGTTCGCCAGGGTCTCCAGGGCTTTGGCAGCCGTGGGGAAGCTCAGGTCGCAGACGGTGCTGAGCTGTTTGATGCTGTTGAGTGGACGCCGGCAGAGGGCGGCAAACACCTGGCGAACGCTGGGTCCTGAACGCCCCAGGCCGCTCAGGCGGGCCTCATCAGCGCGGAACAACGCCAGCAGCCGGTGTGCGGTGCTGACGGCAGCTGTCGCCGTGCTCTCGACGCCTTCGAGAAAGAACTCGATCCAGGCTTCCCAGTCGCCGTCCTGGCGGATGCCACTTAGTAGTTCAAAGTAGCGGCTGCGGTGCTGCTTGAAGAACAGGCTCAGATAGAGCAGCGGCTGCTGCAGCACCCCGGCGTCGATCAGCATCAGCACGATCAGCAGCCGGCCCAAGCGACCGTTGCCGTCCAGAAACGGGTGGATGGTCTCGAACTGCACGTGGGCCAGGGCGGCCCGCACCAGCACCGGCAGGGAGTGGGTCCCATCCGGTGTGCCATGGATGAAGTGCTCCAGCTGGCCCATGCACGTCTCCACCAGCCCCGGGGGCGGCGGCACGAAGCTGGCGTTGCCGGGTCGGGTGCCGCCGATCCAGTTCTGACTTCGGCGGAACTCCCCAGGCAGCCGATCGGCCCCACGGCCTCTGGCCAGCAAGCGGGCGTGGATCTCACGCAGCAGGCGCGAGGAGAGGGGGAATCCCTCCCGCAGCCGCGCCAGGCCGTGCTCCAGCCCCGCCACGTAACTGGATACTTCGACCACGTCATCGAAGGGGACACCCGGTGCCTCCTCCAGCTCAAACAGCAGGAGATCGGACAGCGACGACTGGGTGCCTTCGATCTGGGAGGACAGCAGGGCCTCCCGCCGCACGTAGGCGTAGAGGAAGAGCTCCCGATCCGGCAGCAGGGCTGACACCCCATCCAGGCGGCCGCAGGCCAGCAGGGCCCGCTCGTGCAGCGCCTGCAGCGCGCCCGCGATCAGGACGGGCGGCTCCGGCGGCAATGCCGCCGGCACGAAGGCGCGCACCTCTTCGCCGATGGTGCTGGTGATCTCGTAGCGGCCGGCGCCGTCGCGCTTCATGGCCTCTCCGCCGCGAACCTTGAATAGGCTCGCATCTTATTCAAGGAAGAGCACTTTTCCTTGAATAAGCCTTGGCCTGGCTGGTCGCCTGGACTGCCCGAAGATGTCGGGCTTGGTCCTTCCTGTGCGCTTCTCGGCGCTTCCAGTCGGCTTTTTGGAGCCCCATTTAGGCAAGTGATTAGGCAAGTCGAGGCCAGATCCCAGGTGTGCCATTGGGCTCCGACGGTTTCCTAAACCGTAGGTCGTGGGTTCGAGTCCCGCCAGCCCCGTTGCCTCAGGGCCTTCACGTCAGCAGGTTCCGGTGCGGGTCATCGGTCTGCTCTCCGCCTCCCCTGTCTCCGTTCGCGAGTCCATTCGGGACCGCCCTGTGCCGCTCTGTGATCGGTTGTAGAGCGGCAGCCGGCCCACCCGGTGAGCAGGGTCCATCGTGAGAGCCGCTGCGTCGGCTCTGCCATGACGGCCTTTGCCTGGCTGGTGATCGTGCATGCCCTGGCCGCCACGTTGTGGACCGGCGGCCATCTGGTGCTGGGGCTGGGGGTGTTGCCCCGAGCCCTGCGGCTGCGGCAGGCGGCGGTGATCCGCGACTTTGAGGAGCTGTTCGAGCCCCTCGGGCTCACGGCCCTGGCCGTTCAGGTGGTCAGCGGGCTCTGGATGGCTGGGCTGGAATTGCCCGGTTTTCAGGGCCTGTTCAGCTTGCAGAGTCCGATCGCTGTGCTGCTGAGCGCCAAGCTGCTGCTGCTGGCCGCCACCGCAGCCCTGGCGTTGCACGCCCGGTTGCAACTGATCCCCCACCTCCGCGACGACAACCTGTCCGGGCTGGCCTGGCACATCCGGGCGATCACCGCGCTGGCCGTGGCTTTTGTGGTGGTGGGTGCCGGCCTGCGGCTCGGGGGCTTCGGCTGAGTCCAGGCCTCAGGATTGCTTGGGGGCCCCATCCCTGAGCGCCGGGACATAGGGAATCAGGCCTTTGGCACAGGCTTCGATCTGGATTTCGAGCGGCATCGTGCGGATGTCGAGCATGAATCCATTCACCTCCAGCATCCAGGCCATCGGCGAGTTGTCCAGTTGGCTGGGCAGGATCCACTTGGGGTCGAACGTGCCGATCCTGAGCAGATCGCGAATCTTCTTGGAATGGGCCTGACCTGTCTGGCTTGAAACGCCGAAATAGCTATAGATATCCGATGCTTTGCTGTGGGGTGACTGGGTCTTGTCGAACAGGAAGTTCACCATGCCGATCGCATGCACCAGTCCCGTTGCGAAAGCCCCATCACCGAAAGGGTTGTTTATATAAATTTGTGAAGATTCTGGTAATCGAACCCTGAACGTGTTTTGATTTGCGCGCAGCCAACTGGCTGGTTGCGCCCCAGCCCCATCCATGGTGCTTTTTCGAGGGTCTTGCCACTGCCGCTAGTGTTTTCAGAGCTGCCTTTGGCGGATGACCCAGCTCCACGATCTGCGGCTGCGGCTGCTGGTGCAACAGGAAAGCGAGCGCATTGCCGACAGCCAGCTTGATGGGCTGGATCTTTCGGTGGTGCAGGCCCGCTGCCTCTGCTGGCTGGCCCTGCTGGCCGAAGCGCATGAGGATCAGGCCAGCGACGCGGAACGCCAGGGCGATGTCGAGCAAGCCATGAGCTGGTTCGCCGATTCGATGCGGCTCCGCGATGTGATCCAGGTGGTGGGCTCGATCGAAATCCCCCTGCCGGCGGCCCTCGATCCGGACGATTCCGGCAGCGATGGCCACCGTGACCACGGGTCCCGCCGGGGGCCCTGGGTGGCCTGAGCCTGAGGCGCTGCGGCCCTTTGCCGGGGTCCAGGTGCGGCCCTGGCCGCTGCCATCCCCTGCGGGCCGCAGCGCAATGCCATGATGGAGCTTGACGAGCAACTAGGGATTCGGTGCCTGAAGAGCCCTGCCAATGCCCTGACTGCCAGCGTTTCTATCGGGAACACGACCGATTGATTCGCGAAAACCCCAGTCTGCGGCAGCAGCAAGAACTCAACTGGGCCGCCCTCCAGTCGTTCCGGACGCTTGCTGGTCGCGTGCTCGAAGAGCTGCAAAAACAGCATGGCGAAGGCGAGGGAGCACCACTGGCCGGGTCCGGAGCGCCCCAGGGTGCCCTCGATTCCTCCACCAGGGGCGCCTTGGCCGATACCGACGCCGAAGGCGATGCGATCCAGCAGGCCATGGGCGATCTGGAAAACATCAATGCCCACCTCTTCTCAATTGAGGCCCTGATGGAGCGCATCTTTGATGTGCGGGTGCCAGAGGAGGTGGAGCAAACGTTTCGTGAGGTGGCCGGCGAACTGGCTCCCGATCCCCTCAATGCCGATCGCCTGCGCCTGAATCGGCTCCTGCACCAAACCCCTGACCTGCCCGATCATCGCGGCTGAGATCAGCTCCCTTCCCTTCTGAGCCGTGCTCTTCTCGCCATGGGGCTTAACCACCTGAAAGCCTCCAGGCCCCAGCCGCTCTACTGAAGGCACACAGGCCTGCAAGGTGCTCGCCAGATGTCGAATTCCAGCCCTGCTTCAGGGGGTGTCGAGCTGAGTGCTCCACCCCCCGAGGCAGCGCTCAGTCGAGTTCGCAGGTGATCGTCACCGGGAAGGCTTCCGCCTGCCAGATGCGTTCGGCGTACTCGCGGATTGAGCGGTCTGAGGAGAACATGCCGCTGCGGGCGGTGTTGAGCAGGGACATGCGGTTCCAGCGTTCCCGATCCGCCCAGACCCGATCCACCTCGTCCTGGGCGGCCAGGTAGGCCTGGAAGTCGGCCAGGGCGAAGTAGGGATCGCGGCCGGTGAGGTTTTCCAGCAGGGGCCGGAACAGGTCGCCGTCGCCGTTGCTGAAGTGACCCTGCTCAATCAGGCGCAGCACCTCCGGCAATTCCGGCACCGTGGCGATCAGCTCCCAGGGGCGATAGGTCTGGCGCAGGACGTTGATCTCGTCGGTGGTTTTGCCGAACAGGAAGAAGTTATCCGCTCCCACCTGTTCACGGATTTCCACATTGGCGCCATCAAGGGTGCCGATGGTGAGCGCTCCATTCATGGCGAACTTCATGTTGCCGGTGCCGGAGGCTTCGAGTCCAGCGGTGGAGATCTGCTCAGAAAGATCAGCAGCCGGATACACTCGCTCTCCCAGCTTCACGTTGTAGTCCGCCAGGAAGATCACCCGCAGCTTTCCCTCCATATCGGGATCGGCGTTGATCGTGTCGGCAATGCCGTTGATGAAACGAATAATAAGTTTGGCCATGTAATAGCCCGGTGCTGCCTTGCCACCGAAGATCACCGTGCGCGGCGCCATGTCGTCATCCAGGCCGTTCTTGATGCGCAGATAGCGGGCTACCACCTGAAGCGCATTGAGATGCTGGCGCTTGTATTCGTGGATGCGCTTCACCTGCACATCGAAGATCGAGGCCGGGTCCACCAGCACGCCGGTGTGGCGATGGATGTACTGGGTGAGGTGGCATTTCACCGACAACTTGGTGGCACCCCAGCGCTCCAGGAAGGCACTGTCGCCAGCATGCTGTTCGAGCTGCCTGAGCTGATCGAGATCGCTCACCCAGCCTTCGCCGATGGTTTCGTTCAGCAGGCTGGACAGCTGGGGATTGGCCAGGGCCACCCAACGCCTGGGGGTGACGCCATTGGTGACATTGGTGAACTTTTCCGGCCAGAGGCTGGCGAATTCCGGGAACAGATCCTGCTTCACCAGATGGCTGTGCAGTGCCGCCACACCGTTCACGTGGTGGGCAGCCACCGTGGCCAGGTGCGCCATACGCACGGCCTTGGTGCCCTCATCGTCGATGATCGACAGCTTGCGCAGGATCTGGTCGTTGCCGGGGTACTTGAGCCGCACCTGCTGCAGGAAACGACGGTTGATCTCGTAAATCAGTTCCAGGTGCCGCGGCAGCAGCGAGCCGAACAGATTCAGACCCCATTTCTCCAGGGCCTCCGGCAGCAGGGTGTGGTTGGTGTACGAGAGCGAGCGGCTGGTGATGTCCCAGGCTTCGGCCCAGTCGAGATGTTTGTCGTCGAGCAGCAGCCGCATCAGTTCGGCCACGGCGATCGCCGGGTGGGTGTCGTTGAGCTGCACCGCCCAGTGATCGGGGAAGTCGCGGATGGGGATGCCGCGCATGTCGAGGCTGCGGATCATGTCCTGCAGCGAGCAGCTCACAAAGAAGTGCTGTTGCTTCAGCCGCAGCTTGCGCCCTTCATCGGTGCCATCGTTGGGATAGAGCACCTTGGAGAGGGTCTCCGAACCCACCTTCTCCTCGACGGCGCCGTAGTAATCGCCGCTGTTGAAGGCAAAGAAATCAAAGCTTTCGGTGGCATCAGCCCGCCACAGGCGCAGGCGATCGCAGGTGTTGACCCGGTAGCCCAGCACCGGCACATCGTGGGGCACACCGATGGCGTGTTCGGCCGGGATCCAGCGCACCCGGTAGGCGCCGCGCTCATCGCGGTAGCTCTCGGTGCGGCC
Source organism: Cyanobacteriota bacterium (assembly GCA_026389335.1). Lineage (GTDB taxonomy): Bacteria > Cyanobacteriota > Cyanobacteriia > PCC-6307 > Cyanobiaceae > Cyanobium. Next base: position 32,642 of record JAPLIB010000015.1, on the reverse strand, counting down.
GCCAAAGCCGACAAAACAGGCCTGGTCGGGGTGGGGGATCTCCCAGGGCCAGCCCGCCTTCAGCCACTTGTCGGTGATCTCCACCTGCCAGCCGTCGCGGATCAGCTGGTCGAAGATGCCGAACTCATAGCGGATGCCGTAGCCGGTGGCCGGGATCTGCAGCGAAGCCAGCGATTCGAGGAAACAGGCCGCCAGCCGCCCGAGGCCGCCATTGCCGAGCCCGGGCTCCTCCTCCACATCGAGGATTTCTTCAATGTCGTTGATGCCGAAGCGCCGCAGGGCTTTGGCCACTTCGTCGCGGATGCCGAGCATCAGCAGGTTGTTGCCCAGCTGGGGACCGATCAGGAACTCAGCCGACAGGTAGGCCACCGCCCGGGTGGGAGAGGAGCCGATCGCCTCCACCCCCGCCAGATAGCGGGTCATCAGCCGGTCGCGCACGGCGTAACTCAGCGCCATGTAGAGGTCGTGGCGGCTGGCGGTGGGCGCGAGCTTGCCCAGCGTGTAGAAGAGGTGCTCCGTCATCCCATCGAAGACGTCTTCGGCAGTCAGGCCGCTGCGGTCGGGGTCGGCGTAGCAGCCTGGGGTGGGCAGGCGCAGATCGATGGGTTGGTGCTCGGGCATCTCGGGGGTGGGCTCCAGACACGAAGCACTGATCAAGACCGTAGCCATGGATGCGGTTAAGCCATCCCGTCGCGAGGCTGGGATGTGCAACCGAACACCCTGGGCCTGCCGCCTAGGGTCGCTTCGCCCCGGCCGAGCAGGCCTGTTTTCATGACTTTGCCCACCCTGTTGCTGGCGATCGGTAACCACCAGATCGAGGTGGCTGAAACCCTGATCCAGGTCGGGCGGTTTCTGGTTCTGTTCGTCGCCGCCAGGTTGATGGCGGAGCTGATGGTGCGCCTGTCCCTGCCCACGATCCTGGGGGAGTTGCTGGCTGGCGTGCTGATCGGGGTGTCTGGCCTCCATTTCCTGCTGCCGCCCGAAACCGGGGTCCAGATCAATGCGCTGTTGCTCAATCTGGTGGCTTCACTCGCCGCCATCACCCCGGACACGGTGCAGCAGCTCTACAACGAGAGTTTCCCGGGCCTGGAGCAGATTTCGGTGCTGGGCCTGTACGCCCTGTTGTTTCTGACCGGCCTTGAAAGTGAACTCGATGAACTGATGGCCGTGGGCTTGCAGGCCACCACGGTGGCAGTGACGGGTGTGCTGCTGCCGTTTGCCCTGGGTAGCGCCGGCCTGGTGCTGCTGTTTCATGTGCCGTTGATCCTGGCGATCTTTGCGGGGGCGGCCATGACCGCCACCAGCATCGGCATCACCGCCAGTGTGTTCGGCGAACTGGGCTGGTTGCGCCGCCGTGAAGGTCAGATCGTGATCGGCGCCGCCGTGCTGGATGACATCCTCGGCATCGTCATCCTGGCGGTGGTGGTGGCCCTGGCCGGTGGCGAGGGGCTCACGGCCGGCCCGATTGTGAAGCTGGTGCTGGCGGCGATCTTTTTTGTGGCCGCGGCCCTTTTCCTCAGCCGCACCGCTGCACCGCTGTTCGACTGGGTGCTCGATCATCTCAAGGCCCCCGGCGAGGTGGTGGTGGCCAGCTTCGTGGTGCTCACCCTCTGCTGCTTCCTGGCCCAGGCGATCGGCCTGGAGGCGGCCCTGGGGGCCTTCGCCGCCGGCTTGATCCTCAGTCGCTCCAAGCACACCGAGGCGATTCAGGAAACGGTCAAGCCGCTGGTGGCCCTGTTCGCCACCGTCTTCTTTGTGTTGATCGGCACCGGCATGGATCTCTCGGTGCTCAACCCGCTGGAACCTGCCAATCGTGAAGGTCTGGTGGTGGCCCTGTTCCTGCTGGTGGTGGCGATTGTCGGCAAGGTGGCCGCCGGCTGGACCTACACCAGCAGCGAACCGACCAACCGGCTGGTGGTGGGGCTGGGGATGATGCCGCGCGGCGAGGTGGGTCTGATCTTTCTGGGGCTCGGCACCCAGGCGAAGCTGCTGACGCCGGCCCTGGAGGCTGCGATCCTGCTGATGGTGATCGGCACCACCTTCCTGGCCCCGCTACTGCTCAGACTGGTGCTTTCCGGCGAGGGCACCGTTGCCGAGCAACCCCTCTGATCCCGATCCCGATCCCGATCTCGATCCCGGGGGCGGCGGCGGCCTGATCGCTCTGCTGAGCCGCTGGGGTTTCAGCGCTTCCGGTTGGCGCGACAACCGCCACGGTGAATGGTGGCTGGCGGCCCAGCTGCTGCTGTTGGTCGCCCTGCTGCTGCCGCCACTGCCGCCACCGCCACTGCCGCCACCGCTCTCCCTTTCGCCACCCCTGGGCCTGGCCTGGTCACCCTTGCTGCGGGTTGGCGGTGGGGCGCTGCTGCTGTTGGCCCTGGCTCTGGCGGTTCAGGCCCTGCTGCGGCTCGGTTCCAGCCTCTCGCCCCTGCCCGAGCCCATGCCGGGGGCACCTCTGGTGGCGGCAGGGGCCTACGGCCGTTGCCGCCACCCCCTGTATCAGGCCCTCCTGATCGGCGCCCTGGCTGTGACCCTGCTGCTGGGCAGCCTGCTGCATCTGGCCCTGCTGCTGGCCCTGGCGGCGGTGCTGGGCGGCAAGGCGCGCCGGGAAGAGCGGGCCCTCTGCCGTGAGCACCCCGACTATCCCGCCTATCGCAGCACCACCCCAGCGATCGTGCCCAGGATTCCCTGGCTCGACTGGCGCTGAGCGTGCTTGATGTGGTGCCCCCATTCCCGCTGCAGGTTTGATCCACGGCTCTGGCGCGAATCGGCATGGCTGCGGCCGGGGATCCACGGCAGCCGGAAGGCCTTGGGGGCAACGGGCTTCGCTGTCAGCTCAGTCCTGGTTCTGGCGATTGGCCACGGCCCAGAACAGACCTGAGAGCACGGCCATCAGACCCAGGCTGGTCCTCCAGCCTGGGTCTGATGGCCCAGCACAGCAGGATTTCGATCACCACCCCCACCGCCAGGGCGAGAGCCAGGCTGGCGAGCACCAGCAGCAGTTGCTGGCTGCTGGCATCGAGCCGGCCCGCGGCCAGGCTCTCCTCAAACCGGGCGATCGGACCGCTCAGGGGCAGATAGAGGGCCAGGGCCCAGAGCGCGATGCCCGGCAGCAGCGAGCTCCAGAGGGGATAGGACAGCTCCGGTGGCATGGCAACTCGGGTGGGTGGGGGCGGTGAACTGTCGCCACCAGAAGGAGTTTCCTAGCATCGCTGCCCCTGCCCTCACCGCGTGTCGCTGTCCGCCGCCCCTGCCCTGCCGGAGGCGCCCTGGGGCTTTCAGGGCCACTCGGTGCACAGCCTCTGCCGCACGCCCCAGGTGCCCGTAGGACCGGCGATTCTGCTGGTGCATGGATTCGGTGCCTCCACCGATCACTGGCGTTACAACATCCCGGTGCTGGCAGAACAGCATGAGGTGCATGCCCTCGATCTGCTCGGCTTCGGCCGCAGCGCCAAGCCGGCGGGGCTGGCCTACGGCGGTGCCCTCTGGCGCGATCAGCTGCAGGCCTACGTGAGCGAACGCATTGGCCGGCCCACGGTGCTGGTGGGTAATTCCCTCGGCGGTTATGCCGCCCTGGCGGCCGGTGCGGCTCTCGGCGACCAGGCGGCCGGGGTAGTGCTGCTGAATGCGGCGGGTCCCTTTGCTGCCGAACAACAGGCCCCCGCCGGTAGCTGGGGCGCCATTGCCCGCCGCACCATAGGTACCGCCCTGCTCAAGAGCCCGGTGCTGCAGCGGCTGCTTTTCGAGAACCTGCGCCGTCCTGCCACGATCCGCAAAACCCTCAATCAGGTGTACATCGATCGCACCAATGTCGATGAGGCTCTGGTGGAGGCGATCCGCCGCCCCTCGCTCGATCCCGGCGCCTTCGGTGTGTTCCGCACGGTGTTCGATATCCCCAGCGGCCAGCCCCTCGATCAGTTGTTCGCCGATCTGAGCTCGCCGTTGTTGCTGCTTTGGGGCATCCGCGATCCCTGGATCAATGCGGTTGGTCGGCGGGCGGCCTTCCAGCGCCATGCCCCGTCGGGCACCAGGGAGGTGGTGCTGGAGGCAGGCCACTGCCCCCACGATGAGGTGCCGGAGCAGGTGAACCGGGCGTTGCTCGACTGGCTGGCCCAGCTGCCCCTGGATCCGGCCCAGGCGTCGGCCCCGGCCAGCGAGGCCGACCAAACCCAGGTTCCGGCAGCAGAGCCGGCCCGGCCCCAGGCGCAGGCTGTGCCGCAGGATCCAGCTCCGGTTCAGGTCTAGGAGCGTGTCGCCCCTGGCCGGTTCGGATCGCACAGCGCACTCCAGGGCCCCGGCCCGGCATCGGGTCCGTGATCCGGCTCCAGCCCAGGCCCCTGGCTACGGTCGGGGAGCCCAGCAGCACTGCTGCCCCAACGCCTGCCAGTGGCGTTCCTGGCGTCGTGTCTGCTCCTGCCCCTGCCCCAGACCATGCCGCTGCAGCGCTGCCTTGAGCCCTATCCCCACTGGTTGCTTCAGGATCCGCTGAGCGGCGACAGCCTGCGGATCGTGCCGGAACGGGGCGGACTGGTGAGCGGCTGGCGCTGTGATGGCCGCGAGATGCTTTATCTCGATGCCGAGCGCTTCGCCGATCCGGCCCTTTCGGTGCGGGGCGGGATCCCGGTGCTGTTCCCGATCTGCGGCAATCTCCCCGACGATCGCCTGACCCTGCCCCAGGGTTCCTTTCACCTGCCCCAGCACGGTTTTGCCCGTGATCTGCCCTGGCAGCTGCAGGAGCTGGCAGCCGGCGACGGTATCGCTCTGGTGCTGGAGGACAGCCCCACGACCCGGTCCCAGTTTCCCTTCGCCTTCCGGCTGGAGCTGGAGCTGCGGCTGGAAGCGAGCGCTCTGGCGATCCTGGTGCGCCTCCACCATCGCAGCGCCGACGGCGATCAGGAGCCACCAGGGGCGATGCCGTTCAGCTTCGGTCTCCATCCCTATCTGGCCGTGGTGGATCCGGCGGCGGTCCAACTGGAAGGCCTGCCCGATCGCTGCCTGGATCACCACACGATGACGGCGACCAGCACCGTGGCGCAGCTGGCGCAGCTGGGGCAGGGGGTGGATCTGCTCGCCGGCCCCGTGGCTGCGGTGCGGTTGCTGGATCCCCTGGCCGGGCTTGCCATCACGCTGGAAACCATGGCGCCCTGGGATCTGGCGGTGGTCTGGAGTGATCCTCCGCGGTCGATGGTCTGCCTGGAGCCCTGGACCGGGCCCCGTGGCGCTCTCGTGAGTGGCGATCGGCGTCTGGAACTGCCAGCTGGCCAGAGCTTGGAGCTCAGCTGCCGCTATCGGGTGGCTCCGCTCGCCTGAGCGCCAAGCTGGCTGGGGCCCGGGCCCGGTGGCGGTCAAGGCTTCCTGCCGCGGCGGCGGCGGCCGGTTGGGCGGCCTCTTGCTGATCGGTTGCAGCGCCGATCTGTTGGGGGCAGGGCTCCTGGATCGACCCAAGGCAAACTTCTGGCCCCGATGTTCGGCGATTAAGGGCTGGCCACGCCCGGCAGGCGGCCTGGTGCCAGCTGCCGCTGCGGATCGAACTGGTGCTTCACCCGTTCGATCAGTGGCCGCGAGGGCGCATCTTCCCAGGCGGCCACAGCGCTGCCTGGGGGTTGGCGCAGCACGGTCAGCCAGCCCCCCAGACGCTGGCAGTGTTGGCGGAGTCGGCGGACGCGCTCGGGTGCGAGTTCAGCCGGGCTGGCCGTCAGGGTCCAGGCCAGGCCCAGACCACTGCCGGCCGCCAGCTCGATCGCCAGCCCTGCCAGTTCGGGGGCGGCCAGGGCTTGCGGCACTTGATCGGGGCTGAATCCCAGGCGCAGCAACCAGGCCGGCTCCGGGATCACCTCACTGCCACTGGCGATCGGGCCATCGCCGCGGGCGTGGGCCAGCAGCTGCTCGAGGGCATCCGCCTTCAGCTGGCGCAGGGGCAGGGGGGTCTGGGCGGCAATCGCCGCCTGCTGTTGCGCCAGGCTTTCGCTAGAGATGCTGGCCAGGGCGATCAGCAGCAGCGGCGCCGCCTCCAGCCCGGCGGCGGCGGCCAGGGGGGCACTCCACCAGTCGACACGTTCGGGGCTGAGGCTGGAGCCCAGCAGCCACTGGCTCAGGGCGCCCAGCTCGCTCAGCGAGCCCTGTACCAGCAGGCCGCGGCGCATCGGCGCCAGCGGCAGGGTGCGCAGGCTCAGTTCGGTGATCAGACCGAGGGAGCCCCAGCTGCCGCAGAACAGGCGCATCAGGTCGTAGCCGGCCACGTTCTTCACCACCCGCCCGCCGGCTTTGGCGGCGATGCCGTCGGCGCGCAGCAGCGAGAGGCCGATCAGCTGGTCGCGGATGCCCAGATAGCGCTGACGGTAACCGCCCGCCAGGCCCCGGGCCACCAGGCCCCCCACGCTGCCGGAGCCGAGTCGTTGGCTGCCCCAGGGTTGGTCCACCGCCAGCCATTGGCGATGGGGTGCCAAGGCCTCCTGCACCTCCAGCAACGGCGTGCCGGCCCGCACGCTGATCGTGAAGTCGCCGGGTTTGTGTTCAACGATGCCGCGCAACCCGCCACAACTCACCGGCAGGCAGTCCTGCAGGGGCGGGCCCCAGTCGAGGCGGCTGCCGAGGCCGCAGGGCACCCAGGCGGATCCCTGCTGGTGCAGCTCCCGCATCAGATCCTGCAGGTCGTTGGCATCGGGACAGATCACGGCACGATGGTGCCATGCAACAGGTGGAGTGTGCGGGCTTGGCTGCCCCTGAACCGGCCCTGAAGATCGTCGTCATTGATGACGACCCCACCGGCTCCCAGACCGTGCATGGCTGCCCGCTGCTGTTGCGCTGGGATCCTGCCAGCCTGGCGCTGGCGCTGCGGCAGCCTTCACCGCTGTTGTTCCTGCTGGCCAACACCCGGGCCCTGGCACCGCATCAGGCCCGCCAGCGGCTGCGGGAGATCTGCCGCGCCCTGGCGCCGGCCCTGGCGGCAGCGCAGGCGGAGGGAGTGATCGATCGCTGGCTGGTGGTGAGCCGCGGCGATTCCACCCTGCGGGGCCATTTCCCCCTGGAGGTGGAGGTGATGGATCAGGAGTTAGGACCCTTCGAGGCCACGTTCCTGGTGCCGGCCTTTCTTGAGGGGGGGCGCACCACCCTGGCGGGGGTGCATCGCCTGCAGGGTCAGCCGGTGCACGAGACCGCCTTCGCCCGCGATGGTCTGTTCGGCTACACCAGCAGCTATCTGCCCGACTGGGTGGCGGAGAAAAGTGGCGGCCGGATCGCGGCCACGGCGGTGCAGCGGCTGTCCCTGGCCGAGCTGGAGGGTCCCGCGGCCGCTCTGTGTCAGCGCCTGGCGGGCCTGGCTGACAACGTGGTCGTGGCGGTGGATGCCACCGAACGGCGCCATTTGCGCGCCTTGGCCGCGGCCGTGCGCGCCTTGTCGCTGGACCCGGCTCCCACCGCCGGCCCACCGCGCCGCTTCCTGTTTCAGAGCGCTGCTGGCCTGATCGCCGCCCTGGCCGAGCTGCCGCCCCAACCCCGCGATGCCCGGGCCCTGGCGGCTCTGCGGCGGCGCGACGCCGCAGGCGCCTGGCCCGGGCTGGTGCTGGTGGGCTCCCATGTGCCCCTGGCGGATCGCCAGCTGGCCCGGTTGCTGGCCGAGGAGCGCTGCGGTGGCGTTGAAGTGGCCGTGGCCAAGGTGCAGCGGCTGCTGGAGGGCCCCGTACCTGATCTGTTGCTGGCCTCGCTGGAGCGTGCCTGGCTGGAGCAGCTGCGCCAGCAGCTGGCGGCGGGCCGCACCCCCGTGCTCCATACCAGTCGCGGTGAACTCCACTGCCGTGATGCGGCCGAGCGCCGGCGGCTGGGACTGGTGCTGGCGGGCTGCATGGCCCGCCTGGTGGCGGCCCTGGCGCCGCAGCTCGGCTATGTGATCAGCAAGGGGGGCATCACCACCCATACCTTGCTGGCCGATGGCTTCGATCTGGCGGCGGTGCAGCTGCAGGGCCAGCTGCTGCCGGGCTTGTCGCTGGTGCTGGCGGATCTGCCACCGGAGCGGCCAGACGTGGAGCAGGCGGCCCTGCCGGTGCTCACCTTCCCCGGCAATCTCGGCGACGACGACAGCCTGCGCTTGGCCTGGAGCCTGATGGAGGGTTAAAGGCTTCTGGCCCGGGCGGGGCGGAAATCGCAGGATGCGGTGACTGGGTGGCCAGGTGGATTCCCTGGAGGCCGAGTTGACGCTGGTGACGGGTCCCGATGGGGCTGCGCTGAACCAGTTCCCCAGTTGCCCCGTTGTGCGCCGCGGAGCTTCCTGGGGCCTCAGCCGCCGCTGAAGCTGCGGGCCAGCAGCTGCACCGGATGGAGCACCGGTATCGGCCGCGGCAGGGCCTCCATGTGCTGGCGAATCTGCAGGCTGCAGCCGATGTTGGCGCTGACGGCGATGTCGGCACCGGTTTCGCTCAGGTCCGTGGCCTTGAGGCGTCCCAGCTCGGCGGCCTCCTGGGGCTGCACCAGGTTGTAGATGCCGGCGCTGCCGCAGCACACCCCCGCCTCGATCGCCTCGATCAAGTGCACGTGGGGAATGCGGCGCAGCAGCTGGCGGGGCTGGTCGCGGATGCCCTGGCCGTGCAGCATGTGGCAGGCATCGTGATAAGCCAGCCGCAGCGGGCGTTCGGCGCTGGCGGGCTCGCCATCGTCGTGGCGCAGGGGCTGCAGGCCCTGCATAAAGGCCTCCGCCAGGCCCACCCGATCCAGGAACTCCTGGATGTCGGCCACCTGGGCGGCGAAATGGGCGGGGGTGGCAGCCCCAGCTGTGGCCTGCCGTGCCGGATCCGCCTCGGGTGTGGCCAGGATTTCGCCATAGGCCTTGAGCGTGTGGCCGCAGCCTGAGGCCGCCACCAGGATCGCGTCCAGGGGCTCGGCACCCGCGGCCTTGCCTGGACCGATCACCGCCGCGAAGCGCTCGATCAGGCCCCGGGCCAGCTCCCGGGTCTGCTCCAGTTCGCCCTGGTGATGGGTGACGGCGCCGCAGCACTGCTGGGCCGGCGGAATCACCACCTCGATGCCATTGGCGCTCAGCACCTCGATGGCGGCGGCGTTGACGGCCGGATCGAACAGGCGCTGCACGCAGCCCAGCACCAGGCCCACCCGGTAACGCCGTGGGCCCTGGGCCGGCACCAGCAGCGGCAAGGCATCGCTGAAGGCTTCCGGTGCCAGGGGCGGCAGCAACCGCTCCATCGCCTCGATCTGGGGTCCGAACAGGCGCGTGAGTCCGCTGCGACGGGCCAGGCCCTGCAGGGGGCTGCCGGCGTAGGCGCGCAGTGGCGCCAGCAGGGCCCGCAGGCGCCCGGGATAGGGCAGCAAGGCGAACAGGACGCGGCGGAAGGCGCGTTGGCCGGGGCTGCGCAACTCCGGCGCATTCAGCTGGGGTCGGGTGGCTTCGATCAGCTGGTCGTAGCGGACGCCGGAGGGGCAGGCGGTGACACAGGCGAAACAGCCCAGGCAGCTGTCGAAATGGCTGGCCACGGTGGCGTCCAGTTCCAGCTCGCCGGCGGCGATCGCCTTGAGGGCGTGAATGCGGCCCCGCGGGGAGTCCATTTCCGTGGCCAGCACCCGATAGCTGGCGCAGGTGGGTAGGCAGAACCCGCAATGCACGCAGGGATCCAGCACGCCAAGTGGTGTCTCTGTCAGGGACGGGTCGTGCTGGTCTGTGGGGCTCTGGGTCGCCGGGCTCATGGGCTGGTGCGTTCCGTGGCAGTCTGCCGCGGTCAGTTGCCGGTCGGGTCCACTGGGCCGCCCAGGAGCGGCTGGATCACCGGTTTCAGCCGGAGCACGCTGGTGGCCGTGGGGTGATCCGAGTCGAACAGCACCTGGCGCATGGCCCCCAGCCGGCAGCCTTGCGTGCAGAACAGTGGCAGCGGATCGATCAGGGTGATGGTGCTGGGCAGTCGACGGGAGAGCTGCTGATTGAGCTGGCGGGCATGGCTGATCTGCGCCTGAAGCGCCTCGCTGCAGCGGTTGTTCCAGCGTTCCGGGCGAAACCATTCCGGCAGGCAGGTGTCGCGATCGAGCAGCCGGGGGCCGGCGCCGAGCAGCACCACCTTCAGCCCCTTGGCCTGGGCGCGGGTGGCGAAAGCCCGCAGCGCCTCGCTGTAAAGGGCCAGCTTGCCGGCGGTGGTGGTGAGCGGTCGACCATCCGGCCCCAGCAGCTGGTCGCGGGTGTCGCCGATGCCGACGCCCAGATGGGAGAGGTGATAGCCGGCGATCAGGACGACGTCACCAGGCTGGCTGTGGGCCAGGATCCAGTCGGCCCAGGTGCGCTGGAAGGGGCCGCAGGCCGGCTTGGTGGTGCCGTGCGGAGTGGCGGGGAAGGGGCAGCCGTTCATGCTCAGATGGCCGCTGCCATAGCCCAGGCGGTGCAGCTCCGACTCCAGAGGCAGCAGGGCCGAAGCATGGCTGTCTCCCGCCACAAACAGAGTCGGCCGGCCGCCTTGGGCGGCGGCGCTGCAGTCGCGGGCGAGCTGGTTGATCGCCTGGCGATTGGTTTGGTCGTCCGCATCGCGATGGCAGAGCGGATTGCTGATACGGGTGCCGGCCACGGCTTGCCTGGCCAGTTGCTCGCGCACGGTGGCGGTGCGTTCGCCGGCGTACAGCTGGCGCCCCCCGGCCCCCAGGGCCAGCCAGGCCAGCAGGCCGCTCAACACCCCTGTCACTACAACGCCCCGCAGCACGGTCTGGCCGTCGCTGCGGGCCCAGGGCCGCCGCCGCAGCGGCTGTTCCACCAACCGGTAGGAGGCTTCGGCTAACGCCAGCATCGCCAGCAGTTGCAGTGGCAGCGACCAGGCGTGCAGGCCGATCGTCCAGCGGCTGAGGCTGATCACGCTCCAGTGCCACAGGTAGAGCGAATAGGAGATCAGGCCGAGATGGCGCAGCCAGGGGGTGCGCAGCAGCTGCTGCACCGCACCGGGCCTGGCGGCCGCCGTGATCAGCAGGGCGGTGGCGGCCACCGCCAGGGGGGTGGTGAGGGCGAACGTCTGCTTGGGGGCCAGGGTCAGCAGCAGCAGGACGGCCAGGGGCAACGCGGCTGCAGGCGGCCAGGCCGCCGACCACCATGGCCCGAGCCGAACAGTGGCGTTCAGGAGCGCCGGCGGTGGTTCCTCAGGTGCTGGAGCCGGTCGATTGGGGTGAGAGCGGGCTGGCTGGCCGTTCTCTCGCCCCAGCGGCACCAGCAGCGCTCCCGCCGCCAGCTCCCACAGCCGGCCGGGGGTGAGCAGGTAGGCGGCGCCTGGATCGCGGCTGGCCAGCAGCAGAAACCAGCCCAGCGACAGGGCGACCACCAGCCACAGCATCAGGCGGAACCGGTGGGGTCGGCCGCGGCGTCCCCCCTGGCCGAGTCCCAGCCCCCAGGCCAGCAGTGGGTAGCCCAGATAGAACTGCTCCTCCACCCCCAGCGACCAGGTCTGGGTGAAGGTGTTGAGGGCGGCATCGGTGCCGAAGTAGTCGCCGGCCTGGCGGTGCAGCTCGATGTTGGAGAGGCCGAACAGGGCCGCGGCGCCCGTGCGCAGCGAGGGGCCGGGATCTGGGATCACCAGGCAGCTGAGCAGGGCGGTCACGGCCACGCAGGCCACCAGGGCGGGGGCCAGCCGTTGCAGTCGCCGCCGGTAGAAGCCCAGCAGGAAGGGCTTCAGGGGCTGGGCTCCGTGCCGCAGGATCGAAGCGGTGATCACGTAGCCCGAGATCACGAAAAAAATGTCGACCCCGAGGAAACCGCTGGGCAGAAAGCTGGCTTCGCCGCCGAGGTGATGGCCGATCACGAGCAACACCGCCAGGGCCCGCAGCCCGTCGATTTCAGGCCGGTAGCTGATCACTGGGGGCGGATGCGTCGCTGCCGGGACCTCGCCCGTACCTGGGGCACCCGGTGTGCCCGGCTGGGTCATGGGGCGCAGGGGAAAAGCCGGTTCAAAACGACCTTACCGAGCTCGCGGCCGGGGGACCCGACGGTCGCCGGTGGTTCAGGAGGGCAGACCTCACCTGGCCAGGAGCGTGGTGCCCGCAGCCCGTTCTGATCGGAATTCCGCGCCTGCCCCAGGCCGTCGCCCAGGCTGGTCTCAGGTTCAGTGCGGTTGGACCGCTTTCGCCTGGACTGCTTTCGCCTGGACTGCGCTTCAGGGATGTCTGGCGACCGAGATTGATTGCTGCGCAGCAGATCTGCTTAAGCCAGCACGTCGCGATTCAGGCACTGCGGTTCCCTCCTGATTGCGAATTGATTGAATCTCCTCTGCAGCGAAAGCATTGCTGAGTTCTGGTCGCAGATCGATCTGAACCATGCTTTTGGTCGGTCTAATGACCGTGCTGCACAGCCCGGCTTCCGGCGCGATTGCGTTGCCTCCAAGGTCTGGGGCCACGGCCGATGGCGTGCGGGACCTCAGCCGCCGAAGTGGCGCACCACCGCCTCGGCGAAGCCCGAGCAGCTCACCGGTTCCACCCGCGGTTCCATCAGGCGGGCCAGGTCGTAGGTGACCTCGCCATGGGCAACCGCAGCGCTGAGGCCGGCGGTGATCAGGTCCGCCGCCTCTTGCCAGCCCATGAACTCGAGCATCATCACGCCGGAAAGAATCACCGAGCCGGGATTGATGCGATCGAGGCCGGCGTGCTTGGGCGCGGTGCCGTGGGTGGCCTCGAAGATGGCGGCGTTATCGCCGATGTTGGCGCCGGGGGCCATGCCGAGGCCGCCGACGACGGCGGCGGCCGCATCGGAGATGTAGTCGCCGTTGAGGTTCAAGGTGGCGAGCACCGAATAGTCGGCCGGGCGGGTCTGGATCTGCTGAAAGATGCTGTCGGCGATGCGGTCATCAACCAGCACCATCTGCTGCCACTGGCCGTTGCCGTGGCTGGCGCCGATGGCCTCGAGCACGCCCCGGACTTCCGCATCGACAGCGGCCTTCTTCTCGGGCGTGAGGCTGTCGTAGCCGGGTTCAATCAAGCGGGCATTGGCCTCGATGCTCTGGCCTGGATCGGCTTCGAGGTTGCCGAGGATCCAGCTTTCCCGCTCAGTGACGCAGTCGGAGCGGAATTCACTGGTGGCCAGCTCATAGCCCCAGTCTCGGAAGGCCCCTTCCGTGAACTTCATGATGTTGCCCTTGTGCACCAGGGTGACGTGGCGCTTGTCGCCCTCCAGCTTCAAAGCGTGCTGGATCGCTTTGCGGATGTGGCGCTGGCTGCCGTGCTTGCTCACCGGCTTGATGCCGATGCCGGAGCCTTCGGGAATGCGGCGCTTGCCGAGCTTGCCGTTGGCCGGAATCACCACGTCATTGAGGTGCTGAATCAGCTCCAGGCAGACCGGATCGCTGGCCTCCCACTCGATGCCCATGTAGATGTCTTCGGTGTTCTCCCGATAGACGATCACGTCCAGATCCTGGGGGCGCTTGTGGGGGCTGGGGGTGCCCTCGTAATAGCGGCAGGGGCGCACGCAGCAGTAGAGATCGAAGATCTGGCGCAGGGCCACATTCAGCGAGCGGATGCCACCGCCGATCGGCGTCGTCAGCGGGCCCTTGATCGCCACCCCATAGGTCTCGATCGCGGTGAGGGTGTCCTGGGGCAGGTACTGGTAAATGCCGTAGAGCTCGCAGGCTTCGTCGCCGGCGTACACCTTGAACCACTCGATGCGGCGCTCGTCGCCGTAGGCCTTGGCCACGGCCGCATCCAGCACCCGCTGCGTGGCGGGCCAGATGTCCACCCCGGTGCCATCGCCACGGATGAAGGGGATGATCGGGTCGCTCGGCACCACCGGCTGGCCGTACTCGAAGCGGATGGCGGTGCCGTGGCTGGGGGCGGTGAGCTTCTCGTAGGTGGCCATGGATGGCAGCAATGCTGTCGCGAGCCTATGTCTGGGTCCAGCCCTGGAAGGTTTGTGGTGATCGGCGCCGCGGCCGGTCACTGTGCTGGGGCTGGCCCGTGGGCCCTTGACGGTTCAGCTCAGCTCCGGCGGCGGCCTGCGCTTGTTCGCAACTGCCGATCGCGGCGACGAACCCGTTCGACTGCCTCCAGGATGGAGCGCATGAACGCCGCCGATCAGGCCCGATCCCTGGAACTGGCCCAGGCCATTGCCTCGGTGGCCAGCCTGTTTCGCGAGCATTTCCCTGACGCCCGCGCCAACCTCCAACCCTGGCGCGACGACCCCCTGACCCGGGCTTTTCAGGAAAGTGAATCCCTGGATCTCTCCTTCCACTTTCCTGGCTGGAGTCCCCGGCTGCAGTGCCGAACCCTGCTGGTGCAGCTGCGGTTGGAACGGCCAGCCAGCCAGGGGGATGGGCGCCCGCGCCTGCTGGGGGTGTTGATCCGCGGCCTCACCTATGAATCCGAGCGCTGGCGCCTGGCCACAGTCGGCGACTGGTGTCCCTCCGGCTCTCACCTGCCCCAGACCGAGGTGAGCGAGCGCCTGCGTCGAATCTGCCGGGAACTGTTCCAGCTGTTTGGTAGCGACCATGCAGCTGCCGGCTCAAACCCTCAGGCGGCCTAGCCTCAGCCAGGATTTCCTCGGCCCGGATCACCGGCCAGCGGCACCGTTGCCGGCCTGTGACCATGGCGAGGCTGGTGCGTCGCGGCCTGCAGCGCACAGTGCCCGCCCACGTAACCCTTCGCAATCTTGTCGCCGTTGCTGCGAAATCCACCTCTACTTTAGATCGTCTGCCCGTGCCACCTCGAGGACCGATGCCTGTCGCCCTGGCTTCCCAACTGCGTGAGGGAACGAAGAAGGCCCACACCATGGCCGAAAACACCGGCTTTGTGAGCTGCTTCCTCAAGGGGGTGGTCGATAAGGCCAGTTACCGCACGCTGGTGGCCGATCTCTGGTTCGTCTATAGCGCCATGGAGGAGGAGCTCGGCCGTCTCGCCGATCACCCCGTGGTGGGAGCGATCAATTCCCCGGCCCTCAACCGGCGTGAGTCGCTGGAGCATGATCTGGCCTTCTACTTCGGGGGCGACTGGCGCAACCTGATCCGGGCTACCCCGGGTGCCCAGGCCTATGTGGCCCGCCTCCATCGGGTGGCGAAGGAGTCGCCTGAGCTGCTGGTGGGCCACCACTACACCCGTTACATCGGCGATCTCTCCGGCGGCCAGATTCTCAAGAACATTGCCCAGAAGGCGATGAACCTGGGCGAGCACGATGGCCTGCGCTTCTATGAGTTCGACGCCATTGCCGATGAGAAAGCCTTCAAGGCTAATTATCGCCTCACCCTCGATTCCCTGCCGATTGATCAGGCGATGGCCGATCGCATTGTTGAGGAGGCGAATGAGGCCTTCCACTGCAACATGCTGATGTTCCAGGAGCTGGAGGGCAATCTGATCGCGGCGATCGGCAAGGTGCTGTTCGGCTTCCTCACCCGCCGTCAGCGCTCTGGTAGCACCGAGGTCGTCGCCGCCTGAGCTTGCGCCCCGTCCGTTTCCTTGTTCCAGGCACCAGCGGTCGCTTCCGCTGCGGCGGTTTGCTGGTGGAGTTGCAGAGTGCCCGGCTGGTGGCTGGCCTGCGCTGTGCCGAGGTGGTCACTTACCGCCAGCGGGAGGAGGGCCATCCCTTCCTCGCCGACCTGCTGCAGAGCGAGCCGGCACCGGGTCCGGCCCTGTGGATTGTCAGCTGGGGCTTTGATGTGCCCTGGCTGCTGCGGCGCCTGCGCGGGCGCCCGGCGGCCTATCACGCCCACAGCAGCGGCTATGGCTTCGATCTGCCGGCGGGGGTGCCGGTGCTGGCGGTGAGTCGTAACACCCTCGGCTACTGGGGCGATCGGGCGCCCCGCAATCCTTTGCTACTGGTGCCCAATGCCCTGGAGCCGATGTGGCTGAATCGGGGGGCCAGGGGCGACGACCCGCGGCTGCGCCGCCCGATCGACGTGCTGGTGCAGCAGCGCAAGAGCAGCGCCTATGTGCTGGAGCAGCTGGTGCCGGCCCTGCGGCGGCGGGGGCTGGCGGTGGAGGTGCAGAAGGGCTGGGTGGAGGATCTGGTCGGCCTGTTCAACAGCGCCACGGTGGTGCTCTACGACTCGGCCGACTACTGGCGGGCCCGCGGCGTCAGCGAGGGTTTTGGGTTGCCGCCGATCGAGGCCCTCGCCTGCGGTTGTGTGGTGTTCAGCAGCCTCAACCATGCCCTAGCCGACAGCCTCGATCCCGGCCTGGTGGGCCATCAGCTCGGCTGCGGCAGCCTGGAGATGGACCTTGAGCGCATCACCGCGGCGGTGGCCCAGCCCCAGGCCTGGCAACCGCCCGCCAGTCGGTTGACGCCATTGCTGGAGGCCTGCTCCGAACCGGTGCTGCTGGAGCGCTGGCGCGCTGCGCTGGAGATGCTGGATGGCCATTGGGAACGGTGCTTTGGGCTTGGTGTGGTGCCCCTGCAGCGGCGACCCACCTGGCGGATTCGGCTGGAGCAAGGGTGGGGGCGGCTGCGGCAGCAGTTGGGAGGGCGGCTGCCGCGCTGGCCCGCTGGCGGCTGAATTCGGGGCTGGCCGCCATAACCTCGTTACGGAGTGATGGGCCAGCCGGGCGCTTGAATCTGCTCTCCAGGAGCCGAACCTATCGACAGCTGCGCGCTCTGATGGCCTATCTGCCATCGGGACGCATCAGCCAGCTGCAATGGGTGGTCGCTGCCTCAGTCATTCCAGGTTTTGTCGATCTGGCCTCTGTGGCGGTGATCGCTCGGCTGATGGGCGCCCTGGTGGGGGGGCATCTGGGTGACGGGGTGCCGGGTGTGAAGGTTTTTGGCGGCGATTCGGTGGATCAGGGCCTCTGGCTGATCGCCATTTTTGCTTTGTTGTCCTGGATTGGTTCCTTTGGCAAGCTTGGCCTTCAGTTTCTGCAGCAACGTCTGACAGCACAGGTCTGGATCGATCTCTCCAACCAGATCCATGCCAATGTGCTGGCTCAAGGTTATGAATATCACCTCACCAAGAGCACGGCAAAGTTGTCGACGATGGTGTTGAGCCATATTAAAAAGACTTCCAATTCGGTTGTCAATCCACTGCTCAAGATGGTTGGAAGTGTTTTTTCGATCGTGCTGCTTTCGCTCGGCATTCTAGTAATCGGTCGGTGGTCGGCTGTGGTGCTGATTGTTAGTCTTGTTTTTTCTTATCTTGTTATATCTCAACTTATCACTCCCTACTTGCGCCATGCTTCCAGGCAAAAGTTGCGACTGGAGTCGAGGGCGACTCATATTTTATTGGAGTCACTTAGTTCGATTCGCGATATCAAGCTCACCGCTTCTGAGGATCACTTCCGCGACGCTTTTGTTCGCACCGGTGAAAAAGCCAAGAGTTATGCCTGGACCACGGAGCTATTGCCCACAATTCCCAGGGCCCTGATTGAACCCCTCGGCATCACTCTGATCTTTGCCTTCGGTGCTGTTCCGGCCCTGCTCAGTGGTGATCGCTCCGATATCCGCGCCATCCTGCCCTTCCTCGCCTCTCTTGCTGTGGCGGCGTTGCGCCTCACTCCGCCCCTGCAGGACTTCTTTTCTTCGTTGAATCAACTGCGCGGTGGGTTGCCGGTTATTGACACAACGCTGGAATACTTGCGCTTGCCCGCCCGAAGGCCGGCGCTTGGTGACCCCGGTGTGCCCAGTCCCCTGGGGGTCTTCCCCAAGCGTTCGATCGGTCTGCGCGATGTCTGGTATTCCTATCCAGGCTCGGAAGAGCCGGTGCTTCGCGGCGTTGACCTCTCGATTCCAGTCGGTTCTCGGGTGGCGTTTGTGGGCTCCACAGGCAGCGGCAAAACCACCACGGCCCAGATTCTGCTGGCCCTGCTGGATCCCAGTCGCGGTGCCCTCACCCTCGATGGTATTCCGGTTTCTGAACAGGATGTGCCCGCCTGGCGGGCCTGTTGCTCCCAAGTTCCCCAGTTCATCAACCTGCTTGATTCGAGCGTGTTGGAGAATGTGGCTTTCGGCAAGAACGAAGTGGATGTGGAACAGGACGAAGTGTGGACAGCCCTGGAGGCAGCCCAGTTGGTTGAGTTTGTCAGTGAACTTCCCTATGGCCTGCATACGCCGATCGGTGAGAACGGTCTGCAGCTTTCCGGTGGCCAGCGGCAGCGGCTGGCCCTGGCCCGTTCTTTTTATCGTCGCTCCCAGTTCCTGTTGCTGGATGAAGCCACCAGCGCCCTCGACAATCGCACCGAAAGTGAAATCATTCAGGCCCTTGAGGTGATTGGCCGTCGTTGCACAACTGTGGTGATCGCCCATCGCTTGTCCACGGTGATGCGCTGTGATCGTATCTATGAGTTTGAACGCGGTCGGATCAAGGCTTTCGGCACCTTCGAAGAGCTGCAGCACCGTTCTGATACGTTCCATGATCTCGCTTCTCTCGAGCGGCGTCTGGTGAATTGACTGGCTCCCGGAGCGCAGATTCCTGGCTGGTCAGAAGATCTCCTTCGTCTAAGCTCTGATTCAGAAATGTCCTCCGTGATCTCATGTCTTTGATCCTGGTGGCAGGTCCCTGCGTCATCGAGAGCAGAGATCTGGTTTTTGAGATTGCCGAACGGGTCCAGCAGATCACCGATCGTCTGGGGATCGAGTACATCTTCAAAGCCAGTTTCGACAAGGCCAATCGCAGCTCCGGCAGCTCCTTCCGCGGCCCTGGCGTGCAGCAAGGCTTGGCTTTGCTGGCGGAAGTGAAGCAGCGCTATGGCCTGCGGCTGCTCACCGATATCCATGAAAGCCACCAGGCGGCAGCGGTGGCCGAGGTGGTGGACGTGTTGCAGATCCCGGCCTTTCTCTGCCGCCAGAGTGATCTGCTGTTGGCCGCGGCTGCGGCCACCGCCGGCACCGACAAAGTGATCAATGTCAAAAAGGGCCAGTTCCTGGCTCCCTGGGATATGGCCCAGGTGGTGAAGAAGTTGCGCGATGCCGGCGCTCAGAACCTCTGGCTCACCGAACGGGGCAGCTGCTTCGGCTACAACACGCTCGTGGTGGATTACCGCAGCCTGCCCCAGCTCCGTGATCTGGGCTGCCCGGTGATCTTCGATGCCACCCATTCGGTGCAGCAGCCCGGTGGCCTGGGCGCCACCACGGGCGGTCAGCGTGAGTTTGTGGCCCCCCTGGCCCGGGCGGCGGTGGCCGTGGGTGTGGATGGCCTGTTCATGGAGGTGCACCCCGATCCCGACAAGGCTCTCAGCGATGGGCCGAACATGGTGCCGCTGCATCGCCTTGAGACCCTGCTGGAGCAGCTGCTGGCAATCCGCGCCACCCTGGAGCCGGGTGTGGCCGTGAGCACCCTCTGAGTTCAGTCCCCCGGCGGCGATCCCCCGTGATCCAGCAGTTCCATCGCTTTTGGCGCCATGCCAGCGGTTATCGCCGCTGCCGCTCCCAGCTGGGCGAGCTGCAGCTGCTGGTGCTGGATGTCGATGGTGTGCTCACCGATGGCGGCCTCTGGACCACGGAAACGGGGGAAGTGATCAAGCGCTTTGACGTCCGGGATGGCCTCGGCATCCGGCTGCTGCAGCAGGCCGGCGTGGAGGTGGCCTGGCTGAGCGGTGGCAAGAGTGGCGCCACGGAGCAGCGGGCCCGCTATCTGGGTATTCGCCATGTGCTCACGGGCGTTAAGGACAAGCCGGCGGCGCTGGCGGCGCTGCAGGTGAGCCTGGGGATGGCGGCCGCCCACACGGCCTTTGTGGGCGATGACCTCAACGATCTGGCGGTGCGCCCCGCCGTGGGCCTGCTGATCGCCACGGCTGATGCGGTGCAGCCCCTGCGGCGCCGTGCCGACTGGGTGCTGGATCGCAACGGCGGCGATGGGGCGGTGCGGCGCCTGGCCGATGAAATCCTGCGGGTGCGGGGGGACTGGCGGCGGCTGGCGGATCAGGGCTGGCGGGATCGCAATGATTGAGCGCCCCTCAACAGCAGGGTTTGGGGCCGGGAGGTGGTCCCATGGCTGAAGGCAAGCTGGGGGTGAAGGCCCGCCTCCGCCAGGGGATTCGCAGCGCCATCCGCGGCGGCCGTCTGGCACCGCTTTCTCGCCTGGCTGCCCTCGATCGTGATCAGTGGATGGCCCTGGCCGCCTATCGCGGCCTGGTGCAGCAGGCCTTTGCGGGGCGTCCCCTGGCCCCCCAGGTGAGCGCCGTGCTCTGGGACAACGGCGCTTTCCATGACGCCGCTGCTCGCAAGCCTTTTTTCAGCCCAGCCCGGCGTGAGCTGGAGAACTCCTCCCATCACTATGGCCACGACATTCAGATCAAGCGCCACGCGGGATTGCCGCTACTCGGTGCTCCCTTGCCCTGGCTGCTGGAGCATGGGCTCAAGGTGAGCTCCAGTGCCACATTCGAGCGTCCCCGTGGCTGGAGCCGCGGCTATCTCTGCATGGGCCCCCTGCGGGCCGACTGGTTGCAGGAGCGCTTCGGCCTGCCCGCCGAGCCGATCGGCCCCTGGATCGCCTATGCCCAGCCGTTGCTGGCGGCGGCGGAGATTGCCAGCTTGCGTCAACAGCTCGGTCCCACCCTGCTGGTGGTGCTGGCCCACAGCTGGGACCAGGTGGAGCGCCGCATGGATCAGGGGGCCTGCATCGAGGCTGTGGCCCAGCAGGCTGCCAGGGGCGGCTATCGCTCGGTGATCTGGCTGCGGCACTGGAAGGATCCCCAGTTGCCGGAGCTGCCGCCGCGGTGGATCGTGGCCTGCAATGGCCATCGCTCCAATCCCTGGTTCCTCGATGCCCTGCGCACCCTGCTGGAACTCAGTGACGGGCTGGTGAGCAATGCCTTCGGCACCCATCTGGGCTACGGCGTGGCCCTGGACAAGCGCCTGCACTGGTTGCCGGTGGCGGCCGAGCAGGATCTCTCCGGTCTCAGCGGCGCCAAGGCCGAGGAGGAGGCTGCCGAGTGGAGCGAGCGCCAGCGGCTCAGTGCCGAACTCTCGGCCCGGCTGGCGTTAGCCGATCCCGGTGCTGCGGCCGCTGCTGTGCGCGAGCTGCTGGATCCCTACTGGGGCTTCGACTGCCTGCGCCCGGCGACGGAGCTGAGGGGGTTGCTGACAGGCCACGGGCCCGGGCTTCGGGAGCCCCGGCGCGCCTGATGCCGCCGTTCAATGCCCTGGCGGGGCTCACGTCGATCGCGCCCTTTCCCACCATTGCCCCGTTCCGGATCGATCAGGTCATGGCAGCTCCGCTGCAGATGGCGCTGCTCTTCTGCTCCCAGGTGCTGCTCGCGGGCCTGATGAGCTGGGCCGCCCGGCGGGAGCGTCTCCGGCTCTGGAACGGCCTGGCCCTGCTGCTGCTGGCCCTGGTGGCCCTGTTCTTCACCCTGGGCAGCTGGGGCAACAGCGACACCACCAAGCTCTCCTATTACCTGGCCTTCGATCTCTCCCGGGTGCGGGGC
Source organism: Cyanobacteriota bacterium (assembly GCA_026389335.1). Classification (GTDB taxonomy): domain Bacteria; phylum Cyanobacteriota; class Cyanobacteriia; order PCC-6307; family Cyanobiaceae; genus Cyanobium. Next base: position 11,348 of record JAPLIB010000015.1, on the reverse strand, counting down.
GAGCCCTTCTGGGCCTTGGTGGCACCGCTGGTGATGCGTCTGCCGTATCGGATGGCGATGGTGCATGGTCTGGTGGCGGCCGGCTATGCCGCCGCTCCACTGCTGCTGGCTCGCCATTGGCGGGTCTGGACCTGGGGCGGCTGGTGGAGCCTGCTGATCGTCTGCAGCCCGCTGTTGCGCAACTTCCTGCAGAACGGGGTCAGCCGTCAGGCCCTGATGACCCTGCTGCTGCTGCCCCTGCTGCTCTGGGCCGCCCGCCTGGCCAACCTGGACCGCTGGCATCTGGCCCTGTCCACCGGCCTGGCGGCCACGGTGCACACCAGTTTTCCGCTCACCCTGGCCCTGGCCCTGGCGCCCCGGCTGGCGGCGGCCCGTTCCGGGCTGCGCTGGCGCTGGCCGTTGCTGCTGCCGGCTGTGGCCGCTCTGCTGCTGCTGGGATTGGCAGCCCCGATGGCCTTGGAGAAGCTGCGGGTCTACAGCTCCCAGGAGAGTTATTTCCCCACCTACGCCCTGCGGCCCGAGGTGATCCGTCTCCAGCTGGCCATGGCCTTGGGGGTGCTGCTGGCCTGCAGGCAGCGGCGCTTGGGCTGGCGGCAGTTGCTGGCCTGCGACCGCAGTCGTTCTGTGGCGATCTTGGCCCTGCTCTTCTGGCTGCTGCAGCAATCTCTGCGCTGGCAGCTGCTGGCGCCGATCACCAGCCGCCTGGTCGATGCCGTGGGCTTCTACCTGTTGATCCTCTGGCTGGGCTGGCTGCAGCGGCAGCGTTGCTGCTGGGCGGGGGTGCCGGCCTTGGCTGTCACGCTTGAGGCCTGGCTGCTGGGCAGTCTGCTGGGCTCATTGGTGCTGAACTGTGGCCTGGATGATGAGTTCCTCTGCATCCCGGACCGCTGGCCCTGGCAGGTGCGCTATGGATCAGGACCGTGATCGTTGCTGATTTTCTGGCCAGCCTCTGCGATCCTGCCTACGCATTCTCTGATCAGTTGTTGTCCCTGGATGATCATCAATCCGGCATTCCCGCTCACGGCCCCCTTCCGGATCGACCAGTTCATGGTGGCTCCTCAGGCGATGACGTCGTTGTTCTTCGCCCAGGGGATCCTGGCGATCGCCATCCACTGGGCCGGGGTCCAGCGGCGCTGGTACCTGTGGCGTGCGGCCGTGGTGCTGCTGTTGCTGCTGACGCTGGTGTTCTTCACCCTTGGCAGCTGGGGCACCAGCGACACCACCCGCTTCTCCCACTACCTGGAGTGGGATCCGGATCGGGCGCCACCGGAGCTGCTCTGGCGCCTGCTGCGGCCGCTGCTGTTGTGGCTGCCTTATCGGATGGCGATGGTGCATGGTCTGGTGGTGAGCGGGTACGCGGCGGCGGCGATTCTGTTGGCCTGCACCTGGCGTGCCCGACCGTGGGCCGGTTGGTGGGCCCTGGTGCTCACCTGCAGTCCGATGCTGCGGGGGTTCATGCAGAACGCCCATTCCCGACAGGCTCTGGCGGTGTTGCTGCTGCTGCCGCTGCTGTTGCAGGGGGCGAGACTGGTCCAGCTTGACCGTCGTTGGGTCGGTCTGGGAATACTGCTTTCGGCCATCAGCCACAACACCTTCGTGCTGAATCTGCCGATCAGCCTGTTGCCCTGGCTGCAGAGGCTGCCGGAGGTGGTAAGCGATCTGCGCCAGCGGCGCGCGCTTTTTCGCCGGAGTGATCTGCGCCGCCGCTGGCCGCTGGTCGTCGCCCTGCTGATTTTGTTGGCTTTGTTCCTGATGGCGGCGCCAATTGCCTGGGATCGGCTACAGGATTATTCCCGGGAGGAGTACTTCAACCAATACCCCCTCAGCCGTCGTGTCGGCCGTTTGCAGTGGGCTATGGCGGTTGGGTTGCTCCTGGCCTGCCTGCAGCGCCGGCTGGATCCACGGCTGCTGCTGCTTTGCCCGCTCACCCAACTGTTGGCAGGGTTCGGTCTGATTTATATCGGAATCCAGCAGTCGATTGTGTATCTCTGGCTGCCTCAGGTCACCTGCCGCTTCGCTGATGGTGTTGCTGTTTTCTTGTTAATTATTTATCTTTCCTGGCTCAATCGGTACCGGGCTTATTGGTGTCTGCTGCCGGTGATGTATATGACCTTCCAGTACTGGTTGGAGGGCCGTTTGTTGACTTCGGGCAGTCTGGAATGTGGCTTGGATGACAATTTCCTCTGTCTGCCTGATCGCTGGCCCTGGCAGGTGCGCTACTGAGCGCTCAGTAGCGCTTGTCACCCCGCTGTCCCGGTTGGAGGGGGCCGGAGTTGGTGAGCCAGGCCATGCGTGACGCCCTCAGGCAGCGATGCAGAAACTCAAGCGGCTGGCGGCGGTAGAGCGGGTTGTGGCGCCAGAGGGGGGCCAGGCCCAGCCAGCTCACTTCGGCCGTGGTGAGCTGGCGCACGCCATAGAGCGCTGAGGTGAGCCCCGCCACGACGATGCGCCCTCCCGGTCGGCGCTCCTCCAGCAGCCGCACCATCACCTCCAGGCTCACGGCGGAGCGCAGTGGACCCGCCAGCCAGGGCAGCTTGATGGTGCCGAAGCTGCCGTCCACCGGCGCCTTGGGATGGTCGATCAGCAGCAGCCGGTCCCGGGTGGGATCGAAGCCTTGCTGGCGTTGCAGTTGGCGCTGCCAGCTCACCAGCACCGAGAACGGGATGCGGCGACCGCTGAACTGGTGGGCCAGGTTCGGAACCGAGCAGATCCACAGGGGGCGCTGGGCGTCGGTGGCGGTGAGGCAGAACTCCAGCAGCGGCTGGGCGGCCGCGCGCTGGCTCTGCACCAGCAGCTCAAACAGCTGGGCACGGTCCTCCAGGGGGGCCTGGATCACCCTCCTGGGCGGGCGGTGCCAGAGGGGCTGGCGGCCGCTGAGGACATAGCGCACCTGGCGTTCGGGTTCGGCAATCGGTCGGTTCAGCAGGCTGGGCAGGATCGCCCGCAACTCCCGGGCGCAGCGGTAATAAATCCCCAGGCCATCGCCGCAGACCACGAGCTGCCGGATCGATGGCAGCTCCAGGGGCTGGCGCTGCAGCTGTTGCCACTGGTTGTTGAGGCAGAGGAGCTCCCAGCCCTCCGCTGCGCCCCCGGGTCCCTGGGGCAGCAGGTGAATGGCGCCGAAGTCGGCGGGTCGCTGGCGGCGCAGCAGCACCAGCCAGCGTTCGATCGCCGTTTCCAGGGCTGCCAGGGCGCTGGGGTCGTTGCGGATCACACCGGTGAGCCAGACACCAATGGTGGGTGCTGCAACAGGGCCACTGGCGTTGCGGCCGGCGAGCAGGGCCGCCACCTCAGGCAACGCCACCACCACGGCCAGCTGGTGCACCAGGTGGATCAGGCCACCGGTGGCCACCAGAATCCGCAGGGGCTCTGCCGCTTGCCCGCTCGCGGAGGAGGGGGCCGTCGCGAGGGTCATGAGGGCAGCGCTTCGATCGGTGCCAGCCGCGGATCGAGGATCTTCGGCCCCATGCCCTCGAACTTCACCGCAATCGAGATTTTCTCGCCGCTGCCGAACAGGTGGGTGATCTGGCCTTCGCCGAAGCTGGCGTGGCGCAGGCGGTCGCCCACCGCCCAGCTGGGGGCCGGGCCACGGCGGCGCACGGCGTTGCTCGGGGCTCCGGCCTCACCGCCGCTCTCCACCCGCCGGCTCTCGGGGCGGTCGACGCGGGTGAGCCGATCGAGGCGCTGCTCACGCCGGATGGCGGCGCCACCGCTGTGGGGGATGTCGCCCTGGAGCAGCTCGCTGGGCAGCTCGGAGAGAAACACCGACGGCACCGCCGGCTCGCGCATGCCGCCCCAGAGGCGCCGCTCGCAGGCGTGGGAGAGAAACAGGCGCTCCTTGGCGCGGGTGAGCCCCACATAGCAGAGGCGCCGTTCCTCTTCCAGCGAGGCGGGGTCATCGAGGGAGCGGTAGCTGGGGAAGAGCCCCTGCTCCATCCCCACCAGGAACACCACCGGGAACTCCAGTCCTTTGCTGGCGTGCAGGGTCATCAGGGTGACCCGGTCCTGCTGGGTGTCCTTGCTGTCGGCGTCGCTGGCGAGAGCCGCTGAGGCGAGGAAATCCTCCAGGCTGCCCTCCTCGTTCTCCTCCTGGTACTGGAGGGCGGCGTTGACCAGTTCCCCCAGGTTGCGGCGCCGGTCTTCAGCCTCATCGGAGCCTTCGGCCAGCAATTCAGCCACATAACCGCTCTGCTCCATCACCCGCTGCACCAGCTCGGAGGGAGGCGCCTCCTGGGCGCGGCGCTGCAGATCACATACCAATTCGTGGAATTGCAGCAGCCCCTTGGCCGAGCGGCCGCCGAGGGAGCGCACCGCCTCGGCGTCGCTCACCACATCCCAGAGGGGGATGCCCAGCTGACTGGATGCATCGGTGAGCCGCTCGATCGTGGTTTTGCCGATGCCCCGCTTGGGCGTGTTCAGCACCCGCAGCAGGCTGACGGTGTCGGCGGGGTTCACCAGCAGCTTGAGGTAGGCGAGCACATCCTTGATCTCGCGGCGGTCGTAAAAGCGCAGGCCGCCCACCACCAGATAGGGGATGCCCCAGCGCACCAGCGATTCCTCCATCGCCCGCGACTGGGCATTGGTGCGATACAGCACGGCCATGTCGCCCCAGCGCAGCTCGGGGTGGGCGGCATCGAGCATGCGCATGCGATGCACCACCGCTTCAGCCTCGGCGATCTCGTCGTCGCAGCGGGTGAGGCTGATCGGTTCGCCCTCGCCGCGGGTGGGCCGCAGCACCTTGTCGATCCGCTCGCTGTTGTGGGCGATCAGGGCGTTGGCCGCCTCCAGGATCGTGGCGGTGGAGCGGTAGTTCTCCTCCAGCTTCACCATCGTGCGGGTGGTGTCGTCGGGGGCCCGGTCGCCGAAGTCGTCCTGGAAGCCCATCAGGATCGTGAAGTCGGCGGCGCGGAAGCTGTAGATGCTCTGGTCGGCATCGCCCACCACGAACACCGAGCGCCCGGACCAGTCGTCGTAGGTCTCGGGGTCTTTGCCGTCCGTCACCAGCAACTTGATCAGGTCGTACTGGGTGCGGTTGGTGTCCTGGTATTCGTCCACCAGCACATGGCGGAAGCGGCGATGCCAGTAGGCGCGCACCTGCTCGTTCTGGCGCAGCAACTGCACCGGCAGCAGCAGCAGGTCGTCGAAGTCGAGGGCGTTATTGGCGGCCAGGGCGCGCCGGTAGAGGCGGTAGGCCTCGGCCATCTTGCGATCGCGCATGCCTTCGGCCTTGGCCTCCATCTCCTCCGGCAGCCAGCCCTGGTTCTTGGCGTTGCTGATTGCCCAGCGCACCTTCTTGGGCTCGAAGCGCTTGGGATCGAGGCCCAGTTCCTGGGTGACGATCTCCTTGACCAGGCTCTGGGCGTCGTTTTCGTCGTAGATCGAGAATTGGCGGGTCCAGCTCAGGCCCTCGGAATCCTTGTACTTGTCGATGTCAAAGCGCAGCAGCCGGGCAAACAGGGCGTGGAAGGTGCCGATCCACAACTCCTTGATCACTTCGCGGTAGATGCGGCTGCGCAGCTTTTTCTGCTCGATCTGCCCCAGGGTGCTCCAGGGCTGGCCGTACTGGCTCTGGGCCAGCTTCTGAGCCAGCAGCAGCTCCAGCCGCTCCTTCATCTCGCGGGCGGCCTTGTTGGTGAAGGTGACGGCCAGCAGCTCGCCCGGATCGACGCCGTGGTGGCCGATCAGGTGGGCGATGCGATGGGTGAGGGCGCGGGTTTTGCCGCTGCCGGCCCCGGCCACCACCAGCAGCGGCCCGGTGTGGTGATCCACGGCCCGGCGCTGGGCGTCGTTGAGGCCGGCGAGGAACGCGGAGGTGCGTTCCCCCGGAGCGTTGGTGGGGGTGGGGGCAGCAGCCATCGGCTGAGCCTAGGCAAGCCCTGGAGAATGGCCGAAAGGGTGGCGCTTAGATTGGCTTTGGTGCTCGTGGCTCCGCGTGGGAGCAGAACGAGGCGTTGCTTCCGTCTCCCCTTGAACCGACTTCCCCGATGCGCCACTCCGCTGGTCCGATCCCCATTTTCATTGGTTATGACCCACGGGAACGGGCCGCCACCAGTGTGCTGATCGACAGCCTGGTGCAGCACAGCTCCCTGCCCCTGGCGATCACGCCGATCGTCACACCCCAGCTGGAGGCCCTGGGGGTGTTTCAGCGCGAACGGGATCCGAAGCAGGCCACGGCCTTCTCCTTCACCCGTTTCCTCGTGCCCCAGCTGATGGGTTATCGGGGCTGGGCCATCTTCATGGACTGCGACATGCTCTGCCGTGGCGACATCGCTGAGCTCTGGGCTGAGCGCGACGATCGCTATGCGGTGCAGTGCGTTCAGCACGAACACAACCCCAATGAGGCGGTGAAGTTCCTGGGTGAGCCCCAGAGTCCGTATCCGAAGAAGAATTGGAGTTCCCTGATGCTGCTCAACTGTGAGCGCTGCACGGCACTCACTCCCGACTACGTCAACAGCGCCAGTGGCCTGGAGCTGCATCGCTTCCACTGGCTGGCCGGCGACCATGAAATCGGTGCCCTGGCCGATCGCTGGAACCATCTGGTGGATGTGCAGGATCCGGCCCGCTCCCAGGGGGCCCGCTTGCTGCACTGGACCCTTGGTGGCCCCTGGTTCCGCGAGCAGGCGTTCATGGGTGGGGTGCTGGCGGCCGAGTGGTATCGCGCCCGTGACGACGCCATGCGCCTGTGGGATTGAGCCAGCCAGCCAGGAGCGCGGCGGTGCACCTGAGCATCGTCACAGTGTGCATGAACCGGTTGGAGCACCTGCTAGCCACGGCCTCGCGGGTGGCGGCCTGGTCAGGCCATCAGGAGCACGTGATCGTTGACTGGAGCAGTGCGGTGCCGGTGCGGCGGCAGCAGCTGCCCGCCGATGGCCGCATCCGGCTGCTGCGGGTGGAGGGCGAACCGAGCTGGAACCTGTGCCGGGCCTACAACTTTGCGGTGGCGCGGGCGTCGGGAGACTGGATCCTCAAGCTGGATGCCGACACCTGGCCCACGGCAGCCTGGTCCGGGGAAGGCTGCTGCACGCAGGATGGACTGCGTCACATTCTGGGTCTGCAGCCCCGGGAGGGGGGGGCGCCAGCGGGCCCTGGCTATGCGTTCGGCAGCGGCCCGCAGGGGCGCAAGGGCCAGTTTCTGATGTCGCGCCAGCTGTTTGAAGCGGTGGGTGGCTTCAATGAGCATCTGATCGGCTACGGCTTCGACGACAAGGATCTGCAGGCACGCCTGGCGGTGCACACAGGCCAGCCAGCCTCGGAGCTTCCAGAAGCCTGGATTGGCGTGATTCCCCATTCCGATGCGGAACGGGCCGGTCAGGGCCGCTCCAGCCGGTTGGATTGGCTGGAGGCATCCCGGGGGTTGGCGGCGATGCGGGCCTCGCAGCTCAGTAACCGGCTGCTGGCGGCGCACTGCCCCTGGAGCGGCCGGGCCCCAGGCTCGGTGTATCTGGAGCGAGCGGCCGGCGTGTGGCAGGCGGAAGCGGCCACGATTCCCCGGCTGGCTACGGGTGTGGCCGCTGAGATTGATCACGCCCGCCGCATGACCTTCTGGGGTTTCTTCCTGGCGATTCCAGAACCCTGTCTGGAGGTGCTGCCCTATTCCCTCTTTCCGCCCGAGCGCGCTGGCCGCTGGCGGGTGCGGATCTGGCACCGGATCTGGTGGTATAGCGCTCGCCCCCTGCTGGAGTTGCCGGTGTGGGCCCTGGTGCTGGGGCGCCAGGGGCTTCTGGCCCTGCGGGGCTGGTTTGGCGACCGGCTGGTTCAGGACCGCACGCCACTGGGTTCATGAGTCTGTCGATCGTGACGGTGTGCATGAACCGGCGGCAGCACCTGCTGGTCACGGCCCCGCAGGTGGCGGCCTGGCCCAACCATGGGGAACACCTGATCGTCGATTGGAGCAGCCGCCAGCCCCTGCGGCGCCAGGAGCTGCCGGCAGACCCACGGCTGCGGCTGTTGCGGGTGGAAGGGGAGGCCCGCTGGAACCTGTGCCGGGCGTACAACTTCGCGGTATCCCGTGCGGCGGGGGATTGGATCCTCAAGCTGGATGCCGATACCTGGCCAACGGAGGCCTGGCGAACAAAGGTCTGGCCAACCGAGGCCTGGCCCAAGCCAGGCGGGGGCGGCCGCGACTGGGTTGACGAGGTGTGGGGCCTGCCGCCGCCGCCGCCGTCGTCGTCGCGGGAGAGGGTGACTGAGGGGGCGGCTGAGGCCCCTGGGTATGCGTTTGGTTGCGGCCCCGAGGGGCGCAAGGGCCAGTTTCTGATGTCGCGCCAGTTGTTTGCAGCGGTGGGGGGGTTCAATGAACACCTGATCGGCTACGGCTTCGACGACAAAGATCTGCAGGCCCGGCTGGCGCTGCAGACGGGCCAGGGGGCGGCGACGCTTCCAGCCGCGTGGATCGGTGTGATCGCCCATTCCGATGCGGAGCGGGCGGGCCAGGGCCGCTCGGGCCGGCTCAATGCCCTGGAGGCATCCAGGGCGCTGGCGGCGATGCGGGCTTCGCGGCTGAGCAATCGGTTGCTGGCGGCGCACTGCCCCTGGAGTGGCCGGGTGGCGGGTTCCGAGTACCGGGAGCTCTCTTCGGGGGTGTGGCAGGTGGAAGCGGCTTCGCTTCCCCAGCTGTCGGCGGAGGTGGCCGATGAGATTGACCACGTCCGGCGGATGTCCTTCTGGGGCTGCTTCCTGGCGATACCAGAGGTGTTTCTCGCCGAGTTGCCCCTGAAGTTGGTGCCTCCGTCCCATCGGGGTTACTGGGAGGTGCGTTGGTGGCATCGTCTCTGGTGGCACAGCGGCCGGCGATTGATGCACCTTCCGGTAGGTCTGTTGTCCCTCTGTAGGGGGCGGATGCAGGCTCTGCGGGCTGCAATCTCGCCCGGTCGTCGGCGATGAGGATGGCGGTGCGGCTGCGTCGTCTTGGCCCGGCGCTGGATGTGTATTTCTGCTTCAATGCGGTGAATCTGGCCGCGGCCACGGTTCAGAGGCTGCAGGAGCAGCCTCGTGATTGGGCGATCGCGTTCTATGAACCGACACGGCTGGAGGCTGGCTCCCGGCCCGTCTGGGTCTGGGGTCGTGGGCTCGGCTGGCTTCCCGCCGGCCCGCTCACGTTGCTGCTGTTATTGCTGCTGTGCTGGCTGGGCCTGGTGCGCCGGATCTATATCCCCCACCGCCGGGAGGGGGGACGGTTGCTGGCGGCGATTCTGGCGCGTGTTCCCCAGATCCTGCTGCTCGATGATGGCCTGGACCAGTACCGCGACCAGCCCAGGGCGCTGCGGCCCGAGCAGTTCTCGCCAGGTACCCCGATCTATCTGTTCTCCGACGCGGTGGCCTTTCGGGCTCCCTGGTGCCGCCATTTCGTCTGTCGTGAGCTGGGACCGTTTCCCGTTGCAGCAACCCAGCTGCCGCCAGACCTGGTGGCAGCTGGGTTGCTGATTGATTCGCCAGGGGTCGAGCTGTTGTGGCGCCAGCCTGGCGCCAGCCCCCGACCCCTGCTGTTGCTCAGCCATCCTTACCCAGGCAAGCGGCGTTGGCATGGAGAGGTGGACCTGGAGCGTTTTCCGGGATGTTCAGCTGAGGGGCTGATTCAGGGTTTCCCGAATCCGGTGGCGATTGGCGAAAGTTTCACGCTGATCATCGGCCTGACCCGTCGCGATGCGGCATGGCCGCTGTGGGTAGGCTTGCCGGCGACGGTTGATGACCATTTCCGATCCATGGTGCGAGTTCTCTGCGCCCGCCGTTCGGCCACGGTTCTGGAGGAGGCTTCGGGGTCGCAGGAGATCGGCGCGACTGGCAACCACACGGTTGTGCAACCGGCCATGGGTATGGAGGCGGAATCGTTGGCAGCCAGGATCGAATCGTGATCAACCGCGTTCCGCTCACGGTCGTGATTCATACCCTCAATGAGGAATGCAATCTGCCGCAGGCCCTGCGTTCGGTTAGCGCCTGGGCTGACGACATCCTGGTTTGCGATATGCACAGCGATGATGATACAGTTGCGATCGCTCGGCGCTTTGGTGCCCGGGTGTGCATGCACGAACGCCTGGGCTTCGCTGATCCGGCCCGAGCTTTTGCGATCGCCCAGGCTCGACATGAGTGGATCCTGGTGCTGGATGCCGATGAGCTGATCCCGCTTCCTTTGGCGAGGGTTCTGGCGCAAGTCGTGGCAGATGACGCGACTGATATCTGCTGGATTCCACGCCTTAATTATCTACTGGGAGAGCCGATCAATGGCCTGGGCTGGGGTGCGGATGAAGATGCCCAGATGCGATTATTCAGGCGGGATGCCGTTGTGGTGACGGCCGATATCCATCGATTTTTTCATGTGGCTTCCGGGGCGAGAGAGCGAAGGCTGAATTGCCGCGAACATGGCGCTATTGTCCATTTTAACTATATTGATATAGCCCAATTTATTGAAAAGCTTAATCGTTATACTACGATTGAAGCCGTCCAGGCCGATCGCCAGGGCAAGGCCGCCTGGCTGCCTTATGCCCTGGCGATCTCATGTCGTGAGGCGCTGCGACGCTACGTTTTTGGTGGTGGCTACAGATTTGGTTGGCGAGGTGTTTATCTCACGATTTTGATGGTTGGGTATCGCTTGGCTGTGCAGGCGAAGCTGCGGGAGCTGAGGTCAGGCAATACGCGTGCTTCCGTGAGTGCCCATTACAGAATGGAAGCGGAATCCTACCTCAAGGCCTGGGATTGCGATGGTCAGAATCAATCACTTTGAGCGCTCGTCGGCTCAGTCTGAATCTATGGATTTTGGGCCGAGTGAGGATTCTAATTCCAATCGCGCCGGCGCCGTAAGTGCTTCTGCTCCATGGTTCAGATGCGTTGTCGCCATGATTCCGTCACCTCCTCGTTCGTGGAGGCCAGATACATAGGGGTTGCTTGGGCTTGATCTGCTGTCCTGAGCCTTGCGAGCGGGCTTCCGGTAAGTCATGGTCGTCGAGATTGATGCAGCAGAAGCCAAGAGATCAAGTGGGCTAATTGAGTGATAGAATCAATTCTCACTCTTTTTGAGATATTATGGCGCCGAGGGCCCTTGTCAGCCTGGTCGACTCAATGGTGATATGCGCCTCTCCAAAGGCGTCCTGCCGCAGCGTGTCCGATTTCGCCTGGGAAGTGGCGAAGGCCAAGTCGGTGCGCTGTCCAATCAGGGCGAGTGTGATTGTATTTCGCAATCCCTATCGGCGCCTTGTCAGTGGTTACCTCAATAAGTAGGGCTTGCTGAGGAACCCAGAACCGTTGTGGGGCAGTTGATTCCAGCGACTATCTCGGGTTAAGATGGGGCGTAATCAGCCATTTCTGGCTTAGAAGAACCTGCTAGCGTCACAATGTACGTGTTTCAGAGTGCTGGG